>NZ_JBBXMW010000001.1:0-568311 GCF_038442325.1 Methylorubrum subtropicum | reverse complement strand
CTCCGGGGCCGCGTCAGCGGCCTCGAAGGAGGGCTCCAGCGGATCGCGCGATCCCTGGAGCCCTCCTTCGAGGCCCCCTGCCGCGGCAAGGGGCACCTCAGGATGAGGGGATCGGGTTGGATCGACCGGTCCGACAGACGCCCAAACGAAAAGCGGCGGCCCCTCCCGGAGCCGCCGCTTCGTTTTTCGCAAATCCCGAAAAATCAATTGCTGGCGAGGTGGGGGATCGGGTCGACCGGGGTCGCGCCTTTGCGGATCTCGAAGTGCAGCTGCGGCGAGGTGACGTTGCCGGTGGCGCCGGACTTGGCGATCGTCTGGCCGCGCTTCACCTTTTCGCCGGGGCGCACGTCGAGTTCGCCGTTATGGGCGTAGGCCGAGACGTAGCCGTTGTTGTGCCGCACCAGCACCAGCTTGCCGTAGCCCTTCACGTCCGAGCCCGCATAGGCCACGGTGCCGTCCTCGGCCGCCTTGACCGGCGTGCCCTCGGGCACCGCGATGTTGATGCCCTCGTTGCCCGAGCCGTAGCCGTTGATGACGCGGCCCTTGGCCGGCCAGCGGAACGACTCGGCGGACTCCGCCGCGGGGGCGGGCGCCGGGACGGCGGCGTCGGCGCTCGCGACCTTCACGGGCGTGGGGGCGGCCTGCTTGGCTTCCTTGGCCTCCTTCGCTTCCTTGGCGGCGGCGGCTTTGGCTGCGGTCTCCGCGGCCTTGGCCTCGGCGAGCTTCTTGGCTGCGTCCGCCTTGGCGGCCTTGGCCTCGGCTTCCGCCTTGCGGGCGGCTTCCGCATCGGCGGTGCGCTTGGCTTCGGCCTTCGGATCGGCCTTGGCCGTCTCCTTGGTCTCGGCCTTGGCAGACTGGCCCGGGCGGACGTGCTTCTTGGCGTCCGCGAGCTTCGCCTCCGCCTTCTTGGCCTCGGCTTCGGCCAGCTTCTTGGCCTCGACCGCCTTCTTCACGTCGGCGAGCTTCTTCGATTCCGCGGCCTTGGCGACGGCGGCCTTCTCGGCCGCCTTGGCCTCGGCGATCTTGGCGGCGGCGACCTGCCGCTCGGCCTCGCGGCGGGCTTCCGCGGCCTTCGCCTCGGCGGCGGCCTTGGTTTCCGCGGCCTTGGCGGCGGCCTCGGCCTTCTTCTCGGCGAGCTTGTCCGCCGGCTTGCCGAACTGGAGCTTGGGCGCCGGCACCGGCGAGGCGGCGCGCGGGGTCATGGCAGAATTCTGGCCTAAGGCCGACGGGTTCATGCCGGAGACGGCACCGCCGGTCGCGCTCATGGCCTCGGCCGAGACCACGCGGGTGGCGGTGGTCGTCGGGCTCGGGCCGATCGCCAGCGGGCGGGGCGAGAGGTTCGGCGCGGGCAGCGCCTGCGACTGGACCCGCGGCGTGCGGATCGCGGGCGAGGGCGCCATGTCGGCCTCCCCCTCCCCGTTGCCGAGGCTGCCCGTGGCGGCGGGCTCGCCGCCCATCAACCCGGCGAACGGGTTGCCGAAGGGATCGCCCAGCCGCGAGGCGTCCGAAGAGCAGGCGGCGAGACCGCCACCGATGACGGCGATGAGGGCGAAGCGCGACACCGTCCTCAAGCCCAGAACCGAACCCCGAACCCGCATCGACGCACCCGTTCCACCTGACGCAACCTGATGCGGACATTCAAACGGGATTCAGGTTAAGCATCCGTTCCCGTGGCTCCGCTGCGATGCGGTTTCGTGCGTTCGCGCGATGCTTTGCGGCGTTCAGGCCGCGGTTCAGGCCATCTGCGCCCGGCCCGGCGTCATCGGCCCGAGCCGGAGAACCGGCCCGTCGAGGCGCGTCGGCGCGCCCTCGCCGTCGCGGATCAGCGTCACGAGTCGGCAGCCCCGGCCGCTCCACAGCCCGGCCACCAGCCGCCCGCCGGGGTTCAGCGCGGCGAGCAGGTGCGGCGGGATCGCCCCCACGCCGCCGTTGATCAGGATGCGGTCGAAACTCTGCCGCTCGGTCCCGCCGGGCGCGAGCCCGTCGGCGGCCTCCACCGTGGCGTCGTTGAGGTTGGCGCCCAACCGGTCGCGGGCGGCGCGGGCGAGGGTCGCGTAGCGCTCCAGGCTGCGCACGTGGCCCGCGCCCAGCCGCACCAGCAGGGCGGTGACGTACCCTGAGCCGGTGCCGACCTCCAGCACGCGGGCGCCCTGCACCATGTCGAGGGCGCCGAGCATGGCCGCGGCGACGGACGGCGCCGTCATGGTCTGCCCGTGCGGCAGCGGCAGGGCGATGTCGCGCCGCGCGTATTCGCGCAACGCCGGCGGCGCGTAGGCCTCGCGCGGCACCTGCTCCATCGCCCGCAGCACGGCGGTGTCGCGCACCCCGCGCTCGCGGAGCGCCAGCACGAAGGCGGCGTTGCCGATCCGGCTCAGGCCCGCTTCATCCTCGGGCCCGGCCATCCTACGCCTCGAACGCCTTGGCGAAGCGGGTCAGCTCCGGCTCGTCGGTGAGGTCGAGGCGCAGCGGCGTCACCGCGATGCGGTTCTCGGCGATGGCCTTCAGGTCGGTGCCGTTGCCGGGCTCGAACCGCGCCTTGGCGAAGGCGAGCCAGAAATACGGGTTGCCGCGCCCGTCCTGCCGGGCGTCGATGCGCAGGAGTTCCTGATTGCGCCGCCCCTGGGACGACACCGCGATGCCGGCGACCTCGTCCGGCTCGCAATCCGGGAAATTGACGTTGACGACGATGCCGGGCTCGATCCCCGTCTCCAGAATCTTTTGGATCACCCGCGGCCCGTGCGCGGCGGCGCAGGTCCATTTGATCTGGCTGCGCCCGCCCGCGCCGTAGGCTTGGCTGAGCGCGATCGAGCGGATGCCGAGGATGGTACCCTCCATGGCGCCCGCGATGGTGCCCGAATAGGTCACGTCCTCGGCGACGTTCTGGCCGCGGTTGACCCCCGACAGCACCAGATCGGGCCGGTGGTCCTTCAGCAGATGGGCCACGCCCATGATGATGCAGTCCGACGGCGTGCCCTTCACGGCGAACCGCTTCTCCGCGATCTGGCGCAGGCGCAGCGGATCGTTGAGCGAGAGCGAGTGCGACACGCCCGACTGGTCGGTTTCGGGCGCGACCACCCACACGTCGTCGCTCAAAGCGCGGGCGATGCCCTCCAGCGTCTCCAGGCCCGGCGCGTGGATGCCGTCGTCGTTGGTGACCAGGATGCGCATCAGTGGTTCGGTCCCTCGATCCGGGTGAGGCCGCCCATGTAGGGCGCGAGCGCCGACGGGACCGTGATGCTGCCGTCGGGGTTCTGGTAGTTCTCCATCACGGCAATCAGCGCGCGGCCGACCGCGACGCCCGAGCCGTTGAGAGTGTGGACGTAATTGACCGCCTTCCCCTCCTTCGCCCGGAAGCGCGCGCCCATGCGCCGAGCCTGGAAATCGCCGCAGACCGAGCAGGACGAGATTTCCCGGTACGTCTGCTGGCCCGGCACCCAGACCTCGATGTCGTAGGTCTTTTGGCTCGCGAACCCCATGTCGCCGGTGCAGAGCGTCATCACCCGGTAGGTCAGGTCGAGTTTTTTGAGGACCGCTTCGGCGCAGGACAGCATGCGCTCGTGCTCCTCGGCCGACTTTTCGGGGGTCGTGATCGAGACGAGTTCGACCTTGTTGAACTGGTGCTGGCGCAGCATGCCGCGGGTGTCCCGCCCCGCCGCGCCGGCCTCGGCGCGGAAGCAGGGGGTGAGGGCCGTGAGGCGCAACGGCAGCTCGTCCTCGGTGAGGATCGATTCGCGCACGAGGTTGGTGAGGGGGACTTCGGCTGTCGGGACGAGCCAGTACTTCTCAAACGCCGCCTGCTCACCTGTCCGCGCGTTTCTCACCACGTCTACGTCATCAGTGAACGCTCCAACCGCCTCATTCAGGGTAGTTTTTGCATAAGAGAGATACTGATCTTCTGAAAACTTAGGAAGTTGAGCAGTGCCGAACATCGAGCGCGATCGAACTAGGATTGGCGGCGCCACTTCCGTATACCCATGCTCGCCCGTATGCAGGTCGAGCATGAACTGCCCCAGCGCCCGCTCCAGCCGGGCGAGCTGACCCTTGAGCACCACGAAGCGCGAGCCCGAGAGCTTGGCGGCGGCCTCGAAATCCATCAGGCCGGTGGCCTCGCCCAGCTCGAAATGCTGGCGGCCTTCCGTGAGCTTTTCGCGCGACGAGGCGAAGTCGCGATACAGGACGTTGCCGTGCTCGTCGGCGCCCTCGGGCACGTCGCCCTTCGGCCGGTTCGGGATCGCGGCGAGGCGCTCGTCGAGGGTCTTGGCGGCCTCTCCTTGCGCGGTCTCCAGGCCCGGCGCTTCGTCCTTGAGGCGGGCGACCTCGGCCATCAGCTCCGCGGCGCGGGCCTCGTCCTTCGCCTTCTTGGCGCCGCCGATTTCCTTCGAGAGCGCGTTGCGCCGCTCCTGATTGGCCTGCGCCGCCGAGACCGCGCCCTTGCGGGCGTCGTCGAGGGCGATCAGCTCGGCCGACAGGGGCGCGAGGCCGCGTCTCTCCAGATCGCGGTCGAAGCCTTGCGGGTTCTCGCGGACGGCGCGGATGTCGTGCATGGGCGGCTCTCGGGGCTCGAACGGCGCCCGCTTTGCCGCAACGCCCCCGGCATCACAAGTGCGGGCGGCGGAGTCACGCTCCGCGGCCAGGGGCGAAGCCCCCGGCCGCAAAGTCACAAAAACTTACTTGATGAGCTTGACCAGGGCCTTGCCCGGCTTGGTCTTCAGCTCCTTGGCGTCGAGCGTGCCGTCGTTGTCCGGGTCGGCGTCCTTGAACACGGCCTCGACGAGCGCGAGGTACTCGGCCTTGTCGATGGTGCCGTCCTTGTCCGGGTCGCCGCTCTTGAACAGGTTCGGGCTCAGCACGCCCTTGGACTCCTTGGCGTCGAGCGTGCCATCCTTGTCCGGATCGAGCGCGTCGAACTTGGCGGAGGCTGCGGCCTTGACCTCGGCGAGGTCGAGCGTGCCGTCCTTGTCCGGATCGAAGGCGGTGATGACCGCGCTCTTCTGGGCGAAGGCCGGGCCGGCGGCCAGCGGCAGGACGAGGGCGAGAGCGAGCGCGGCGCTGCGGGTCAGGGACATGCGAAAGGACTCCGGGAAACGAGGAATCGGCCGTCAAACGGCAGGCCACGCTTAGCAGCGGGCTTAACTTAAGCTAGGAGAAATGGTGCATTGCGGCAATGCAATCCGGGAGGGTCTGGCAAATGCCGCCGGTTTTCCGCAGCGCCGACGGGTCGGGATTTTCGCGGCCGCTTCCTCGTTTGTCTTATGAGGAGGCAGAGCCCGTCTCCGCCGAGAGTCCGGCTTGCGGGGCCGCCTCAGTGGTCTCATATCTCGGTTCCTGCACGATTTTTCCAGAAATCGGGCTGCTTTCCGGCTTGGCGGCGCCCTCCCTATGAGAAATATAAGTGACGGGCCCGCTTGAATTGCGCCCAACAGATTGGCTATATCCAGGGCGTCGAACACGAGGGGCCGGACACGAAAACGGCACCGCCTCAGTTCGAGGCAGGGCCGGTCGCGAGACCGATCCTCGTCTTCAAACCCTTGTCAGGAGATACACCATGAAGTGGTCCGCTCCCGTCGTTGCCGAGATCTGCGTCGGCATGGAAGTCACCTCCTACGAGTCCGCCGAGATCGACACCTTCAACTAAGGTTGTCTCCGGCCTCCGGGCCGGTCTCGTCGAAACCCATCGCTAACTTTGGAGAAACGTCATGAAGTGGTCCGCTCCCGTCGTTGCCGAGATCTGCGTCGGCATGGAAGTCACCTCCTACGAGTCCGCCGAGATCGACACCTTCAACTAAGAAGGTTCTTCGGCCTCCGGGCCGGTCGTGATCCCCAACCCATTCATTCAGGAGAAACGTCATGAAGTGGTCCGCTCCCGTCGTCGCCGAAATCTGCGTCGGCATGGAAGTCACCTCCTACGAGTCCGCCGAGATCGACACCTTCAACTAAGAAGGTCGTCGCCGGACTTCACCGGTGATCGGGGGCGTCGCCTGACGAGGGCGGCGCCCCTTTCGTTTGGGCCGGGCAGCGGTCCCGCGGCTTGCACGGGGGGGCGGGCTGTGGTCTCAGGCGGGCATGTCCGAACCGTCGCCCCCGACGCTCGTCAGCGACCTGCCCGTTCTCCCCTACACGCGCCACTGGGTCGGCGGTCCGGCGATCGACCGGATTCCGGTGCATGGCCGGATTCGTAGCGGCGCCGGCAAGACGCGGCTCCTCGATACCTTCCCCGAGGACGTGCTCGACGCGCCGCGGGCGCGGTTGCCCGGCCGCTATCTCTACGGCGGGCCCCTCTATCACCATTTCGGGCATGTCCTGGTCGATGCGATCATCCGGCTCTGGGCCTATGATCCGGCGATTCACACCGACGGGGTGATCTTCCCCCTGGTGCTCGCCAACGCCCGCCCGGCGCATCCGGACTACTTCTTCGAGATCTGCCGCAGCTTTGGGATCGCGCGCGACCGAATCCGCATCATCGATACGCCGACGACGGTCGAGGCCGTGCATTTCGCCGAGCCCGGCAGCGTGCTCGGGAGCGGGCCGGAGCCCTGGTATCCGGAGCGGCTCCGGCGGGTCGAAGCCGACTTCCTCGATCGCGCCCCGGCCGACCTGAAGACCCACGAGCGGCTGTTCTTCGGGCGGCGCCATCTGCACAGCGGCAGCCTGATGGGGGAAGGCTACTTCGCCGCCCGTCTCGCCCGGCGCGGCTTCCACGCCATCCAGCCGGAGCGATACCCCCTCGCGGCGCAGATCCGGCTCCTGAAGGCGGCGCGCGAGATCGTCTTCACGGAGGGCAGCGCAGTCCATCTCGCCGAGGTCACGGCCGCCCTGTCGGCGGAGCGGGTCACGATCCTCCTGCGGCGGCCGGGGGGCGACATCCCCCTGCGGCCGCATCTCGACCCGCGCCTGCGCCGCCCGACCGATGTGATCGGGCGCCAGTCGGGCCTGTTCCGCATCCATCACGATCCCGAGCGGCGGGCCGGGCCCAACTCGCTGTCCTACATGGTCGATCCGTCGGCGGTGTACGACGACCTCGTGCGGCTCGGCTACGCCGAGCCGGGCGGCTTCGACCTGCACGACTTCGTCCGCGCCGAGCGCATCGAGCAGGCGGAATGCGTCGGCGCCGACCCCCGGCGTCTGGCCACCCACATCGCCCAGGTCGCGCAGGAGCGCCTGAAGCACGGCCTCGCGACGCCGGACCTCTCCGAGCGCCGCCCCGCCCTGGCGCGGCTCCGCTCGCTGCTGCCTCGCCGGAAAACGACGAAGGGGGCGTGACGGGACGCCCCCTTCGTGGATCGGATGAGGCTTCCGCGCCTCGGAACTCGAGCGCGTCCGCGCCTCAGAGGCGGTAGCGGATCTGGTCGGTCCGGAAGCGCGCACAAGTCCGGTGTTCCGGACTTGTGTCTCCTTGCCGAACTTGAGCGCTTCCGCGCCTCAGAGGCGGTAGCGGATCTGGTCGGTCCAGAAGCGCTCGAGGCGGGTCAGCGACTGGTTGAGGCGGCCGAAATCGTCGTCGGAGATGCCGCCGATCGGCTGGATCGTGCGGGAATGCTTGTCGTAGAGGCCCTGGATCACGTCGTGGATCTCGCGGCCCTTGGTGGTGAGGCTGATGCGCACCGAGCGGCGGTCGGTCTTGGAGCGGGCGTGGTGGAGGAAGCCCGCCTCGACCAGCTTCTTGACGTTGTAGGAGACGTTCGAGCCGAGATAGTAGCCCTTGGAGCGCAGCTCGCTCGCGGTCAGCTCCTTGTCGCCGATGTTGTAGAGCAGCAGCGCCTGGACGCTGTTGACGTCCTCGCGACCGCGGCGGTCGAACTCGTCCTTGATCACGTCGAGCAGGCGGCGATGCAGGCGCTCCACGAGGTGCAGGGCCTCGAGGTAGGAGCCGGCGGCGCCCGTCTCGGGGGCGGCGGTCTCGGCGGGCTTGCGGGCGGTGTTGGCGGCCTTCGTGCTCATCGGTCTTGCCTCTCTGTCGGGTCGTGCCGGCTGCTTCGTCCGGCATCGCTTATGGGCTTGAACCTACGGGCCTCGAATGAAAGCCGATTTAAGCGACAGGATGAACTTCCGATTTACTTCTGTCGGTAAATGCAAAATGAAGCGGTCGTTTTTACCGCTCGTTCAGCCAACATCGCGCGCGGCGAGCCAGGATAACACGAAGTAAATCGCCACGATGCTTGCCTGCACTGCGATGAGCGGCGCCGACATCGGCAGGAGCTGCGGCGTCAGCGCGGCGAGCGTCAGCGCCGAGGTGGCGGCGAGCAGCCAGACCACCCCGCCCCAGGCGCTGGTCAGCCACAGCCCGACCGCGGCCACGAAATCGATCACCGCGAAGTAGACGATCGCCGCCTGCCGCCCGGCGGAGAGTTCGGCGAAGGGCGTCGCGCCCGGCCACAGATCGAGGATCTGGCCCCAGGTGGCGAGCCCCTTGGCGACCCAGGCGAGCGCGGTGATGCGCATGAACCAGACCAGCACCACGTCCCAGCGGGTCTGCTGGCGCGGCGCCGCCTCCTCGATGCGATCGACCGGACCCGAGCCCGCGCTCGGGCGCCCGCGCCCGTCGCGCGTCGTGCCGACCTTGGCGAGCGCCCTCATGGCCGCGGTCCCTCGCTGCCGTCGAAGCGGGGGATGTCCGCCCCCTCGTCCGCGAAGGCCGCCTCGATCGCCGCGAGGTCCACCGCCTCCAGCGTCGGCGGGCGCCAATCGGGCCGGTTGTCCTTGTCGACGATGACGGCGCGCACGCCCTCGTAGAAGTCGGGGCCGCGCATCACCTGCCCGCACAGCCGGTACTCGGCGCGCATCGCTTCGGAGAAGCTCAAGGACGGCCCCCGCTGCATCTGCGCCAGCGCGATGGTGAGGCTGGTGGGCGAGCGGGTGCGGATCGTCGCCGCGGTTTTTTTGGCGAAGTCCGAGCCGTCCGCGTCGAGGCGTTCAAGGATGTCCGCCACCGTGTCGGCGGAAAAGCAGGCGTCGATGGTGGCGCGCTCAAGCGTCAGCGGGCCGGTCTCCGGCGCGGGCGCGGCGAACGCGGACAGCGTTTCGGCGATGTCGCCGCCCTCGGCGAGCGCATCGAGCAACCCCCCGAAATCCTCGGCCCGGACCGAGTGGGTCGCGAGCCCGACCTGAAGCGCGTCCCCCGCCCCGATGCGGTTGCCGGTGAGCGCGAGATAGGCGCCGGTGCGGCCGGGCAGGCGCGGCAGCGCGTAGGTCGCGCCGATATCGGGGAAGAAGCCGATGCCGGTCTCCGGCATGGCGAAGCTGTAAGTCTCGGCCGCGACCCGCACGTCGCCGTGCAGCGAGATGCCGACGCCGCCGCCCATGACGATGCCCTCGATCAGGGCGACGAAGGGCTTGGGGTAGGTCTTCACGGTGGCGTCGAGCAGGTATTCCGCCTGCCAGAAGGCCATCACCTCGGGGAGCCGCCCGGCCTGGCCGAGCGCGTGGATGCGGCGGATGTCGCCGCCCGCGCAGAAGGCGCGGCCCCCCGACCCCCGCACCGCGACGCGGGTGACGCTCGCGTCGTCGGCCCAGGCCCGGAGCTGCCGGTGCATCGCCTCGACCATCGGCAGGGTGAGGGCGTTGAGCGCCTTCGGCCGCGCCAGGGTGACGATCCCCGCCGCCCCGCGCCGCTCGAACGTGATCTCGGGCTCCGCCGCGTCCGCCATGCCGATCCTTTCTCAACCCCGCCCGATTGGCTTCGACCGTCCCACGCAACCCCTCATCCCAGCCAACCCCCTCATCCTGAGGTGCCGCGTGAGCAGCCTCGAAGGAGGGCTCCAGAAGTCTCAGCGATCCCTGGAACCCTCCTTCGAGGCCTCCGCTTCGCTGCGGCACCTCAGGATGAGGGGGAGGATGGGATCGGGCGGACTTGCCATGAGAGGCTCGGGTCCGTGTGACGCGTGTCTTAGACGAAGTCCGGGCGAGGGCGTCAATCGGCGGGCCCGACACGTCCCCCGCCCTGCGGCGATGACGGCTTTCGGGGGTGATTCGGGATGTGCTAGGCCCCTGCCCGCTCACCCGAATGTTTCGGAGCCGCCCATGTCGAACGAACCGCGTCCGCTCGCCGTCGAGACCGCGCGGGAGGCCGCGCCCGGCGCCGGGCCCCTGAGCCTGACCCAGCGCCCACGCCGCAACCGCAAGGCCGAGTGGTCGCGCCGCCTCGTGCGCGAGCATACGCTCACCGTGGACGATCTGATCTGGCCGCTCTTCGTCATTGAGGGCACGGGCCGGCGCGAGCCGATCGCCTCCATGCCGGGCGTCGAGCGCCTCAGCGTCGACGAGGCCGTGCGCGAGGCCGAGCGGGCGGCGCGCCTCGGCATCCCGGCGATCTCGTTCTTCCCCTACACCGAGCCGAGCTTGCGCGACCCCACCGGCTCCGAGGCGCTGAACCGCGAGAACCTCGTCTGCCGGGCGGTGCGGGCGGTGAAGAAGGCGGTCCCCGAGATCGGCGTGATGACCGATGTCGCCCTCGATCCCTACACCAGCCACGGCCATGACGGCTTGATCGAGGACGGCGCCATCCTCAACGACGAGACGGTGGCGGTGCTGGTCGAGCAGAGCCTGATCCAGGCCGAGGCCGGCACCGACATCATCGCGCCCTCCGACATGATGGACGGGCGCGTCGGCGCGATCCGCACCGGGCTCGACCGGGCGGGATTCCGCGACGTGCAGATCATGGCCTATGCGGCCAAGTACGCCTCCGCCTTCTACGGGCCGTTCCGCGACGCCATCGGCACCAAGGCGGCGCTGGTGGGCGACAAGCGCACCTATCAGATGGACCCCGGCAACGCGGCGGAAGCCCTGCGCGAGGTCGCCCTCGACGTGGCCGAGGGCGCCGATTCGGTGATGGTGAAGCCGGGCCTGCCCTATCTCGACATCATCACCCGGGTGAAGACGGAGTTCGGCGTGCCGACCTTCGCCTATCAGGTGTCGGGCGAGTACGCGATGATCGAGGCCGCCGCCCGCAACGGCTGGCTCGACGGGGACCGCGCCATGACCGAGAGCCTGCTCGCCTTCAAGCGCGCGGGCGCCGACGGGGTGCTGACCTACTACGCGCCCCGCGTCGCCGAGCGCCTGCGCGCGGGCCTCTGACGCGGCGCCTCCCCTTGAGCCCCGCGGCCCGGCGGGCGCTTCTGGCCCTCGGCCTCGCGCTGGGCTGGCTCGCCGCCGGATTCGGTTGCGACACCGCCACCGACGCGCGCCGCGCCGCCCTGTGCCGCCGCGCCCTGCCCGCGCTCGTGCCCGAGGGCACCACGGCGCGGCTGCTGCGGGTCGGCCCCGGCGCGGGACCCCGCAGCGTGCGCGTCGATTACCGGCTGGCCGACGCCGGCGGCGCGCTCCTCAAGGGCGAGGAGGCCCGCGTGCGCTTCCTCGGTTGCGCCTTCGGCCCCGGCACCGAGATGACCGGGCTGACCACCGAGCGCGGACCGGTCAACGGCGCCTCGCTCTACCTGCTGCGGCGCTACTTCCTGGAGACGCCGGACGCCGAGGCGGCCGATCCGGGCAAATCCTCCGACGGCGCGGCCAAACGCTGACGATTCTCAGTCGTTGTGTCGCATCGGCTTTTCCGAAAGCCGGTTCCCACCTTTCGGGCCGATGCTCGGACTCCCTTGCAGCGCCGGCCACGGCCCCCACCTCATGGGTATGTTTCTCCATCACTGCGGAGCCCCGGCATGACGAACCCGTATTTCGACCCCCGGCCGGGCTACACCGACCCCGCCGGCTATCCGCCCTATGGCGGCGTGCCGGTGCCGTATGTCCGGGCGAGCCTCGGCGGGCGGGCGGTCGCCTACCTGCTCGACCTCCTGTTCATCCTCGTCTTCACCGCGATCCTCGGCACGGCGATCTTCTTCGTCGGTATCGTCACCTTCGGCCTCGGCTGGACGCTGTTCCCGGTCCTCGGCATCAGCGGCATCCTCTACAGCGCCATCACCGTCGGCGGCTCGAAGCAGAGCACCATCGGCATGCGGATGGTGGGCCTGCGGGTGGTGGCCCCCGAGAGCGGGCGCCCCGTCGACATGCTGACCGCGGCGGTCCACGCGCTGCTGTTCTACGTGGCGATCTCGACCTTCCTCCTGTGGTGCCTCGACATCCTGTTCGGCCTCGTGCGCGCCGACCGGCGCCTCGGCCACGACGTGCTGCTCGGGCTCGCCGTCGTGCGGGTCTAACCCTCGCGGGGGCGCGCCCCGCCCCCGCCCATGCGGCGCAATCGCTCGAATCGCGCGATTGCCTCATCCTTTCCCATCATCCCAGTTGAGCGCCGCCGCGATCCCGCTACATTGGCTTCCGGCGGTGCGGTCGCTCGTGCCGCCGGCCCCGAGGGCGAGCCTTTCCAGCGTGACCAGCCATCCGCGCGACACCCCGCAGTTCTATCTGACGGCCCCCTCCCCCTGCCCCTATCTGCCGGGCCAGGAGGAGCGGAAGGTGTTCACCCACCTCGTCGGGCGCCGCGCCCGCGACCTCAACGAGATCCTGACCCAGGGCGGCTTCCGCCGCTCGCAGACCATCGCCTACCGCCCGGCCTGCGAGACCTGCCGCGCCTGCGTCTCGGTGCGGGTGGTGGTCGAGGACTTCTCCATCACCGGCAGCCAGCGCCGGGTGATGCAGCGCAATGCCGGCCTCATCGGCACGCCGGAGCCGAACCGCCCGGCCTCGGAGCAATACGCCCTGTTCCGCCGCTACCTCGACGCCCGCCACGGCGACGGCGGCATGGTCGACATGACCGTGCTTGACTACGCCATGATGATCGAGGACAGCCACGTCGACACCCATCTCGTGGTCTACCGCGAGCGGGGCCCCGACTCCGCGATCCACGGCCGCGGCGTCGGCGCCCCGGTCGCCGTCTGCCTCACCGACGTCCTCGCCGACGGCCTGTCGATGGTCTACTCGTTCTACGACCCCCGGATGGCCGACCGGTCGCTCGGGACGTACATGATCCTCGACCACATCCGCCGCGCCCGGGCGCTCGGCCTGCCGTATCTCTATCTCGGCTACTGGGTCGATGGCTCCCGCAAGATGGACTACAAGGCCAAGTTCCGGCCGCAGGAACGGCTGATGCCGCAGGGCTGGGTGCGGGTGGAGTAGGGCCGCCTGCGGGGCGGCGCCGCTCCCGATCAATCGACCCGCCGGATCAGGGCCGCGTCGAACGTCACGGTGCAGCCGGCATTCTGGGTGTTGCGCTCGAACCAGTTGCCGATCGTCGCCTTGATGACGACGAAGCGCGTCGTCGCCGTGACCGTGCTGACGCCCGCCGGCAAGGTGAGCGCCACCGCGGCCGTGTTCGCGGAAGTCGGGCCGACCGTGACGCTGCGCGCGAAGCCATCGACCCAGGTGGCGTTGTAGAGACCGGTCGCGCCGAACTTGCCGTTGCTGTTGGCCGTGGTCATCAGCATCGACGAGCGGGGCCCGAGGATGTGGAACGCATCCGCCGGGTCGGTCGTCGCGATCTTGGGCCGGTACTCGATGGTCCAGTAATCGCCGACCGCAGCGACCGTGGCGTTGGTGCAGGCCGCGTTGACCGCGCTGACGTAGAGCGTGCCCTGCCATGTCGGCGGGGCGGCGGCTGCCGCGCAGCCCGCGCTCAACACCAGTCCGGCCGCCGCCAGGATACCGCGCGTGATCAACATGGGCTTCCCTCCCGAGCCTCGGATGACGGCCTTCGTCGGCCCGTGAGGCCGAGGTTTCAGCTCAGCCAGTCCGGAGCGTGGCGGTAAAGCCCCATTTCACGAAAACTTGCTTGTATGGCGGGATTAGACGGCTTTCGCACACGTGGGGATAGATGCTTGTTGTCCTTCGTCCGATCGGAAGACCACGGGTTGTCGGGGAGACTGCATCATGGCCGGTTCGGCGCGTAGGATCGTCTCGGTTCCGGCGATGGCGTTGGCCGGCCTCGTCCCAGGTGATGACTCTCGTCGATCACCAAGCCGTGCCGACGATCTCGCGGTCACGCAGGGCCGCCCTCGACGGGCTACCGGCCGCCGATGCCATGCAACGGCACAACATGCTTATCGTCGAATGGCCGCTGTTCGATGATAGCATCATGGAAATACTCGATGTGCTGCCGATCGGATAGATTCGATGCGCAAAGTCCGCGCCTGTGTGGATAGGCGTGACTGGCAACAGTTGCTCTGTCGAGAACGACAGAAAACGAAGCGGAAACCTTAGCTTTCGCTCCGGAACCGGATGGTATGATTGCTCAGATTTGGCCCAGTGCACGTGTAGCAAGGTCGAAAGAAAAGCGGCGATGTCAAACGATGCCAAGGTTCGATCATCCAAGAGGGCAAGAGGGCATCTCGATAGTGCGTTCGGGCGCATTTTTGCCGTCATGGGTGGTGCATTTCTGCTCCTTTACATAGCAAGATATGCACAGCATCGGCGACCGGATATAGATTTTTTATTTATAGCTGAGATTGCTCTGCCTACAATCTTGATACCCCTTATCTATTGGCCCTTAACCTATCTTAGAAGTAATTTCCATTACATATATAGATACTTTGTGCTGAGATCAAGAGAATACAATAAATATTTATTTTGTTTTTTTATCTTCCCCGTCATGCTGATAGGGCAATTGATATGGATCTTCATTATGTTTCTAAGGTATCCTAGTATAATTGAAGATTTCTTTTATAGTGGCAATCCGCGGCCAATCTTTGGAGTTCTTGCTGGACCCCCTTTGGCATTTTTATCTATTGTGGCTGGCCGATGCATGGTTATTGCACGAAAAAGAGGCATAGTTCTTTAGCAAAAATTCACTCCGTGAAAGCAAGCTCACCGTCTTTAAGGGAGAGTAGTCATAGAAAATATCAGATCATCTCTTGGTTTCGGCCTCTTGTCGGACGGTTTCGAAATTGGAACCTCATATTACAATATAACAAGTAAGGTTTTAGAGGCGTGATCCGACCCTACGGGGTCGGGCACGGCTCTAGGATCGTGGCTTTCCATCGGCGATCGGCACCATGATCAAGGCTCTCTCCGTCCCACTCGCGATTCTCATGCTGGCGTCGAACGGGCCGGCCTCGGCCGAGACGTTCGACGAATGGCGGCGCAGCCTCGCCGAACACATCCGCTGCCATCTGGTCTATCCGCATGGGCCGGGCCGGCCGGATTCGCCGAGGACGGCGCGGGTCGTGTTCAATGTCGGCGCGAACGGCGCCCTGAGCGACGTCAACATCGAGCAGAGTTCGGGCGTGATGGTGTTCGACCGCGCCGCGCTCGCCGCCGTGGAGAGTTCGACGCCCGCCCCGCCCCCGCCCCCGGACATCAGGCTGCCGATCACCGCGATCCTGCCGCTGCGCTTCGATCCGCCGCCCAAGGCGCCCCTCTCGGCGCCGTCCCAGGTCGAGACGCCGCGACCGGACGAAGCGAAGAAGGAGCTCCCGGTCTGCCGGGATATCGGGATCATGTGAGAGTCTGTTGGCCGGTTCGTCCAACCCTACCCCCTCATCCTGAGGTGCCGCGAAGCGGCCTCGAAGGAGGGCTCCAGTAGACGCGCGATCCCTGGAGCCCTCCTTCGAGGCTACGCTTCGCTCCGCACCTCAGGATGAGGATGAGGGGTGGATCGATCGTCGTATCGAGCCCGCTCGGTCGAAGGGCCGAATCGAACGGGCTCTCAGTTCCGCGCCGCCCGGAACGTGTCGCACGACTTCGTCTGCCCGCTCTTGTAGCCGGTGAGGAACCAGCGCATCCGCTGCTCGGACGAGCCGTGGGTGAACGAGTCCGGCACGGCGTAGCCCTGCGCCTTCTCCTGCAGCTTGTCGTCGCCGATGGCGCTGGCGGCGTTCAGCGCCTCCTGGATGTCGCTCTGGTCGAGCGAGTTCCAGCGGTCGTTGGAGTTCTTGGCCCAGACGCCCGCGAGGCAATCGGCCATCAGCTCGACGCGCACGGAGAGCTGGTTGGCCTCGCGCTCGCTGCCCGCGGATTGCTTGCGGCTGTCGACCTTGCCGAGGATGCCGAGCACGTCCTGCACGTGGTGGCCGACCTCGTGGGCGATGACGTAGGCGTAGGCGAAATCGCCCTTCACGCCGAACTTCTGCTGCATCTCCTTGAAGAAGCTCGTGTCGAGATAGACCTTCTTGTCGAGCGGGCAGTAGAACGGGCCCATCGCGGCCTGCGCCTGGCCGCAGCCGGAGCGGGTGCCGCCCTGGTAGAGCACCATCGTGGTCGGCGTGTATTGCCGCCCGGTCTGGTTCGGCAGGATTTCCTTCCACACGTCCTCGGTGTTGCCGAGGATCTTGGCCGCGAACTGGCCGGTCTGGTCGGTCGGGGCCTGACGGCGCTTGGCCTGGG
The DNA here is from genome assembly GCF_038442325.1 of Methylorubrum subtropicum. Classification (NCBI taxonomy): domain Bacteria; kingdom Pseudomonadati; phylum Pseudomonadota; class Alphaproteobacteria; order Hyphomicrobiales; family Methylobacteriaceae; genus Methylorubrum; species Methylorubrum subtropicum. The sequence goes on along the minus strand of NZ_JBBXMW010000001.1, from coordinate 552,048 downwards.
TGTCGGGATCGACACGCTCCTCGCGCGGGCGTCCGCCGCCGGTGATCTGCTCGGCGCCGCCCATCAGGATCGCCGGATTGATGCCGGTGACCCAGGAGATGATGAGCACGATGACGATGGCGCCGATGCCGAGGCCCCCCGCGCCGCCGCCGGGGAAGCCGAAGCCGCCGCCTCCGCCGCCCTCGCCGCGCCGGTCCTCGACGTTGTCGGAGGCGCGAAAGTCATCCCAGCGCATGGCGCTCCCTTACCCTCTTCGCCCGCGGGCGCGGCTGCCCTGTAGAATGAATCCGCGGACGGTACGGTTCCGCTTAAACGGCTCTAGCGGTTCCCGTCGAGGGCCGCTTTCAGCATGCGGAAGTCGCGCCAGGCGAGGCGCTTCTGCACCGGCTGGCGCAGCAGGTAGGCCGGATGGAGGGTGGCGAGCGCCTTGATCTCGCGCCCGTCGCTCAAGCGATACGGGTAGAAGCGCCCGCGCGCCTTGAGGATGCCGTCCTTGGTGCCCGTCAGCGTCTGGGTCGCCGGGGCGCCGAGGCAGACGAGGAGTTCGGGGTCGGCGAGTTCGATCTGCCGCTCGATGAACGGCCGGCAGATCGAGATCTCCTGCGGGGTCGGGTTGCGGTTGCCCGGCGGGCGCCAGGGCACGACGTTGGTGATGTAGGCCCCCGTCCGGTCGAGGCCGATCGCCGCCATCATCCGGTCGAGGAGCTGGCCCGAGCGGCCCATGAACGGCTTGCCGATGCGGTCCTCGTCGGCGCCCGGCGCCTCGCCGACGAACATCACCCGCGCCTGCGGATTGCCGTCGGCGAACACGAGGTTTTTCGCCGTGAAGCGCAGGCCGCAGCCCTCGAAGCCGCGCAGCAGCGCCTCCAGATCTTCGAGCGTCTGCATCTGCGCCGCCCGCGCGCGGGCGTCGTCGGCGGCCTCGTTCGGCTTGGCGGAGGCCGCGTTGCCGTAGGTGCGGGGCGGCTCCTTCGGGGGAGCCTCGCGGCTCGGCAGCTCGCGCCGGAAGCGGTCGTCACCCGGCGCTTCGTCCCGTGCCGGCGCGGGGGGCGGCGCGCGACGGGGTGCCGGCTCGCGCTGCGGGGCGGGGCCTTCGGCCTCGCCGAAGCGGTCGTGCGGCTGCTCGTCCAGGGCCGCGTCCACGCCCGCCTCGACGTGGAAGTCGAGGTAGGAGATCAGGTCGGCCCTGGCGTCTTGCTCGGGATGGCTCGGACTCATGATCCCCATGTGGCGTGTCGCCGCCCGGCGGGCAACGCCCACGGAACGCCGCAGGTGATCCGTTCCGTGTATATCGTATTCAGGAAGACGTGCGCGGCCCCTGGTCTTGCGGATGCGGGCGCGGTCAATCCGTCTTTACGGCGATGCTTCATCATCGCGCAGAGCTGCCGCTACCCGGACGCGCTTGCCTTCCTACCTTGGAATCGATTGAGAGAAATCCAGACCGTTGAAGCGGGCCGTCAAGAGCGCGTCGGCGCCCGGCATACCACAGGAGGAACCAGGATGGCGCTGCCCGAACGCGAAGGCATGGATTTCGACGTGGTGATCGTGGGCGCCGGCCCGGCCGGGCTCGCCGCCGCGATCCGCCTCAAGCAGCTCTCCGCGCAGAAGGGCGAGGAAGTCTCCGTCGTCGTGGTCGAGAAGGGCGGCGAGGTCGGCGCGCATATCCTGTCCGGCGCGGTGGTCGATCCGCTCGGCCTCGACACCCTGCTGCCCGAATGGCGCGACGACCCGGACCGCCCGCTCAAGACCGCGGTGGAGCGCGACGAGTTCCTGTTCCTGACGAAGAACAGCGGCGTGACGATGCCGAACCTGTTCTTCCCCAAGCTCCTGTCGAACCACGGCAACTTCGTCGGCTCGCTGTCCAACACCGTGAAGTGGCTGGGTGCCCAGGCCGAGGGGCTCGGCGTCGAGATCTATCCGGGCTTCCCGGCCTCGGAAGTGCTCTACGACGACCGCGGCACGGTGCAGGGCGTGGCGACGGGCGACCTCGGCATCTCCCGCTCGGGCGAGCCGCGCGACGACTTCACCCGCGGCATGGAGCTGCGCGCCAAGTACACGGTGTTCGGCGAGGGCGCGCGGGGCTCACTGACTAAGACGCTGATCGACAAGTTCGGGTTGAACAAGAACAGTGACCACCAAAAATATGGACTGGGCGTCAAGGAACTCTGGCAGCTCTCTCCAGAAAAATTCCAGCCGGGGCTGGTGCAGCACACGATGGGCTGGCCGCTGCCCAACAAGGCCGGCGGCGGCTCGTGGCTCTACCATTTCGACGACCACCTGCTCTCGGTCGGCTTCGTCACGCACCTGAACTACGAGAACCCGACCCTGTCGCCGTTCGAGGAGTTCCAGCGCTTCAAGACCCACCCGATGATCGCCGAGACCTTCGAGGGGGCCAAGCGCATCGGCTACGGGGCGCGGGCCATCATGGAGGGCGGCTGGCAGTCGGTGCCCAAGCTCGTCTTCCCCGGCGGCTGTCTCGTCGGCGACTCGGCGGGCTTCGTGAACGTGCCGCGCATCAAGGGCTCGCACAACGCGATCCTGTCGGGGATCCAGGCGGCGGACGCGATCTTCGACGCGCTGGCCCAGGGCCGCCAGGGCGACGAGCTGACCGCCTACGAGGAGGGCTGGCGCGACAGCCCGATCGGGCGCGACCTGAAGCCGGTGCGCAACGTCAAGCCGCTCTGGTCGAAGTACGGCACGCTGGTCGGCGTGGGGCTGGGTGGTCTCGACATGTGGACCAACACGATTGCGAACGCGTCGCTGTTCGGCACGCTCGGCCACGGCAAGCCGGACCATGCCTGCCTCAAGCCGCTCGCGGAGGTGACGCCGATCGTCTACCCGAAGCCCGACGGCAAGTTGACCTTCGACCGCCTGTCGTCGGTCTACCTGTCGAACACCAACCACGAGGAGGACCAGCCGGTCCATCTCAAGGTGAAGAACATGGAGCTGCAGAAGACCTCGGAGCACGACGTCTACGGCGGTCCCTCGGGCCGCTACTGCCCGGCGGGCGTCTACGAGTGGGTCGAGGACAAGGCGGCGAGCGACGGCGTGCGCTTTCAGATCAACGCGCAGAACTGCGTTCACTGCAAGACGTGCGATATCAAGGACCCGAACCAGAACATCAACTGGGTCACGCCCGAGGGCCCTGGCGGGCCCAACTATACGAACCTGTAAGCCTAAGGCTCACGCCCAAGTCGAGGTTTCGAAAGGACAAGTCCTTTCGCGGGTCCAGGGCGGAGCCCTGGTTGGAAGGGAAACCGGGGCTCTGCCCCGGTGCCCCGCCAAAGGGATGATCCCTTTGGAATCTCAGGACTTGAGTTCGTTCCAGGCCGGGAGGTCGAGGCAGGGTAGGCGCGTCGCCTCGTGGACGCCGATTGCGACGGCGCGGGCCAGGGTGTCGGCGGCGGCCACGGCGAGGCGGGCCATGTCGGCGACCGGCCGGCGTCCGGTCGAGACCGCGAACACCACGTCGCCGTCGAGCGGGGTGTGGACCGGGTGGATCGCCCGCGCGAGGCCGTCATGGGCGGCGATCGCGAGGCGCTTGGCCTGCGCCTTGGTGAGCGCCGCATCGGTGGCGACGACCGCGAGCGTCGTGCTCGCCCCCGGCGGAGCCTCCCGCGGCCACGACAGGAGGTCCGGCGGCGGCGACGCCGGCAGGCCGAGGCCGCCGAACTCGCCGTCGCGCTCGAACGGCGCGGCCCAGAAATGGGGCCCCTGCCCCATCGTCACCCGGCCGAAGGCGTTGACCGCCACCAGCGCGCCGACCTGCACGCCGTCGAGGCCGATCACTTCGGACGAGGCCGAGCCGAGGCCGCCCTTGAGGTTGGCGGTGCGCGCGCCGTAGCCCGCCCCGACCGAGCCGAGCGCGAAGGCGCCGTCGCGGGCGCTCTCCGCCGCCGCGTAGCCGAGTTCACGGTAGGGCGGGAAACGGCCCCAGTGCTTGTCGCCGCCGTTGAGGAGGTCGAACAGGATCGCGCCCGGCACGATCGGCACCCGCACGTCGCCGACCGGAAAGCCACGGCCCTGCTCGGCGAGCCACGCCACGGCACCGGCCGCCGCATCGAGCCCGAAGGCCGAGCCGCCCGACAGCACCAGCCCATCGACGGCCGGCACGGTCGCGGCCGGGTCGAGCAGGTCGGTCTCCCGCGTGCCGGGCCCGCCGCCGCGGACATCGACCGCGGTGACGAAGGGTTGGTCGAAGATCAGCGCGGTGACGCCGCTCGCGACCTGCTGATCCTCCGCGTGGCCGACGCGGATGCCGGCGATGTCGGTGATGCGGTTGAGCCGGGTCATCGCATTCGCCTCTGGCGGCTGTGGCGGAGCGCGTCGGTGGCGTAGAGCATCAGCGCGATCCAGATCAGCGCGAACAGCACGATCCGATCCTGGCTCAGGGTCTCGCCGTAGGCCAGCGTGCTGAGCAGCATCAGGCAGGTCGGGGCGAGGTACTGCATCAGCCCGAGCGTCGCGAGCGTCAGGCGGGTGGCAGCCGCCGCGAACCAGATCAGCGGCAGGGCGGTGGTGACGCCGGTCAGCGCCAGCAGCGACCATGTCGTGGCGTCGTTCTGCACCGGGGGCGCGGCGAGCAGCAGGTAGCCGAGGGCCGCGGGCAGCAGCAGAAAGGTCTCGGCGCAGAAGCCGACGGTGCCGTCGACGCCGACGATCTTCCGCGTCAGCCCGTAGAGCGCGAAGCTGACCGCGAGGCCGAGCGAGAGCAGCGGCAGGCGCCCGGCCATCACCACCGCGATGACGACGCCGAGCACCGCGATCCCGACCGCCACCGTCTGGAGCGGGCGCAGGCGCTCACCGAAGACGAGGGCGCCGAGCGCCACCGAGACCAGCGGGTTGATGTAGTAGCCGAGACTCGCATCGAGCAGGTGCCCGGTCTCGACCGCCCGCAGGTAGAGCAGCCAGTTGAACGCGATCAGCCCGGCCGAGACGGCGAGCAGGGCGTGGCGGGGCTTGAGCGGGAACGGGTTGGCGAGGCGGTGGCGCAGCAGCGCGATCAGCCCGGTGACGAACAGCGCCGACCACGCGATGCGCTGGGCCAGGATCGTCTCGGCGGGGATGCCGGCGAGCAGCCGGAAATGCACCGGGACGACGAGGCCCCAGCTCAGGTAGGCGGCGAGCGCGTAGAGGAGGCCCAACGGTCACGTCCCGGCGGTGGCGGGGCGCCGCTTGTAGCGTGAGAGAAGCCGCCGGTCAGCGTCATCGGATGTATCGTGCGGCAGCTCCGTATGGCCCGGCGCGAAGAGCGCCGCGCGCAGCGGCCTCGGCGCCAGCCGAGGCGTCTAGCGGAGCGAGCAGCCTAAGGCCGCGGACGCGGCCGCCGGCGCTTGAGGCCCAACCAAGAAAATCAGCGCTTCTTGGCGCTGACCAGGGTTTCGCCGCGCATGAGGGCGTTCAGCCGCTCGGTGTCGAAGCCGGTCATCGCCCGCGCCTTCGGCGGCTCGACCGCCGGTCCCTGCGTGACCGTGCCGGTGGTGGTGGGCTCGGGGAGGGCGGGCACGGCCCGCGCCATCACCGGCGGCGCGGTGGCGGCGATGGCCGGATGGGCGAGCCGGTCGGCGGCGACGAAAACGACGCTCAGGCTGCCGAGGCCGGTGATCGTCCCGAAGGCGATGACGCGCGACAGACTCACTGGAGACACTTCCCGAATACGCAACGCAGGGAACGGAAACACCATAGCGCCGACCCCGTTAACGAACCGAAGTCGAGGGGCGGCGCCATACCGGCCCCTTTCAGGACATTTCGGAGCACATCCATGAACGAGCAGGCGACGGCGAGCGACAGCCCCTTCATCCAGGGCCGCAACGCCCGGCTCTACGGCAAGAGCGCGGATTCCTGCCCCTATCCGGAAGGCTCGCAGGACCGGGACGCGTGGCTCCAGGCCTACGAGGAGGCGGCGGCCGACGATCCGGAGCAGAAGGGCTGAGGCGCCCAGCTTGACGCTCCCCGTCTCGGGAGGCTGAAAGGGCACCAACCCCGCTCTCTCGTCCCTCCCCGAGGCCCATGTCCAAAACCCCTCCCCGCGACCGTGCCCGCTTCGGGGCCGACACCCGCCTCGTGCTGGCCGGGCGCGATCCGTCCGAGCAGCACGGCTTCGTCAACACGCCGATCTATCGCGGCTCGACGGTGCTGTTTCCGACCTACGACGACATCAAGCACCGCCGCGGCCAGTATCAGTACGGCACGTCGGGCACGCCGACGATGGACGCCCTGTGCGAGGCGTGGAGCGAGGTCGCGGGCGCGGCCGGCACGGTGCTGGCGCCGTCGGGCCTCTCCGCGCTGACGCTGGCGCTGATGACCTGCGTCAGCGCGGGCGATCACCTGCTCGTCACCGATTCCGCCTACCGCCCGACCCGCATTTTTTGCGATGGGGTGCTCAAACGCTACGGCGTGGAGGTGGAGTACTACGATCCCCTGATCGGCGCCGGGATCGCGGCGCTGATGCGTGGCAACACTAAGGCCGTGCTGGTCGAGGCGCCGGGCTCGCAGACCTTCGAGATGCAGGACGTGCCGGCCATCGCCGAGGCCATGCACGCCCGCGGCGGCACGGTGGTGATGGACAACACCTGGGCGACGCCGCTGCTGTTTCCGCCGCACGCGCGCGGCGTCGATCTCGCGGTGGAGGCCGGCACCAAGTATCTCAGCGGCGGCTCCGACCTGCTGCTCGGCCTCGTCTCGGCGAATGCCAAGCATTACCCGGCGCTCAAGCGCACCTACGAGCACTTCGCCAACTGCCCCGGCCCCGAGGACATCTTTTTGGGACTCCGGGGCCTGCGCACCATGGGCCTGCGGCTGCGCGAGCACGGCGCGCGCGGGCTCGACATGGCGGCGTGGTTCCAGAGCCGGCCCGAGGTGCTGCGGGTGCTGCATCCCGGCCTGCCCGACGATCCCGGCCACGCCCTCTGGAAGCGCGACTTCTCCGGTGCCTCGGGCCTGTTCGGCGTCATCCTGAAGCCGGTCTCGGAGGAGGCGCTCGCCGCCTTCCTTGACGGGCTGGAGCTGTTCGGGATGGGCTTTTCCTGGGGCGGCTTCGAGAGCCTCGTGATCCCGTTCGACCCGACCCTCTACCGCACGGCGACGCAGTGGCAGCCCGGCGGGCCATGCCTGCGCTTCCATATCGGCCTGGAAGATATCGCCGACCTCAAGGCGGATCTGGAGGCCGGGTTCGCGCGGATGGCGGCGGAGCGGGGCTGAACCCGATCGATTGTCTCCTGGGTCAGAGGTTCGACAAGGTGCGCCCTCGGGCCGCCTCGATGACCTCGTGCGCGGGGACGTTGACCCATGTCGCGCCGTCAGGGGCGATGCCCGTCTCCAGCCAATCGCCGACGATCCGGTAGCCGAGGGTGTAGCCGAGCCAGCGGGGATACCGCCCGCCGAACCCGAAGAACCAAGCTCGATGGTCGTGGCCGTTGCCGACCAGCGTCGCGTCGTCCGGGAGGTTCGCCTTGAGCACGTCGTCGGTGACGGCGCACTCCCACGGCTCGGGCGGCGAACCGAACAGGCGGCTCACGAATTGGCCTGCCAAGCCCTCGCTCACGAGAGCTTCGCCGAGCGTCCAGCCGTAGCCGGGGCCGGCCATGCGCATGCAATGGTGCGCCTCGTGCGCTACGGTCCGGCGCAGGTCCCCATCGCGCAGCGAACGCTCGAAATTGGGATTGGCAGGATCGAGGGTGAGAGAGAACAGGCTCTCCCGCAGCGCTCGTCCGGTCGTTCCCCTCTCCGGGATCACCTCGCCGGGCAGGCGCTGCACGATGATGTCGAGCGGCGATGGCGGCAGCAGTTCCGACACGGCCTTTCGCGCGATCGCGACTTCCTCGGCGATGATCGCATGCCAGGGGCTCAGGTCGCCGGAGGCTTCGAGCCAGTGCAGTTGCCACGACATCGCAACGCCTCGTCGGGGCGCGTCAGCGGAATGAGCCCCGCAGACCCATCGACCGGGAGGGATCCTAGGGCGCTACCCACCGCTCGGTCCACCCCTCCCCCTCGCGCGAAAACACCGCCCGGCGGTGGCCGCGGCGGTCGAGGTAGAGCAGGTCGAGGCGCATGACCCGCACCACCACGGCGGAAAAGTTCTCACGGCCGATGCGGCTGTCCGGGCTCTCGTCCGGCATGGAGTAGGCGTCGCCTAGCGCCAGCGGCGTGCCGGGGGCGGGATCGACCCCGTAGCAGACCCGGCTCATCGCCCGCGAGCCGGTCCAGGCGGCCTCGGCCAGCGCGTCGTCGCGGTGGAGGCGGGCCGTGCCCTCGATCCGCAGTTGCAGCTTGGCGCCCGCATCGTAGACGTGAAGCGCGGCGCCAGAGCCGGCCTCGATCTCGCGGGCCTTGTCCGAGCGGGCGTCGCAGTGGAAGCGCAGGGTGCCGCCCGCCCCGTCGGCGGCGCGCAGCACGACGGTCCGCAGCCGCGGCTGCCCCCGCGCATCGACCGTGGCGAGTGCGGGCGTGTGGAACGGGCTGCGGCCGGTCTCTGCCCCCTCGGCCAGCCGCCGCCACGCCTCCGCGCGGAAGGCGGCGAGGTCGTCGTAGAACGGGGGCAGCGGGGGCAAGCGGGGCTCCGGGCGAAGGCCGGCGGATGCTGGGCGCTTCGGCGGCGGCGCGCAAGCCGGGCCTTGCCTTCTCCGGCGCGGCGTGATCCGGACAGGCGGCAAAACATGCGCCGGGCACAAGGCACGCGGGCCGCCCTCGTGCGTTGAAGAACCCGAGCGTCTTGCCGTCACGCTCGCGCCGCCCCTTCCGTCCGGTCCCCCGCGTCAGGCGAACACCGTCCCCTTGGCCCGCTTCCCCGCCGCTCCCCCGTGTCCCGCCCGCCGGACGCCGCCCCGTGGCTGAGGTCCCGTTCTTCCTGACGGGCGGCGGCGCGTGCGGGGCGCTGATGCGCGGGCTCGACTGGGCCGCGACCCCGCTGGGCGCTCCCGAGGGCTGGCCCGCCCCGCTCAAGACGCTGGTCGGCGTGATGCTGGCCTCGCACCAGCCGATGCTGATCGTCTGGGGCCCCGCCCACACCACCCTCTACAACGACGGCTACGCCGCCATGTGCGGCACCCGCCATCCGGAGGCGATGGGGCGGTCCTTCGACGACCTCTGGCACGACATCTGGGATCAGGTGGAGCCGATCCTGTCCGCGGCCTATGCGGGCGAGGCGACGCAGATGGACGACATCGCCTTCGTCATGCACCGCAACGGCTTCCCCGAGGAGACCCACTTCTCCTTCGGCTACACCCCCGTGCGGGGCGAGGACGGCACGGTCGCCGGCATGTTCTGCGCCTGCGCCGAGACCACCTCCGCCGTGAAGTCCGGCCGGCAGATGGCCGCCGAGCGCGAGCGGCTGCACCGCCTGTTCGAGCAGTCGCCGAGCTTCGTCGCGGTGCTGTCCGGCCCCGATCACGTCTTCGAGTTCGCCAACCCGGCCTACCGCCAGCTCGTCGCCCACCGCGATGTGGTGGGCAAGCCCGTGCGTGAGGCCCTGCCCGAGATCGAGGGCCAGGGTTTCTTCGAATTGCTTGACGAGGTGTTTCGCAGCGGGAAGGGCTACACCGCCCACACCGCCCCGCTCACCATCCTGCGCGAGCCCGGCGGGCGGCCCGAACAGCGCTATCTCGACTTCGTCTACCAGCCGATGCGGGACGCGGCCGGGGCCATCACCGGCGTGTTCGTGGAAGGCTCCGACGTCACCGAGCGGGTCCAGGGCAACGCGGCGCTGGCCGAGAGCGAGACCCGCTTCCGCACCATGGCCGACGACGCACCGGTGATGATGTGGATCACCGACGCGGCGGGCGCCTGCCTCTATCTCAACCGGCGCTGGTACGAGTTCACCGGCCAGGAGGAGGCGCAGGCTTTGGGCTTCGGCTGGCTCGACGCGGTCCATCCCGAGGACCGCGGCTGGTCCGGCGACCTCTTTCTCGCCGCCAACGCCCGGCGCGAGGGGTTTCGCCTCGAATACCGCCTGCGCCACGTCGACGGCGGCTACCGCTGGGCGATCGATTCCGCGAGCCCGCGATTTTCCGCCGACGGGACCTATCTCGGCTATGTCGGCTCGGTCGTCGACATCCACGAGCGCCGCGCCGCCGAGCAGGCGCTCGCCGAGAGCGAGGAGCGGGTGCGGCTCGCCGCCGAGAACGCCGAGATCGGCCTGTGGGATGTCGATCCGATCGCCGACACCCTGTTCTGGCCGGCCCGCGTCAAGGCGATGTTCGGTATCTCGCCCGACGTGCCGGTCTCGATGGCCGACTACTATGCCGGCCTCCATCCGGAGGACCGCGCGCGGGCCAGCGCCGCCTTCGCCGCCGCGGTCGATCCCGCCCGGCGCGCCCTCTACGATGTCGAGTACCGTACCGTCGGCCGGGAGGACGGCTTGATCCGCTGGGTCGCCGCCAAGGGCCGCGGCGTGTTCGAGGGCGAAAGATGCGTGCGCGTGCTCGGCACCGCGGTCGACATCACCGACCGCAAGAGCACGGAAGCCCGCCTCGTCGAGACCACGCGCCGGCTCGACGCCGTGCTCGACAACGCCACGCAAGCCGTCTTCATGATGGATGAGCACCAGCACTGCGCCTACATGAACCGCGCCGCCGAGCGGCTGACCGGCTATGCCCTGGAGGAGACGCAGGGGCGGCCGCTCCACGACGTGGTCCACCACACCCGGCCCGACGGCAGCCCCTACCCGCTGCACGAATGCCCGATCGATCAGGCCTTCCCCGAGAACAATCAGGAGCAGGGCCAGGAGATCTTCGTCCACCGCGACGGCTCGTTCTACCCCGTCGCCTTCACGGCGAGCCCGATCCGCGACGAGCGGGGCCTGCCCGTCGGCACGGTGATCGAGGCGCGCAACATCGAGGCGGAGCTGCGGGCCAAGGCGCAGTTGGAGGCCTTCAACGCCAGCCTCGAACAGCAGGTCGCCGAGCGCACCGCCGAGCTGATGCGTACCGAAGAGGCCCTGCGCCAGTCGCAGAAGATGGAGGCCGTCGGCCAGCTCACCGGCGGGCTGGCGCACGACTTCAACAACCTGCTCACCGGCATCACCGGCTCGCTCGAACTCCTGCAGACCCGCCTCGCGCAGGGGCGGCTGGGCGAGATCGACCGCTACGTCAACGCCGCGCAAGGGGCGGCCAAGCGCGCCGCCGCGCTGACCCACCGGCTGCTCGCCTTCTCCCGCCGCCAGACGCTGGACCCCAAGCCCACCGACGTGAACCGCCTCGTCTCCGGCATGGAGGAGCTGATCCGCCGCACCATCGGCCCGGCCATCACCCTGGAGGTGGTCACCGCGGGCGGCCTGTGGTCGGCGCTGGTCGATCCGGGCCAGCTCGAGAACGCGCTCCTGAACCTCTGCATCAACGCCCGCGACGCCATGCCGGAGGGCGGGCGCATCACCATCGAGACCGCCAACAAGTGGCTCGACGCCCACGCCGCCCGCGAGCGCGACCTCGACCCCGGCCAGTACCTCTCGCTCTGCGTCACCGACACCGGCACCGGCATGAGCCCGGACGTGATCGCCAAGGCGTTCGACCCGTTCTTCACGACGAAGCCGCTCGGCCAGGGCACGGGCCTGGGCCTCTCGATGATCTACGGTTTCGTGCGCCAGTCGGGCGGGCAGGTGCGGATCTATTCCGAACTCGGCCAGGGCACGACCATGTGCCTCTACCTGCCCCGCCATTACGGCGCGGCGGAGGAGGACGACCTGCTGGCGCCGAGCGCCGCGCCGCGCGCCGAGCAGGGCGAGACGGTGCTGATCGTCGACGACGAGCCGACCGTGCGCATGCTCGTCACCGAGGTTCTGGAAGACCTCGGCTACACCGCCATCGAAGCCGCCGACGGCCCCGCCGGCCTCAAGGTGCTGCAATCCGACGTGCGCATCGACCTGCTCGTGACCGACGTGGGGCTCCCCGGCGGCATGAACGGCCGCCAAGTGGCCGATGCCGGGCGCCTGCTGCGGCCGGGCCTGCGGGTGCTGTTCATCACCGGCTACGCCGAGAACGCCGTCGTCGGCAACGGCCACCTCGAGCCCGGCATGGCGGTCATCACCAAGCCGTTCGTGATGGAAACGCTGGCCAGCCGCATCAAGGAGATGATCGACGCCCGCTGATTTTTTGGGAGCCGCCGCGCCTCGACGCGCCGACGCCGCATCCCACCCTCCCCCTCATCCTGAGGTGCTCCGCGCAGCGGAGCCTCGAAGGAGGGCGTCCCGAGGATCGCGCGGCGGGCTGGAGCCCTCCTTCGAGGCTGAGCTGACGCTCAGCACCTCAGGATGAGGGGATTTGATGGGAAGATCGGCCTGACCGGCTTCGGTCCGCCCACACCAAACCCCCGGCGCCTGATCGGCGTCGGGTGGGGCCGCCCGTGGCCCGTCCGAAGGGGTGACGCGGGATGCCGGGAAACCCCGGCAGACCAAGCGCTTGTGTCTCAAAAGATCCGGTTTCCCGGCATCCCGCGGACCGGTGCGCTGTCCGCGTCCCGAGCCGATTTTTCGCCGCGGTGTCGTCGGCCGTGGCCCGGCGGGCGTATCGGCATCCGGGTCTCCCATGCGAGCCCCGGGTCACCGCAATCGCACCTGCCGCGAACGGGCGCCCCGTCGTGAGCGCCGCCGCCCCTCACGCGTCCGAACCCAGACCGGGGTCGCGCGCCGGGCATTTCCTCCCGAACTGCGCTGTCGCGCCTGAACACGCCCCGCTCCGAGTCCGGTGTGTCGCCGAACCCGCCGCCCGGAGCGAGGAGACCGAATCCCCACCGCAAGGCACCGCCCCCACCCCCCGACTTGAGCGCTTCGATCGGTCACCGGAGCGCTCCCCCGTGCGGGTGGTGGGTGATGGGAGGGTTAGCGTAGGATAGGAAATTTTTCAAAGTAAGTCGAGGTGAATCAATTTGGGTGCGCTCAATATTGTCATATTGTAAAATTCGGATTGTTTTTAGCAGAGCGATATTCGAACTGGACAAGATAGCTGCGATAATTTGTTTTCACAAAATTTGGTATAAAATTTCATTTGGTGGGCCTTGGTGCATCAGGTGCTCCAAAAATTTTACCTGTCTCCAAGGCTTCACACGGACCATGATTTGTGATCCATTTGCTGCAGTAGGAGCGCTGGCATCGGAGGACCTCAAAATGAGGCGATATTTGATATTGCTCTTTGCGCTTATGTCGATTCTAACTATATCTCCTGCGCTGGCCGGCCCAGGCGGCGGTGGAGGAGGAGCAGGTGCTCCGGAAGGTGGACAAGGTGCAGGTGGAAGTGGCGGTGGTGGTTCGTAGTTACGTCGAGCCTATCATATAAGTATCATATTCCGCCCTAGAGTTGAAAAGGATTTACTATTCTAAAAAAGGCTATCTTGATCGCATCGATCATGAATTTGGTAATGGCGCCTGCAGTTATTGCTCGGCCTGGGCAATCAGGCGGACAGCCACCTCAGGAAGGAGGTCAGGGCGGCGGTGGAAGTGGTGGCGGCGGCCAGCATCACGGCGGTAACGGCGGTAGATAAAGCTTGAGAGCATAATCGTCGTGGAGAGCAGGCATGCCCTCGTATGTAAGTGGAACTATAGAGATAGATAAGCTTTTAGCGTTTGTGTTTGGGTGCGTGTTTGTGCTGTTGATGTTAGTGCTTGCTCTTGTTGTGCCAAATCCTACCGAATTTACACTCTTTGTATTTCGGGTTGTGTTAGCGCTAGCTGCTGCTGGGATCGGGGCAGTGCTTCCTGGCTTGTTTGAGGTCAAGTTGCCTCTTGTTCGAGCTGGCGGAGCATTGGCGCTTGCTGCGGTTGTTTATTTTGTTAACCCACCCACCTTGCTTCGAGACAGCCTGGAGCAGAAAGCCAGGGCATCCCTCAATGATGCATACTCGTATATATCTCGGGGCAATATAGAGCTGGCTCGAGATTACATTGAAAAGAGCAAGATTCTGGACCCGGAGCCAGCTGATGTCCCTTTCTTACTGGCATCATACACAAAAGACTTCATGAGTATGATATAGCGAGTTTTTATTTTCAGAACGCGTTGGAGAAGCTAAAAAATGGCGCTGGCTTCTTAACAAATAGGAACGAAGTTTCTATCAAGTTCGAAATTGCGATGGCCCTAGATGGGGAGAAAAGGACAGAAGAAGCGTTGAAGCATTACAGCGATCTTCTCCCGGCAGTCGATATCGATTCGTATTACGAGCTTAATATAAGATATGAGATTGCGAGGTTAAATTTAAAGCTTTGGCTCCAAAACAAAATCAAGGACTATGCACCTAATTTGAGGCAGGCTGCTAGTGATTGGCGGTTTTGGCTAAACAGAGATTGGCACAAGGAAACTACCAAATTATGGGGGTACTACCATGCTGCTTGCGCAGAAAAAGAACTTGCAAGTTTAGGCGGGCCAGAAAAGAGTTTAAGAGAGCATAGATATGCCGAAAACATAGAAAGATTTTTGCAAATAGCTAGGCAAGCGAAAGGTATAAAGCGATATGAGGTGAGATTCACTTCATTTTTCCTTGAAATTTTTGACTACGAAGAATTCCCTGGTGAGCCCCTAAAATGTGGTCTGGCGGGAGTTCTCAAAGAATTCATGATAAGATAGTTAGGGCCTGTTAATTAATTCATTCATGAAATTGGACATTTGTGATTATTTAACTATAATTTTAAAACTCCGCGCTGATTGATGTTGCAATCAATAAAACGTAAGAGTCTAATTTTATTGGCGTCATTCGGTCTTCGCGTCAGTGGGTGCCAACCCCGCCGTCATCCTAACCCCCCGCCCAGCCAACAAAATCTCCACCAAAAACGCCAGAATCGCCCCGATCGTACACCCCAGCGCCAACCCAAAACAAACGAACAACACCGACGCCGCCGAGGCGTCGCGCAGCGCCCCCAAGAACAGCGTCAGCACCGCGATCCCGGTGAGCACGCCGCCGAGGCTCGCCAGGATCACGGCGAGGTCGAGGAGGAGCGAGCGGCGGCGGAGATAGGCGAGGCGGTGGGACAGTTCGGCGGCCTCGTCCGGGCCGGCGCCGATCAGGTCGGCGCGGAGCTTGTCGACCTTGTCGGCGACGCGGCCCAGCCGGGTCGAGAACACGTTGAGAAGAGTGGCCAGCCCCGAGAGCAGGAAGGCGGGGGCGAGCGCCACCTGGATGATGTGGGCGATGGTGTCGGGGTTGCTCGCCTCGGGTGGGAACACGGCGCTCAGGCTTTCGCGCCGCGCGCGCGGCGTCGTTCGCGAAAGATCAGGACGAGGTTGCGCACGTAGATCACCGTCGAGAGGCCCTGCCCGATGATGATGACGGGCTCGCGCCGCACGAAGCCGTAGACCAGCGTCATGATCCCGCCGACGATCGACAGGAACCAGAACGAGAGCGGCATCACGCTTTTGCCCGCCCGCTCGCTCGCCCACCATTGCAGGATGAAGCGCGAGCCGAACACGAGCTGCGCGCCCACGCCGAACACCAGCCAGAAATCGAAGCGGGTGACGAACACGTCGTAGAAATAGGCCGGGAGATCCTCGGCGAGCTGGATCAGCATGGCTCAGCCTCCGCGCTCTTCCGTCGCCAGCGGCGCCGGGCGCCGCCGCCGGATCAGCCACCACACGCCGGCCATGTCGAGCAGGCCGACCCAGAGCCGGTCGAACATCCCGTATTTCGAGCGGCCGGTGAAGCGCGGCCGGTCGATCACGTCGCGGTGGACGACCCCGAACCCCTCGCGGGTGACGAGCGCGGGCATGAAGCGGTGCAGCGCATCGAAGTAGGGCAGGCTGAGATAGACCTCGCGGTGGAACACCTTGAGGCCGCAGCCGGTGTCGCGGGTGGCGTCCTTCAAAATCTTGCCGCGCACGCCGTTGGCGACCTTGGATTGGAACCGCTTCCAGCGCCCCTTTCGGCCGACGCGCTGGCCCTGGGCGAGGCCGACGCGTGCGCCGCCCTCGTGCAGGGCGCCGTAGAGCGCCGGGATGAAGGCCGGATCGTTCTGGCCGTCGCCGTCGAGCGTCGCGATGACGGGGGCGCGGGCGCGCAGCACGCCGCTGCGCACCGCCGCGCTCTGGCCGCCGCTCCGGTCGTGCCGGACGATGCGCAGCCACGGATGGCTCTGCTGCGCCAGCACCAGGGCGGCCTGCGTCCCGTCGGTCGAGCCGTCATCGACGTAGATGACCTCGAACGGACCCAAGGGTTCGCAGGCGCGGCCGATCTCGGCCACCAGCCCCGCGATGTTGCCGGCCTCGTTCTTCACCGGCACGACGACCGAGAGATGGAGGGTCTGGGTGTCGCTCATGGTGTTGGGCCCGGCAGGACGGCCCAGGCGGAGATTCCGACCGGCTTGCCGCCGTTGATGTTGAAGCCGGTGACGCGCCCGACCGGCTGTTTTGGCGCCCCCGTCGCGGCGAAGGCGTCGGCGAAGCGGTCCTCGACGAGGACGAGGCGGCAGCCGCCGGCCGCGAGGAAGTCGCGCGCCTCCTCGCCGGTGCTCAGCATGGCGAGATCGGTGCCGAGCGTGAAGACGAGGCTCGGCTCGCGCAGGCCCAAGGTGCCGGTGCGGACGCCTTCGCAGGGCAGGCTGTTCCGCAAAGCGGCGAGCCGCGGGGCGAGCTTGAGGCTCTGGAGCACCGGCTGGGTCAGGCCGAACACCGCGGGCGAGACGATCAGCGAGGAAAGGATCGCCAGCACCAGCGCCCCATCCCCCGCGCCGCGGCGGAAGGCGGCGAGCGCCGTCGCGGCGAGCGCGCAAGCCGCGAGCAGGAACGGCAGGGCGAGAAGCGGCAGCACCCCGTCGAGGCGCCACGCGGCGGCACTCAGGCCCAAGGTGAGCCCCACCGGGATCAGCACGACGAGGCCGGCGACCCAGGTGGCGCCGGGCCGGCGCGGATCGAGGGCGCCGCGATACAGGGCCAGCACGGTCAGGATGGCGACCGCCGGCATCAGCGGCAGAACATAGTGCGGGAGCTTGGTCGGCAGGACCTCGAAGATCAGCCATGTCGGCACGATCCAGGCGAGGAGCAGCGCCACCGCCTCCTCGCCGCGTCTGGCCCAGGCGAACGGAATGGCCAAAGCCGCGAAGGCCGCACCGGGCCAGAAGGTGGCGAAGAAGGCGAGCGCGTAGGCGCCGGGCGGCCCCCAATGCTTCTCGGCCGCGCCGCCGACCTTGCCGAGCATGTCCTTACCCACCGCCTCGCCGAAGAAGGCGCCGCCGCTCTTCCAGGCAATGGCCGCAAACCACGGCGCCACCACCGCGAGGACGAGGAGAAGGCCGAGCCGCGGGCGCAGATCGAGCAGCCAGCGGGCCGAGCCCTCGCGGATCGACAGCATCAGCGCTGCGAGCCCGGCGAAGAGCGGCACCATCGGCCCCTTGATCAGGATGCCGAGCGCGACTCCCAGCCAGAAGATCACGGCCGTGAACAGGCTCGCCGGCCCGCGCCGCCGCTCCAGCCGGGCGCGGCCCAGCCACGCGCGGGCGAGCGCGCCGAAGCTCGCCACCGCGCAGGCGGTGAGCAGCGCGTCGGTCTTGGCGAGCCGGGCTTCGGCCGAGAGCATCACGCAGGCGCCGAACAGGGCGGCGGCGAGGAGCGCCCCGCGCCGGGGCAGGATCGCCAGCGCGGCCCAGTAGGTCAGCAGGATCGCCGCGAGTGCGCCGATCAGCGAGGGGATGCGGTAGAGGCCGATCGCGGTGCGGGCATCGGGCACGCCGAGCCGCTCGGCCGCGGCGACGGTCGCGGCCTGCGCCCAGTAGATGCCGACCGGCTTCTTGTGGCGGGCCTCCGCCTGGAAGCGGATATCGACGAGATCGCCCGTCTCCAGCATCTGCTTCGAGGCTTGGGCGAAGCGCGGCTCGTCCCGATCCATCGGCTGGAGCGACGCGAGGCCGGGCAGGAAGCAGACGAGGCCGAGCAGGAGCAGCAGCGCGCAGGCGCGCCCGTGGCTCACGGCACCGAAGGCGAGCAGGCCGTCCGCCGCCCGCAGCAGGCGCGCCGGCGGACCGAAGGGGGCGCGCGCCGTCATGGACGGGCGGGAGAGGACGGGCATCGGCGGCTCGGGGCGCGGACCTTGTCGAGGCCGACGGATGGCCCCGGCCCGGCCGGGCGCCGTGTCGGTGATCCCGCCGGGATTGTCAAATTCCCGGCCGACCCAGTGGCTCGGTCAGCCCAGCTTCGTGCGCTCCCGCACATGAGCGTCCAATCCAGGGCAAGGCAAACATGCACCGGGCGGGTAGCCGGAGCGGAAGGCCGGTCCTATATTCGCTGCATGGCAAACAACAGCGCAAATCCCTACACCCTCGAAATCGAAGCCTGCGAGCGCCCGGCCGGGCACTTCACCTGGGCGATCCGGCGGAACGGCAAGCTGTTCCAGCGCGCCGACCGGGTCCAAACCACGGAAGAGGCAGCCGAGCGCAGCGGGCTCGCCGCCCTGGAAAAGCTCCTGAGCGGCCGCGAGCGCTGATCCGGTCGGCCGCGTCGGCGGCCCACCGTCGCTCAAGAAACCCCTGACGAACCGCGAAAAGGCTCCCGGGTCCGACCCCCGCGGGGCCTTTTCCGTCGTTGATCGCGCGTGAGCCTCGTCTAAGCTCCCGGAAAACGGGAGGCGACGCCGTGGCGCGCGAGACGATTTACGACCGGGACCTCGACAAGAACCCGGCCAATTACCAGCCGCTGACGCCGCTGACCTATCTCGACCGCGCCGCCCGCACCTTTCCGGATCGGGTCGCGGTGATCCACGGCTCCCTGCGGCGCCCCTACGCCGAACTCTACGCGCGCACCCGCTGCCTCGCCTCGGCGCTGGCCGCCCGCGGCATCGGGCGCGGCGACACGGTCGCGGTTCTGCTCGCCAACACCCCCGCGATGATCGAGTGCCACTACGGCGTGCCGATGACGGGGGCGGTGCTCAACACCCTCAACACCCGCCTCGACGCCGAGGCCATCGGCTTCTGCCTCGACCACGGCGAGGCCAAGGTCTTCGTGGTTGACCGCGAGTTCTCGAAACTCGCCCGCGGCGCGCTCGAAAAGGCGGGCGTGACGCCGTTCGTCATCGATTATGACGACCCGGAATTCACCGGCGAGGGCTCCGCTCTCGGCGAGACGGACTACGAAAAATTCCTGGCGTCCGGCGATCCCGAGCACGATTGGGCCATGCCTGCCGACGAGTGGGACGCGATCTCGCTCAACTACACCTCGGGCACCACGGGCGATCCGAAGGGCGTGGTCTACCACCATCGCGGCGCGGCGCTGCTGGCGCTCGGCAACGTCATCACCGCGGGGATGGGCCAGCACGCCGTCTATCTCTGGACGCTGCCGATGTTTCACTGCAACGGCTGGTGTTTTCCGTGGTCGCTCTCGGTGGTGGCCGGCACCCATGTCTGCCTGCGGCAAGTGCGGGCGCCCGCGATGTACGCAGCCCTCGCCGAGCACAGCGTGACGCATCTCTCGGGCGCGCCGATCGTGATGTCGACGCTGCTCAACGCCCCCGACGACCAGAAGCGCCCGCTGCCGCAACGCGTCCACTTCCTCACGGCGGCCGCGCCCCCGCCCGAGGCGGTGCTCGCCGCCATGGGCGAGGCGGGCTTCGACGTGACCCATCTCTACGGCCTGACCGAGACCTACGGCCCGGCGGTGGTCAACGCGTGGCACGAGGAATGGAGCGAACTGCCCTCCGACGAACGCGCGCGGAAGAAGGCTCGCCAGGGCGTGCGCTATCCGGTGCTGGAAGGCCTCGACGTGCGCGACCCCGACAGCATGGCCTCCCTGCCCGCCGACGGCGAGACCATCGGCGAGGTGATGTTCCGCGGCAACGTGGTGATGCGCGGCTACCTGAAGAACCCGAAATCGACGAACGAGGCCTTCCAGGGCGGCTGGTTCCGCTCCGGCGACCTCGGGGTGAAGCACCCCGATGGCTACATCCAGCTGAAAGACCGCTCGAAGGACATCATCATTTCGGGCGGCGAGAACATCTCCTCCATCGAGGTCGAGGACGCCCTGTTCAAGCACCCGGCGGTTGCCGCGGCCGCCGTGGTCGCCAAGCCCGACGACAAATGGGGCGAGACCCCGTGCGCCTTCGTCGAGCTGAAGGAGGGGCAGGAGGTCTCGCCCGAAGACCTGATCGCGTGGTGCCGCGAGCGGCTGGCCCCCTACAAGCTGCCGCGTCACGTGGTGTTCGGCGAGCTGCCGAAGACGTCCACGGGGAAGGTGCAGAAGTTCGTGCTGCGGGAGAAGGCGCGGGAGGGGTAGGCCCGCTTCATCCCGCGCGTGGGCCGTGTATCATGATGCCATGACGGAGCTTCTGGACAAGGCGTTCACGACGGCGCGGGCTCTCCCCCCGGAGATGCAGGATGAGATCGCGCGCGTCGTGCTGGCCCTGGCCGGCGACGACAAACAGCCGGTCTACCAGTTCACGCCCGAAGAGGAGGCGGAACTGGACGAGTCCGAAGCCGCCGCGCAACGCGGGGACTTCGCCTCCGACGAAGAGGTGCGCGCCATCTGGGCGAAGCATGGCCTGTGAGGCTGCGTCTCACCACGCCTGCCGCGCGTCAGCTCGATCGTGTGCTGACTTACATCGCACAGCATAATCCACAGGGTGCGCGCAATGTGCAGGAGCGTCTGTCCGACGTGCTGAATGTGCTGCTGCACCATCCCTATGCCGGACACCGCACGGCTCGGCCCGGCATCCACCGCATGGTGGTGTCGCCCTATCCTTACGCCGTCACCTATCGCGTGATGGGCGATGAGATCGTCGTTCTCGGGGTTCGCCACACTGCGCGGCGGCCGCTGGCCTGATCCGCAGGGCACCGGCCTCGCCAGGGGCGCGGGAGAGGCGAGACCGCTTCGCCCGTTCTGCGGACCGTGTCTCATGGCGCCATGACGGAGCTTCTCGAACAGGCGTTCGCGACCGCGCGGACGTTCAGGCGCCGGGCGTGCTAGAATGTCATCGGAGGTAACCCCATGACCGACCTGCTCGAAAAGGCCGTCGCCGCCGTTCGGCAAATGCCCGCCGCCGAACAGGACAACATCGCGCAGGTCATGCTCAGCATGGCGAAGATTGCCGAACCGCTCGACATTGAACCCGAGCATCTGGCTGCCGTCATGGTGGGGCTGGCGCAGGCCGACCGGGGCGAGTTCGTGGAAGGCGAGGCCACCGAGATCGTGGCCCGTGCTTTTGCCCGCGGCCGTGCGCGCGCCCTCGGCACCAAATGAGACTGCGCCTCACGCCGCAGGCCGAGACCGATCTTGAGGACATTGCCGCCTATCTGGAGCCGCGCAACCCGCAAGGCGCACAGCGAGTCGAGGACGCGATCCTGGACGTGTTCGCGCTCCTCATTCAGTACCCGGAGGCGGGCCACCTGCGTGGGCAGCGGGTGCGCCGCTTCGCCCTGCCTCGCTATCCCTATCTGGTGTTCTACCGGGTGAATGAAGGGGCCGACGAGATCGAAGTGCTCACTGTGCGCCATGCCGCCCGGCGGGAAGAGAATTAGACTGTGGCCTGAGCCCGCGGGGATCTGACTACGTGGACGTGTCGCAGACGAGCGCCGCCCCCTCCCCCGCCGGGACGATCCGGGCGGAGAGGCCGAGGGTCGCCTCCATCGCGTCGGCCGCGAAGGCCTGCATCGTCCGGGCGACGTCCGGGCCGATCACCGCCTCGACCGCCCGGATCGGTGTCGCGAAGGCGAGCGTGGTGACGCCGACGCCGTTGCTGTGGCCGATGTCGAAGGTGATCGAGCGGGTGCGCAGCCCGTGATAGGTGCCGACCAGCGGGACGTGGATGCGGGTGTGGTAGGGGTGCCGCTCCGCCGAGGCGCGCCCGACGGCTCGGGCGATCACGGGTGGAATGCGGACCGTGGCGGTCAACCGCTTGTGGCCGTCCTCGAAGGAGTAGCGGGCGTTCAGGTCGGCGCGGAAGGCCGCCAGCGGGCCGGAGGGACGGCATCCCCTCGCGAGGCCGCCGATGAACGCGTCCAGCTTCGGCCCTTCCGCGCCGAGGGCCGATCCGGCGGTCAGGACCAATCCCGTGACGGCGACCCATTTTCTGAGCAGATCGTGCATGCGGCACGACTCATAAAGCGAGTTCGGTCCGTGGGCCGAATCAAAAAAGAGGCGGCGTATGATCCGCCGCCTCCCTCATCGCGAAACTCGGGCCGTTCAGTAAGCCGGACCGCCCGAGGTGTTGCCGAGGTTCGGCACGGCGAGTTCCGGCCGGGCGGCGTTGCCGGCCTTGGCCGACCAGTCGGGGTGGCGGGGGGCGATCGAGCCGGTGGCGACCACGTCGTCGTCCGATTCGAGGGCGTAGACGGACTGGGCCGTGGCGGCGGGGATGCCGGCGGGCGCGGTGTAGCTCTGGGCGAGGGCGGAACCGGCGGGGGCGGCGAGCGCGAGGGCCAGGGCGGCGGTGGCGGCGAGACGGGTGTTCATTGGATCTTTAGTCCTTACGCTGTGCGCGGTCTCCGTAAGGATGTCGGGGGCCGTGACTTGGTGACCCTCAGATCGGATCGCCCCGGCCGGATCGCCGTGCCATCGCGCACCTGCGAAGCGCCTGCTCCGGGAGGGTCACGCCACCCCGAGCCGGCGGGCTACGTCGATGATTGCGGCCATGCGGTAGGGCTTCATCACCAACACGCTCTCGGCCACCTGCCGCGGCTCCTCGGCGCTGTAGCCGGTCACGTAGATCACCGGCAGGGCGGGCTGGAGCGCGCGGGCGCGCTCGGCGAGGTCCCAGCCGTCGAGCTGGCCCGGCAGGCGGATGTCGGTGAACAGGAGATCGACTTCGGGCCGCTCCCGCAGCAGGTCGTAGGCCTCCTCCGCCGTGCCGGCGCAGAGCACGTCGAAGCCGGCATCCTCGAACTCCATCGAGACGGCGCTGAGCAGCATCTCCTCGTCCTCGACGACGAGCACGGTCCGCTTGTCGGACATTGTTTTCGGTCTCCCCCGTCTCTCGTCTTCGTGCGTCCCGCCCGAGCGGGACGAGTTTATCCCGCCGTCGCGAGCCCCGGCGCGAAGCCGAAGCCCGGCGCCTCCGTCCGGTCGGGGACGGGCGCGGGCCGGGGCGGCGCGGCGGGGAAGCACAGGCGCACCGTGGTGCCCCGCTCGCGCCCCGACACGATGGCCGCCGACCCGCCCGACTGCTCGGTGATGCCGAACACCTGGGACAGGCCGAGCCCCGTGCCCTGGCCGAGCGGCTTCGTGGTGAAGAACGGCTCAAAGGCCCGCGCCTCCACCTCCGGCGCCATGCCGGTGCCGGTATCCGTCACCTCGACGCTGACGCCTTCACCCGCCCTTGCGCCGTCCGGCGCCGGGCCGGTGCGGATCGTCAGCGTGCCGCCGTCCGGCATCGCGTCGCGGGCGTTGACCGCGAGGTTGAGAATCGCGTTCTCGAGCTGGTTCGGATCGATGCTGAGCGGCGGCAGGCCCGGCGCCAGATCGGTCTCCAGCCGGATCTTGGCGCCGATGGTCCCGCGCAAGAGTTCGGCGAAGGCGCCGATCAGCGCGTT
Organism: Methylorubrum subtropicum; assembly: GCF_038442325.1. Taxonomy (NCBI): domain Bacteria; kingdom Pseudomonadati; phylum Pseudomonadota; class Alphaproteobacteria; order Hyphomicrobiales; family Methylobacteriaceae; genus Methylorubrum; species Methylorubrum subtropicum. The sequence goes on along the minus strand of NZ_JBBXMW010000001.1, from coordinate 528,632 downwards.
GACGTCGGTGCTGACCGGCGAGAGCGGGTGCTTGCGGGCGAACGCCAGCAGCTTGTGGGTGACGGAGGCCCCCCGCGCCGCGCCGCGCATGGCGTCGCGCAGGGGCTTCAGCAGCGGGCTGTCGGCGGGCAGGCCGCGCTCGACCCGGTCGAGGTTGAGCAGCACCACGTTGAGCAGGTTGTTGAAGTCGTGCGCCACGCCCCCGGTGAGTTGGCCGACCGCCTCCATCTTCTGCGACTGGCGCATCAGCGCCTCGGTGCGCTGGCGCTCCTCGGTGGCCTGCTTCAGGGCGGCGAGCGCCTCGTCGCGCTCTCGGACGCGGGCGCGCAGCGCCTCGTTGGCCCGGCGCAGCTGCGTCGGCGAGGGCAGGCTGAGTGCGCGGGGCATCAGGTGCCACAGGGCCAGCGCCGTGCCGATCGAGGCCGCGGCGGTGACGATCTTGACCATCGCCTCCAGCCCGTAATCCGGCACGTAGAGCGTCCAGATCGCCATCAGGTGGGTGGCGCCGCAGGCGGTGATGAACACCGCGAACGACCAGAACACCCAGCCGAACACCACGTCGCGGCGGCGGGAGACGAAGGTCGCGAGCGCCACCGGAATCGAGAAATAGGCCAGCGCGATCAGCGTGTCGGAGATGATGTGGGTCCAGATCAGCTCCGGGCGCCACAGCAGGCAGATGCCGTGGGGCGACAGGTTCTCGACCTCCCAGAGTCGCCGCAGACCGTCGAGCATCGGACCCTTCTTCCCTGGTAGGAACCGCGCCGGCTCATTGGTGCCGCGCATGGGCACAGTTGGCAATCCCGGCGCGATTCCCCGCCGTGGCACCGCTTGAGGCGATCGGCCGGGCTTTTTTGCGGCGCCTTCCGTGCGCGGGAAGCTTCCGCAGGCAACCGATTAAGGGTCGCTTAACCATAACGGCCCCAAACCAAGCGGGAATCGAGGGGCAGCGCGTGTCGGCGCATCGGGCGATCACGCAGGAACTGTTATCCGGAGAGGCCGTCCCGTCGGCCCCTCCGAGCGCGCCGCTTCGCCGGATCGGCCTCGGCAGCCTGCTGGCGGCGACCGCCCGGCACCATCCCGACCGCATCGCGGTAATCGACCCCGCCGACAAGCCGGCCTGGAGCGGGCGGCCCGCCATCACCTGGACCTACGCGGCGGCCGCCGAGATCGTCGAGCGCCTCGCCCGCGGTTTGCGCGGCTGGCGGCTGCCGCCGGGCAGCCGCATCGGCCTGTGCCTGCCGGGCTCGGCCGAGAGCGTGCTCGCCATCCTCGCTGTCGAGGCCGCGGGCCACGTCGCCGTGATGCTGCCGGTCTCGTGGGACGAGGAGCGCCTGCTCGCCGCCGCCCAGGGCGTGGGCCTTGCCGCGGTGCTGACCCAGGCGCGGCTCGGCGGCGCGGCGACCGCCGAGCGGCTTTGCAGCGTGGCGATGCGCTATTTCGGCCTGCGCTACCTCGCGGCCTTCGGCCCCGACGTGCCCGACGGGGTGATCAACCTCGACCGCTTCGTCCTCGACGGCCCGGCCGGGCCCGCGCCCGAGCGCCCGCCCGCGCCCGCCGGATACGTCACCTTCGCCGGCGGCGATCCCGACCGCCCGGTGTTCCGCAGCAGCGAGGCACTGGTGGCCGCCGCCGCCGCCCATCTGGTGGCGGCCCGCGTCGCGCCGGGCGAGCGCATCCTCAGCCTGATCGGCCCGCACGACCTGCGCGGGCTCGCGACCGGGCTGGCCGCCGCGATCGTGGCCGGGGCGACGCTGGAAGTGCTGCCGCTGTTCGACGGCACCGCCTTCGCCACGGCGCTCCGCCGCCCCGGCCCGACCCATCTCGTCGCCCCGGCCTTTCTCGAGAACAACCTCGCGGGCCGCGACCTGCCGCCGGAGCTGCGCTCGGGCGTCTTCGTCCACCGGGCGCCCGCGCGCCTGCCGAGCCGCAGCCGGGCGCCGGGCGGGGCCCAGGCGCTGCGGCTCGACACGGTGATCGACACGGTGGCCTTCGACGAGACCGCCCTGCTCTCGGGCCGGCGCGGGGGGCCGAGCGACGTCTCGCAGGTGCTGGGCCGGCCCGAGCGGCTGGCGCTGCCGGCCGGCCTGATGGAGATGCGCCACGGCGACGACGCGCGCCTCGCCTTCCGCGGACAGGCCTGCGCCGCCGCGGCGCTGCAGCGGGGGACGCCCCGCAGTGCAAACCCGGCGGCGTGGCACGAGACCCCCTACGCCGCTATCCTGTTCGCCGGGCTCGCCACCGGGGTGGACGTGGCGGCGCTGCGCATCGAGGCCGACCCGGTGGAAACGACTTTTTTTGCGCGCGCGTAAGAATCGCCTGTGGAGCGTCCCGGCCACGGGCGTCGGGCCGACGTGGCACAGTTAAAAATGATTTAATTGCAACGGCTTGTTGGAGTCCTGCGGTGACTTCCTTGCCCTGATCCCGGATGCTGCGGCGCCGTTCAGAGCCGCTTCTTTGCGCCCGCTCTAGCGTTTCCGCGTCTCGATGGTCGGCGAACCAATCGCGGCGGTGCGGGTTATGGTCTGTGCCCCTTCACACGGGGTGCGACATGGGATAACGCTGAAGCCTATGGGTGCGCTGCAACAAGTGCTTGTCGTCGACGATGGCCGCCGGGCCGTCGACCGCTCCCTCGCTGCCGACCTCGCGGGGCTCGGGTTTGCGAGCGTCACCGCTTCGATCGAAGCCGCCGACGACGTGCTGGCGGTGATCGCCCGCCCCGCCGCCATCCTGTTCCAGCTCTCCGGCCGCGCTAGCCCGGAGATCGCTGCGCTCGCTGCCCGCCTGCGCGAGCAGATGCGCGCGGGCGGCATCCCGGTGATCGACATCGACGACGCAGGGTTTCGCCCCGGCGCGCCGGTCGATCTCAAGAGCCGGATCGGCCCTTACGTGCTCAACGAGCCGGAGCTGTAGCGGCGTTCCATGGCGGGACGGTGACGGGCGGGCCGAACGGTCCGCCTTTTTTCATAGCTGCAGTGCCGCATCGGCTTTTTCCGAAAGCCGGTTCCCACCTTTCGGGCCGATGCTCTCGTCAGGGGGCGAGGCTGATCTCGCTCTCGCGCACCGCCCGCTCGGCCGCGCCGGAGCGCATGCGGTAGGACGGCTCGCCGGTCGGGTCGTCGGGCATCAGCCGGACGATCTCGCCGACCTCGCCGAAGCCGAGGCGCTCGTCGGTCTGGTGCGTCCGGTTGCGGCGGACACGCTGGCCGAGCTTGAACTTGTGGGACATCGAAGGACTCCGGTCTCAGACGCGGAAGGGGCCGCGGGTCGGCGAGCGACCCGCGCAGCGGACGCGTCAGCGCCGCAGCTTGATCTTGGCCTTGCGCGCGGCGTAGCGGGCGTCGCGCTCTTCCTTCTGCTTGGCCTGGGCGAGTCGGGCGCGCTCGGCGGCGGCCTCGATCTCGGCGGCCTTGCGGGCTTCCTCCGCCGCGCGCTCGGCGGCGGCGAGGGCCTCCAGCCGCTCGGCCTCCAGGCGCCGTTGCAGCTCGCGCTCCTGGGCGCGCTCCTCGCGGGCGGCGGCGATGGCGCGGCGCTCGGCCTGGCGGGCCAGCACGGCCGGATCGTCGCCGGCGGGGCGGGCGCGGAAGCGGTTCAGCATCGCCTCACGGGCGGAGGCCGAATTCTGGCGACGGTCGTCGAACGAGTTCTGCTTGGCGAAGCTCACGTACATTCCTTGAACGGGCCGGGCTCGGGGTGAGACCCGGCGAAAACGCGTGAAGCCGCCCCGGGCGGAGCGGCTTCGACATCAGCGGGAAAAGCGGATCAGGCGACCTGAAGCTGGCCGGCCGACTGCTTGCCGGAGCGGCGATCGGTCTCCATCACGAAGGAGACCTTCTGGCCCTCGGCGAGCCCGCGCAGGCCGGCGCGCTCGACCGCCGAGATGTGCACGAACACGTCCTTCGAGCCGTCCTCCGGCTGGATGAAGCCGAAGCCCTTCTGATCGTTGAACCACTTGACGGTGCCGGTCTGCATGTAATGTCCTTGTCTCCGCAGGATGTAGGCAGAGAGCCCCTGCGCCTCATGGCGCCGAGCCCATACAGATCACCGATGACGAAGGAAAAAGAGAACCGCCCTGCGGAGGCGTCACGGCCCAGAGAATCCGGCCTCGTATCGATGCCGTGGACCATGCGCCTCGAAAGATGATTTAGCAAGGCGCGATTTTTATTGAGTGATTTTTGAGCGGAATCAGAATCGGCGGCACGGATAGGCCGTGAGGAAGCGGGCTGTATCGTCTGGCGTGACTTCCCATACGGTGCGGACCCGCGGCGTGCGGCCATCGGGTGTCGTAAGCGGCCCTTCGAACGTGAGCCGGGGCAGACCGACCGGCGGCGTCACGAGCCGTCCTTGCGGGTTGAGCCAAGGATGTGCCGCGAGGGCGGAGGCGAACGCCGCCGGTTCCGCAGGAGAGAAGCCGAAGCCGAGGAAGAACTTCGCCTTGGAGCCACCTACGGGGTGGTCGATATCCAGCAGGTATTTGACGAGCTTGTCCTCGGCGACCTGCCAGAGGCTCGGCCAAGGGATCGCGCTCAAGCGGCGCGCGCGACGAGGTGAAGGGCGTCACCCTGGACGGTCGCCAGCGCGCCGACCGGCTCGGCGAATTCGACCACATAGGCCACGCCGTCCCGGTAGACGCTGAGCACGACGCCTTCGCTGCCCGCGGGCATGGTTATGCCGTCATCGGTCGCGACGTCGGCCGTCAATCTCACTCGGTCGAGATCGCGAAACGTGTCGAGCGGCGCGGCCTGACGGAAATGGTAGAACGCTTCGCGTGTCATGCGCGTCCCCTCCCCGCGGCACAGGCCCTCAACGTACATCGCGGGTGGAGACTGACAAGACGCCGCGATACCGGACGCGCCGCCTCACGCCGCCTTCTTCTTCCCCCGCCCCGCGATCGTCACCAATCCTCGCATAATCTGCGTCGTCACCTTCAGGCGCTCGGGGATGGTGTCGAGTTCGCGGATGAAGACCACGCTCATGTCGGGGCGGACTTTGGCGAAGGAACCCTGCTCCACCACCATGGCGGCGAGACCCTGCGGGTTGGCGAAGGACTTGTCGCGGAAGTGGACGACGACGCCCTTCGGGCCGGCCTCGACCTTCTCGACGTTGGCGTCGCGGCACAGGATCTTGATCGTCACGATCTTGAGGAGCTGTTCCACCTCCGGCGGCAGCGGGCCGAAGCGGTCGATCAGCTCGGCGCCGAAACTCTCCATCTCGGCGTCGTTCTCGATGGTCGAGAGGCGGCGGTAGAGGCCCAGCCGCACCGTCAGGTCCTCGACGTAATCCTCGGGGATGGTGACGGGGGCGCCGAGCGCGATGGTGGGCGACCACGCCTCCGCCTGCGGCTCCTCGATGCCGGCCTTGAGCGCGGTGACGGCGTCCTCCAGCATCTGCTGGTAGAGTTCGTAGCCCACCTCCTTGATGTGGCCGGACTGGGCGTCGCCCAAGAGGTTGCCCGCGCCGCGGATGTCGAGGTCGTGGGAGGCGAGCTGGAAGCCGGCGCCCAGCGTGTCGAGGCTCTGGAGCACCTTCAGGCGCTGCTCGGCCTGAGCGGTGAGCTGGCGGTTGGCCGGGGTCGTGAACAGGGCGTAGGCGCGCGCCTTGGAGCGGCCGACGCGGCCGCGGAGCTGGTAGAGCGCGGCGAGACCGAACATATCGGCGCGGTGGACGATCAGGGTGTTGGCGGTCGGGATGTCGAGGCCGGATTCGACGATCGTGGTCGAGAGCAGCACGTCGTACTTGCCCTCGTAGAACGCCGTCATGACGTCCTCCAGCTGCCCCGCCGCCATCTGGCCGTGGGCGACCGCGACCGTGGTCTCGGGCATCTCGGTGTCGAGGAAGCGTTTGACTTCCGCCAGATCCTCGATGCGGGGCACGACATAGAACGACTGGCCGCCGCGGTAGCGCTCGCGCAGCAGCGCCTCGCGGACCAGCAGCGGATCGAACGGGGTCACGAAGGTGCGCACCGCCAAGCGGTCCATCGGCGGCGTGGCGATGATCGAGAGTTCGCGCACGCCGGTCATGGCGAGCTGCAGCGTGCGGGGAATCGGGGTCGCCGAGAGCGTCAGCACATGGACGTCGGCCTGGAGCGCCTTCAGCCGCTCCTTGTGGGCCACGCCGAAATGCTGCTCCTCGTCGACGATGATGAGGCCGAGATCCTTGAACGCGACGTTTTTCGCCAGCAGCGCGTGGGTGCCGACGACGATGTCGACCTTGCCCTCGGTGAGCCCCGCCCGGTTCTGGCGCTGATCGCCCGCGGAGACGAAGCGCGAGAGCTGGGCGATGTTGATCGGCAGGCCTTTGAAGCGCTCCACGAACGTCCGGTAGTGCTGGCGGGCGAGAAGCGTGGTCGGCACCACCACGGCGACCTGCTTGCCGGAGATGGCGGCGGCGAAGGCCGCGCGGAGCGCCACCTCGGTCTTGCCGAAGCCGACATCGCCGCAGACGAGGCGGTCCATCGGGCGCCCGGCGTTGAGGTCGTCCAGCACCGCGTCGATGGCGTTGGCTTGGTCCTCGGTCTCCTGGAAGGCGAAGCGGGCGGCGAATTCCTCGTAGAGGCCCTCCGGCGCCTTGAGCGAGGGGGCGGGCTTCACGAAGCGGGCGGCGGCGACCTTGATGAGCTCGCCCGCCATCTCGAGGATGCGGCGCTTCATCTTGGCCTTGCGGGCCTGCCACGCCCCGCCGCCGAGGCGGTCGAGCGCGACCTCGGAATCCTCCGAGCCGTAGCGGGTCAGGAGTTCGATGTTCTCGACCGGCAGCAGCAGCAGGCCGCCGGTGTATTGCAGTTCCAGGCAATCGTGGGGCGCGCCCGCCGCCGTCACGGTCTTGAGGCCGACGAAGCGGCCGATGCCGTGATCGGAATGGACCACGAGGTCGCCGGGCTGGAGCGCCTGGACTTCGAGGATGATGTCCTGGGGCCGCTTGGACTTGCGCTTCTGGCGCACCAGCCGGTCGCCCAGGATGTCGCCCTCGGCGATGACGGCGAGCCGGTCGATGACGAAGCCGGATTCCAGCCCCCAGACCGCCACCGCCACGTCGGTGCCGCGCTTGAGCGCATTCACCGCCGTCAGCGTGTTGATCTCCATCGGCTTCTTGAGACCGTGGTCGGAGAGCACGCCGCAGAGCCGGTCGCGCGAGCCGTCGGACCACGATCCCAGAATCACGTGATGCCCGGATCCTTGGAGGTCGCGGATATGGGCCACCGCGGCGTCGAACACGCTGGCCGCCTCGTCCGCCCGCTCGGGGGCGAAGTTTCGGCCGGGCTTGGCGCCGCAATCGATGATCGCGCGCTCATCCGAGTCGGGCTGCGCGAACGGCGTGAGCCGCGCGACCGCGGCGGCCTCGACCTTGGCCTTCCACTCGTTCGGCGTGAGGTAGAGCGCGCGCGGCGGCAGCGGCTTGTAGGGCGCGACCCCGGATTGCGGGTTCTTCAGCGCGCTCTCGCGGGCGAGGAAATAGTCCTGGATGAGCGACAGGCGTTCGGTCGCCGCCTCCTCCACCTGCGCGTCGAACACCAGCGGCACGTCGCCGAGGTAATCGAACACGGTGTCCAACTGCTCGTAGAACAGCGGCATCCAGTGCTCGAGGCCGGCATAGCGGCGGCCCTCGCTGACGGTCTCGTAGAGCCGGTCGTCGCGGGTCGCGGCGCCGAAGCTCGTCAGATAGCCCTGGCGGAAGCGCCGGATCGTCTCGGTGGTGAGCTGCACCTCGCTCATCGGCACGAGGTCGAGGGAGCGCAGGGACCCCACTGTGCGCTGCGTCTCGGGATCGAAGGCGCGGATCGTCTCGAGCGTGTCGCCGAAGAAGTCGAGGCGGATCGGGTTCGGCAGGCCGGGCGGCGAGAGGTCCAGAATGCCGCCGCGCACGGCGTATTCGCCGGTGTCGCGCACGGTGCCGGTGCGCAGAAACCCGTTGGCCTCGACCCAGGCCACGACCTTGTCCATCGGCACCACGTTGCCGATCGCGGCCGAGAAGGTCTCGACCGCCACCCGGGCGCGGGGCGGCACGCGCTGCACCAGGGCGTTGACGGTGGTGCAGAGGATGCGGGGCTTCTCCTCCGACGAGCGCGAGCGGGTGAGGCGCGACAGCGCCGTCATGCGCTGCGCGGCGATGGCGCCGTTGGGCGAGACGCGGTCGTAGGGCTGGCAGTCCCAGGCCGGAAAACTCATCGCCTCGATCTCGGGGGCGACGAATTTCAGCGCGGTCTGGAACGCGTTGGAGCGCCCCGAATCGCGGGCGACGTGCACCAGCACCGCCGGGCCCTCGAAGCTGCCGGACAGCGCGCGGGCGAGGTCGGCGACGACGAGCGCGTCGAACCCGTCGGGCACGGAAGCGAGCGTCGGACTGTCGCCGCGCTTGAGCGCCTCGAGCGCCTTGGTCAGGGGCGCGGATTTCGGCAGCGCGAACCGGGCGGTCTGCGGCTTGGGCGCGGGGGCCGAGGATTTGGGCTGGGGCTTGGCCATCGGATCGTTGGTTTCTTGAAACTCGACGTCACGTCCCTCCCCCCTCTGCGGGGGAGGGTGGCCCCCGAAGGGGGGCGGGAGAGGGGAGCGACGGTTCCTGAGAGTTCGCGTCGATGGCGGCCAAGCGGGACCGTCGCGCTGCCCCTCTCCCGCCCGCTCCGCGGGCACCCTCCCCCGCAGAGGGGGGAGGGTTATTCCCGCGCGTAACAGGAAGCCGCGTGTAACGGCAATGTTCAGTTATGGATCGGCGCGTCGTGCCGATGGAACGCCTTGAGCCGGCGGTAGACCGGGGTGTCGTAGTTCACCGGGGTTTCGTCCTCGCCGGTGAGCCAGCGGAACAGGTCGCGGTCGGGGACCTCGATCAGCGCCTCGAACTGCGTCAGCTCCTCCTCCGTCAGCTCGCCGATCTCGGCGTCGGCGAAGCGGCCCATGATCAGGTCCATCTCGCGGATGCCCCGGTGCCACGCCCGGAACAGGGTGCGGCGGCGGCGCGGGTCGAGGTCGGCGCTGGAGCGGGTGGTGCCGGACATGGGAAAGAAGCCCTCCGAGATGGCTCTCGTGGTGACTACAGGCATGTAGAGGCGTGTTCGCCCAGGGGCAAACGGCTTCGGGCAAACCGTGCCGCGCGTGATGCCATCTGCGCGGATGCGAGGAAACGCGGTATCGTGGCGCCCGCGGCCCGGTCCAAAAGCCTCGCTCCCATCCACGTCCTCATCCTGAGGTGCCGCAGCGTAGCGGAGGCTTTGAGGGAGGGCTCCAGTGTATCGCGCGATCCCTGGAGCCCTCCTTCGAGGCCGCTGACGCGGCACCTCAGGATGAGGGGGTTGGATGGGAAAGGCCGTCGCCGTCGTTCTCTCGCGCCACAAAGGCTCATGATCCCCGACTCCGAACCGGCCCTCGCGACCGATCCCGCCCCGCCCCCGCGGGACGAGGCTCCGTCGCTGCGGCCCAGCATCCTCGACGCGCTGTTCGCCCCCGCCCGCGGCCTGCCCGGCGTCGGCCCGAAGATCGCGCCGCTCATCGAAAAGCTGCTCGGCACCGAGGAGCGCCCGGCCCGCGTCGCCGACCTGCTGTTCCACCTGCCGCAGAGCGGGGTCGCCCGGCCGCTCTGCGGCTCGATCCGCGACGCGCCGACCGGCGAGCCGGTGACGCTCGGCGTCACCGTGGTGGCGCATCGCCCACCGGGGCTCGGCAAGCGCGCGTTCCGGGTGCTGGTCGAGGACGGGACCGGCGACATCAGCCTCGTGTTCTTCGGCATGCCGCGGGGCCGCATCGAGAAGATGCTGCCATTGGGGAGCCACCGCTACGTCTCCGGCCGGATCGACCTGTGGGACGGCTACCGGCAGATGGTGCACCCCACCCGCATCCTCGACGAGGCGGGGCTCGCGAGCCTGCCCGCGGTCGAGCCGATCTACGGCGCGACCGAGGGCCTGACCTCGCGGGTGATCGGCAAGATCGTCCACGCGGCGCTGGAGCGGCTGCCCGTCCTGCCCGAGTGGCAGGACCCGGCCTATCTCGCCCGCAACCGTTTTCCGGCGTTTGCCGAGGCGCTGCGGATCGAGCACCGCCCGGAGGAGGCGCCCCCGCCGCCGCGCGAGGGCGAGACCCCGCCGCCGAGCCCGTCGCGGCGGCGGCTGGCCTACGACGAACTGCTGGCCTCGCAGCTGGCACTGGCCCTGCTGCGCGCCCGCCAGCGGCGCAAGCCCGGCCGGGTGAATGCCGGCGACGGGCAACTGAAGGCGCGGATCGAGGCCGCCCTGCCCTTCGGGCTCACCGGCGCGCAGAGCCGCGCGGTCGTGGAAATCCGCGCCGACATGGGCTCCGACCGGCGCATGCTGCGCCTGCTCCAGGGCGATGTCGGCTCGGGCAAGACGGCGGTCGCGCTGCTCGCCATGGCCTCCGCGGTCGAGGCCGGGCGGCAGGCCGCGCTGATGGCGCCGACCGAGATCCTGGCGCGCCAGCACTACGAACGCCTCGTTCCCCTCACCGAAGGTTTGCGCCTTCGCCTGCTGACCGGGCGCGACCGGGCCTCCGAGCGCCGGGCGACGCTGGCCGATCTGGCGGCCGGCACCATCGACATCGTGGTCGGCACCCACGCGCTGTTCCAGGAGGCGGTGGCGTTCCGCGATCTCGGCCTCGCGGTGGTGGACGAGCAGCACCGCTTCGGCGTCCACCAGCGCCTCGCGCTCGGCGCCAAGGGCGAGGCGGTCGACATTCTGGTGATGACCGCGACGCCGATCCCGCGGACGCTCGCGCTCACCTTCTTCGGCGACATGGACGTCTCGGTGCTCGACGAGAAGCCCGCCGGGCGCCAGCCGATCAAGACCATCACGATCCCCAACGAGCGCATCGGCGACGTGGTGGACGGGCTGCATCGGGCGCTCGCCGCGGGTGATCGGGTCTACTGGATCTGCCCGCTTGTGGCCGAATCCGAGTTCGTGGACCTCGCCGCGGCGGAAGAGCGGTTCGAGGACCTGAAGCAGCATTTCGGCGACGAGGTCGGCCTGATCCACGGCAAGATGCCGGGGCCGGACAAGGATGCCGCGATGGAGGCGTTCGCCGCGGGCCGCACCCGCGTGCTCGTGTCCACCACCGTGGTCGAGGTCGGCGTGGACGTACCCGAGGCCACCATCATGGTGATCGAGCATGCCGAGCGCTTCGGGCTCGCCCAGCTCCACCAGCTCCGCGGCCGGGTGGGCCGCGGCTCGAAGGCCTCGTCCTGCCTGCTGCTCTACCGCGGGCCGCTCGGTCAGGTCGCCAAGGCGCGGCTGGAGATGATGCGGGCGAGCGAGGACGGGTTCCGCATCGCCGAGGAAGACCTGCGCCTGCGCGGCGAGGGCGAGGTGCTCGGCACGCGCCAGTCCGGCATGGCGGCGTTTCGCCTCGCCCGGCTGGAGAGCGACGGCGACCTCTTGGAGGCCGCGCGCGACGACGCCCGCCTCATCGTCGAGCGCGACCCGCGGCTCCAGAGCGAGCGCGGCCGGGCGCTGCGGGTGCTGCTCTACCTGTTCGAGCGCGAGGCGGCGATTCGGCTGATCGGGGCGGGGTGATGCCGTGTCCGGTCGCTCGCGTGGAAGGCCGCCCCAACCCCGTCATCGCGAGGCGAAGCCGAAGCGATCCAGGGCGCGCGTTCTCCAGAAGGGGCGAGACCGTACCGACGAAACGGCCACGTACGCGCTCCTTCCAGCCCCTGCGGAGCGCTGGATTGCTTCGGCTTCGCCTCGCAATGACGGGGAGAGGTGGCCGCCGAATCGATCGGCCGGGGGCCGTGGGAACCGGCCTGAGAACGCCCGGGTGGAACGCGAATCCGTTCAGGTTCGTTCAGGACACCCGCGAAACTGAACGGCCCGTTCAGGAAAACGGGGGCGGCGGAAAGGGACAGCAGAATGTCGCAGCACCGACGCATTCTATCGGCGTTTTGCTAACGAAAACAGTCATTTATCGGGGAAAGCAGAGGGCCCGGATGAGCTGGGCAATAGGCGGAAAATCGGGAATTACCTTGTATCTGCCCCAATTGCCGCTTAACTGGAGATGAACAACGGCCTCGTAGACCGGGGTGCCACTGGAAAAAAGGAGGGTCGCCATGTCGATCGCACCGTTCCAACGCCTGCCGGGTTCCTCCGAGAGTTGGGGAGCCGACGCGCTGTCAGCCGAGCCCTGGCTGATGCCGATCAGCGACCGCGTGAGCCGCGACGAGACCACCGCCGAGGCGCTCATGAGCGCGGTGAAGCAGTCCTCGCGCCGGTTCTGGATCGCGGCCAACGCGCTCTGCGCCGTGCTGGCGCTGCTGCTGACCGCCCAGGTCGCGACCGACTGGAACAGTCCGGTCGCCCGCCCGGCGGCCACGGGACAGGTCGCCGACGCCTCGCCGCCGACCATCGCGGCCGAGAAGGCCTCGCTGCAGCACTGATCTTTATTTCGAGTTCAGCTATTCTGGCGCGCCGGCTCCCGGCGCGCCTTTTCCATGTCCGGCGTCTGCGTCTGGCGTAAGCTGGCCGCCATGGCGTTGAGGCGGGCCTGCGGGTCCTCGGGCTGGATCACGCCCGCCGACATCACCAGCTTGGCCGCGTCGTCCACGCTGATGCCGACCTCCACGATCTCGGAGCGCGGCAGGTAGAAGAAGAACCCCGTGGTCGGGTTCGGCGCGCAGGGCAGGAACACGCCGACATAATCGTGCGCCCCGCCCTCCTTCGCCTGGAGCGCGTCCCGCACCTCGGTCGCGGCGGGCGCGGACAGGAACACCACCGACCACGTGCCCTTCACCGGGAACTCCACGAGCCCCACGGTGCGGAACGAGGTGCCGTTGGCCGAGAACAGCGTCTCGAAGATCTGGCGCAGGCCCCGGTACAGCCCGGAGATGACCGGGGTGCGCGCGAGCAGCACCTCGCCGAACTCGATGACCGAGCGCCCGACGAGGTTGGCGGTGAGGAAGCCCAGCATCGTCAGGGCGACGAAGGCGATGACGAGGCCGATGCCGGGCAGCGAGAACGGCAGGTAATGGTCCGGCAGGTAATTGGCCGGCACCAGCGGCTTCACCCAGCCGTCGATCAGCGCGATGAACCACCACGTGATGTAGATCGTGATCGCGAGCGGCCCCGCGACGATGATGCCGGTGAGGAAGTAGGTCCGCAGCCGCCCTCTCGCGCTGACGCGCTTCTTCGAGGACGCGGCGTCCGGGGCCTCGGGGATCGGCGACAGGGTGGGCGCCACGCATGCACCTCGGGCGACGGAGCCGGGACGATGGACGTGTCTTCCGCTTGTCCCCGGGCAGAGACGTAGCGGCTGGGGCCGGGCGGCTCAAGGCTCGAACGGCCGCGCTGCGCCGTGGAAGATCGCGAAAAAATCGATGGCGCGCGAGGCGACTTGATCGAGCGTGGCCGGCCCATACCTCGGCCTTTGGGCCCGCGAGGCCCTGCGTTTACGGAGGACACGCCATGCACGTCACCATCGAGCAGGCCGAGAAGGCGATTGAGGCCGCCCGCGTCAAGGCGGTGGAACTCGGCACCCAGATGTGCATCGCGGTGGTCGATTCCGGCGGCAACCTCAAGGCGTTCCACCGCATGGACGGCGCTTGGGTCGGCTCCATCGACATCGCCCAGAAGAAGGCCAAGACGGCGGTGTTCTTCGGCATGAAGACCGGCGCCATCGGCGGGCTGTCGCAGCCCGGCGGCTCGCTCTACGGCATCGAGCACTCGAACGACGGCCTCATCACCTTCCCCGGCGGCATCCCGATCGTCGATTCCGACGGCGAGATGTCCGGTGCCATCGGGGTCAGCGGCTCCTCGGTGGAGAACGACGACGCGGTGGCGCTGGCCGGCGCCCAGGCCGTCGGCGATACGGAGCTGCCGGACCACCCCTGGCGGACCTGATTCTTTTCTTTTGTAAGTTCGAGGGTCGCCTCGGACCCGCCTCGCAATGACGGTGTGAGCGTCGGGGCCGGGCGTTCAGCCCGTCCCCTCACCCCTTCCGCGCCCGCCGCGGCCACGGCGCCTCGGGCATCGGCGACGGGGCGATCCCGTTGGTCGGGCCGCCGCGACACCTGCCCGATCGGCGGCCGGAGCGGTTCGATCTTGGCCCGGAGATCGTCGGGAAGCAGAAGTCGGTCACGCTCTGCCCACTGCTTCGTATCGTTCTGCTGAACACTCCAAGCAGAAGTTGTGCAGGTGGAGCTTGCGGTGGCTGTCGGGCGTCTCCGGCCGAGCCACAGCGTCGACCGGCACCTACGATGGTGCTTCGACTTTATTGGCGGGCAAAAGCTCCCTCTTGATGAGATCTTGCGGTGCCGTTTTCGTCACGAAAATTCTAAAATTGAATTGATTCTTGTAAGGACCGCATGAGCCGACTGAGTGCGGTCGGGCAAATTGTCATTTCCGCCTCCGAAAAGCAGAATAATACAGTGTGTAAAAATACGTAGGCGGTCGTTCCGGCTTGGCAGCAGGGCTGCGCTTGCTATGTCTCGACCAATGTGGGTTTGCAGGAGGATTGAACATGGCGAAATATCTGACGGCCGCGTGTGCCACCCTGGTCGCCACACTGAGCTTTTACGGCAGTTCGACGGAGGCGAGTGCCGGCTGCCGGGGATGCGGTCCGGTGCCTCCGGTCTATAATTATCGTACCGTCAACAAGGTCGTGAACAGGACCCAGTTTCGCGACGTGCAGCGCACGCATTACGTGCACAGAACCCGCCACATCTTCAATATCACGCGTGTGCAGCCTATCGTGCGCGTCCACACGGTCACGCGCGTTCACCATCACAGCGTCCCGGTGACCCACAACGTCAACGTCTCCCGGGTCCAGCATCTGCCGGCGCATTACGTGCATACAAGCAGCGTTCGCAACATTCAGCACGGCTGCGGCTGCAACTGAGATCCCGCATCGGCGGGCGGCGCCACGCCGCCCGTTGACGGGTCACTCGCGACTCGCCGTTTTCGGCCCGACCACCAGACAGGCCCTGGGGCAGACCGGCGCTCGACCGAGAAGCCGGCCGAGCGCCGCCTGCGGGCCGGCGCCGCAGAGCTTGCCGAGAAAGCTCCGGTCCTCGCTGCCGATCTCCGGAATGCCGCAGGAGGCCAGCATCGTGCGCTCCGCCTGATCCCACAGGGACACGAAGGCCGTCCTGATCGGCCGATCCCTGAGGGCGGTCCACGTCGCCGTGTTCTGTCCGGCCGCCTCCACGTAGAGCGCGACGAAGCTCATCAGCGCCGCCAAGCCGTCGCGATGGGACAGCTGCACATCGGGGTTGCGCCGGTCGGCCAAGGCGATGGCCGTGTCGAGATCGTGCGTGTAGGCGTTCAACTCGTCGAGCAGGTAGCGGAAATCGGACGCCGCGGTGGCGTTGCCCGGTTGCAGGTACGTGGAGACGAAGACGCTCGGGCGGAACTGGTGGGCGATCCTCGACGGTGCCGGCAGCGTCCTGTTCTCGGGCGGACGCTTCAGCATCCCACCCCCGATCAGCGGGTAGGCGTCCGCCTCGCCCGTGATGTGGTGCAGCGACTCGTGCACGGCCGTCGGCAGGCCGTACTGGGCGTCGTCGCAGTCGAGCCAAGCGTGGAAGAAGGCCTTGTCGCCGACCTGCTGGAAGACCGCGTAACCGTTCGGCGAGGCGGCTTTCAGAACCTTGATCGCTTGCGCCTTGCAGTCGCCGGCAGCCGCGGGCTCGGCGCTGAAAACGGCAGCCGCCTGCAAGGCGAGGCCGCACAGGACGGCCCGGACGACTCGGCGCATCTGTCGGTATCCCATGAGATGACGACGATGCGCGCGGGATGGTTAACGCATCGTTTCGGGCCGATGCTCTAAGACCTCGTTTTTGCCGCGCATTCTTTCGCCGAACCGGTATCCACTTCGTCGGAAAGCGCTCCGAGGCGGGTCTCCTGGCTCGCGGGTCGGGGGCCCGGCCTCGCCTTCCCGGTGCGCGGCACCAGTGATCCGGACGGCAGGGGTTCGCCGCTCACAGTTGCGGGGGCAGCTTCGGCCTCGCTCCGCAGAGCCCACCGAATTCCCTCTTTGCCCACGGACCGAAACCCGTGGGAACCTTGGCCCTGTCAACCGCGCCGATAGGGCCGGCCCGGTCGATACACTGTGGCGCATAATGCAACAGTATTACATCTTTTGTGGCCATCGGGACACAGGCGACTCGGCCCGCCGGTCGACCGGCGTCGCGCGATGGCTCGCCTCTCCTGTCACATCGATGCAACAGCGCTGCGAATTGAGTCCATCATTTTAATTATTCCAAATCATACCTTTCCGCCCCACAAAGTTTTCATTCGAAATGCCAACGTCTTGGCCGGCCGAAAAGACCAATTTGGAAGCTATTTAAACTATCCGACCATCTGCACAAGTCTTGCTTCATAGCTCACGCGACCGCAGGAGAACGACGGCGACGCGAGGGGCCGTGGGCGACAGGACTTGGGGAATGGACGGCATATCGGTCGATGCGCTTCATCGCCGCGAGGGATCGAAGCTGCAGCGCTTCCTCCTGCGCCGGCTCGGCAACCCGACCGACGCCGCCGACGCGACGCAGGAGACCTATCTGCGCATGCTCGCGGCCCTGTCGCGCACGCGGGTGGAGCACCCGACCGCGTTGCTGTTCCGGATCGCCCACAACGTCGCGCTTCGCACCCGCAACCGCCGCCGGCTCGAGCAAAGGCTGTTCGCCGACGAGGGCGAGGTGGACTTGGCGGAGGCCGTCGACGGCTTCGCGCTGCCCGAGCGGCAATCGATCGCGCGGCAGGAACTGAAGCGCCTCGCCGCAGCGGTCGATGAACTGCCGCCGCGCTGCCGCGAGGTGTTTCTGCTGAGCCGGTTCGACGGTCTCGCGAACGGCGAGATCGCGACGCGCCTCGGCATCTCGCGCAACATGGTCGAGAAGCACATCATCAAGGCGCTGCTGCAGTGCCGCCGCCGGCTCGACGATTTTTGAGACCACGACCTCAGGATGTCGGCGCCTCGTTGATCTAAAGGTCGGAGAACATCGCCGGGCACACGGCGGGATCCGGGGGGAGACGGCGTGGCCGGCAACGAAGATACCGACACGGGCGACGACCCGATCCTCGAGGCCGCCGCGGGCTGGGTCGCCCGCCTGTCCTCCGCCGATGCCACCGAGGCCGACCGGGCCGCGTTCGAGGCTTGGCGGGCCGCCGACCCGGCCCATGCCGGAGCCCATGCCGAGATGGAGAGCCTGTGGCGCCGGCTCGGGCAGTTGCCCGACCGCCGCCCGGCGCCGTCCGGGGCGCGGCGCGGGCGGGCCTCCAAGATCGTGCCGGCCCTCGCCGCCGCGGCCCTACTCGCGGGCGCCCTGTCCTACCAGTACGGCCTCATGGATCGCCTGCGGGCGGACCTGTGGAGCGGCGTCGGCGACATCACCCACGCGACGCTGCCCGACGGCAGCCGCGTCGATCTCAACACCGACACCGCCCTGGTGCTGCGCTTCACCGCGGGGGAGCGCCGGATTACGCTGCTGCGCGGCGAGGCGAGCTTCGACGTAGTGTCGGACCCGAGCCGGCCGTTCACCGTCGAGGCCGGGGGCTTGAGCGCGCGGGCGGTCGGAACCCGCTTCTTCGTGCGCGCCGACGGGAGCGACAGCCCGGTCGGCGTCGCCGAGGGCCGCGTCGAGGTCGCGGAGGCGGGCCGCCGGGCCCTGGTCTCGGCGGGCCAAGCCGTCCAGCGCGGCGAGGATTCCTCGCTGACCGCGACGGCGGCGAACGTGGAGCGCGGCCTAGCGTGGCGCGAGGGCCGGCTGCTCTTCGCCGGCCAGACGCTGGCGACGGTGCTGACCGAACTCGGCCGCTACCGCCACGGCCGCATCCTCCTGCTCGACCGCCGCCTCGGCGAGCGGCGCGTGACCGGCGCGTTCGATGCCCGCGATACCGACGAGGCCCTCGACGCCGTCGCCGCCACGATGGGCGCGCGGGTCCGGCGCGTCTCGCCCCTGCTGGTCCTCGTCGGATCGCCCTTCTGAAAAAAAGTCGGCGCCCGACGTCAGGAGATCGCGCCCCCGTTGATCTTGATCGGTGAGGAGCGAGAGAACGCGAAGCGCGCCGCCCCTCGACGGATCGATGGGGCACGGACATGGCGTTACGAGTCGGCAGGGTTTCACGGGGCCGGATGGCGGCGATGGCGCTGGCCGGCGTCTCGTGCGCGGCGATGGTGCAGGCCGCCGCCGCGCAGACGCCCGCGCCGGCCCTGCGCTCCACGAAGGCGGGGACCAGCGTCCGGCTCGCCATCCCGAAGGGCCCGCTGGAGAGCGGCCTCGTCGCCTTCACCGAGCAGGCCGGGGTCAAGCTGGTCTATCCGACCGCGCTGACCGCGACGCTGGAGACCGGCGGCGTCGAGGGCGAGTTCTCCCCGCTCGACGCCCTGACCCGGCTCCTGGACGGCACCGGCCTGATCCACCGGCCGGCGGGCGCCTCGACGATCACGCTGATCAACCCGCGCTACGTCCAGCTCGGCCCGGAGCCGACGACGGCCGTGCGCCTCGAAGAGTTGAGCGTCGCGGGCGAAGGCGGGGGAACCGTGATCGCCGCCGGCCTGCCGCCCCGCTCCGGCACCGTCGGCCAGCCCCCGGTGCCCTATGTCGGCGGGCAGGTCGCGACCGGAACCCGGATCGGCCTTCTCGGCAACCGCTCCGTCATGAAGACGCCGTTCAGCACCACCGGCTTCACCGAAAAGCTCATCCGCAACCAGGAGGGGCGCTCGGCGGCCGACATCGTCACCAACGACCCCTCCGTGCGTTCGGACGCACCCGTCTTCAGCGACCGCGACTCGTTCTTCATCCGCGGCTTCTCGGTCACCAGCGTCGACACCGCTTTCGACGGCCTGTTCTACCTCGCGAACCCACGCCGGATGCAGCTCGACGGCATCGAGCGCGTCGAACTGCTGAAGGGGCCGACGGCGCTGCTCACCGGCGGCGTCGGCCGCGTCGGCGGCACGATCAACCTCATCCCCAAGCGCGCCTACGACGAGCCGCTGACGCGGATCACCAACTCCTACTTCAGCAACGCCAATTTCGGAACGCATCTCGACATCGGCCGCCGCTACGGCGACGCCAAGGAATGGGGCGTTCGCTTCAACGGCGCCTATCGCGCGGGCGACACGGCGCTGGACAACCACGCCCTCGAAGTGGGCAACGCGACGCTCGGGCTCGATTATCGCGGCGAGCGCTTCCGCGCCTCGCTCGACATGAGCCATCAGCGGCAGAACGTCACCGCGCCAGCGTCGCTGTTCAGCGCGGTCGCGCCCGGCATCGCCATCCCCCGCGCCCCGAACGGCCGGATCAACACGGCGAGCCGGTTCGAGTACAACGACAGCGTCTACGACATGGTCGCCGGCCGGGTGGAGTACGACATCCTGCCGGAGACGACGGTCTACGTCGCGGGCGGCGTCAGCCGCTTCCGCGAGAACTCGCTGTCCTCGTTCTTCACGATCACCGACCCGAACGGCAGCGCCCTCAACTCCTACGCGATCGCGCCGACCGGGATCGAGGGCTATACCGGCGATGTCGGGTTCCGCAGCCGCTTCGAGACCGGCTTCATCGGGCATTACCTCACGGTCTCAGCCGTCGAAGCCAACAACAAGATCTTCCGGAACGGCTTCATCCCGGGAGCCTTGGGCTTGCCGCAGAATGTGCCGACCAACATCTACGACCCGACCTACCTCCCGTTCGGCAGCATTCCGAACGTCTTCCCGCGCGCTGGCGCGCAGCCGCTCCAGGCCGACGGCCTGTACCGCAGCGTGGGCATTTCCGACACCCTGTCCGTCATGGACGACCGCATCCTGCTGACGCTCGGCGGTCGCTTCCAGGAAGTCGTCTCGAAGGCATTCCAGACCCGGCCGGGCGGTGTGTTCCCCGTGGGGACGCAGACGTATGGCTACGCCGAGGGCCGCTTCAGCCCCGCCGTCGCATTGGCGGTGCAGCCGTTCGACAATCTCACGCTCTACGGCAACTACATCGAGGCGCTTCTCGAGGGGCCGACCGCGCCCGGTGTCGGCGTGGACAACCCCGGCGCGGTCTTCGCTCCGATCGTGAGCAAGCAGAAGGAGGTCGGCGTCAAGATCGATTTCGGTACGGCCATGCTCACGACCGGTCTGTTCGAGATCGAGCTGCCCAATGCCTTCGCTGTCCCCTCCGCCGCTCCCGGGCGGCTGCCGATCTTCGGGGTGAACGGCCTGCAGCGCAACCGTGGCGTCGAGGTCAACCTCTACGGCGAACCCCTGGAAGGCGTGCGCCTGCTCGGCGGCGTCTCTTTCATCGATGCGAAGCAAGCCAAGACGGCGGGAGGCACCTTGGACGGCAACGACGTGCCCGGAGTGCCGGACACCTCGATCAGCCTCTATGGGGAGGTCGATCTGCCGCCGTGGATGCTTCCGGGACTGACCCTGACCGGCCGCGTCCTCTATTCCAGCAGCGTGTTCTACGATCCGGAGAACACGCAGGCCGTGCCGGGCTGGACCCGGTTCGACGCGGGTTTGCGCTATGCCTTCGAGGGCTATGCCGGCAGGCCCGTCTTGCTCAGGGCTACCGTCCAGAACCTGTTCGACGAGGCGTATTATACCTCGGCCGCGCGGGGTTTCCTCGGTATCGGCGCGCCGCGCACCTTCATCCTGTCCGCATCGGTCGATTTCTGAGGCCCGATGGCCACACGCGACAGACCGATCACCCTGCGCGAGCGGGCCTCCGTCGCCGGCCGGGTCGTGCTGGCGGCGGGGGGCGGCTACGGGATCGCGGCGCTCAGTGCCGCGCTCCTGTCGCTCGCGCTGCCGCTGGCGCGGCCCGAGGCGGTGGCCGCCGCGACGCTGGCGAGCTTCGTCTTGATGCCCGCCATCGTCGTCGCCGTCTTCGCGATGCGCTCGCTCCGGCGGGCGGCGCTCATGCTGGCGGGCACGGCCCTCGTGCTCGGCAGCGCGCTCGCGCTCGCGATGCGGGGCGCGCCGTGAAGGGCCGCTTCCGCCCGTCGATGGCGTGGTTGCACACGTGGTCCGGCCTCGTGGTCGGCTGGGTGCTGTTTGTGATCTTCGTCACCGGCACCGCGAGCTACTACCGCGCCGACATCACCCGCTGGATGCGGCCCGAACTGGTGCAGGCCGCGCCCGTCGCGGCGGCCGAGCTGCCGAAGGCCGCCGAGCGGGCCGTCGCCTATCTGGAGACGCATGCGTTGAAGGCGAGGACATGGTTCATCGGGATGCCGCAGCCCGACCGGCCGCTCCTCGACCTGTTCTGGCGCACCCGCCCCGGCGCGCCGCCCGGCCACGTGCTGCTCGATCCGCACACCGGCAGAGAGGCGATGGTGCGCGACACCGAAGGCGGCGACTTCCTCTACCGCTTCCACTACGAGCTGCACCTGCCGCCGCTCTGGGGGCGCTGGATCGTCGGCTTCTGCGCGATGATCATGCTGGTAGCGCTGGTCTCCGGCATCGTCACCCACAAGCGGATTTTTGCCGATTTCTTCACCTTCCGCCGGGGCAAGGCCCCGCGGCGCAGCTTCCTCGACGCGCACAACGTCACCGGCGTGCTGGCGCTGCCGTTCCACCTGATGATCACCTATACGGGCGTCGTCGCGCTCACGACGTTCTACATGCCCTGGGGCGTCACGACCGCCTACAAGGGCGACACCCGCGCCTTCTTCGCGGAGGCCGGCTGGATCACGACGCCGCGCCCGCCCGTCGGGCGACCCGCCGCGCTGGCCCCGGTCGGGCCGATGATCGCGCAGGCGCTCGCCACCGTGCCGGAGCGGCTCGAACGGCTGACCGTCACGAATTTCGGCGACGCCGGGGCCACCATCGTCGCGCTGTTCGAGGAGCCGCACGGCCTCGCCCACACCCCGACCCACATCGCCTTCGACGGGGCGAGCGGGGCGCTGCTGGAAATCCGCGGCGGCGACCTGAAGCCCGCGGCCAAGACGATTTCCACCCTGATCGGCCTGCACGTGGCGCATTTCGCCGATACCGGCTTGCGGCTGCTGTTCTTCCTCTGCGGCGTGATGGGCTCCGCCATGGTGGCGACCGGCCTCGTGCTGTGGTCGCTCGCCCGGCTGCCGAAGCCGGACGCGACACCGTCCTTCGGGCTGCGCCTCGTCCAGGCGCTCAACATCGGTAGCATCGCCGGCCTGCCCGCGGCGGTCGCCGTGTACTTCCTCGCCAACCGGCTGCTGCCCCTCGGGCTCGCCGACCGCGGGGAGTGGGAGATCCGTGCCTTCTTCGCCGCCTGGATCGTGGCGGCCCTGATCCCGCTCGCCCGGCCGCACCGCCGGGCCTGGAGCGAGATGTCGATGCTGGTCGCTGGCCTCTGCCTCGCTGTCGTGGCGGCCGACATCGCCACGGTCGAGGCGCATCCCCTACGCCGCCTCGGCGAGGGCGAGGCGCTGTTCCTGTGGTTCGACGGGGCGATGCTGGCGCTCGCCGCCCTGTTCGCCTTCGCCGCCCGGAAGGTCGCGCGCCACCGGGGCCCGTCCCGCTCCGAGCCTCGGCGCGAGCCCGTGCTCGCGGCCCCGGCGGAGCGAGCTTGCGCATGACGCCCGCGATCCTCGCGCTCGATCTCGGCCTGAGCTTCGCCGCGCTCGTCGCGCTCTGCCTTAGCCTGAACCGGCACCATGCGGAGATCTCTGGGACCAGGCCGAGCGGGCGGCGGGTCGCCCTGCTGCGCGTCCTCGGCTGGGCCGGCCTCGCGCTCGGCCTGCTCGTCGCCGGGGAGGCGGAGGGCTGGAGCTTCGGGCCGGTGCGGTGGGTCGGCGCGCTGTCGGGCGCCGGCGCCGGCCTCGTCCTGCTCCTCTCCTACCGCCCGCGCCTCGTCGCCCCGGCGGGTGCCGCCGCCCTCGGCCTCGCCCTGGCGGGGGGCGCGCTCCTGCACGTCGCTTGACCGCGGAGTTCGCGTCGGATCGACGGGCTCGACCCAGGATCATCGGGTCAGTCGGCGAAGGCCCCGCTCGCCCGTTGCTCCACCGCGATCTGGATCAGTCCGGCCCGCGTGGCGACGCCGAGTTTGTTGCGCATCACCGCGCTGGCGTTGACGATGGTGCGGTAGCTCACCGAGAGCGTGTCGGCGATGGTCTCGTAGGATTTGCCCCGGCTCATCAGCGAGAGGATCTGCAGCTCGCGCACCGACAGGGTCGCGAGCGGCGCGGGCCGGACCGTCCGGTTGAGCATCGCGACCTCGGTGGCGAGCGCGTGCGGCAGGCTGACCCGGCCGGCGCGGACCGCGGCGAGCGCGTCGAGGAAGGCGCCGCTGCCGGCATCCTTCAGCACGAAGCCGAGCGCGCCGCCCTCCAACGCGCGGGCGACCACGATCGGGTCGGCGTGCATGCTGAAGGCGAGGATGCGGACCTCCGGCTCCAGCGCCTTGAGGCGCCGGATCAGCGACAGGCCCGAGAGGCCGCTGTCGCGGAAGCTCAAATCGGTCACGACGAGGGGCGGCCGATGGCGGTGGAAGGTGCGGAAGCCCGAGACGATGTCGGTGGCCTCATGGATCGTGCGGAAGCCGGCCTGTCCGGCGAGCGAGCGGACGCCGCCCAGCACCACCGGATGGTCGTCGACCACGAGGAGGGCGTTCGCGCGGTCGCATGCCGGGACGGGGCCGGCGGGGGCGGAGACGGGTCTGTCGATCAGGGCTGTGGTCACGGTTGGGGCGTCACCCGGATGTCGTGAGTGGTGAGCTGCGCCAGCGCCGCCTCGTGGTCGGCGCCCTGGGCGCGGGCGTTGTAATAGTGCTGGACCATCTCGCCGTAGAGGCTCTTGTGGCGACCGCGCATCTGCGCGATGCCGCCGAGGCCGTCGATCAGCCGGCGATAGGGCTCGGGCCTGCCGATCTCGGCGAGCATCTGCCCGAGCTGCACCGTGCGGTTGGCCATCATCCGCGGGTCCTCGACGAAGCCCGTGCGGGCGGTCCTGAGCGAGGCCCGCATCGCCGCGACCTCGGGGGCGTCGTCCGCCAGCGGGCGGCCCGCCTCGCGGCCGGCGAGCCAGCGGGCCGGGTCGGTCCCGTCGGTCGGGGTGAGCCAGCCGGGCAACTCGCCCTCCGCGGTGCGGGCGACGACCGACTGGCCCTCGTCCTGGCTCTCTTGCCGCGGCTCCTCGCTGCCGCAGGCGGCGAGAAGCAGCGGCAGGAGCAGGAGGGACCGCTTCATCGGCCGCCCTCCCCCGCGACCGTGAGGCTGCGCGGCCCCTCGGCCACGGGCAGGCGCGCCACCACCTTCAGGCTCGTCAGATCGATCACGCTGACGTCGTCCGAGAACCAGTTGGCGACGTAGGCGCGGGCCGCCCCGCCCTCGCCCGCCACCACGATCCCTTCCGGGTAGCGGCCGACGCCGATGGTCGCCGCGATCTTCATCGTCTGCGCATTGAGCACCGTGACGGTCCCGGCGCCCTGGTTGGTCACCAGCACCCGCGCCCCGTCGGGGCCGACCGCGACGCCGTAGGGCATCGCCCCCGCCGGCACGGTGGCGACGGGTTTCAACGCGGCGGTGTCGATCACGGTGAGGCTGTTGCCGCGCACGTTGCCGACGTAGAGGCGCGCCTGCGCCGGGTCGAGCGCGAGCGCGAACGGCGCCTCGCCGACGGGGATCGTCGCGATCCGCTCCATCCGCGCGGCATCGATCACGCTGACCTGACGGCTCTCCCGGTCGGCGACGAACAGCCGCCCGGCCCGGTCGAGGACGAGATGCGCCGGATCGCGCCCCGTCGCCGCGGAACCCTCGACGCGCCCGTCCTCGGCGGAAATGCGATCGACGCGGTGGCCCGACCAGTCGGTGGCGAACACCGTCCTGCCGTCCGCCGAGGCCGCGAGGCCGAACACCTGGCCGGCGTAGGATAGGCGCCGCAGCACCCGGCCGGTGCCGGCCTCCGCCACCGTGATCGCGCGCCCGTCGGGATGGCTGAGGAACAGCAGCCGGCCGCCCGCCGCCACCGTCGCGGGGGCCGACGGCACGGCGGCGCCCTCAGTGACCGCGCCCGCCTCGATCCGCGACAGCCGCGCCCCCTGTTGGCTCGCGACCCAGACCGTGCCAGCGAGCGCGGGCGCGCCGGAGAGAGCGAGAAAGAGGGCGGATGCCATGAGGGGACGGCTCCGCTTCGGTCGTCTCGGCCTCTGCCCGTCATTGCGAGCGATAGCGAAGCAATCCAGCGGCGCGACCTTTCCGGATCGTGCGGAGCCCTGGATTGCTTCGGCTTCGCCTCGCAATGACGGCGAGAGGGAAGCACCGTAGCGATCGACCCGAGATCGCATCATTGCGTCGCCTTGCCCCCTTCCGCGGCGGCCTTGAGGCCCTTCAGCCCGTCCGAGAAGAAGCGGTTCATCGCCTCGCGGCCGGCATCGTCGCTGAGGTCGGCCGGCGGCTCGTTGCCGGTGTCGCCGCGATAGAACCGGCCCATCCACTCGACCTTCGAGCCGTCGCCTTCCGGCGAGACCGTGAAAGTCGCCGAGTAGGAGGAGACCGGCAGCGCCTTCAGGTCCGGCTCGCCCGACATGCGGTAGGAATAGGTGCGCGCCTCCGCCTTCCACTCGTCGAGGCCCTCGGTGAGGGTGCCGCCGCTCTTCAGCGTGAGGGTGCGGCTGCCCCCATCCTTGTTGCCCCCCTGGCCCTCGGCCTTGGCGATGTCCGGGTGCCATTTGCCGATGCCGGCGAAATCGCCCGCGAGCTTCCACACCGCGTCGGGGCTCGCCTTGATCGTGATCGACTGGCTGACCTTCTGCGGCGTCGGGCCGTGGGCGAGCGCCGCGGTGGCGGCGAGCGCGAGAGGCCAAGTCAACGAGGCGCTGAGGAACGAGAGACGCATGGTTACATCCTAGTGGGCTGAGGGGAGCGGGCCGGCCGCAGGCCCGCGAGGAAGGCGGCGAGCGCCAGCGCGAGCGCGAGGCCGCCCAGCAGCGGTCGCGGATCGATCCGTCCGGGCAGCGGGCGCGGCGTCGCGGCGGCCATGAGCGCGGCGGCGAGGCCGTCGGGCCCGTTGAGATGGGCGTAAGTCAGCCCGGTCTGCGAACCGAGCGCATTCAGATGCGGCTCGCGCACGGAGGACAGGTGCTCGGTGCCCCTCGCCGCGGACGCGCCGAAGGGGGCGTTGCGCGGGTTGTAGCCTTCGCGCGATTCCGCATCCTCCGGCGGCGGGCCGAAGCGGTTCTCCTGTTGCACGTCGGTCTCGCCGTAGAACCCGGCCTCCCGACCGCGGTCGTTGTATTTCGGGATCGGCGACAGGCCGTGCCCCCCCGCCCCGACGATCAGGCCGCGCACCGCGCCGGGCCGGCCGTCGAACGGCGGCAGTCCGGCGGAGGGGAGCGGCGGCGTCTCCTGCCCGTCGGTGACGAACAGGAGGTCGGTGTCGAGTTCACCCGCCATCTGCACGGCCCGGTGCAGCCCCGCCGCGACGCGGCTGTCGCCCTCCCAGGCCATGCGCCAGTCGAGCCCGGCGAGCGCGCCGTCCAGCGGCGCGAAGTCGGCGCAGACCTCGATCGGCGTGAACAGGAGGAACGGGCGGCGCTCGGTGAACAAAGCCAGCGCGAGCCGCGAGCCGCAGGGCAGCTCCGCCACCATCCGCCGAAGCGCCGCCTTGGCGATGTCGAGCCGGCTCGCGGGTTTGCCGTCCAGCGTGTAGTCGCGCACGTTCATGCTGCCGGTGATGTCCACCACCGCCAGCACCGCGACGCCGGAGCGGGTCAGCGGCAGCGGCCCGGCGACGACGGCGGCCAGCGCCAGCACGAGGGCGGCGGCGAGCGCCTGGAAGCGGCGGTCGCGCAGGTTCTTTCGCAGCGGCAGTTGCCGAAGCGCGCTCACGGCCCACCCCGCGGTTGGCCGGGGATGTCGGTCCAGATCTGCTTGGGCTCGGCCTTCAGCTCGTCGCCGAATTTGCGGTCGAACTCGGGAAAGTCGCGGATCAGACGCGAGGCGACGTCGAAGTTGAACTTCGCGTCCCAGAAATCCGGCCGCGCCTGGAGCGCCCGGCGGTAATCCTGGCGCGCCAGCGTCACCTGCGGCCCGGCCTTGTCGAGATCGCCCCGGCCGATCAGCTCGAAGGCCTTTCGCACGCGGGCGTTGGCGAGCACGTAGCGGGCGCGGGCCGCGCCGTCGGTCGCGCCGCTGCGGTCGAGGCTTTCCAAGAGCGGTTCGGCTTCCTCCGGCCGGTCGCGCGCCGCCAGGAATTTGACCCGCGCGACGAGCAGCGCGGCGGGGACGTCCGGGGCGACGGCGATCTCGTGCCCGGCCTCCAGCGCGGCGATGGCGGCGTTGGTCCGCGACGCGTTCCAGGCGGCGACACCTGCCGCGACGGCGCCGGCGAGCAGCAGGATCGGCAGCAGGACGAGCAGGTGCGGGCGCACGGTCCGCCATGCGGTGCCGAGGCCGGCGGTGAGGCGGGTGCGCCACGAAGCGGTGGGGTGCGCAACGGTGAGCGAGGTCATGCGGCCTCCCGGTGATCGATGGGGCTACAGAACCGGGCGCGGGTCCCCTCCCCCTTGCGGGGAGGGGTTCGGGGTGGGGGTGGTTCAGGATGGAACGGAGCGGTGCCTCCTGCACCACCCCCACCTCCTCCCTCCTCCCCGCAAGGGGGAGGAGAAGCGCCCCGTCCGGCAACACCGGAGCGGTCCGAACGCGTCGGCCGCGGGCGGAGATGTGGCATGCACGCATGCACGGGAAACCGGCTCATGCCGCCCTCCTCCGCTCGGCCCGCTCCGGCACGACCGGCGCGGCGCGCTCGCCCGAGGCGCGCGAGCGCTCTCTCAAAAAATCCGCCTCCGCCAGCTTGGCCAACACCAGCACCAGCAGCCCGAGCACGGCCGCCGCGTAGGCGTACCCGGTCAGATCCCGCCGCGGGCGGATCTCGGTGTAGGGGATGGGGTCGCGCTCCAGCGCCTCGATCTGGCGCACGGCGCCGGCGACCGCTTCGGCGCCCTCGGCCTCGAAGGCGCGGTAGGGCACGGCGAGGCTCTTGAAGAACAGGTCGAGATGGCGCTCCGGCGCCGCCTGGGGCGTGTCCTCGCCCGCGGGCTTGTCGTGGATCGAAGGGGAGCCCTTGGTGCGCAGAAAAAGCCAGTAGAGGTTGGGGCGCACCTTGGCGAACTCGGCCCGCAACTGCGCCTGGATGCGCGGATCGATCACCGCCGCCCCGTCGGAGACCAGCAGCAGCGCGCGTGACACGCCGGGCGCGGCGGGGCCGAACTGCGACAGCGCCATGCCTAGACCCCGGGCGACGTTGGTGTAGTCGAGGCCCGGCCGGTCGATGGCGGCGATCGCCGCGCGCACCGCGTCGCGCCGGTCGGTCATCGGCACCACCAGCATCGGCGCGGTGGAGAAGGCGGTGACGGCGAAGAGGTCGTGGGCGCGCTCGCCGACGAAGGCGCCGAGGATGCGCCGGGAGGCCGCCGCCTTCGATTCCTCCTCGCCCGAGGGCTGACGGCCGGCAAACGTCTCGTTCATGCTGCCCGAGCGGTCGATCAGCATCGACACCTGCGCGCCGATGCCGGTGCGGGTCACGCGCTCCCCCGCCCGGTAGGGGCCGGCCAGCGCCACGATCAGGCCGGCCAGCGCCAGGATGCCGGCCCCCGTCAGCACGGCGGCGAGGGCCGCCGAGAGCGGGTCGGCGGGTGCGGCCGAGACCGCGGAGATCGCGGTACGACGCGTCGCCGAGCGCAGCAGCGGCAGCAGCGCCAGCGGCAGCAGCCACAGCAGCCAGGGCGTCGCGACGCCGAGGGAGGCGAACGGCGCGCCCATCAGGCGCTCCGCTCGGCAGCGGCGAGGCGGGCGAGCAGGGACTCGACCTCGCTCATCGGAAAGGCGCGGGCGGCGGCCTCGGTCTCCCGGCCGAAGAACGCCCGCCGCGACGCCGCGAAGAATTTTTTGAGACTTTGCTCCTGCCCGCGGAAGGCCGGGTGGTCCGCGAGGAACAGGGAGAGGTCGTCGGCGAGCACCCGGCGGCCGGCGGTCGCGTCGAGGGCGCGGTGCAGGATCAGGAACACCTCGCGGGTGAGGTCGTCCCCGTGCGCCTTGCGCTTCACCCGGCGCAACGCCTTCAGCCCGAGGGCGAAGGGCCGCCCGCGGCGCGGCGCGAACGGGCCCCAGGCGCGGTCGCGGGCGAGCGGCACCAGGGCGAGGCATGCCAGCGCCAGCAGCCCGAGCGCCGTGACGGTGGCGGGCTGCGGATCGAGGCGCGGGGCGCGCCCGTCGGGCAGCAGGTACTCGGCCGGGTCGTCGCGGCGCTCGGGCTGCACCGCGCGCAACGGCGAGACGCCGATCTTCCAGGCCGGCACCTGCGCCGTCGCGGTGGTGAGCCCGCCCTGGCCGTCGCTCTCGACGGTGAGCGAAAAACCCGGCACGTCGAGGGTGCGGGAATCCAGCGCCGCGTAGAAGTCCTGATAGGTCAGGCGCAGGCGGATCAGCGTGGCATCGCCCTCGCGCCGCTCCTCCACCGCGACCGAGCGCAGGTCGAGCCAATAGGTGACCGGGCCGGGTTTGGGCAGCGACGGGCGCTGCACCGTGAAGCCCGGATCGACCCGGATGTCGGCCTGCACCTGCACGAGGTCGCCGAGGAAGTAGCCGAAGGCGCGCGGGACCCGCAGTTCGACGCCGCGGACCTGGGCGAGCGCGGGCACAGACAGGACGAGCGCCGCGAACAGCACGAGGCTGCCGAACGACCGCCGCACGATCCACGCGCGCTCTCCTCCCCCTTGCGGGGAGGAGGGAGGAGGTGGGGGGGGTGCAGGAGACACCGCACCCTCCGCATCCTGCCCGACCCCCACCCCTACCCCTCCCCGCAAGGGGGAGGGGAAGAGCGCGGGACGGCCGGCGCCAAACCATGCTCGGCTGAGGATCGGAGAGAGCCGCATCGTCACGTCGTCAGCAGGTGACGGGTCAGCGCTTCCGCGTCGAAGCGGTCGGCGAGACGGAAGGGGGGGCGGGCGAAGGGGGTGCAGAGGGCGCGCAGGGTCTCGATCCGGGCGGCCTCGCGCTGGCGCCAGCGGCGGCGCAAGCTCGGGCGCAGGAACACGAGGCGGCGGCCGGCGCCCTCCAGATCGTCGAGTTCGACGAGGCCGAAGGCCGGCAGGCCGTCGTCCTCCGCCGTGTCGGCGAGCAGCACCGGGGTCACGTCGTGCAGCGCCAGCGCCGAGAGGACGCGGGTGATCGTGGCCTCCGGCCAGCGGAAATCCGAGACGAGGAAGACGAGTTTCGGCCGGCCCGCGAGCCGGCGCGCGGCCTCCATCAGCCCCTCGGCGCTGGCGCCCGCGCAGGCGGCCTCGCCGATCCGGGCGGCGGCCAGCGTCGCAGCAGTTCGGTGACGGGTGGCCGGCAAGAAAAGGTCTTCGCGGAAGGTAGCGTCGGCGGCCATCAGGCCGAAGCCGTCGCCGATGCGCGTGGCCGAGCGGGCGAGCGACGCGCAGAGCGACGCCGCGAGCCCGAGCCGGTCGGCCCGGCCGCGGAAGCGCATGGAGGCCGAGAGGTCGATCAGCGCGTAGGTCTCGACGGGGCTGCGCGCCTCGAACCGGCGCACCGCCACGCCCTCAAACGGATCGCGCAAGGAGGCCCGGATATCGATGCGCCGGGCGTCCGGCAGGCGCAGGAAGCTCACCGTGTCGCGGAACGTGCCGAGCCCCCCGGCGTCGCGCCCGCGATGGGCGCCGACCCGGTGGCCGCCCGGCCGCCAGCGCGGCCAGTAGACGATGTCGGCCCCGTCGTCTCGGGCGCTCACGGGGCCGGCACCGTGTCGAACACGGCGCGGATCAACTCGGGCACGATCTCGGCGCGGCGCATCTCGTAGACGGGCTCGAGGAAGACGCGGTGCGCCATCACCTCGGGGAAGACCGCGCGGATGTCCTCCGGCACCAGCCAGTCGCGACCCTCCAACCACGCCCGGACGCGTGCGGCGCGGACCAGAAAGGCGACGCCGCGGGGCGAGGCGCCGCCCTGGACCAGTCGCTCGATGTCGATGCCGGACAACCGGATGCCCGCACTGGCCGGGCGCACCAGCGCCTCCCACAGGCCGACGACGTAGGCCTCGATCGCGGCTTCCGCGCGGACCGAATGCTGGATCGCGCTGGCGATGGCACCGATGCGGTCGTGGTCGAGCACGCTTGCTCCGACGGCGTCCATCAGGCGGTCGGTGTCGTGGAAGCGCGGGTCGAACACCAGCGCCCGGCGGGCCTCGGCGTCCCGCGGCGCCTCCATCCCGATCTCCATCAGGAAGCGGTCGCGGGCGGCGGCCGGCAGTTCGAAGGTCTCCTCGCGCTCGACGCGGTTGCGGTCGGCGAAGACTTGGAGGTTCGGAAAGCGGTACTCGCGGTTGAACGCCGCAACGCTGCGCTCGGCCATGATCCGCAGCAGCAGCGCGTGGACCTGAGGCCGGGCGCGGTTGATCTCATTGAAGAAGAAGACGGACAGATCCTGCGCCTGCCGCAGCACCGGGCCGGGCTCGACCCGCGGGCGCCCGTCCTCGCCGAGGTAGGTGTGATAGATCAGGTCGGTCGGCATCATGTCGACCGTGCCCTCGACGCGCTCGTAGGCACCGCCCAAGGCCTTTGCCACCGCGCGCAGCAGCGTGGTCTTGCCGACGCCGACATCGCCTTCGAGCATGACGTGGCCGCGGGCGAAGATCGCGATGGTGACGAGGCGGATCGCCCGCTCCTGGCCGACCACCGCCTTGGCGATCTCGCGCTCGAAGCGCGTGGCGGCCTCCCGCCAGTCGGTCAGCATCGCGTCGCCGGGGCGCAGGGTGTTCATTCGCCGGATGGGCCCTTTTTCGTTTTTACGGGCGCAACGCGCCCCTCCCTCTCTCCTCCGCGGGAGAGGGTGGCCCCCAAAGGGGGGCGGGTGAGGGGCTGGCTCCGCACTTTCCGGAAGCGTCGCTCCCCTCTCCCGCCCGCTCCGCGGGCACCCTCCCCCGCAGAGGGGGAGGGTTTTTCGCGCGCGTGCGTGTAAAAAATCAGTTCGCCGCGATCTTGCTCACGTCGTATTCCCACTTGCCGGTCTTCTTGAAGTTGTCGACGCGCTTCTTGTTGCGCTCTTCCATCTGCTTGATGGAATCGGCCTGCTTGTTCAGCTCCTTGGGGTCGTGCTTGGGGTCGTACTTCGAGCCGGCGATCTTGTCCGGGAAGCCGGGCTTGGGCTCCCAGCAATTGCCCGGCGCCTTGCACTTGGTGCCGTCATAGGCGGCGGCGGGCGCGGCGAAGCCCGCGGCGGCGATGACGGACACGGCGGCGATGAGCACGGTCTTCATGGTTTCCTCCGTTTTTTGGATGTGTCGGTCGCGAGCTTCCGCCCGCCCCCGCGGTCGCGCCGGTCGAGGACCGGCCCCGAACCCCGATAAGGATCACTCCTCCAGCGGCTTGCACTGGCCCTTGGCGTCCTTCGGGATGACTTCGCCCTGCTTGTAGGGCGTGTAGTTCGACTTCTGAGCATCGCTGAGCCAGAGCGCGTCCTGCTTCGGCCCCGTGTAGAGATGGCGAATCCAGGCGATGGTCTGCAGCATCTCGTCGGGCGTCAGGTTCTCGTTGTGCGGGCCCATCATGCCGTTGGCGCCGCCGAAGATCGTGGCGAACAGGCCGACATCGGTCGTGTTCGACGGGTAGGTCCAGTAATTGTCGTTGAGGCCCGGCCCGAGCTTGCCCTCCGCCAAGTGACCGTGGCAGCCCGAGCACGAGGTGGCGAACAGGCTCTCGCCGTTCCGCAGGCACGACTTGTCGTCGATGTAGAGGTTTTCGCCGGTCTCGAGGAACTTCTTCACGGCGGGTGTGTCGCGGCCGCCTTCCTTGCCCTGGCTGACGTCGAGGGTCTCGCCTGTCACGGTGTTGCGGAACACGACGCCCGATTGCGGGGCCGATTGCGGCTGGGCGAGCGCGGGAAGACTCGCCGCGCCGAGGACGAGGAGGCTGGCGAGGGCGGTTCCGATCGTTGTTGTTCGCGTCATCGGGATGAGTGTCGCTTCCTGAGATCTTTTGGGATTTTTCTTGGGTCGAGCCGATCAGTTCGAGACCGGGAGGACGGGCACGCCCTCCTCCTTCAGGATCGCCTCGATGCGGGGCTTGGCCCGGGCGATGGCCGCGTCGAGTTCGGTCTTCAGCGCGGTGTCGGCGCGGCGCACGCCCATGGCCTGGTCGAAGCTCTGGGGCATCTTCCGGCCGTCGCTGCGGGTGGTGTCGTCGGGCACGCGCGTCACGCGCAGCTTGGTCGAGGAATCGCGCACGTAGCGGGCGACGTCGGGCCCGAAGGCCACCGCCACGTCGGCCTTGCCGGTGGCGACCTCGGAGACCATCCGGCCCGGATCGATCTGCGTGTATTGATTGCGGGGCGCGCGAAAATTCACCAGCGAGTAGAGGTAGGCCATGTCCTCCTCGTAGCGGCCGATGTCCTTGAGCATCGCCTCGCCGGGGGTGCCGAAGCCGACCACCATGTGGTCGATCTCCTTCAGCCGCGGATCGCTCCAGGACTGGATGTCGAGGTCGCGGTCGGCGCGGGTGATGAAGACGTAGCCCGAGCGGTAATAGGGCTTCGTGGTCAGCACGCGCTCGTCGTCGGCGTCCAGGCCCACCACCACGTCGCAGGCGTTCTTCTCCAGCCCGTCGCGCACGAGGTAGATCGCAGGCTTGCCGATCCAGACGAACTGGGCCTTGCGGTCCATGGCCTCGGCCACCGCGGTGGCGATCCGGTTCTCCAGCCCCGAGCCGTCCTTCATCGAGAGCGGCGGCTGCTCGGCGGCGCAGATACGCAGGGTGCCGGCCTCGGGTTTGGCCGAAGGTGTCGCGGCCTTCTCCTGCGCCGGGGCAGGCCCGCCGAGACCGAGGAGGGCGGCCAGGACGGCAGCGGGGGCGGTCGCGCGGCGGCGTCCGTTCGCGAGCGGCATCGTTCGTTTCCTCTGAGATTCTTTTGGGTCGTCGTCTCGCAGAGACGGTTCCGGTGCCGGCTTATGCTGCCGTCATCCGGGGGCTTGCCTTTTCGCCGGAGGCGGAAGGCGGGAGCGGCGCGGCTTCGAGGGGGACGAGAGCCGCGCCGTCCTTGAGTCCTCCCTCTCTCCCGCAGGAGAGAGGGAGGTTTCCGTGCGCCTTACTTGGCGGCCGACTTCCACTCGCCGACGTTCGGATCGTCGTAGGGACCCTTGCCGTCGAGGGAGAACACGATCACGCCGCCGCCCATCTGGGTGTAGTTGGCGAGCTTCTTGAAAGCGCCCACCGCGCCGAGGCCGGCGGTCGGGTCGGCGAGGTCGAACACGAGGCCCACGCCCGGCCAGCCGCCGACGCCGTAGTAGATGGCGACGTACTGCGTGCCCTTATGGGAGTAGGTCATCGGGTAGCCGATGGCACCGGACGGGATCTTGAACTTCCAGAGAAGATCGCCGTTGTCGGAGTCGCGCGCCTTCAGGTAGCCGTCGAGCGTGCCGTAGAAGACGAGGTCGCCCGCGGTCGCCATGGTGCCGCCCCACACCGCGAAGCGCTCCATCTTCTCCCACTTGTACTCGCCGGTGATCGAGTTGTACGCCTTGATCTGGCCGAGTCCCTCGTAGTTCTGACGGTCGCCCTTCGGGCCCGGATACATGTTCAGCGTCGCGCCGACGAAGAACTGACCCGCACGGTAGGGGAGCATGAAGGGCTCCCAATCCATGCAGATGTGGTTGATGCCCATGAAGAACAGTTCACGCTTCGGATCGTAGGAATCGTGACCCTGGTTGTGGTAGCCCATCGCCGAGGGGCAGATGTCCTTGGCGAGGTGATCCATCCGGGTGCCGTATTCCGGATCGCGCACCGGCTGGCCGGTCTTCAGATCGACCGACTTGAACACGTTGACCGTGTCGTCGAGCTTGTCGGCCGAGACCAGCGAGCCGTCGGTGCGGTCGAGGGTGTAGACGATGCCGTTGCGGTCCGGGTGGGTCAGCAGCTTGCGGACCTTGCCCGACTTGTCCTTCTGCTCGGACAGCATCATGACGTTGACGCCGGCATAGTCCCATTCGTCGTGCGGGGTCTTCTGGTAGCCGAACTTGGCTTCACCCGTGTCGGCGTCGCGGCCGAAGATCGTCATGGTCCACTTGTTGTCGCCCGGACGCATGGTCTCGTTCCACGGCGCCGGGTTGCCGGTGCCGAAGTAGATCAGGTTGGTGCCCGGATCGTAGGCGTACCAGCCCCAGTTGGTGCCGCCGCCGATCTTCCAGGCGTCTCCTTCCCAGGTCGCGGTGCCGAGGCCCTTCTGGCCGTAATGGGCGTTCTTGACGTTGAAGTCGTCGGCGAGCAGCAGGTCCTTGTCCGGGCCCGTCGCGTAGGCGCGCCACACCTGGGCGCCGGTCTTGACGTCGTAGGCGGTGAGGTAGCCGCGCACGCCGAGTTCGGCGCCGGACGAGCCGATGATCACCTTGTCCTTCACCACGTAGGGGGCGATGGTGAGCGTCGAGCCGACCTTGATGTCGGAGTTCTCGACCTTCCACACCGTCTCGCCGGTCTCGGCGTTCAGCGCCGCGACGTGGCCGTCGAGCTGCGTCTTGAGGATCAGCGCCGGGGTCTTGCCGTCGCCCGGCCAGTAGGCGAGGCCGCGGTTGACGAGGTCGCAGCAGGCGACCGCGCGGGCGGCCGGGTTCTGCTTCGGCTTGTCCTGCCACAGGATCGTGCCCGGATCGTCCAGGCCCAGCGCGAACGTGTTGTTCGGGAACGAGGTGTGGATGTACATCTTGCCGTCGACGACGAGCGGCGCGCCCTCGTGGCCGTTCAGCAGGCCGGTGGAGAAGGTCCAGGCCGGCCGGAGCTGCTTCACGTTGCCTTTGTTGATCTGCTTCAGATCGCTGAAGTTGTTCGAATCGTAGTTCTTGCCGGGCATCACCCAGTTGTCGTCGTTCTTCGACAGCTCGACCAGCTTGTCGTTGGCGAACGCCCCGCTCGACAGGGCCACCGGCGCGAGCGCCAGCATCGCCAGTGCCGAGACCGATGTCACGTATCTGCTCATCCTGCGTCTCCTCGCTCAACCGCCACGCCTTTCGGCCTCGCGGCACCACTCAGATTTCTCAAGTCCGAGGTCCAGGCTCGCTTCCGAGTCGATCGGGGTCCGCGTCGTATCTCTAAGCATTACCTTAGAGCAAGGCGGCCTTATGAAAGACTTATTAGCGCCCCTTCGCCCATAATTTCTATGACTTTATTGGAGGATATGTCTTCAGGTGGTCGGACATTTGTTGGCAGGAGCATAAGGCAAACTTAAGTTTGCCGTCCGGTAGGTGCAGTGCACACTTGACCGACTTTGCTCTGCGCGCCACCACTTCGCTGCAACGGGCCTTCGCGAAGCGGCCCGACCGGGAGCCGGGGAGACGTCTGGTCCATGGGCGGAAGCGGTTCGGCTCTTCTGCGATCCCTCTGCCGACCCCGCGCGGCACGCGTCTGGCTGGCCGGGCTGGCGGCGGGGCTCGCCCTGTTCGCGGCGCGGGCGGCCGATCGCATCGATGTGGAGGAGACCGGCGCGCTCTATCCCCGCGACGGGCGCCGCGACCTCACCGCCGAGGACCGCCGACGCTTTCCCGGCGCGGGCGTGCTGTGGTGCCGCCGCCCCGACGGGGTGCCGCGCAAGGCCGCCGCCGCTTGGCTGATCGGCGCGCCGACGCTGGTGATGCTGAACGCCCACAACTTCCGCAACCGCCAACTGGAGACGACGCGGATCGTGGCGGATTGCTACTTCCAGATCGGCGGGCGCAACTACGACTTCGTCGCCGACAGCCTCGCGCTCGGCGTGGCCCGCGACGCCGAGCGGCTGCACATCACCGACGACTGGGCGCTCCTGCGCCTCGCCCAGGCCGCCGAGGCGCCGGCCCAGCCCCTCCCCGAGGCGCCCCCCGATCTGACGACGGGCGACATGACGCTTCACGTCACCATGGTCTCGCCGGGCGGCCACGGCAACTACTCAGGCGAGGCCAGCCTGGAGACCTGCACGATCCGCCGGGTCGATCCGCCGACCGAGGGCGGCACGCGGCGTGCGCGCCACGATTGCAACGACGGCTACGGCGGCTCAGGCTCGGGCCTGTTCGACGAGGCGGGCCGGATGGTGGCGATGCAGAGCGCCTCGCTCTCGATGAACTCACGCCACGCCTTCGATATCGAGTTCCATTACGGCTCGGCCCTGCTGATCGAGGGCGCCCTGCTCGACGCCCTGCGCGCGGCAGTGAAACGGCCCGATGCCGTGCCGTGATGCGGGCTGCGCCGAGGCTATCGCGTTCCGGCGGCCTGACGGGGCCGGTGCCGTTCCGAGGAACCGCCGATCCCTGCCGCAAGAATTGCCGGTTTATCCCGGGACCGGCGAGACCGTATACCTGTCCAATCGATTGATTTGATTTACGGATTGCCGAATCTACCCGGGTCTTGACGAGTCGCGATTCGTCCTGCTCAAGTCACGCCGGGTGAGAACGGGACAGCCGCATCGCCACCGGACACGTGCGTTTCGACCGACCCGCGGCCGATGAGCGTGTCCGGGATCCCGCGCGACGAGGAAAGTCACGGCGGAGACTTTGCCCCGCCGTGAAAGTGAGACTTCTCATGAGAGCGGCACCGCCGTTCGAAGTCTTCGTCGCACCCATGGCGTACCTGATCGGCGTTCGGAGGGTCAATCTGGGGTGGGGTCGAAATCGATAAATCGCTCCATAGAATGTTCTCAAATGATTCCGGCATGAATTGACGGGATAAATAGGCAAGTTCCGGTAGGTTTTTACGCAGTTTGCACTGCTTTGTCTGCAATGGCAGAGGAAATTCTGTCGCACTTAGGGTTTTCTTATTGCTCCGGCCTTAGAATGCTCTACGTTCCGACTCGGCCGCGCCAGTCGGTCCCGACGATCCGGGCGGGACAAACGGGCTCGGTGAGCGATCAGCCAGCGGTGACGGGGCGTCGGAGTGCGACCGGGCGCCGGCCGATCATCGTTCCCCAAAGTGACCGGGCATAACGGTCAGGAACACAGCAGAGATCGCGGGAGCGACCGGCGTCGGTCAGGCCCGTCGGCTCAATGCGGAGGAAATCCATGAGAGCAGCCCATTGTCTCGCCCTCGGTGCCGGCCTCGCCGCCGCCACCCCGGCGCTGGCCAACGACAGCGTCCTGAAGTCCATCGCCAACCCGGCGGAGCAGGCGCTCCAGACGGTCGATTACGCCAACACCCGCTATTCCAAGCTCGACCAGATCAACGCGTCCAACGTCAAGAACCTCCAGGTCGCCTGGACCTTCTCGACCGGCGTGCTGCGCGGCCACGAGGGTTCGCCGGTGGTCGTCGGCAACATGATGTACGTCCACACCCCCTTCCCGAACATCGTCTACGCGCTGAACCTCGACGAGGGCGCCAAGATCGTGTGGAAGTACGAGCCGAAGCAGGACCCGGCGGTCATCCCGGTGATGTGCTGTGACACCGTCAACCGCGGTCTGGCCTACGCCGACGGCGCGATCCTGCTGCATCAGGCCGACACCACCCTGGTCTCGCTCGATGCCAAGACCGGCAAGGTGAACTGGTCGGTCAAGAACGGCGACCCGTCGAAGGGCGAGACCAACACCGCCACCGTGCTGCCGGTGAAGGACAAGGTCATCGTCGGCATCTCCGGCGGCGAGT
The DNA here is from genome assembly GCF_038442325.1 of Methylorubrum subtropicum. Taxonomy (NCBI): domain Bacteria; kingdom Pseudomonadati; phylum Pseudomonadota; class Alphaproteobacteria; order Hyphomicrobiales; family Methylobacteriaceae; genus Methylorubrum; species Methylorubrum subtropicum. The sequence continues at coordinate 490,166 of NZ_JBBXMW010000001.1, read as the reverse complement.
TCGGCGTGCAGTGCCACGTCACCGCCTACAACCTCAAGGACGGCAAGAAGGCGTGGCGCGGCTACTCGGTCGGCCCGGACGACCAGCTCCTCGTCGACCCCGAGAAGACCACCCATCTCGGCAAGCCGGTCGGCAAGGATTCGTCGCTGACCACCTGGGAGGGCGAGCAGTGGAAGACCGGCGGCGGCTGCACCTGGGGCTGGTTCTCCTACGATCCGAAGTTGAACCTGATGTATTACGGCTCGGGCAACCCCTCGACCTGGAACCCGAAGCAGCGCCCCGGTGACAACAAGTGGTCGATGACGATCTGGGGCCGCGACGTGGACACGGGCGTCGCCAAATGGGTCTACCAGATGACCCCGCACGACGAGTGGGACTTCGACGGCGTCAACGAGATGATCCTCACGGATCAGAAGGTCGGCGGCAAGGATCGCCCGCTGCTGACGCACTTCGACCGGAACGGCTTCGGCTACACCCTCGACCGCGCCACCGGCGAACTGCTGGTGGCGGAAAAGTTCGACCCGGTGGTGAACTGGGCCACCAAGGTCGACATGGACAAGGGCTCGAAGACTTACGGCCGCCCGCTGGTCGTGTCGAAGTACTCGACCGAGCAGAACGGCGAGGACGTGAACTCCAAGGGCATCTGCCCGGCGGCGCTCGGCACCAAGGACCAGCAGCCGGCGGCGTTCTCGCCCAAGACCAACCTGTTCTACGTGCCGACCAACCACGTCTGCATGGACTACGAGCCCTTCAAGGTGACCTACACCCCGGGCCAGCCCTATGTCGGCGCGACCCTGTCGATGTACCCGGCCCCCGGCTCGCACGGCGGCATGGGCAACTTCATCGCTTGGGACGGCGTGAAGGGTAAGATCGTCTGGTCGAACCCCGAGCAGTTCTCGGCCTGGGGCGGCGCGCTCGCCACCGCCGGCGACGTGGTGTTCTACGGCACGCTGGAAGGCTACCTGAAGGGGATCGACGCGAAGACGGGCAAGGAACTGTACAAGTTCAAGACCCCGTCGGGCATCATCGGCAACGTGATGACCTACGAGCACAAGGGCAAGCAGTACGTGGGCGTCCTGTCGGGCGTCGGCGGCTGGGCCGGCATCGGCTTGGCGGCCGGCCTGACCGACCCGAACGCCGGTCTCGGCGCGGTCGGCGGCTACGCCGCCCTGTCGAGCTACACCAATCTCGGCGGTCAGCTCACCGTGTTCGCTCTGCCGAACAACTAAGGCGCTTGACCCTTCCGGGGTGATCGGTGCCGGCGCGGGAAACCGCGCCGGCACGCCTGTTTCCACCAGCGCAGGCGTAGTGGAATGCTTCGAGCGACCCTCTGCCTCGCCGGCCTGATCTGGGCGATGCCGGTCACGGCCTCCGCGAGTCGGACCGAGCCGGACGCCTTCGGCTGCCAGTCGATGGTGAATGCCGCGCAGCTTCTCGCATTGCGGCAGGCCACCGACCCGTCAGACTACGAGACCCGCCTGCACAAGCTGATGCGCGCCGGCGAATGCCGCGTCTGGTCCGCTGCCGAAGCGGTGACCGTCGAGGACGAAGGCGACGGGCTCGTGTGCCTCGCGCCCACCGACGCCCGCGGTCGCTGCTACTGGTCGGCGCCGGGGTCCGGCCGCCCGTTGCAGCCGTAGGGGCCGACGTGCTCGTCGCCGTCACGCGGAGGGCCTGCGCAATGATGGAATTGCGTCGGCTCGCACGATCCCGGTCGCGCCGGGAACGGAGGCACGGCCGAAACCTCGCCCCCTACTCCACCGTCACCGACTTCGCCAGATTGCGCGGCTGATCCACGTCTTTCCCCATGAAGACGGCGGTGTGGTAGGCGATGAGCTGCACCGGCACCGCGTAGACGATCGGGGCCACCACCGGGTCCACGTCCGGCATGGTGAGTGTCGCGAGCGTGTCGAGACCGGCGGCGGCCGCCCCCCGGGCGTCGCCGACGAGGATGATCTTGCCGCCGCGCGCGGCGACCTCCTGCATGTTCGACACCGTCTTCTCGAAGATCGCGTCGTGCGGGGCGATGACGATGACCGGCACGCTCTCGTCGATCAGGGCGATGGGGCCGTGCTTGAGTTCGCCCGCCGCGTAGCCCTCGGCGTGGATGTAGCTGATTTCCTTGAGCTTCAGCGCGCCCTCCAGCGCCATCGGGTAGGAGGTGCCGCGGCCGAGGTAGAGCACGTCGCGGGCCTTGGCGATCTCGCGGGCGAGCGCCTCGACCTGCGGCTCCAGCGTGACCGATTCCGCCATCAGCCCCGGCACGGTGATGAGCGCATCGACCAGCGCCCGCTCGCGCGCGGCGTCGAGGGTGCCGCGCGCCCGGCCTGCCGCGATGGCGAGGCAGAGCAGCACCGTGAGCTGGCACGAGAAGGCTTTCGTCGAGGCCACGCCGATCTCGGGGCCGGCGAGCGTCGGCATCACCGCGGAGGATTCCCGCGCGATGGTCGAGGTCGGCACGTTGACGACGCTGAGCGTGTGCTGGCCTTGCGCCTTGGCATAGCGCAGCGAGGCCAGGGTGTCGGCGGTCTCGCCCGATTGCGAGATGACGAGCGTCAGCCCGTCCCGCTCCAGCGGCGGCTCGCGGTAGCGGGTCTCGGAGGCGACATCGATCTCGACGGGGAGCCGCGCGATCGTCTCGAACCAGTATTTGGCGACCAAGCCGGCATAGAAGGCGGTGCCGCAGGCGGTGATCGACAGGCGCGAGAGCTTTTCGAATTTGAACGGCAACTCGCCGGGGAGCGCGATGCGCCCGTTCGCCATGTCGACGTAGTGGGCGAGCGTGCGGCCCACCACCTCCGGCTGCTCGTGAATCTCCTTCGCCATGAAGTGGCGGTGGTTGCCCTTGTCGACGAGGTAGGCCTGCGTGGCGATGCGCTGGCGCGGGCGCTTGACGGTCGTGCCCTCGATGTCGCGGATCTCGGCGCCGTCGCGGGTCAGGATCGCCCAGTCGCCCTCTTCGAGATAGGTGATCTCGTCGGTGAAGGGGGCGAGCGCGAGCGCGTCGGAGCCGAGATAGGTCTCACCCCGGCCGAAGCCGATGGCGAGCGGCGCGCCGTGGCGGGCGCCGATCAGGAAGTCCTCTTGCCCCGCGAACAGGAAGCCCAGCGCGAAGGCGCCGCGCAGGCGCGGGAGGGCTGCGGCGACCGCCTCCACGGCCCCGAGCCCCTGCCCCATCAGATGGTGGACGAGCTGAGCCACGACCTCGGTGTCGGTGTCGGATTCGAACCGGGCGCCGGTGGCCTCAAGCTCTTCCTTCAGCTCGCGAAAGTTCTCGATGATGCCGTTATGGACCACGGCCAGCCGCTCGGTGGCGTGCGGGTGGGCGTTGGTCTCGTTGGGGCGCCCATGCGTCGCCCAGCGGGTATGGCCGATGCCGATGGCCCCCGACAGCGGCGCCTGCGACAGCTTGATCTGAAGGTTCGAGAGCTTGCCCTCGGCGCGCCGCCGCTCCAGCCGGCCGTGCTCCAGCGTGGCGACGCCGGCGGAATCGTAGCCGCGATATTCGAGCCGCCGCAGCGCCTCGACCAGCCCATCCGCCACCGACTCGCGCCCGACGATGCCCACGATTCCGCACATCAGCCCTGTCCTCGCGCCACCCGTGAGACCGTCCGTTGTCCCGCCATCGGTCGATGAGATCGCCCCATGTCCATCCTGGGCAAGAACCGGACCCAGGATCGAAGTCGCCGACCATCGCGGGCCTTGTATCGGAACGATACGATGCCGGGCTTGCGCTAGCACATCGGGATGTCGCGCGTCGCGGCTTCGCTTCTGCATGCGACGCCGTTCGGCCATGCGCCCTTCCGCGCCGGCCGGTCGTGAGAGGCGCGCTGCACCTACAGGCACTTGCCGGAATAGTCGCCTTGGACCGACGTGATGCGCCCTTGCGGATCTGCATGCCAACTGACGGCCCAGATCAAATTACAAAAGCCATACGGGCGTTGGAACGTGGCGTAATTGCCGTCGTCGCCAACGGCGTCGTGCCTGAATCCCTCCTGATCCAAGCGGGTGGCGAGGTCGGATGCCGACGATCCGATCGGAAAAGTCTTCTGGATTCTCTCGTTGAACGCGAAGTCGGCGGTGGCGAAGTCGGCGGGCAGATTCTGCCCGATGGGAGGCGCAGGTATGGGTTCCGGCGGCGACATCGCAGCCTTGACGAAAACGATGAGGATCGCGATTGTCAATATAAAGACAATCGATGCCAATATCTTTGCGATTTTTCGATTCGTCATGAGGCGTGATCGCCAGCTGAGTTTTTATATTCTGGTAAAATTGCTGCCAAAGGGAAGCGTGTCAGTTCCTTTTTAGTCGGTCTGTCCATCCCAATCCCCTCATCCTGAGGTGCCGCGCAGCGGCCTCGAAGGATGAGGGCGAGGACTGGACAAAGCGCAGCATCGAACCGGCCGTCTGCCGGCTCAGTCCTGTTTCGCAGCCTTCGCGGCTTTCGCCGCCTTCAGCGTCTGCCGCAGCGTCTTGGCCGCGCCCTCCCGCGTCATCTGCCGCCCGCGGGCGAGCGCCAGGGCGTCGGCGGGGACGTCGCGGGTGATGACCGAGCCGGCGCCGACGAGCGCGCCGTCGCCGATGCTCACGGGGGCGACCAGCGCCGAATTCGAGCCGATGAAGGCGCCCGCGCCGATCACCGTCCGATGCTTCGACACGCCGTCGTAATTGCAGGTGATGGTGCCCGCGCCGATATTGGCGCCCGCGCCGACCTCGGCGTCGCCGAGATAGGTCAGGTGCGAGGCCTTGGCGCCCGCGTGCAGGGTGGCGTTCTTCACCTCGACGAAGTTGCCGAGATGGACACCTTCCTCCAGCACCGCGCCGCCGCGCAGGCGCACATGCGGGCCGATATCGGCGCCCGCCATCAGCCGGGCGTCGTGCAGATGCGAGAAGGCGCGGATCGTGCAGCCGTCGCCGATGACGACGCCGGGGCCGAACACGCAATGCGGCTCCACCAGCACGTCGCGGCCGAGCACGGTGTCGGCGCTCAAGAAAACGGTCTCGGGGGCGATCAGCGTCGCGCCGCCGAGCTGGGCCGCGCGGCGCAGGCGCGCCTGGATCGCGGCCTCGGCCACCGAGAGCTGGACCCGGTCGTTGACGCCGAGCGCCTCGTCCTCGGCGACGTCCACCACCGTCACTGGGAGGCCGTCGGCGACGGCGAGGGCGACCGCGTCGGTGAGGTAGTATTCGCGGTTGGCGTTGTCGTTGCCGATCCGCGACAGCAGCGACAGGGCGTGCTGGCCCGACAAGGCCATCAGCCCGGCATTGGACAGCCGCACCGCCCGCTCGTCGGCGCTCGCGTCCTTCTCCTCGCGGATCGCCACGACGCGCCCGTTCTCGGTGAGCACCCTTCCGTAGCCGGTCGGGTCGCGCGCCTCGAAGGCCAGCACCGCGACCGCCGCGCCCTCGCGTAACGGCGCCCGCAGGCGGGCATAGGTCTCGGCGGTGATGAGCGGCGTGTCGCCGAAGGCCACCAGCACGTCGGCCGGACGGCCCTCGATCGCCGCGCGGGCGGCGAGCACGGCATGCGCCGTGCCGAGGCGCTCGGCCTGGGGATGGGTGCTGGCGCCCGGCGCCATGCGGGCGACCTCGTCGGCGACGTCCGCGCGGCCGGGCTCGACCACCACGGCGAGGTTTTGCGCGCCCGCCTCCTGCACGGCCGCGAGCACGTGGCCGAGCATCGTGCGGTGGGCCAGCGCGTGCAGCACCTTGGGCCGCTCCGAGCGCATCCGCGTGCCCTTGCCGGCGGCGAGCACAATCGCGGTGAACCCGCCCCCCGCCGTGCCGTGATCCGCGCTCATCCGTCCGGTCCCTGCCGCTGATCCTGTCGGCGGCGGTGTAGCCGATCCGCGAGCGGGCGCGAAGGCTCGGCGTCCCGCGACCCTGACATTTGCCTGACAGCGCCCGTCAGGCGCGCGCGGGGCGCGCGGCGCTATCGGGGCGGAGTCTTCTTCCAACGCTGGAGTTTTCGATGACCCGGATGTTCACCGCCAAGACCCTCGCCCTCGGCCTCGTCGCCGCCGGCCTCCTCACCGCCCCGGCGCTCGCCGACGACCGGCCCGGTCCCGACTGGATGCCGATCGAAGGCGCGGTGCGCGCCCTCGAAGGGGCCGGCTATTCCGGCGTGCGCGGCCTGGAGGCCGACGACGGCATGTGGGAGGGCAAGGCCGTGAAGGACGGCCGCAGCGTCAAGGTGAAGGTCGATCCCCACAGCGGCGCCGTCACCGAGAAGGCTGCCAAGAAGGCGGAGAAGCGCGACCGGGACGGCGATGACGACTGAGTCGGGCCGCGGCCGCGTTGCCCCTCTCCGACCGGCGCGGCCGATCGGGGAGGCGCACCCATTTGCCTTTCCCCCCACCCCTGGCGCTTCCCGCGGTTTCGTGTATGGTCCGCTCCGCCTCGACCCGGCTGACGGGCGGGGCTTGTGCCGCTTGCGGCTGACCGTGCTGGACGACATCCCGGCACCGGCCCGACCGCGAGCTTTCGAGCGCCAAAAGCCCCGTTGCGGGCGGCGCTCCCGACCAAACCCCATCTGAAAGGCAAGCCGATGTCGATCACGGCCGAGCGCAAGACCGCGCTCATCAAGGAATATGCGCAGGGCGGCAAGGATACCGGTTCGCCGGAGGTCCAGATCGCGCTGCTCACCGAGCGGATCACCAACCTGACCGCCCACTTCAAGACCCACGGCAAGGACAACCACTCCCGCCGCGGCCTCCTGAAGCTGGTCTCGCAGCGCCGCTCGCTGCTCGACTACCTCAAGCGCAAGGAAGAGAGCCGCTACCGCTCCCTGATCGAGCGCCTCGGCATCCGCCGCTAAAACTATCGCGCGGTCCTTCGGGGCCGCGTTTGACTATGGACCGTCCGGGCATGGGGCCCGGCCGGTCCGCACGGGCGGCTTCGAGGCGCGAGGCGCCGGGGCAGGATCGCAAGGCACTCGGGTCCGAGTGCCTCGCCGTCTTGCCTCTGGCGGCGCCGGGCCAAGCCCACGCATGCATGAAGGCAGAAGACAAATGTTCGACGTTCAACGCGAAGAGCTGATCTGGGGCGACCGCAAGCTCGTTCTGGAAACCGGCAAGACCGCCCGCCAGGCCGACGGCGCCGTGGTCGCCACCTACGGCGAGACCACCGTGCTGGCGACCGTCGTCGCCGCCAAGGAGCCCAAGGCCGGCATCGATTTCATGCCGCTCACGGTCAACTACCAAGAGCGCGCCTACGCCGCCGGCCGCATTCCGGGCGGCTACTTCAAGCGCGAGGGCCGTCCCTCCGAGAAGGAGACGCTGGTCTCCCGCCTGATCGACCGGCCGATCCGCCCGCTCTTCGTCGAGGGCTGGCGCAACGACACCCAGGTCGTCGTCACCGTCCTCAGCCACGACCTTGAGAACGATCCCGACATCGTCTCGATGGTCGCGGCGTCCGCCGCGCTCACGCTGTCGGGCGTCCCGTTCATGGGCCCGATCGGCGCCGCCCGCGTCGGCTACGTCAACGGCTCCTACAAGCTGAACCCGCTGGTCGGCGAGACCAAGGAGGAGTCGGTCCTCGACCTCGTCGTCGCCGGCACGCAGGACGCCGTGCTGATGGTCGAGTCCGAGGCCAAGGAACTCTCGGAGGAGATCATGCTCGGGGCCGTGATGTTCGGCCACAAGCACTTCCAGCCGGTCATCGAGGCGATCATCCGCCTTGCCGAGAAGGCCGCCAAGGAGCCGCGCAACTTCTCCCCGCCGGAGAACGCCGACGTCGAGAAGGCAGTGCTCGACATCGCCGAGACGGAGCTGCGCGAGGCCTACAAGATCACGGTCAAGCAGGAGCGCTACAAGGCCGTCGACGCCGTGAAGGCGAAGGTGGTCGAGGCGCTGTGCCCCACTGACGGCGAGCAGAAGTTCGCGCCCGAGAAGGTCAAGGCCGCCTTCAAGGAGGCCCAATCGAAGGTCGTCCGCTGGAACGTCCTCGACACCGGCTCGCGCATCGACGGTCGCGACGTGAAGACGGTCCGCTCGATCGTGTCGGAAGTCGGCGTGCTGCCGCGCGCCCACGGCTCGGCGATCTTCACCCGCGGCGAGACGCAGGCGCTGGTCGTCGCGACGCTCGGCACCGGCGAGGACGAGCAGTTCATCGACGCGCTGGAAGGCACCTACAAGGAGCGCTTCCTGCTCCACTACAACTTCCCTCCCTATTCCGTCGGCGAGACCGGCCGCATGGGCTCGCCCGGCCGCCGCGAGATCGGCCACGGCAAGCTGGCGTGGCGCGCGATCCGTCCGGTGCTGCCGCCGGCCCACGAGTTCCCGTACACGATCCGCGTCGTGTCCGAGATCACCGAGTCGAACGGCTCCTCCTCGATGGCTAGCGTCTGCGGCGGCTCGCTGTCGCTGATGGATGCGGGCGTGCCGCTGCGTCGTCCGGTCGCCGGCATCGCCATGGGCCTCATCCTCGAGGGTGAGCGCTTCGCGGTGCTGTCCGACATCCTCGGCGACGAGGATCACCTCGGCGACATGGACTTCAAGGTGGCCGGCACGGACGAGGGCATCACCTCGCTCCAGATGGACATCAAGATCGCCGGCATCACCGAGGAGATCATGAAGATCGCCCTCGCCCAGGCGAAGGACGGTCGCGCCCACATCCTCGGCGAGATGGCCAACGCGCTCACCGCGGCCCGTCCGGAGCTCGGCGAGTACGCGCCGCGCATCGAGACGATGCAGATCCCCACCGACAAGATCCGCGACGTGATCGGCACCGGCGGCAAGATCATCCGCGAGATCGTCGAGAAGACGGGCGCCAAGATCAACATCGAGGACACCGGCATCGTGAAGATCGCCTCGTCCGACGGCAAGGCGATCAAGGCGGCCTACAACTGGATCCGCTCCATCGTCGCCGAGCCCGAGGCCGGCACGATCTACGACGGCACGATCGTCAAGATCATGGAGTTCGGCGCCTTCGTGAACTTCTTCGGCGCCAAGGACGGCCTCGTCCACATCTCGGAGCTCGCCCCGCAGCGCGTCGCCAAGGTCGGCGACGTCGTCAAGGAAGGCCAGAAGGTCAAGGTGAAGTTCTTGGGCGCCGACGAGCGCGGCAAGATCCGCCTGTCGATGAAGGTCGTCGATCAGGAGACCGGCGAGGACATCACCGAGCGCCTGAAGGCCGAGCGCGCGGAGCGCGGCGAGCCGGAGCGCGAGGAGCGCTCCGACCGGGGTGACCGCGGCGACCGCGGCCCCCGCCGCGACCGCGGCGAGCGCCGCCGCGAGGCGGGCGAGTAAGACGGAAAAAGGAAGGGGCGGCCCGGTGGCCGCCCCTTCTTCATTTGGGGGGCATGCATCAACTCCCACTCTCTCCCCTCATCCTGAGGTGCCCGCGCAAGCGGGCCTCGAAGGAGGGCTCCAGGGATCGCAGTGATTTCTGGAGCCCTCCTTCGAGGCCGCTGGCGCGGCACCTCAGGATGAGGGGGATGGATCGGATGAATCCGTCAAGCCGGCCTCCAGGCACCCTGAATTCCCATCCAACTCACGGCCCGTTCCAGCCTCGGGGCGGACGATGCGGCCGATCCGCTGGCGGAAATCGGCCGTCAGGGCGGCGGCGTGCGTCTCGATTTCGGAACGGCGCTCCGGCGCGACCTCCCGCATCATCTCGTCCAGGGATACCGGCATGGATCAAATCCTCCGTATCGGTGCCGCATGCGGATGACCCTCTCGGAAACGCCGGCTCGGGCCGCCTCGGCCGGGAACAGCAGCCGCGCTGCGACGCCGCGGCGCCTCACGCCACCCGCCCCACCCGAGGGCCCCCCAGCGCCTCCACCGTCTCGACGATGGTGCGGGCGCGGTGGTCGAAGGTGTGGGCGGACAGCACGATGTCGCGGGCGCGGGCTGCGCGGGCGCGGGCGGCCTGCGGGTCGGACAGCATGGCCTGCGCCTCGGCGGCCAGTTCCTCGGCGCTCGCGACCGTGGGGATCGTGTCGCCGAACACGGCGCTGAGGCCCGCGACCGGATCGGTGAGGATGGGGGCGCCCGCCGCACTCCCGTCGAACAGCCGGTTCGACAGGAAGCCGTGGTCGCGCATCGCGTCCCAGTGGTCGTTGAGCAGCACGCCCGCGCCCGCATAGGCCGCGGCGAGGCGCTCGTTGGGGATGTGGGTGCCGCGGATCAGTTCGGGCGGCACGATGCCCTCCCACATTCCCCCCCAGATCGCCAGCGGCAGCCGTCGCTCGATGCACCAGCGCACCATCGTGCGGTACTCGCGCCGGGAATTGCCGACGAACAGCAGCGGCGTGTCGATTCCCGCCGCCGCGCCGGGGGCGAACACGGCTGGGTCGGTCGCCTGATGCAGGGCCGAGCACGGCACGCCGGTGCGGCGCAGGGTCGGCAGGTAGACGTCGGAGGCGACGAAGACGTGGTCGAACTGCGCCGGCTCGTCCGCCGCGACCCGGTTCGGATGGCTGATGAGCCACATCAGGTTGAGCCGCTCGGGATCGACCCGGTATCGCTCCAGGCCGCGCAGCACGAGATCGACATCGACGGCCTCGCCGCCGTACCACGCATCGACCGTGTCGATCCGCACGATCCAGCCGAGCCGCTCCAGCGCCGCCTTGAGCCCTTTCGCGAAGTGGGTGTCGCCCCATTGCGGCGCCTCGCGCAGGTCGGGCGCGGCGATCTTGATCGCCATCCGCAGGGCCCGCGCGGCGCGGCGACGGCGCGGCGCGGAGGCCGCCGTGGGCGTGCCGACGCGGACCGGGCCGCCGTCGAACGGGCCGGAGCCGCCGGCCAGCGCCAGATTCACGAAGGCGGGCCGCCCCTCGGTGACGGCGAGCGGCAGCAGCAGCACGAAGGACAGTTCCGGCGTCGCCCCGGCCCGGCGGGCGACGGCGTGGGCCACGACCGTGCCGTCGATGAAGGCCAGGACGGTCGCCTCGTCCGTCGTCGCTTCCCCTTGGCCCTCCACCGTGCCGAACACGAAGCGGCCGGCGACCCGCGCGATGCGACCGCGCCGGTCCGGCGGCTGCAGGGCGACGGGGCTGCCGTCGAGATCGGCACCCGTTGCGGGATCGACCGCCCGCAGCACGGCACCAGGGGTGAAGGCCGGGGCCGGCACGAAACGGCACCGCTCGCGTAAGGCCCCCGTCGGCGCGATCCGGGCGAAGACGGCGCCGTCGAGCCGGAGCTCGGCCCCGCGCCCGCCGGGCAGGCGCACGGTCAGCAGGCCGCCGCGCAGCACCGGCAGGAGCGAGCCCAGGGGTTCCGAACCGTTCGCGCCCGCGCCCATCAGCGATCCTCCTCGAAGCAGCGCCGGTACAGGTAGAAGCGCAGCCGCTCGGCGATCAGCTCGGCGTGGAAGGCGAGCCCGTGGGTGCGCGCGCCGCCTGCCGCCCGCGGGTGGGCGGAGGCCTCCGCGCCGAGGCCGGCGACGGCGCCCGCGGCGATCAGCGGGTCGGCGAAGGCGGAGGGCGCCAGCGTCACGGGCAGGCCGCGCCGCATCGCCTCGGTGACGAGGCAGAGGCCCAGCACGCCGATCTCCTCGACCGGGGTGAGGCTCGCCACCGCCTCCGCCTCGGCCAGGGCGCGGGCGAGCGCCGCGGGGCCGCGCTCGGACCAGGGCTCGACGCCCCCCGGCCCGGTCCGCCGCCAGGGCCCGGAGGCGAGGTCGGCGGGAGCGAGGATCGCGTCGCCCGTCGCGGGAAGGGAGTCGTCCGCCCCGCCGAGCCGGACCAGGGCCGGGCGGTCCGGCGGCGCGGGCGGCTCGGCCGGGAGCGGCAGCGTGCCGAGATGGAACGGCCGGGCGAGGTCGGGCCCGGTGAGGCCGAGCCCGTCCGCGTCGAGGACCAGCCCATCGACCGGCCGTCCGAGCCGGTGGGACAGGCCTTCGACCACGCCCGGCGGCAGGCCGAGGGCGAGCACGGCGCCCTCGCGGGGCAGGAACGGGGCGAGGGCCGCCGAAAGCCGCTCGGCCGAGGCGAAGGCGTCGGACCCCAGCGGCAGGTCGGCGACCGGGTCGGCGGGGTGGAGCGGGCGCGGTGCGGGCCCGCGGCCGGCATGGGCCAGGGTGACCTCGGCGCCGTCCGCGACCGGATGGATCAGCAGCTCGGCCAGCAGGGCGGCTTCCGGCCCGGGGCCGAGGATCACGGTGAGCCGCGGGTCGGCGGGCCAGTCGATGTCGAGGCGCAGATGGCCCTCGTCGAGCCGCGCGAGGTTCTTGCGGGCGACGAGGCTGTTGACGTCCTGCGGCAGGGCCGCCGTCGTCACCTGCCCCCAGGCGACGTTGCGCCGGTAGAACGCCAGCAGCTCGGGCACGTGGAGCGGGCGGAAGATCGATAAGTAGCGCAAGGCCAGATCCCAGTCCTGCACCCGCGGCAGCGTCTCGTCGAAGCCGCCGAGCCAGTCGTACAGGTGGCGGTGGTGGCAGATGGTGTTGAGGTCGATGAAGTTGGCCGCCGCCAACCGGACGGGATCGAACGGCGTGACCGCGAGCGCCTGCAATTCGATCCGCGTGCCGACGATCTCGGTGTCGATATAGGCCGCGTAGGCGCAAGGCCGGCTCGGCGCGGCGAGCAGCGCCCGCAGCATCGCGTCGAGGAACGACGGGTGCCAGAGGTTGTCGGAATCGAGGTAGGCGATGTACGCGCCGCGGGCCATGGCGAGGCCCCGGTTGCGGGCGACGGCGCCGTTCGCCTTCTCCAGGGCGAGGAAGCGGATGCGCGGATCGGCCATCTGGGCCACGACCTGGGCGGTGCGGTCGGTGCTGCCGTCGTCGCAGACCAGAAGCTCCCAGTTGGGATAGCTCTGCTCCAGCACGCTGCCGATCGCCTCGGCGATGGTGTGGGCCCGGTTGAAGGTCGGCATGATCACCGAGACCAGGGGCGTCGCCGGCAGCGGCGCCGCGAGGCGCGCCCGGATCGCGCGGTCGCTGGCCGTGATCGCCGCCGCGGTCCCCTCCTCCGCCTGCCGCAGCAGCCGGGCGATCCAGTCGCCGTAGAGGCTATGTGACGGGTCGCGCGGCTCGGAAGGTGCCGCCGGGGGCTCGGGCGCGACCGGTTCCGCTGCCGGCGGCTCGGTAGGGGCGCGGCTCGGACCGGCGGCGAGCGGCGCGCCCGCCGTTCCCGCGCGCACGGCCTCGACCAGGGCCGGATCGGCGGCCAGCGCGTCGAGGCCCGGCACGGGATCGAAGCCGGCTCCCGCCCCGAAGGCGAGGTAATGGGCGAAGCCGCAGGGGATTTTCCGGGCCGCGACCGCCCGGCCGACGCTCGGCCAGCGGCGGCGATACCAAGCCTCGTCGAACAGGGGCGAGGGCGAGCGGCCCTCGGCGTGGCCGCGGGCGCGGTAATGGGCGAAGGCGTCCCCGTCGCCCTCCGCGGCGCGGCCGATATCGGGATAGGTCAGGCGATACCAAGCGGCGTCGAAGCGCGCGCCGGGGGCGTCGAGGAAGGCCGCGAAGGCCGCGCGGATCGCCGCGACGAAGGCGGGGTCGGCAAAGCGCGCCGCGTCATGGAGCGCGGCGTCGTCGGCCTCCGCCGGCCGGGCCTCGCCCTCGCCGAGCGAGAAGCTGGCGAACGGCGTCTCCGGCGTGTGCGCCAGGGCGAAGTCGAGCCGGCGCGCGGCCCGCGGCAGGCCGAACGCGAAGTTTTTGGCCGGACGGCCGGGGGCGTCGGCGCGGACGCGGTCGGCCACGACCTCGCCGAGGGCCGCGCCGTCGGCGAAGACGGCGAGTCGCACCGGTTCGTCGGGGGCGAGGGCATCCGTAACCCAGCCCTCGACCAGCCGGCCGGACGAGCGGGTCAGTCCCAGCCGCACCGGCGGCGTGCGCAAGCGGAACTCGAACGGGCTGCCCGACAGCTCCTCCCCGCTGTCGGCGAAGCGCACGGAGGCCGCGTGCCACGCCCCGTCGAGGCCGGCGGGCGGGACCGGGCTGCGGAAGCCGCACGCAGCCATCGGCGTCGATTCGTTGCCGAAGCCGGGCACGATCCGGCGCGCGCTGACCCGGAGCGGCGGGCCGTCGTCGTAGCGGATCTCCACGTCCGCCCCTTGGGTCGCCCAGCCGGCGAGGCAGGCCGCGGCACGGTCGAGATAGGCCACGCCGGAGCGGGGCTGCTGCAGGACGTGCGGCCCGCCCCGGAGCCGGATGCCCGTGCCGGCCAGCGCCACTTCGACTTTGTGGGGCCGGTCGTCGTAGGCCCAGGCCGGAATCCGCCCGGCAAAGCCGTGGAAGCCGTCGCCGTAGCCCGCCGCGGCGACATCCAGGCGCGAGGTGTCGGCGACGAAGAGGCCGCACGGGGCGTCGTCGACGAAGAGTTCCAGTTCGACCCGCGCCAGCGGGGCGTCCGGATCGTAGGCCCAGCCGAAGGCGGCGCCGTTGGCCACGCCCTCGTGATAGCCGAGGATGCGCGTCTCCCCCTCGCCCAAAGCCTCGGGCGCCGGGCGGTCGGCGCGGTAGGCGAGCGGACCGCCCGGCAGCGCGGCCTCGCCGACGATCGCCTCGACCCGGTGCTCGGCCCCGTCGGCGAAGGCGTCGGGGATGCGTAAGGAGAAGCCGCCGAGCCCCTGCCCGAAGCCCGCCGCCTGCACGTCCGGCCGCGGCCGGTCGGCGGGGCCTTCCGCCACGATCCGCCCGTCGATCCGCAGGGACACGGTGACGACGCGCTCCGGCGCCTGCCGGTCGGTCGCCCAGCCGAACGCACGGCCGCCGCGGATCTCGTCGAGGCGCCCGGGGAAGCGCTCCGGCCCGGCGCTCGGACGCCGACGGGAGCCGAGGAGGCGCCGGAGGAGGGGCATGGAGCGAAGGTTTCCGTCTTCGGGACGGCGGGAGGCGCGGGCGCCCGGGTTTTCCCCCGCCCCCTCCCCCGCGTCAAGGCAGCGCCGAAACCTCGCGCCGCGCACGAACGTCCCCGCCTAAAACACTGAAAAATCGCAAAAGAATCAGGAGCGGTCGGCGCGTTCGATCACGGCGCAGAGGGTGAGCGGACCCTTGTCGTTCTTCATGGTCGAGCAGGTGACGAGCGCCCCGCCCGCCTCGACGTTGCTGTGGCGCATCCGCCCGGCGGCGTCGCGGGCACGCTTGGCGGCCTCGCGCAGGGTGTCGGCGCCGATGCCGGTGACAGCCTGACCCGCCTTGGCGAACAGCTCGTAATACGCCTCCGGCGGGCTGTCGCTCCGGTGCTGCGCGCCGACCGAGGACGGGTGCACGCCGCCGCAGGACAGGGTCAGGGAAGAATTCTCGCCCGCGTCGAACCGGGCGAAGTCGGCACTGCGCTCGGCCACCGTCGCCCCGGTCGCCGCGGTGACCCGGTCGATCAGGTCGGTGCAGGACGGCTCGGCGCGGGCGGCACTCGCGCAGAGCAGGAGGGCGGGGAGAAGCAGGAGCGGGCGCATGGCCTTCAAGGTAGCGCCTGCCTTGAGCCTTGGGGTGGGCCGGCGCTGAGGCCTAACGCCGCTCTTGGTTTACGGCTGCCAGGGCGCCGCCGGCTCCGCGGTCTCGGCTTCCTCCGCGGCGCCCGCGTCGAGCCGGGCCTGGATCGCGCGCAGCGCCTCCTGCACGCCCTCCCCCGAGGCCGCCGAGAGCACCATGGCGTTGCGGCCCGCCGCGCGCTTCAGCCGGGCGAGTTGCTGCTTGCGGGTCTCGGGGTCCAACGCGTCGGCCTTGGAGAGCGCGACGATCTCGGGCTTGTCCTCCAGGCCGCCGCCATAGGCCTCCAGTTCGCGCCGGACCAGCTTGTACGCCTTGCCGGCGTGTTCGCTGGTGCCCTCGACGAGATGGAGCAGCACCCGGCAGCGCTCGACATGCGCCAGGAAGCGATCACCGAGGCCTACGCCCTCGTGCGCGCCCTCGATCAGGCCGGGGATGTCGGCGAGCACGAACTCGCGCTCGTCCGAGCGCACCACGCCGAGGCCCGGATGCAGCGTGGTGAAGGGATAGTCGGCGATCTTGGGCTTGGCCGCCGTGACGGTGGCCAGGAACGTCGACTTGCCCGCGTTCGGCAGGCCGACGAGGCCGGCGTCGGCAATGAGCTTGAGCCGCAGGATCACCCACATCTCCTGGCCTTCGAGGCCGGGATTGGCGTGGCGCGGGGCGCGGTTGGTCGAGGTGGTGAAGTAGGCGTTGCCGAAGCCGCCGTTGCCGCCCTTGGCGAGCCGCACCCGCTGTCCGACTTCCGTCATGTCGGCGATCAGGGTCTCGCCGTCCTCGGACAGCACTTGCGTGCCCGCCGGCACCTGCAGCACCACGTCCTCGCCCTTGGCGCCGTGGCAGTTCGAGCCCATGCCGTGCTCGCCCTTGCGGGCCTTGAAGTGCTGGCGGTAGCGGTAGTCGATCAGGGTGTTGAGGCCCTGCACGCACTCGATCCAGACATCGCCGCCGCGTCCGCCGTCGCCGCCGTTCGGCCCGCCGAACTCGATGAACTTTTCCCGCCGGAACGAGACGCAGCCCGGGCCGCCGTCGCCCGAGCGCACGTAGACCTTGGCCTCATCCAGGAACTTCACGGTAACACGTCTTTCGGTTGGGTCAGGTCGCCGTGCGGCGGCACTGGCCTTCGAGGTTGAGGTAGCGGGTGCTGCGCAGGCCCGCCTCGAACCAGCCGCCGGAGGCAACTGAGGCCGGGCGGGTCGCGCCCTTCGCATCCCCGTACAGGTTGATCGTGATCGCCCCGTCGGGCGAATTCAGGGTCGGCGGATCGCCGTCCCGGACATGGGTCCAGGCCGGCCGCGGATCGAAGATGCTCTGCTCCCCGTCCGCCTCCTTCTGGAAGATCTGGGCGTACTCGCCGCCGCCGGTCGGCGCGGTGAAGTAGAACCCGACCTTCGGGGTGCGGCTCGCGAAGTTGTAGAACTCGCAGTAGAGCCGCGGCTCCGCGGACGCTGCCGGCCGCGACGCCTCGGGCGCGGGCCTCGGCGGCGGCACGTGTTCGCGGTCGATCGAGGCGAGGAACACCGCGAGCGCCGCCGCCGTGAGCCCGGCACCGATCCCGGCGACGGCCTTCGTCCTCACGATGCCCTCCCGCGCCGGTCGAGCCAGCCCGCCCGGTCGAGGTGGAAGGCATCGGCCGCCACCGTCTCGCCGCGGGCCACCGAGAAGAACGCCCCCCGCCCGGCCGGCACGAAGCCGCAGCGCTCCAGGGTGCGCCGCGAGGCCGGGTTGTCGAGCATCACCGAGGAGGCCAGCGCCCGCCCGTTCGCGTAGGCGAAATAGGCCTCGACCATCGCCTCAGTTGCCTCCGCCATCAGCCCCTCGCCCCAGGCGGGGCGCCCGAGCCAGTAGCCGAGATGTGGCGCCTCCGCCTCGGGCTTCGGCTCGATGCTGATGATCCCGATCGCCTGCGCCGGGCTCGACCGGCGGCAGAGCGCCATGATCAGCCCCTCCCCCGTGCTGTTCCCAGCCCGCGCCCGCAGGACGAAGTCTTGCGCCTCGTGCAGCGGCAGCGGCGAGGGGATCGGCGCCGTCATCCGGGCGACCGCGGGGTCGCCGGCCAGCCGCGAGACGGCCTCGGCGTCGCGGGCGGTGGGCCAGCGCAGCCACAGCCGCCGGGTCTCGATGCGGAAGACGTCGTCTCGGGTCAGGTCGGGGAACATCCGCGTCCGCTCTCGATATTGGCGCCGAGCGCCCGTGCGGGACGACGAAGGGGGAGGATGGCGGCCCATCCTCCCCCGTGTTCCGATCCGTCGGCTTCCTAACGAAGCTTACGAGACCGTCCGCCGGTTCGGTGTGGGACACCGGCGGGACGCTCGCTTCGTCGCGGGGAAGCGTCCGCCGTTACTCTGCGGCCTGGGCCACCGGTACGACCGTCACGAAGGCGCGGCCGCGACGGGTCTCGAACTGCACCTTGCCCTCGACGAGCGCGAACAGGGTGTGGTCCTTGCCCATGCCGACGTTGACGCCGGGGTGCCACTTCGTGCCGCGCTGGCGCACGATGATGTTGCCCGGGATGACGGCTTCCGAGCCGAACTTCTTCACGCCGAGGCGCTGGCCGGCGGAGTCGCGGCCGTTGCGGGACGAGCCGCCTGCTTTTTTATGTGCCATGGGATTGCTCCGGAATTCTTTTGGGTATCGGCGTTCGGACGATCAGTCGATCACTCGGCAGCAGCCGGGGCGGGCTCGGCCTCGGCCTTGCGGGCCTTGCGCGGCTCGGCCTTCGAGGACTTGCCGCCAGCGCTGATCTCGGTGATGCGCACGACCGTGAAGTCCTGGCGGTGACCGCGGCGGCGGCGCGAGTTCTGGCGGCGGCGCTTCTTGAAGGCGATGACCTTGCGGGTGCGGCCGTGCTGGACGATCTCGCCGGTCACGCCGACGCCCGACAGCAGCGGGGTGCCGACCTGGGTGGCCTCGCCGTCGCCGAACAGGAGCACGTCGCCGAAGGTGACGGAGGCGCCGGCCTCGCCCTCGAGGGTCGCGATGGTGATGACGTCGTTGGCGGCAACGCGATACTGCTTGCCGCCGGTCTTGATGACTGCGAACATCGTTGGTCTTTCGTGTTCTCTGCCGACCTCCGGCGCCGGCAAGCGCCTGGGTCGTCTTCTTGTTCAGGTCATCCGCGCGTCATCGGCTGGGCCGTGCGCGCGAACGCGAAACGCGCGGACTTCGTCGAGGAAGCCGCGCGTTGGGAGGGCGGATAGTGGCAAGAGGCCGATCTGTCAATCAGCCGGCGAAGATGCGGGTCTAGGACTCGACCGGCTCCAGGAACCAATCGTATCGCTCCTGGCTCATCGGCAGGCCGAGCATCGCCGACAGCCGCGCCACGGCGGAGCCGCTGAGCGGGAAGGCGCCCGGCGCCTGTTCGGGATCGTCAGGTGCGTCCGCAAGCCGACGCGCTTCCGCGACGAGATCGGCCGGGATGTCGGCCTCCCGCTCCAGCACTTCCGTGTGCTTGTCGTACCCGGCTACCCGATGAACCACGCTCATGGCTCAATAGGCCTCGTGCGGTCGGCCTCCCTGCCCGGTTACTTCTTCGTCAGCCCGCCCAGCACATTCCGCAGGATCGCGTTCCCCACCTCGGTCCCGACCTTGCGCGCCATGGACCGCGCGGCGTTCCCCAAAACCTGCTCGGCGAGGCTCGGCGGCGGGCGGCGGGCGCGGCCCTTGCCCTTCGGGGCTTCCTCGCCGCCGCCGAGCACGGAGCCGAGCCAGCCGCCGAGCATCCCGCTTAAGCCCCCCTCCGTCTGCGCGGCGGCTTCCGCCGGGGCGCTGTCGAGGTCCTTGCGCTTGGCCAGCATCTCGTAGGCGCTCTCGTTGTCGACCGCCTCGTCGTACTTTCCGCGGTAGGGGCTCGCCCCGATGATCGCGGCGCGCTCCTGCGGGGTCAGCGGGCCCACCCGCCCCTGCGGCGGGGCGATCAGCGCCCGCTCGACGATGGAGGGCGTGCCCTTGGCCTCCAGAAAGCTCACCAGCGCCTCGCCGACGGCGAGTTCGGTGATGGCCTTGGCCACGTCGAAGCCGGGGTTCTGGCGAAAGGTCTCGGCGGCGGCGCGCACGGCGCGCTGGTCGCGGGGGGTGAAGGCGCGCAGCGCGTGCTGCACCCGGTTGCCGAGCTGGCCCAGCACGGTCTCCGGCACGTCGAGGGGGTTCTGGGTGACGAAGTAGACGCCGACGCCCTTGGAGCGGATCAGGCGCACCACCTGCTCCACCGCATCGAGCAGGGCTTTGGGCGCATCGTTGAACAGCAGGTGCGCCTCGTCGAAGAAGAACACGAGCTTGGGCTTGTCGAGGTCGCCGACCTCGGGCAGCTGCTCGAACAGCTCGGAGAGCATCCACAGCAGGAACGAGGCGTAGAGGCGCGGCCGCTGCATCAGCTTGTCGGCGGCCAGGATGTTGACGAAGCCCCGGCCCTCCCGGTCGGTGCGCATGAAGTCCGACAGGTTCAGCGCCGGCTCGCCCAAAAACTTGTCGGCGCCCTGGTTCTCCAGCACCAGCAACGCCCGCTGGATCGCCCCGATCGAGGAACTCGCGACGTTGCCGTAGGTCGCCGACAACTCCTTGGCGTTCTCCGACAGGAAGGTGAGGAGCGCGCGCAGATCCTTCAGGTCGATCAGCGGCCACTGGTTCTCATCGGCGACCCGAAAGGCGATGTTGAGCACGCCTTCCTGGGTGTCGTTGAGCTCCAGCAGCCGCGCCAGCAGCAGCGGGCCCATCTCGGTGATGGTGCCGCGGATCGGATGGCCCTGCTCGCCGAACAGGTCCCAGAACACGGTGGGGAAGCGGTCGGGCTCGTAGGGAATCCCGAGTTCCTCGGCCCGCTTGACGAAATGCGGCTTGGCCTCGCCCGCCGCCGCGAGGCCGGACAGGTCGCCCTTGATGTCGGCGGCGAAGACCGGGACGCCCGCATTCGAAAACCCCTCGGCCAGCACCTGCAGGGTCACGGTCTTGCCGGTGCCGGTGGCGCCCGCGACGAGGCCGTGGCGGTTGGCGAGCCGCAGGGTCAGCACCTCGGGCTTCGGGTTCGGGCCCGTGCTCCGGCCGACCAGGATGGTGCCCGCTTCGCTCATCGTGTGCCCTGCCCCGACGTGATGGCCTGCCGCGGCGAAGGTTATGGCGGCGGGCGGTCATGATCCAGGGGGGCCCGCGAACACCAACCCTTGATTTCGCAGGCCCCGCATCGGACAGACGTTCCGCACCGAGGAGGACGAGGTTCATGGAAGAGCTGATTGCCCGCGTCACCAACCGCACGGGACTCGACGCGGCGACCGCCAGCACCGCGATCGGCCATATCCTGGCCTTCCTGCAGAAGGAGGGGCCGGCGACCGAGGTGAGCAAGATGCTCGCAGCCCTGCCCGGCTCCGAGGCCGCCATCGCCCAGGCGAACGCCCAGGACAGCGGCGGCGGGGGCCTGATGGGCATGCTCGGCGGCATGATGGGCGGGGGCGGCGTGATGGCGCTCGGCCAGAAGCTGATCTCGGCCGGCGTGCCGATGAACCAGATGCAGCCGCTCGGCCAGGAGCTGTTCGCCTATGGCCGCGAGACGGTGGGCGAGGACACGATGGGGCCGATCGTCGCCTCGATCCCGGGCCTGAACCAGTTCGTGTGAGGGGCGCTCTAAGTCCCTGATATCGTTAGCCGGTTTCGTTCGCCGGCTACCGCGTCAGGCTTGCGCGGGCTCACCCCGCGGTGCCGCGCAAGCCCCTGTCGATCCAGAAGAATTTCCGTCATAAAAGCGTGCGGCCCCTGTGGTGTTGTCGCCCCGCGTCGACAGGGGGCCGCGCAGGGGCGCGCCTCGACGCGACGGGTCGGACCAACATGCTGCCGAATTTTTCCCCGCGCGAGGCCGGTGCGGCGTGGAAGGCCGGCTGGGAGTCGAAGGTGCAGGCCCCCTTCGCCCGCTTCCGCCAGACGTTCGAGGGCAGCGACATCGCGCTGCCCGGCGGCGCCCCGATCCTCTTGAGCCCGCGTAAGCTGCGTCTCGCCGAGCCGGGGCTCGATCCCTGCCTCGGCCGCATCGGCCAACTGGAGGTGCGGCTCGCCACCACCAAGGCCGAGATCCGCCGGGCGCAGCGGCTGCGCTTCCGCGTGTTCTACGAGGAGATGTCGGCGGTGCCGACGGGCCTCGCCGCGCTCAAGCGCCGCGACGTCGATGCCTACGACGCGGTCTGCGACCATCTCCTCGTCATCGATCATGCCGCGACCGAGGCGCAGCCCTTCCGCAAGGCCCGGCCGAAGGTGGTCGGCACCTACCGCCTGCTGCGCCAGGACCGGGCGGAGGCGCATTTCGGCTTCTACTCCGCGGGCGAGTACGACCTCGGCCCGCTGATCGAGCGCCACCCGGAAAAACGCTTCCTCGAACTCGGCCGCTCCTGCGTGCTCAAGCCCTACCGCACCAAGCGGACGGTGGAGCTGCTGTGGCACGGCATCTGGGCCTACGTGCTGCATCACCGCATCGACGCGATGCTCGGCTGCGCGAGTCTCGAAGGCACCGACCCGGACCGCCTCGCCGTGCCCTTGAGCTTCCTCCACCACCACGCCCGCGCCCCCGAGGCGTGGCGGGCGCGCGCCCTCTCCGAGCGCTACGTCGCCATGGACCGGCTCGCCCGCGAGGCGGTCGATCCCAAGGCGGCGCTGGCGAGCCTGCCGCCGCTGATGAAGGGCTATCTGCGGGTCGGCGCCACCTTCGGCGACGGCGCGGTGATCGACCGCCAGTTCGGCACCACCGACGTCTTCGTGGTGCTCCCGGTCGCGGCCATCGCGGCGCGCTACATCGGCCATTTCGGCGCGGGTGCGGATCGGCACGCGGCCTAATTTCTTTGGGTTGCGGGCGGGGGTCCAACCCGCCCATACCGTCTTTCAATCATTCGATCCGGTTCAGCCGCATATCCCCTCTCCCCGCACGCGGGGAGAGGCCTGTCTGCACCTCGTTGTGCAGACAGGAAGCGGAGGCGAAGCCGGAGCGGCGGTGAGGGGGACTCGACGGAAGAGTCTCCTGCGGACAAGCCCCCTTACCTTCGGCTGCCGCCTCGCTTCATGCCCCGGCAAGGGGGCATGAAGCCCTCTCCCCGCGTGCGGGGAGAGGGGATGCGCGGGCGGCTACGAAGATCAATCTGAAACAGGATCGAAGCGCTCGCGCGCCCGTCCGCTGCGTACCAAAGAAATGCTCGCCCCCACTGTCTCTTCCGACCGCGACCGCCTCGGCGCGATGGCTGCGGCCATCGCCTGCGTCGCGGTGGTCGGGATCGGGCTCGGGCTGTCGATCCCGCTGCTGTCGCTGGAGATGGAGCGGATGGGCGCCTCCAGCGTCGTCATCGGCCTCAACACCGCCGTGGCGGGCTTGGCCGCCATCCTCACCGTGCCGTTCGTGCCGCGGCTCGCCGCGCGGCTCGGCGTGGTGCGGCTGCTGGCCTCGGCGATCGCGCTCGGGGGCCTGTGCCTCGTCGCCTTCAAGCTCCTGCCGCACCTCGCCCTGTGGTTCCCCTTGCGCTTCGTCTTCTCGACGACGCTCGGCGTGCTGTTCGTGCTCTCCGAGTTCTGGATCAACGACGCGGCGCCGCCGCAGCGCCGCGGCCTCGTCATGGGCGTCTACGCCACGGTGCTGGCACTGGGCTTTGCCATCGGCCCGGCGCTGCTGACGGGGCTCGGCACGGAAGGCTTCGCCCCCTACCTCGCGGGCGCCGGGCTGTTCTTCCTCGGGCTGCTGCCGCTCGGGCTTGCCCGCAACCTCTCGCCCGCGCTCGGCCACGGCGAGGGCGGCGGGCTCGCGCGCTACCTGCGCCTCGCCCCCGTGGCGGTGCTCGCCGCCGCGCTCTACGGCGCCGTCGAGGCCGGCGCCTTCGCGATCCTGCCGCTCTACGGCCTGAGGATCGGCCTGGACGCCACCAGCGCGGCGGCGCTGGTCAGCGCGGCGGCCCTCGGCAACGTGGTTTTTCAGATCCCCGTGGGGCTGCTCGCCGACCGGATCGACCGCCGCGCGGTGATGCTGGGGGCGAGCCTCCTCGGGGCGCTCGGCGCCGGGCTGATCCCGTGGGCCGCGGCGTCCTGGGTGGGGCTCGCCGCGCTGGTCTTCGTCTGGGGCGGCATCGCCGGCACGCTCTACACCGTCGGCCTCGCCCATCTCGGCGCCACCCTGCGGGGGCCGGACCTCGCGGGCGCCAACGCCGCCTTCGTGATGCTCTACAATGTCGGGCTGATGCTCGGGCCGCCCCTCGTCGGCGGCGGCATGGACCTCGCGCCCCCGCACGGCTTCGCCTTCGCGCTCGGCCTGATGTTCCTGGCCTTCGTCGGGCCGGTGGCGGCGAGCCTGTGGCGCCGCCCCGCCTGAGACGGAACGCCGCCGCGGGCCGGGCCGTTAACGGTCACAAGCTGCACCGTTCCCCTCACCCGCGGAGCCCGCCATGAGCCTGATCGGCCGCCTCGTCACCAAGATCCTCGGCACCGAGGACCGCCCCGTCGTCCGCGACGACCGCAACGCCGGATCGAGCTCCCCGATCGGCCGGCTGGTGACGAAAATTCTTCGGAAGTAGTTTTTTGCGACGGGCGGGGCGCCCTGCCCCGCCCAGGGCCTGCCGCGATCAGGAGGCGTCCGGCTTAGGCATCGTGGCGGGATCGCGCGCCGCATGTCGGATGCCGATGATGACGACTTCCTTCGCATCGACGCGATAGAAGATCAGATACGGATACGGCGCGACCACGATGCGGCGCAGGGTCTGAATGCTCGTGCGCTGGCCGCTATAGGGGTGGTCGCTCAGAAGGCCGACCGCCTTGCGGAAACGGGAGCGCACGCGCCGCGCTCCTGGCGGAGAGTGCTCCGCGATGTCGGCGAGCACCTGCGCCAACTCGGAGACGGCCTCTTTCGTGTAGCGCAGCCTCACAGGCCGTACTTGGCCCAGACCGCCCGCACCTCCTCGTCGCTGGCGAACTCGCCGCGCTCGGCCTGTTCGAGCGAGGTCGCGAGCGAGGCCTGCTCTTCCGGTGTGAGTTGATACACGTCGCCCTCGTCGTCGTCCGTGAGGCGGAGCAGGACGCGGGCATACTCGTCCTGCGTCTCGGCGGGGAGCGCGCGGACACGCTCAAGGGCGCGGTCGAGAAGTCGTGTCATGCCGGCATGATACACGGGATGCGGCTGCGTTGAAGCGTGCGGCCGTCCTGATGACTTCCTCACGCCGCGGGCCCGTCACCCCGCTCGAATCCTCACGCCCCCGCGCTCAGATTCCCGTCGCGGTCCGCTTCCCCGACCGCGTCAGCCCCTGCCCGATCATGTCCGTTTCGATTGTGTCCGCCGAGCCGCCTCCGGCCCGCGTCGCCCTGAACTACGTCGTCGGCCAGGATTGCCGCGGGCGCTGGGTCGCGCTGGAGAGCCACGGCCTCGGCGGCGGCTACTTTCGGGATCGCGAGGCGGCGATCCGCTACGCCGCCGCCGAGAGCGGGTGCCCGGCCGGCGCCGTGCGGCTCAGCCCGGAGCCGCTGGCGATCATCCTGTAGAGGTCTCAGCGCCTGGCCACTGCCGTCTGCACCACGTCCTTCACCAGGGGCGCCGCCGGTACCTCGCGGTGCCAGAAGTTGCCGGTGCGGCCGGTCTCGTAGCCGGACTGGTAGAGGCTGCGCATGTAGCCGGTGTCGAAGCCGCGCGCCGTGGTGGTCTGCGGCGCGCGCTCGTCGATGTAGGTGAGGTTGAAGCCGATGCCGTTGCGGCGGGCGAAGGCGTCGGTGGCCACCAGCGTGGCCCGCGAGCGCGCCCGGCTCGCGGTGGTGAACGACTTCTCGACGATCGACAGGGTGTTGTTCTTGGTCACGTCGAATTCGGGCTCCAGCCGTCCGTTGATGACGACGTAGATGTCGGCCTTGCCCGCGCTCTTGATGCGCCCGTCGCGCACGAGGAACGACTGCGGCAGGGTGAAGACCGGCGTCACCACCGAGCCGTCGACATGCATCTCTTGGAAGGCGCGGCCCTCGGCCTGCACGTCGAGGAGCTGGGGCGGAAACACCGCCGGGATGCTGGCGGACGCCGTCAGCACGTCGGTGAACAGCCCCACGGCGTTCGGCGCCCCGCTCGCCGCGATGGCGCCCATGTTCCAGATCACGGCGCGCTGGCTGTCGAGGTTCGTCGTCACCACGAGCAGGCGGCGGCCCTTGGCGTGCTCCTCGGCGACCGCCCGCAGCAGGTCGGGGGTGACGTAGCGGGCGATCAGGTCGCGCAGGCGCCCGTCGCCGAAGAGACCCGAGCCGAACAGCACGTTGGCCAGGCTCGCCCCCTGCACCAGCGAGCCCGCGACGCCGCTGGTGTAGATCTCGGTGAGATACGAATCGTAGGCCGGCCCCAGGAAGGCGAAGGGCGCGATCAGCGCGCCGGTCGAGACGCCCGACACGATGGTGAATTCCGGCCGGGTGCCGGATGCCGTCCAGCCGTTGAGCACGCCCGCGCCGTAGGCCCCGTCGCCGCCGCCGCCCGACAAGGCGAGGTAGCTGAAGGCCTGCCGCTTGCGCTCCGGCGCCGCCGTCATCGTGACGAACTCCGCCGCGGTGGCGTCGGCATAGGCGCGCACGCCCACCATCCCCGGCACGGTGGCGGCCTCGGCCTCGGCCTTGGTGTAGGCGGTGCGCGGCAGCGAGGCGCAGGACGCGGCCTGGGCCCCGACGAGGGCGACCGCGAGCAGGCGAGACCAGCGGGAGCGAGGAGACATCGGTTCGGTCCAATGAGCCCGTGCGAACGGCTCAGCTTATACCAGAGAACGAGCTTGGCCGTATCGCGTTCCCGCACGCCGCGCGCGGACGATGCCCGGCATGGTGCGGTGCGGCCACAGCCGCCCGGACCGGGAGCCCGGCGGGTTGCGCGCAAGCGGCCTGTGCACAGGCCGCTTTTCGGTAGTGGGTCAGTTTGAAATTTGTGCCGGTTGACCCGCCCTTGGTCCCGGCGGGTGCTCGTGGCATGCTGGGGTATGAGCGAGCGCATCATACGGCTTTGGTCCGTCGAAACGTTCCCGTGCCCTGAGCAGTGGGGCTATTTCCGCTATCGCCTCAAACCGTCTGACGGCGGGCCAGCGCAAAGCGGGTCGTCAAATTCGTATCCAAACGAAGAAGCTGCGCGACTTCAAGGCAAGGGTGCGGCCGACCTGCTCAATCATCAAGTGGCGCGCGCGATTGAGGGTGGACGGTAAAATGACCACCCCCAAGCGCCCCCGCGATCCCAACCAGCTCGCCAAGTTCATCGTGGACGTGGCGACGGGGGATGAACAATCGACTCGACAACCTGAGAATGCTGTTCCAATTTCTCCCGCAACCGAGTTCGCACGAAGAGGCGGCTTGAAGGGAGGAAGAGCGCGGGCCGAAAGTATGTCGGCCGAAGAGCGCTCGCGTATCGCTCGTCAGGCCGCCACCGCAAGGTGGCGCAAGGATGACGGCTGAAATTGCAATTCTAAACAAAACCGCTGTTTCTCTGGCCGCAGATAGTGCGGTTAGCATCGGCCAGTACCCAAATCTGAAGATTTACAACACAGTTAACAAAATATTCGAGCTTAGTTGCCGATATCCGGTTGGCATTATGATCTACGGTCGCCTGGATTATATGGGGCTGCCCCTAGAAACCGTAATAAAAGAGTATAGAAGACTTCGCAAAGGCAGGTCGTTTGATAGGATATCAGATTACAAAAATGATTTTCTCAATTATCTGAATTCTGAGGTCCCGCGCAGCATTAAGGATGAAGAAGATAACATACATTTATTGATTTACGACCTCTATTCGCGGGCCGCGAAAGATATCGAAGAACTGATT
This sequence comes from Methylorubrum subtropicum, assembly GCF_038442325.1. Classification (NCBI taxonomy): domain Bacteria; kingdom Pseudomonadati; phylum Pseudomonadota; class Alphaproteobacteria; order Hyphomicrobiales; family Methylobacteriaceae; genus Methylorubrum; species Methylorubrum subtropicum. The sequence continues at coordinate 463,021 of NZ_JBBXMW010000001.1, read as the reverse complement.
CTCAAAGACATACTAACTAGAGGATCGTTCCATAAAAGCAAAACCAACGGATTTGCACAAACATACATTAAAGGTGAAATTGACCGCCTTAAGAAACTTAGTTTCATTGGTACGCGTAAGAGCACGCGCTTGCCTTCATCTTACATTGCCATCATTGATGGTCTTGCTGATGCATTAATGGCGAAAATTGCTCCTAATGAAGAAACGAAACGGTTGCTTAGATCTTATGCTGGATTGTTTTTGAATAAGAATGAATTCTCTTCTTACCGAACCGGTATCGTCTTTGCTGGATTTGGAGACAGAGACATTTGCCCTTCACTGGAAGCTGTGCAGATTGATGGCATAGTCAACGGGGCCTTGAAAAACAGCACTACCAACAGTGTTGATATTGGACGGCAGCCGCCACAAGCAGACATACTTGGCTTTGCACAAGATGATATGATGAAAAGCTTCCTAGATGGTGTTGATCCTCGTTTCAGAAATTACATCAACGGCTTAGTGAGTGATATAATCACTGACACATGCCGGGAAATATTGAATGCAACGATTACTGATCCAGTTAAAGCGTCATCTGCGATGTCAAGATTGGATAGTGTTATTCAAAGTATGACTAAAAGTTATACGACGAAAATTGATAAATTCATCGATAAGAATTCATCGTTGCCTATCAAAGAGATGATCCGTTCAATGCCTCGGCAAGAAATGGCAACCTTGGCAGAATCGCTGATAGAAATCACATCGCTCAAAAGAAAAGTGACCCGTCAACAGGAAACTGTTGGCGGGGAAGTCGATGTTGCTATAATATCCAAATCTGAGGGATTCGTCTGGGTCAAGCGTAAGCATTATTTCCCGTCTGAGCTAAACCAAAGATTCTTCACAAGACGCGAAGAGGCGGAGCAGGAGGGACGTCATGCGACAGCACGAAAGTGAGGCGCCGTCGGTGTCAGTCGATGAGCGAAATCAGCGAGTTATGCCATCTACCTTCGTGATGGCCCCTTCTCTTCCGCCTGAAGAGGCGGCGCGGCGAGACTCCCAAGAGGTCGTTGCGTCCCACCGGGATGAACTTCGGAAGGCGCTAGCCAAAGTGACTCTTGATGCTTGACTGACAAGCATAAGGGTCATATTGAAGGAGAGCCATGAACAAGCTCTCCGCAGACGACCGCGCGCGCATCCTCCAGCTTCTCTGTGAGGGCATGTCGATCCGCGCGGTCACGCGGGTGACGGGCGTGAGCAAGAACACCGTCGCCAAGCTGCTCGCCGATGCGGGCGAGGCGTGCGCGATCTATCAGAACCAAGCCTTCCGCGAGTTGCCCTGCACCCGCATCCAGGTCGATGAGATTTGGAGCTTCGTCTACGCGAAGGAGAAGAACGTCATCACGGCCAAGGCCGCACCGGAAGGCGCGGGGGATGTGTGGACGTGGACGGCCCTGTGCGCCGATACGAAGCTGTTGTTCTCGTGGCTGGTCGGTGGTCGCGATGCTGAGTACGCCGCCGCGTTCATGCTCGACATCCGCGACCGGCTCCTAGAGCGCCCGCAGATCACCTCAGACGGCCATTACGCCTACCTGTCCGCCGTCGATAACGCGTTCGGCAAGCAGGTCGATTACGCGCAGATCATCAAGACGTATGGCGAGGCGGCTGACAGCCCCCGTCGCTATAGCCCGCCGGTCTGCACGGGCGTGAAGAAGCGCACCGTCACCGGCAACCCGGACATCGATCACGTCTCCACGTCGTTCGTAGAGCGTCAAAACCTCACGATGCGGATGCATATGCGCCGCTTCACCCGACTGACGAACGGCTTTTCAAAGAAGGTCGAGAACCACGCTCACGCCATCGCGCTCCACGCGATGTACTACAACTTCGTCAAGGAGCAGCGGGGCATCCGCATGACCCCGGCCATGAAGGCGGGCGTGACGGACACGCTCTGGACAATTGATCACATTGTCCGAGTCGTAGAGCTGTTCGACGCCAAACCGGGGAAGCGCGGTCCTTATAAAAAGCAATCGCGCGAAGAAGCTTAGGCCGCCTCTAAAGACGCGGCTTGGATGAGGCGTCCTTTAATCATGTCATTGATCTGCGATGTGGAGTTGATTATTTTTACTTTGCGCTTGATATCGTCAAGGGTGTAATGCGCTAACAGGTCCACAAAGCAAACATTTACAAACGACGAAGTTGCCGTGTTAATGCCTGCGAAGCTAACAGAAGCCGTTGATCCAGAACGCATCGCAGACGCGATCATATCGCGTATGATTGCACCCTGCGCTCCCGTGTCCGCAGCTGGGACAGAGTCGAGAACACGAATTACCATTCCAAATCCCTCCTCTCGTCCGGCAGCTGAACAATGGTGTCAGTGCGAAGGTTAATATCTATGGTTGTGCCAGGGCAGAACCCATCAACCGACGCACCAGCATGTACGATCCCAGATGAATGGGACGTGAACGTCACGAAGCTGGTGAGGGAGTAGATGGTCACGCTGCCTTCGTTGGTCCCTACGGCGGTCTGAAGCAAAAAGTCCAGCCCCGCACCGCGGTTCCCAGGCACGCTTTGAGAGGTAAATCCACGCTGCACCGCTCGGACAATGGCCTCCTCGTCGGTTATGCCGGGTGCCACTTTGCGCACCGTAGTCGGTATACCGTTGCCAAAATCTGCAATTGATATATTGACGGTTTTCTGCTGCGGAAAGTGCTGTACAAACACACTTCCAATATCAATCGAACTGTGATCTTTGATGTTATTGAATATCTCTGAAGCTGCAACTTGAAATGCAGCTAAGGATGGCTCGTTCATGTTTAGTCTTGCCGTTAGCCACGGCATCAATGTCATGCGCAGCCAAGCATGGCTATATTCATTGGCAATCTCAACAAGAGGCTGTGTCGTCGGCCTCGGACAAGCGTCTGGGTTAATCTTTTCACCAAGAAAACGCTCAAAGAATAATGAGTCGTCCAAAAATCTGATAGCCTGAACGTTGCGCCTATGGTTCACGAAGCAGGTGTCTATTTGTCTGCTATTAGCCCATCTAATAAAATTGCCAAGAAAAGTTACACCTGCCGGACGAACAAACGAAAGAACTGCAAAATCAAATATTAGAGTCGTCGGCAAGCGGTCGCCGCACCCATCAAGGAAAAGCTTCGTAAGCCCAAATAGGCCAGGACCGTCTAAGCGCGCCGGCAGTAACAGGGTGAGGCTGGACATGATACGCGTGCTGGAGGATGAAAACCTTCTTAGCGGATCGCACGCGTATCCGTCACCCCTTCAACCGAGGGGAGCGGCGCTCGGGCTCCCTAACCCGTCCGTCTACAGAAAAAGGCAACCCGCCCCGCCCCATCCGAAATTTCAAACTGACCCACTACCCGCTTTTCTCAATTCCCCTCATATGTTCGCCGTGCCTGAAGGCCCTAAGATCATCCTGAGAGCGTGACGCGGCGGGTCGCGCCGGTTCCGCGCCGAGTTCGAGCGCCCGGAACGTCTTTCGGGGGGAGGGCTCGAATGCTCAGCGGCTCGGCGATCCTGCGCGTCCTGCTCGTGCTGGTGGCGGCGGCGGGCATCGCCGGCATCGTCCAGTTCGTCTGGATGCGCGGCACCCCCACGCCCACGACGACCGAGCCCGCGACGCAGCCCGCGGCCCGGCCGGAGCCGAGCCGGCCCGCCCCGCCGCCGGAACCCGTTCCCCCTGAGCCCGCCCCGCCCCCGGTGGCCGCCGCGCCCCCCGCCGCGCCGTTGTCCCTGCCCCGGCGCGAGCCGACCCCGCTGCCCGCGCCGGCCCCCGCTCCGCCTCCGGTCGCGCCCGATCCGACCGAGGCGGCGGCGGAGAACGCGCCCCCGGCCGCGGTCGCGCTGGTCGATCTCAACACCGCCTCGCTGACTGAGCTGAACAACCTGAAGGGCGGCGGCGCGATCGGCCGGACGATCATCGCGCACCGGCCCTACACGTCGATCGACCAGCTCCTGTCGAAGCGCGTGCTCAACCGCGCCACCTACCAGCGGATCAAGGATCAGGTGACGGTCAGGTAGTTGCCTTGGCCTCAAGCGCCGGCGTCCGCGTCCGCGGCCTTAGGCTGTTCGCTCCGCTAGACGCCTCGGCTGGCGCCGAGGCCGCTGCGCGGGGCGCTCTTCGCGCCCGGAATGCGGCCAATCGCTTTTCGAGCGATGCCGCCATGGAGCGACGATGCCAGGGCCGGACGCCCGCCGTCACGGGAATGGGCGTCCCCGTCTGGTGCCCCGCCGCCGCAGGCCTTAAGACGGGAGGCGCGAGACACCCGACGCGAGGCGATCCATGCACACGACATCCGGCGCACCGATCCTCCGCCAGGATCTGGGCGTCGAGGAGACGACCGAATCCGACAACATCGTGCGCTGGGACGGCGAGCGCCTCTACGTCGAGCAGGACATCTACCACAACGGGCAGTTGGTCCACCGCAAGTACCGGCGCACCGTCACCGAGCCGGTGGCCCGCGCCCTGCAGGCGATCATCAACCGCTCGCACCAATGAGGCGGGCGCTCCGGGCGCTCGCTCTCCTGGCCGCGCTGGCCGCCCCGCTGCCGGCGCTGGCTGAAGTCCAAGGGCCGGTGCAAGGGCAGGTGAACGTCCGCTTCGTCGCGCCCGAGCGCTACACCGATGCCGAGAGCCGCTTCGGCTCCGGGCCTTCCCTGCGGGTGACGCTCGCCGAGATGCGCCGCCTGTTCGAGACCCTTGGCGCCCGCGTGCTGGCGCCGGGCCAGAGCCTCGACATCGACGTGCTCGACATCGATCTCGCCGGCTTCGACCAGCCGGGGGCGGGCGTCCCGTTCGGCCTGCGCGTCGTCAACGACGTCACCCCGCCGCGCTTCCGCCTGCGCTACGTCCTGCGGGAGGGGCGCCGCACCGTGCTGTCGGCGGAGGAGGCGGTCTCCGACCTCAATTTTCTGACGCGCTACGCCCGCTCCTCCTCCGGGCAGACCTTCTATTACGAGCGGGAATTGCTGCGGGACTGGTTCCAGGCGCGCATCGCCGAGCGGCGCCCGCCGCGGGGTTAGAACACCCTCCGCCGTCATTCCGGGGCCGCGCAGCGGAACCCGGACCCGGAGGGGCGCGCCGGAGGCGTGCGATCCACCCGTGATGCGCGGCTGTGACAAGCGTCGCGGCCAGTCGTGGATTCCGGGTTCGCTTCGCGCCCCGGAATGACGGCGCGGGTAGGCCGGGCTCCGCATCCGCCGGGCACCGCCCTGCATCGCAGCCCGTCATCGGGCCGACAGCCGCCTCTGCCATGTCCGGGCGTCGCCCCCGCCCGGACCCCCTCCCCCATGCGCATCGTCCTCGTCGCTAACGCCGCGTCGGGCTCCTTTCGGGACGGCCTCACGCCCGACGCGATCCGCGCGCGGCTCGCCGCCGCCGGGTTCGATCTCGCGCCTGAGCCCGATCCCGGCCTGCCGCTGCCCGAGCGCCTGGAGCGCGCCGCCCGCAGCGAGGGCGTCGCCGCGGTCGCGGTGGCCGGCGGCGACGGCACGCTCAACTGCGCCGCGGGGATCCTGGCCGGCACCGGCGTGGCGCTGGCGGTGCTGCCGTTGGGCACCATGAACCTGCTGGCCAAGGATCTCGGCCTCCCGCTCGATCTCGACGGCGCCATCGCGGCCCTGCGAACAGGACGACCCCGCGCCGTCGATCTCGGCGAGGTCAACGGACACGTCTTCCTCATCAATTCGGTGATCGGCATGCCGGCCCGCGTCGCGCGCCACCGCGAACGTTTTCGCGGGCGGCGCCTCAGCCCCCTCGGGCTCGCGCGGCTCATGCTCGCCACCCTGCGCCATCTCGGCCCCTACCCGCGGCTGCGCGCCACGGTGAGCGTCGGGGGCGGGCGCGAGCGGCTGGCCCTGCGTCTGCTGTGCGTCGTCAACAACGACTACGCCGAGGGGTTCGGCAAGATCCTGGAGCGCGAGCGGGTCGATGGCGGGGGGCTGGCGCTCTACATCGCTCGCCGGCTGCCGCCGTGGCGGCTCGCGCGGCTGGCGCTCGGCTTCGCCGCCGGGAACTGGCGCGGCGTGAGCGGCCTCGAACGACATGAGGGGACGGGGCTCGCGATCTCGGCGGGCCGCCGCGCGTTGAGGGTGATGAACGATGGGGAAATCCGCTTGATCGCTTCGCCCTTGCGCTACCGCCTCCGGCCCCGCGCGCTCACCGTGATCGTACCTGTGCAGGCCCCTCGGGAGGACCGGCCGTGAGACGGATCGCGCATATCTCCGACCTGCATTTCGGCCGCACCGATCCGGCCGTGGTCGAGGGGCTGTTGGACGAGATCAACCGCGCGCCGCCCGACCTCATCATCGCGTCGGGCGACTTCACCATGCGGGCGCGCCGCCGCGAATACGCCGAGGCGCGCGCCTTCCTGTCCCGGCTCGCGGCGCCCTGGGTCGCAGTGCCGGGCAACCACGACATCGCCCATTTCAAGCTGTTTTCGCGCTTCTTCCATCCGTTCCGCCGCTACCGGAACTACATCCACCCCGAGACCGAGCCGACCTTTTTGGACGACGAGATCGCGGTGATCTGCCTCAACACCGTGCGCACCTGGGCGCCGGAGACCGACTGGTCGCAAGGAAAGATCACCCGCTCGCAGATCGCCCGCACCGAGGCGCGGCTGGCATGCCTGCCGAAGGGGGTGTTCCGCATCGTGGTCGGCCACCACCCGTTCATGCCGCCGCCCTGGGACGAGGAGGCCCGCCTCGTCGGCCGGGCCGACGAGGCGCTCGACGCCTTCCGCCGCCACGGCGTCGGCCTGACCCTCGCCGGCCATCTCCACCGCCACTACGCCCGCTTCGTCGCGGCCCCGGAGACGGGCGCCGAGCCCCACACCGAGGCGGTCGATCACGGGATCGCCGAGGCGCCGGGCACGCGGCTGCTCGCGGTCCAGGCGGGCTCGGCCACCTCGACGCGGCTTCGCGGCAACGAGCCCAACGCCTACAACCGCATCCGCATCGAGGACGGCCGGGCGATCGTGACGGTGCGGGTGTGGACCGGGAGTGGGTGGGCCGATGCCGAGGGGGCGCCGGAAGCAGGCTGAGCGACGCCTTTTTCTCCCTCCCACCCCTCCCCCTCATCCTGAGGTGCTGGAGCGAAGCGGAAGCCTCGAAGGAGGGCTCCAGGGATCGCGCGCTCCACTGGAGCCCTCCTTCGAGGCCGCTGCGCGGCACCTCAGGATGAGGGTGTGGGTGGGATGGACGGGGTTGGCGCTTATTCCTCGTCGTCGTCCTCGAACGCGTCGCCCAATCCGAACGGATACGCCGCCTCGACCAGATACGGCCCGCCGCCCCGCGAGGTGCGGGCCGAATACAAAGCCGCGCGCTGCGCCGTGAAAGCGAGCGGCGGAAACACTCCGGCCTCGCTCAGATACCGCGCCACCGCGCCCGCATCCGCTTCGCGGTTGAGGCGGGCGAGCGTCACGTGCGGGGTGAAGCGGCGGCGCTCCGGTTCGGCGCCGGCCCGGCGGGCGATGCGCTCGTGCTCCTCCTGCAGGTCGGCCAGTTCCGGCGTCAGCGCGACGGAGGCGTAGACCGCCCGCGGCCGGTCGCCGCCGAAGCTCGCCAGCCCGTCGAGGGTCACGGTGAAGGGTGCGCGGGCGCGGGCCTCGGCCAGACCCGCGTCGAGATCGGCGGCGAGCGCGCCGTCCATCTCGCCGAGGAAGCGCAGCGTCACGTGGTAGTCGGACGGCTCGATCCAGCGCGCGCCGGGCAGGCCGCCGCGAAACAGCGTCAGCCGCTGCGCGATCTTGGAGGGGATTTCCAGGCCGGTGAACAGCCGCGCCATCGCCTCAGCGCCCCCGCTTCAGCGTGTCGAGAAACCTCTCGACGGTGGGCAGGATGCCGGCCACCACCGTCTCGACGCCCCGGGCGTTCGGGTGCAGCCCGTCCTCCATGGTGTGGGCGCGGTTGCCGGTCACGCCCTCCAGAAAGAACGGGTAGAGCACGAGGCCGTGCGCACGCGCGAGATCGGGATAGATCGCGTCGAACCGGGCGCGGTACTCGGCGCCGAGATTGGGCGCCGCCAGCATCCCGGCGAGCAGCACCGGGATGCCGCGTTCCTTCAACCGCACGACGATGGTCTCCAACGCCTTGCGGGCGACCGCCGGGTCGGTGCCGCGCAGCATGTCGTTGGCGCCGAGTTCGAGGATCACCCCGTCGGTCCCGTCCGGCACCGACCAGTCGAGCCGGTCGAGCCCGCCCGTGGTGGTGTCGCCCGACACGCCCGCATTGGCGATCTCGACCGAACGCCCCTTGGCCTTCAGCGCCCGTTCCAGCACGGCGGGGAAGGCGGCGTCGGACGGCAGGCGGTAGCCCGCGGTGAGGCTGTCGCCGAGCGCCACGAGCTTGACCGGACCCTCGGCGGCGCGGGCCATGCTGCCCCCGAGCGCGGCGGCGGCGAGCACGACCATCACGAAAACCCTTCGTAAGCCCCGCAGAGCACCCATATCCAGGCCGCGCCGCACGTCGCGCGCCCGGCCTGTCCGTGAGACAAGCCGCGTCCCAAAAGAATCCCGGCCGGGCCGGGACGGAGAGCCCCTGTCTGCTGCGTCCGCCGTGTCGTTCGCGCTGCGCAAGGCCGCCGTCCTCCGTTCGGTCCCGTCCATCCTGGCTGCAAGATCGGTCCCTCCGCGATGTCGAACAAGGCCGTCTCCCTGTCGCAGATCGAGCTGAGCCTCGGGCGCGGCCCCGCGCGGGTCCACGTGTTGCGCGGCATCTCGCTCGATGTCGAGCGGGGCGAGGCGGTGGGGCTCGTCGGCCCCTCGGGCTCGGGCAAGTCGACCCTGCTCACCGTCATGGCCGGGCTGGAACGGCCGGATACGGGCCGCGTCACCATCGCGGGCACCGATCTCTCCGGCCTCGACGAGGACGGCCTGGCGCGCTTTCGCGGTCGCAACATCGGCATCGTGTTCCAGGCCTTCCATCTCGTGCCGACCATGACGGCGCTGGAGAACGTCGCGCTCCCGCTCGAACTCGCCGGCGCCCCCGACCCGCACGGCCGGGCGGCGGCGGAACTGGAGGCGGTGGGCTTGGGCCATCGCCTCAAGCACTACCCGGCGCAGCTCTCGGGCGGCGAGCAGCAGCGCGTCGCCATCGCCCGCGCGCTCGCCCCCGATCCGGCGATTCTCGTCGCCGACGAGCCCACCGGCAACCTCGACGAGGCCACCGGCCGCCAGATCGTGGACCTGCTGTTCGGGCTCAAGCGCGACCGCGGCGCGACGCTCGTCCTCGTCACCCACGACCCCGGCCTCGCCCGGCTGTGCGACCGCACCGTGGCGCTGAGGGCCGGCCGCATCGAGACGCCGGCGGTGGTGTGAGGGTCGCTTGCGACTCCTCGCGGACGGTTGGATTCGCGGTAAAACCTCATGATGATATCGCCGCCCTCACTTGGTCCCGTTGTCCGCTCACGAGCCTTCCATGCAGCGAATGGCGAGTTGGGCGTGCTGCTGGCGGACGCGGCATCGTTCCTCGCCGCGTGCCGAGAGGATCGCATCGAGGTGCTTGGCTGGGAGCTTTGGGTGGTCGATCACACCTGGGACCGGCAGTTCAACCGACCGGTTCCAGCACTGGGGCTGTGGTGCGGCGCCATACCCGTGAAAGGGCACAAAATTCCGGTCGTATTTGGATTCGATGGCGAGGCGGATGAAGTGGAGCGCCAACTCGATAGCCTTGATCTATCGAGCCAAGTGCTTCCCGAGTGGCTGCCGCACGTCAGGGTCAACTTCACACTCGGGGTATGATCTGCGTTCGCTTCCTACCTGCGCGGCCCGGCGCATAATCGGCCCAAACGAGTTTCAATCCCAATAGTGTTAACCATTTCTGCGCGCTGATCCGCTCCATCGGTAGTCTCCGCCGTGCATCCCGCCCCGATCGATTAAGGTTGATGCAGCGTGAAGATTGACGGTTCGGTTACGATGATCGACGGATACGGGGCACAATAATTCCGAAAGCCGAGGGGCGGACGATGTCGAAGCGTGGGGGGACGCGCTCTGCCGGTCTCGGCCTCGCCTGCGCGTTCGCCCTGTTGCTGGCGGCGGGGCCGGCATCCGCGCAGATCCGCATCCCCGACGCGCCCGACCCGCTGATGGCGGGGCTCGCGATTCCGGCTTCCGCCCCGGAGCGGGGGATGTGGTCGGCGGTCCATCCCTGGCCGCTCATCGCCATGCATGCGGTGCTGACGCCCTCGGGCTCGGTGCTGACCTTCGGCGCCCCGCCCGGCGCGCAGCGCCAGGACGGGCGCGTGTTCGCCATCTGGGACCCGGACCGCGGCCTCGGCAGTGGCGCCCACACCCTCCTGCCGAACGCGGAAGCCGTGGACAGCTTCTGCGCCAGTGCCACCACCCTGCCGAGCGGGGCGATGCTGATCTCCGGCGGCGCCGGCTACGATTCGGGTCTTACCTCGAAGGAGAGCGCCGTCTTCGATCCGGCCCGGCGCACGGCGGCCGCGGTGGTCTCGCAGCTCCGCTTCCCCCGCTGGTACGGCACGCTGATCACGCTGACCGACGGGCGCGCCCTGATGGCGGGCGGCGGCAAGCCCTACGCGCCGGGCGTCTACGATGTCGGCGGCAGCCTGAAGCGCGGCGAGGTCTCGATGACCCCCGAGATCTACGAGCCGGGCTCCGGCTGGCGGCTCCTCCCCCGCGCCGGCAGCCGCGAGGCGTTCGGCCCCGATCTCAATCGGTGGTGGTATCCGCGGATGTGGGTCGGGCCCCGCGGGGCGGTGTTCGGCATCTCCTCGGACCGGACCTGGGTGCTCGACCCGACGGGGGCAGGCGCGATCGTCACCTTCCCGTTCAAGACGCCTGCCAACGCCGACACCCGCCCGAACATCGGCCCGACCTCGACGGCGGTGATGTACGACACCGGCCGCATCCTGCAGGTCGGCGGCAACGGCTACAGCAACGGCTACCCGATGCCGTCGAGCAACCGGGCGACGGTGTTCGACCTGAACGGCACGCGGCTGACCACCGCCGATGTCGCGCCGATGACCCATCCGCGGCAATGGGCCAACGCGACGGTGCTGTCCGACGGGCGCGTCCTCGTCACCGGCGGCTCGCGCTACGCCGACAACGACGGCGCCGATGCGGTCACCCAGGCCGAGATCTGGAACCCGGCCACCCGCGCCTGGACGCTCGGCGCCAGCGCACGCACCTATCGCGGCTACCATTCCTCCGCGATCCTCCTGCCCAACGGCACGGTGCTGACGGCGGGCGGCGGCGTGAAGGGGCCGGTCGCCAACCTCAACGCCGAGATCTACTATCCGCCCGCCCTGTTCACCCGCGTGAACGGCCGGGCCGTGCCGGCCCCGCGCCCGCGCCTCGCCACGATCAGCGCGAGCCAGTTCGATTACGGCGGGCGCGCCACGCTGACCCTCGCCGCCGACAGCCCGATCGCCCGCGTGGCCCTGATCGGCCTCGCCTCGGCGACGCACAGCTTCGATTCCGGCCAGCGCTACCAGCGCCTGAGCTTCACCCAGGACGGGCGCACCTTGCGCATCGCGATGCCGGCCCATGCCGCCCTCGCGCCGCCGGGCTACTACCAGCTCGTCGTGCTCGACCGGGCCGGCGTGCCGTCGCGCGGCGTCATCCTCGCCATGGCGGCGGCCCCGCCCCAGCCCCGCGGGAGCGTGCGTTTCTCCACCTTGCGCCCGGTGGCGATGCCCGATCTGCGCATGCGCCTGTCGGGCTCGCTCGCGGGCCTCGCGCCCGCGGATGCGGCGGCCGACCGGCTCGACGGCGCCTTCCTCGTGCGGGCGGGCCTCGCCGACCCGGCCTGCGTCTCGTTCGAATCGCGTCGCTTCGGCGGGCGCTTCCTGCGCCAGTCGAGCCGGCGGCTGCGGCTGAGCCCGTTCGAGCGCAGCACCGCCTATCGCGAGGACGCCACCTTCTGCCTGCAGCCGGGTTTGTCCGGGCGCGGCACCTCCTACGCGCTGAAGGCGCGGCCCGGTACGTATCTCCGCGCCCGCGGCACGCAGCTCTGGCTCGATCCCTCGTCGGCGGACGAGGCCTACGCCGCCGCGGCGAGCTTCGAGACGGTGGACGCGCCCCCGTAACCCGCACCCCTCGCAGGCGAGCCGGGCCGTTCCCACATCCGCACCGGGCCGCCCGCACGACGGTGCGGAGCGCGAAACGGGAGGGAACGATGGGTCTGCTCGACGGGCTTCTGGGACACGGCAGCGATCTCGCCGCGGGCGAGGTCGATCAGCAGCTCGCGGGCGTGCTGGTGCCGGGCGAGAGCGTGCGCGTCGCCTTCAAGGTGATCCGCGACCTGATCGTCTTCACCGACCGCCGCCTGATCTTGGTCGATCGCCAGGGCATGACCGGCCGCAAGGTCGAGTATCTCACCGTCCCCTACCGCGCGATCACCTCCTTCTCGGTCGAGACCGCAGGCAGCTTCGACATGGATTCCGAGCTGAAGATCTGGGTCTCGGGCCGGCCCGACCCGATCCAGCGCACGCTCAAGCGCGGCGCCGACATTTTGGGAATCCAGCAGGCCATCGCCGGCTCGCTGAAATAGGCCTCGATCCGGTCCGCGGGCTCCGTGCCCCCGCCCTGCATCAGGTGGGATCGTCGGCAGGTGCGGTTTTCTGCGGCGCGGGGTTTGTCGGCGCGGGCGCGGGTGTGGTCGGCGCAGGGGGCGTCGGCTGCGGCGCGGCCTGGGCTTCCTGCTCGGCCATCTGCTTCTCCATCAACGCGACGAAGGCGTCCGTGCTCATATCGAGGTAGTGGCCGAGACGCGTCCGGAACTTCGCCTCCTTCTCCGGCGTGTCCGGGCAGCTCGGCTTGTCCGCGGCGACGTGCGTCCGGATCTCCTCGGCTGCGGTGGCGGGCTGCGGGTCGAAGGCCGCGACCTTGGCATCCAGCGCCGACCGCTGCCGGGCGGTGGTCGCGAGATCGCATTCCTTGATCGTGCGCTGGAACATCAGCCCGGCGAAGTAGGCCTTGAGCTGCGTCGGCGACGACGGGGCGGGCGCCGGCACCGAGGTGAAGGGGAGCGAACCCGTCGCGGTCCGGCCGTCGAGCTTGTCGTGCAGCGTGTAGGCCAGGGTGTAGGCGCCGGGCTCCAGCCCGGTCAGGTTGAGGCCGGCATTGAGATACATCGTCGGGACCGGCGGTACCTGCGCATCCAGGGTGAAGTCCTGATCGAACGCCCCCTTCTGCCCGGCGAGCACGCGGTCGCCGGCCAGAACCTCGTAATCGAGGCGCAGCCCGAACTTGCGCTGCCCGGGCGCCGCGGGCCGGATCGTCTGGCCCGTGACTTCGAGATAGATCTGCATCTTCTCGCCCGCCGGAAACGCGTTGGAGCCGCGGGCCGCGATGTCGCCGAACTCGGCCGCCGGCCGCGTGACGAATTGCAGCTTGGCGATCGCCAGAGGCTGCGCGGCGGGGCCGGGCTTCGGGCCTTCCGCGACCTGAGGCGCGTTGCTCTGGGCTTGAGGAGCGGTGCTCGGGGGCGGCGCGGCGTTGCAGCGCCGCAGCGACTCGTAGGCCGGCGCGAAGTCGGGGATGTCGAACTCGGCCGCGGCATCCTTGATGCGGACCTCGATCGTCTTGGATGCCATCAGCTGCGGGACGATGGTGACCGGGAAGCTGCTGTGCATCATCTCGCCCTCGCCGACCCAGGTCGACTTGGCGTTGATCACCTTCTTGCCGATGGCGAACGGCGCCCGGATCTTCTGGTCCTTGTCCCAGGCCCAGTGCTCGTAGCCCAGCACGATGACCGCGTTGGCGCCGTCGAGCGTGAACACGACCGCGTTGGCGGCGTCGTCGTCGTCCTTGTCGACGTAGCTGTAGGTCATCAGGCACGAGTTGGCGCTGGTGTCGCCGACCGTGCGCTCGACCTTCCAGCCCTTGACCGTCTCGAACATCGTTCGCTCGTCCGAGCGGGCGGGGGCGACGGCCAGCGCCGGCAGCAGGGTGAGGGCCAGGACCCAGGAGCGTGAGGGCGACATCGGGACTCGCGGGGGCGGGAGGGTGTTCGTCGGGACGAAATCAGTCCCACGCCGGCGCGACGCGGCAAAGTGCAATCTCTTGCACCAGCGTCCCAAACGCGGCGCGGTTCGCGGGCCGCTCAGGGGGCGCGAGTTCGGTGACTTCCGTCCTGCTCTTGCCCTCCCCCGAAAAACCCTCTAAGCGCACCGCCTTCGTATCCGCTCCGGCCGGGGGCTGAACGGACGGTGCTGCTCGCGCGGCATAGGGTTCTTCCAAAAAAACCCGTCGTCCGGTGTCTCCGCCTTCGATCAACCGCTCGGGCCATCAACGGCTCGAAGGGCTTGGCGCCGAGAGGATGCGAGTTGAGCCGGCCCGACTCCGCCCTCCCGCGGTGCGGGCCTCCTTTGTCGTTGGATAAGGCCCGAAAATGCCTCTCTACGAGCACGTCTTCCTGGCGCGCCAGGACGTGACGTCCCAGCAGGTCGAGACCATGGTCGAGACCTACAAGGGTGTCATCGAGGCGGGTGGCGGCACGATCGAGAAGATCGAGTCCTGGGGCGTCAAGTCCCTCGCCTACCGCATCAAGAAGAACCGCAAGGCGCACTTCACGCTCCTCAACATCTCGGCTCCCCCGGCGGCTCTCGCCGAGATGGAGCGCCAGATGCAGATCTCCGAGGACGTGCTGCGCTTCATGACCGTCCGCGTCGAGCAGCTGGAGGCCGAGCCTTCCGCGATGATGCAGAAGCGCGACCGCGACGACCGCAAGGATCGTGACCGCGGCGACCGTCCGCGTCGTCGCGACGACGATTTCGGCGGCGGCTTCGGCGGTGACCGCGACCGCGGTGATCGTGGCGACCGTGGGGACCGCGGCGAGCGGTCCGAGCGCAGCTTCGGCGGGGAGAACTGATCATGGCTTTCGGTGCTGGTGGCGGCGGTGGTGGCCGTCGTCCGTTCTTCCGTCGGCGCAAGACCTGCCCCTTCTCGGGCGCGAACGCTCCGAAGATCGACTACAAGGACGTGAAGCTGCTCTCCCGCTACGTGTCGGAGCGCGGCAAGATCGTCCCGTCCCGCATCACCGCGGTCTCGGCCAAGAAGCAGCGCGAACTCGCCCAGGCGATCAAGCGCTCCCGCTTCCTCGGCCTGCTGCCCTACGTCATCAAGTAAGGCCCGGGCGGCGACGCGTTCCTTAGCGTCGCC
This sequence comes from Methylorubrum subtropicum, assembly GCF_038442325.1. Classification (NCBI taxonomy): domain Bacteria; kingdom Pseudomonadati; phylum Pseudomonadota; class Alphaproteobacteria; order Hyphomicrobiales; family Methylobacteriaceae; genus Methylorubrum; species Methylorubrum subtropicum. The sequence continues at coordinate 447,905 of NZ_JBBXMW010000001.1, read as the reverse complement.
GCGCGACGGCGGGGCGGCGGTCGTCCGCCGGGCGCCTCGATTTGACCGAAGGTCGGCATCGAGGCAACTCAGTAAAAGGAGGGCGACCCGATTGGCGGGCCGCCCGATCGTTGGGGCGTCACGCGACGCCTCTAACCCTGCGGACGCAGCGGGACAGCGGATTCTTTCGTGAGCATGAACCGGGACATCGGAATCGGCGTCGGCGCCGGCCTCGTGGCCGCGCTGCTGTTCGGCGTCGTGCTGAAGGCGAGTGCGCTCGCCATCCTCTACCTGCTCGCCCCCCTCCCGATCCTGATCGTCGGCCTGGGCTGGAGCCATCGCGGGGCGTTGGCCGCCGTGATCGCGGGTGCGCTCGCCCTGACCCTCGTGGTCTCGCCCTATATCGGGCTGGCCTTCGCGGCCTTCACCGCGATCCCGGCCTGGTGGCTGGTCTACCTCGCCCTGCTCGGTCGGACCGGGCCGGACGGGACGCTGGAATGGTATCCAACCGGGCGGCTGCTGGCCTGGATCGCGGGCACCGCCGCGCTCGCCCCGGTGGCCTTCGCCGTGATCGTCTCCCCCGACTACGCCACCTTCCGCAACGGCGCCTCGACCTTGAGCCGCGCGGTCGTGCAGCTTCAGGTGCAGCGGGGCCGCCTGCCCGCCCCGCCCGCGGCGGAGACGCCCGGCGACGCCAAACCCCGCGCGACCGAGGCCGAGCCGACCGGGCCCGAGGGGTCGGATGCCGGCAAGACCGATTCCACCAAGTCCGACACCACCAAGTCCGATCCGGCCAAATCCGACGACTTCGCGAACGAGGTCGCCGACGCCTTCGCCAAGGCCCTGCCGTTCCTCGCGGCCCAGATGATCACGATGCTGTTCACGCTCTATCTCTGGGCCGCCGCCCGCATCGTCCAGATCTCCGGGCGCCTGCCCCGGCCCTGGCCGGACATCCCGGCGACCGTGATGCCGCGCGTCGTGCTGCTCGTCCTCGTCGGCGCCTTCGCGCTGTCGCTGGCGCCGGGCTTTCCCGGCGTGCTCGGCATGGCGCTGATGGGCGCCCTCTCGGCCGCCTTCGCCCTCCAGGGGCTCGCCGCCTTCCACGACCGCAGCCGCGGCCGGCCCGGCCGGCTCGGCCTGCTGGTCGGCCTCTACGTCGTGCTGTTCCTGACGCAGGGCATCGCCATGCTGGCGCTGGTCCTGTTCGGCATCGCCGACACCGCCCTCGACCGGCGCCGCCCGCGACCCAGCGGCAGCGCCTGAGACCCCAAGCTTCCGCACACTCAAGGAGAAGTCAGATGGAAGTCATCCTGCTCGAACGCGTCGCCAAGCTCGGCCAGATGGGCGAGACCGTGAACGTGCGTCCCGGCTACGCCCGCAACTTCCTGCTCGCCCGCGGCAAGGCCCTGCGCGCCACCGAGAACAACAAGAAGCACTTCGAGACCCAGCGCGCCCAGCTCGAGGCGCGCAACCTCGAGCGCCGCAACGAGGCCCAGACGGTCGCCGAGAAGCTCGACGGCCAGAGCTTCGTGCTGATCCGCCAGTCGGGCGAGACCGGCGTGCTCTACGGCTCGGTCTCGACCCGTGACCTCGCCGACGTCGTCACCAAGGAGGGCTTCTCGGTCGAGCGCGGCCAGTTCGTGCTCAACCAGCCGATCAAGACGCTGGGCCTCCACACCGTGCCGGTCACGCTCCACCCCGAGGTCGAGGTGAACGTCACCGTCAACGTCGCCCGCTCGCCGGAAGAGGCCGAGCGTCAGGCCCGCGGCGAGTCGGTCACCGAGCGCGAGCAGTTCAACCTCGACGACCTCGGCCTCGAAGTCGGCCAGGCGCTGGCCGATGCCGGCGAGGGCGCCGACGACCGCGGCTGATGCCGCCGGGCCGCCCCGCAGCGGGGCGGCTCATGCCTCTCACGACCATGCCGGTCCCGGTCGCGCACCGGGGCCGGATTTGAGAAAATCCCTTGCGGCACGGGACTCTAGATCCCTGCCCGACCGGGCGGCGCGTGATCGGCCGCAGGCCGCCCCATCCGGATCGACGGACCGGGCGTGACCGTCGTCAAAAATAATCCCCCGAAAAAGCCTCCGGCTCGGATGATCGATGCTGCCTGATCCGTTCGCGGAACAGGAGATGTCGATCGACGACGAAGCGGGACGTTTGTCGAAAAATCCCGGATCGTGTCGTCGTTCTCGGCATCGTCCGTGCGGACGACAGTGCACGCTCCCGAGAGCGGTTCCGCATCTCGCCTTCAACATACGTTAATGTCATGATCGGCGTGGCCGCTGCATAGCTTGACCGCGCTTCTCCGACAAAGGCGCGGGCTACAAGTTGTGGCTAGGCAAGGATGCAGTAGAGAATGAGCGCCGTTGCGGATGGTATCCCTGTTGCAAGTCTGATCGACCGGACCAACGCGGCAACTCTGCAATCCGTCGAGATCGGGGCCGGACTGAACCATGTGCTGCTGGCGGCGGCACGCACGAATTGGGCGGCCGGGTCGGACAACCTGTCGGTTCGGTTCCGGTTCGACTGGTCGGAGGCCGCGTCCGGCACCCGGGCGCGGGTCGTGCTGACCTACAAGACGCAGCACATGGCGGCCTATCCCCTCAACAGCTACGGGCCGACCTTCTTCGCGTTCGACGTGCGCGAGCCCGAGCCGAGCTACGACCTGAAGATCCAGGTCGAAATCGAGGAGCTCGCGCCCTCGGTCGGGATCGGCGGGCACGAGCGGGTATTGCCTCTGGGGCGGTTGACCGTCGACGCCGCCGGGATCGGGCCGGCCTGCGGCGTCGGCTACGCGGAGATCGTCAAATACGCCGTCTCCTCGGCCCACGCCCTCGGGCTCTGCGATTACTACATGGAGGGCGACCGGCTGAAGCGCTTCGAGGCCTGCATCCTCGACAGCCTGAGCCGGGGCATCCCCTACAGCGTCGTCCGCCTCGGCGACGGCGAGGGGCGCGTGCTCGGCTATCCGGCCTATTTCGACCAGAACCGCGTCCTGTCCGAGGTGCTGTACTACCAGTTCGGCCCGCAATCGATCCGCAACGAGATCGACGGCAGCGGTCGCTGGCTGCACGAGCTGATCACCGAACTCGGCGACCTCCTGCGTCTCGGCATCGACACGGCCGACCGGGTCGGCCTGCCGGTCGCCGGGTTCTTCGAGGGGCACGAGCGGGGCGTGACGTCCGGCATGGCGGCCTACGGCTACGCGACGCATTTCGCGTTCGGGCGCTGTCCCAGGCTGGGGCCGGAGGAGGCCGTCGGCACCGACGTCTTCCAGCAACTGGCACGGATGCCCGCGTTCTTCCCCGGGATCGCCAAGGCGGCGCGATCGGTCACGACCATCGGGCCGTGGGACCTGTCGGGCGAATTGCGGGCGGCGCTCGGCATCGAGCGGGTCTCGCATATCGGCGTGCCCGGCCACTACACCTGGAGCCCGGACAAGGGGCTGGGGCAGTTCCCGGTGCTGTACAAGCAGATCGCCGCCGCCATCCAGGCGCGGGGCGACCTGCGCGGGCAGCTCTTTCTGGTCGGCGCGGGTCTCCTCGGGAAATACTACTGCGCCCTGATCAAGCGGCAGGGCGGCGTCGCCCTTGATATCGGCTCGGTGTTCGATTCGTGGGCGCGCAAGGGCCTGCCCTACGCCGTCAGGAATGCCGGGCGCATCAATCTGTCTTCCCTCGATGCGGCGGCGCTGCCGCCCGCGGGACGGAGCTAGAGCATCGGCCTGAAAGGTGGGAACCGGCTCTCAGAAAAAGCCGATGCGGCACAAGAACCTAGAGCATCGTCCTGGATACGATATCCAGGACGATGCTCTAGACATCCTCCCCGGCGGTGGACAACGGGGAGAGGGGGCGCCCCGGCGTTGACTTGTTCCCAATTCGTTCCAGCATGGTGCCCGTGATTCCCGGCCTGGGAGTCGCGGGCGTCTGCGTTTCGGGCGTCCGTCGTGCCGCCGTCCCGTGGCGGCGGCACAAGAAAAATTCACCATCCCGGCGCAAGGTCCGGCGGGCATGGAAACGGGCGGCCGGGATCGGCCGCGGCAACGGAGCGTGAGACGCCATGGCCCTGCCCAACGCCCTCGCGGCCAAGCTCGAAGCGGTCCAGGCCGAGTACCGGGTGCCGCCGCACAACATCGACGCGGAGCAGGCGCTGCTCGGCGCGATCATGGTCAACAACGACGCCTATTACCGCGTCTCGGACTTCCTTCTCCCTGAGCACTTCATGGAGGCGGTCCACCGCCAGATTTTCGAGGTGGCCGTATCCCTGATCAAGGCCGGCAAGCTCGCGACCCCGATCACGCTCAAGACCTATCTCGGTGACGCCGACCTCGGCGGCGTCACGCCGATGCAGTACCTCGCGCGGCTCGCGGCCGAGGCCACCACCGTCATCAACGCGGGCGAGTACGGCCGCACCATCTACGATCTCGCCATCCGCCGCCGCCTCATCACCATCGGCGAGGACATGGTCAACGGCGCCTACGAGGCGCCGGTCGAGTCGCGGCCCCGCGACCAGATCGAGGCGACCGAGCGCCGGCTCTACGAACTCGCCGAATCCGGCAAGTACGACGGCGGCTTCCAGAAATTCTCCGACGCGCTGACCGCGGCCATCGACATGGCGGCCAAGGCCTACCAGCGCGACGGCAAGCTCTCGGGCATCTCCACGGGGCTCACCGACCTCGACGCCAAGATGGGCGGTCTGCAGCCCTCCGACCTGATCATCCTCGCGGGGCGCCCGGCCATGGGCAAGACCTCGCTCGTGACCAACATCGCCTTCAACATCGCCAAAGCCTATCGCGGCGAGAAGCAGGCGGACGGAACGATGCAGACTGTCAACGGCGGCATCGTCGGCTTCTTCTCGCTCGAAATGTCGGCCGAGCAGCTCGCCACCCGCATCATCGCCGAGCAATCCGGCGTGCCCTCCTACAAGATCCGCCGCGGCGACATCCGCCCCGAGGACTTTTACAAGATCACCGACGCCGCCCGGGACATGCAGACGATCCCGTTCTACATCGACCAGACCGGCGGCATCTCCATCGCCCAGCTCGCCGCGCGGGCGCGCCGCCTCAAGCGCCAGAAGGGCCTCGACCTCCTCATCATCGACTACCTGCAACTGCTCTCCGGCTCCGGCAAGAAGAGCGACAACCGCGTGCAGGAGATGACCGAGATCACCACCGGCATGAAGGCGCTGGCCAAGGAGTTGGCGGTGCCGATCATCGGCCTGTCGCAGCTCTCCCGTCAGGTCGAGAACCGCGACGACAAGCGCCCGCAGCTCTCGGACCTGCGCGAATCCGGCTCGATCGAGCAGGACGCCGACGTGGTGATGTTCGTGTTCCGCGAGGAATACTATGTCGGCAACAAGAAGCCGCGCGAGGGCACGGAAGAGTTCTTCGCCTGGGAACAGGAGATGCAGCGCGTCCACGGCAAGGCCGAGGTGATCCTGGGCAAGCAGCGCCACGGCCCGACCGGCACGGTGGAGCTGCAGTTCGACGCCAACATCACCCGGTTCTCGAACCTCGCGCAGAGCGATCGGATGCCCGAGCAGATGTGATAAGGTCGGTCAGCACTGACTCACCGGAGCAGCCCTTTGGCTCTCGCAACGCAGGCGCGGCCCCCCGCGCCGCCGACGCTCAACGAGGTGTTCGAGGCCGAGCAGGGGCTCGTCGGCCTCATCCTGGCCGAGCCCGCCGCCTACGGCCGGATCGCCGCAATCCTGCGCGACGCGGATTGGACCCAGAACCTGCATCGCGGCGTGTTCGAAGTGGTCGGCCGCTTCCTCGCGGAGGGGCGGCCGGTCTCGCCCGCCTCCGTGCTGCCGAAGGTCAGCGACGTGGCGCCCGACGGCGGGCCGGCCGACCGCTACCTCGCGGCACTCGTCGCGAACGCCCCACCTCCGAGCCGCGCCGAGCCCCTGGCGCATCGGCTGGCCGTGGCTGCACAAGCCCGCACGGGGCCCGATCACCTCGACCGCGACCTCTATGCCTGGGCCTACGAGCAGGCCCAAGCCCTCCGGCGCGGCCGGCTCGACGCCCTCGATTTGCTCAATCTGGCCGAGGAGATCGAGGATTTAGGCGATGCGATCTACGACACGATGGAGAGCGCGTTCCGGACTATCCTGAAGCATCTCCTTGCTTGGGATCATCAACCGGACAAGCGCAGCCGGAGTTGGCACCTATCGATCCGCCGCGGTCGCCTTGAGGCCGAGGAAGTCTTGGAGCGTCATCCGAGTCTCAACCTCAGAGTGCCCGGAGCCATCGCAGGCGCCTACCGCTATGCCCGCATCGAAGCCGGCGGCGAGAACGACCTCGACGACGACGCGTTTCCGGCCGAGTGCCCCTACACCTACAAAGAAATCATGACCCGGCCGGTGCCCTGGCCGCCCGTGTGCGGGGAGTCCTGATCATCGCCGCCGATGCTCTTCCCGGCCACGGCGCCCGCCTGACGGTCGATCTCGCGGCGCTGGTGGCGAACTGGCGCGCGCTCGGCGCCCATGCGCCGGGGGCCGAGTGCGGCGCCGTGGTGAAGGCCGACGCCTATGGCTGCGGCCTCTCCAGGGTGGCCCCGGCGCTGGCGCGGGCCGGCTGCCGCACGTTCTTCGTCGCCCACCTGTCCGAGGGGATCGCGGCGCGAACGCTGCTGCCGGAGGCGGCGATCTACGTGCTCAACGGGCTGCCGCCCGGCGCGGGCGCGGCCTTCGCGGAGCATGCCTTGCGCCCCGTCCTCGGCGATCCCGACGAACTCGCCGAATGGGCCGCCCTCTCGGATGGGCGCCTGCCCGCGGCGCTCCACGTCGACACCGGCATGAACCGGCTCGGCCTGTCCGTGGCGCAGGCGCTGGCGCTCGCGGGCGATCCGGTGATGGGAAAAGCCGGCATCGACCTCGTGATGAGCCATCTGGTCAGTGCCGAATTGCCCGCCGACCCGTTCAACGCCCGCCAGGCTGCCGACTTTTCCCGCATTCGCGCGGCGTTCCCGCGGGCGCGCGCCTCGCTCGCCAACTCGTCGGGCACCTGTCTCGCCGACGACACGCGCCACGACCTGCTGCGGCCGGGCTACGCGCTGTTCGGCGGCAACCCCGAGCCCGGCCGTCCGAACCCGCTGCGGTCGGTGGTGCGGTTGGAGGCGACGATCCTCCAGCTCCGCGACGTCGAGGCCGGGGCGACCTGCGGCTACAACGCCCGCTGGACCGCCCCCTCCCCCCGCCGCCTCGCTACCCTCTCCCTCGGCTACGCCGACGGCTATCCCCGCGCGGCGAGCGGACGGGGCCACGCGCTCGTCGGCGGCGTGCCCTGCCCTATCCTCGGGCTGATCTCGATGGACCTCATCATCCTCGACGTCACCGACGCCCCCGCGGCCCGCCGCGGCGGCACCGCGACGCTGATCGGGGACGCCCTCGACATCGACACCGTGGGCCACGCCGCGGGCACGATCGGCTACGAGATCCTGACCGGGCTGGGTTCTCGTTATGTTCGAGATTATGTAGAGTGACGCCGCTCCCACCCTCCCCCTCATCCTGAGGTGCCGCAGCGCAGCGGAGGCCTCGAAGGAGGGCTCCAGTTCGCGCGCGACTTCTGGAGCCCTCCTTCGAGGCCGCTTCGCGGCACCTCAGGATGAGGGGATTGGGTGGGACGTTCGAATTGCCCCCCGAGCCCCCATGGCCAAGATTCAACAGACCTTCGTCTGCCAGTCCTGCGGGGCGGTCTACAATCGCTGGCGCGGGCGCTGCGAGGCCTGCAACGGCTGGAACACGATTTCTGAGGAGGTCGCCTCCGCCGGTCCGCAATCGGGCCCCGCCGCGACCCGTCCGTCGCGGGCGCGCGGGCGGGTGTTTCCCCTCGAAGGGCTGACCGGCGAGGCCAAGGAAGCGCCGCGCACGCCCTCGGGGATCAACGAGTTGGATCGCGTCACCGGCGGCGGCTTCGTGCGCGGCTCGGTGATCCTGCTCGGCGGCGATCCCGGCATCGGCAAGTCGACCCTCTTGATGCAGGCCTCCGCCGCGATGGCGAAGAGCGGCGAGCGCGTCGCCTACATCTCCGGCGAGGAGGCGGTGGGGCAGGTGCGGCTGCGGGCCGAGCGGCTGGGGCTCGCCAAGTACCCGGTGGAACTGGCGGCGCAGACCAATGTCGAGGACATCGTCGAGACGCTGTCGCAGGGCCATCCGCCCGCGCTGACCATCATCGACTCGATCCAGACCATGTGGACCGAGACGGTGGAATCGGCCCCCGGCACGGTCACGCAGGTGCGCTCGTCGGCGCAGGCCCTGATCCGCTTCGCCAAGACGACGGGCACGGCCGTCATCCTCGTCGGCCACGTCACCAAGGACGGGCAGATCGCGGGGCCGCGCGTGGTCGAGCACATGGTCGATGCGGTGGCCTCGTTCGAGGGCGACCAGGGCCATCATTTTCGCATCCTGCGGGCGGTGAAGAACCGCTTCGGACCGACCGACGAGATCGGCGTGTTCGAGATGACCGATGCGGGGCTCGCCGAGGTCCCCAACCCCTCCGCCCTGTTCCTGGCGGGCCGCGACCACGCCGCGCCGGGCACCGCGGTCTTCGCCGGGATGGAGGGCACGCGGCCCCTGCTCGTGGAAATCCAGGCGCTGGTCGCCCCCTCCTCGCTCGGCATGCCGCGCCGCGCCGTGGTGGGCTGGGACCCCAACCGCCTGTCGATGGTGCTGGCGGTGCTGGAGGCCCATGGCGGCATCCGGCTCGGCGGGCACGACGTCTATCTCAACGTCGCGGGTGGCCTGCGCATCTCCGAGCCCGCGGCGGATCTCGCGGTGGCCGCGGCGCTGGTCTCCTCGCTGTCGGGATCGGCGTTGCCGTCCGACTCGGTGTTCTTCGGCGAACTCGGCCTGTCGGGGGCGGTGCGCCCGGTCTCGCAGGCGCCGGCCCGGCTCAAGGAGGCGCTGAAGCTCGGGTTTGCCAAGGCGGTGACGCCGCAGGGCCGCGGCGAGGCCGGCGACCGGGCGCTGCCGACGGATGCGCTGCGCCACATCGCCGACCTCGTCGCCGGCATCGCCTCGGGCGCACCCCGCCGCGGCGGCGGGCGGCCGAAGGCCGTGCGCTACGAGGAGGAGATGTAGCGGACCCGTTAGCGGAACAGCGACAGCAGGCTCTGGCTCGCGCCGTTGGCGATCGAGAGCGCCTGGACGGCGAGCTGCTGCTGCGTCTGGAGCGCCTTCAGCTTCACCGATTCCTCCTCGATGTCGGCGTCCACGAGGATGCCGATGGTGCGCTCGTTGACCTTGATCAGCGAGTCCACGAAGGTCTTCTGGCCGTCGATCTGGGTCTTGCCGGCGCCGAGGGTGGTGCCGGCATCCGTTACCCGGGCGATGGCCTTCTCGACCTGCGTGACGAGGAGCCTCACCGTGGCGTCGGCAGCGGTGCCGCTGCCCACTTGCTTCAGATCGATCGACTGGATCGACATGCCGGTGGTGCCTTCGATGGTGTCGAGGACGCCCTTCACCGTCGTCGTGCTGGCATTCGAGCCGAAGGCGAAGAGCACGGGGCGGACCGCATCGTCGTCGCCGGTGAGGGCGATGTTGTCGGGGCCGTAGCCGCTGTTCGTGCCGAAGCCGATATCGGTCCGGACCTGCGTGTTCGCGGTGACGACCTCGTTGGTGATGCGCAGGCGCCGCGTCGTGCCGCCCGCGGGAAACACGGGCGATGCGACCGTCTCGACGACCAAACGGTTGTCGGCATCGAGACTCGCGCGGGCGAGCGGGTCTTCGCCGCTCGCCCCGCTCACCGCCGCGAGCTGGTTGTTGATCGCATCGACCAACTCGCCGCGGGTCACCTTCGTCAGGTCGGCGGCGGCGGAGGTCAGCGTCGCCCTGTTCAGGACGATGTCGGTCGTCCGGGTGCCCCAGCCGTCGGCCCAGGACTTGATGGCGAAGCTGACCTCTTGGTTGGTGCTGAAATCGTAGCTGCCGGCCAGCGCTTGCGCGCCCGTCAGGCGCGCGGTCGTGGCGGGCGTCGCCGCCGTGGCGGAGGTGTTGGCGTCGTAGAGGGCGATGCGCGAGACCGGGATGTCGACCGTCGAGACGCGCACGGTGCCGGCCGTGTCGCGGGAGAAGCCGGCCACGAGGCTCCGGCTCGGCTGGTAGCTCGCGGTGCCGGAATTGATCGAGAGCCAGTTCTGGCCCGAGGCGGTCGAGGAATCGGCAGTGGCCCGCATCTTGTCTTGGATCGCGTCGATCTCGACCTGCACCTTGGCGCGGTCCACGCCCGGCTGCAGCGCCGTCTGCAGCTTGGCGCGCAGGTTCTGCAGATCGGACAGCACCGAATTGAGGCCGTTATAGGCGGTGTCGATCGCCGAGGAGCCGAGGCCGAGCGAGTCCTTCACCGCGGAGAGCGAGGCGTTGTCGGTGCGCACCGTGGTGGCGATCGACCAATAGGCGGCGTTGTCGGCCGCCGACGACACGCGCTGGCCGGTCGAGACCCGGTTGGAGGTCGCGTCGAGCTGATTGTTGATGCCCTTCAGCGTCGTCAGCGCTGTCATGGCGGCGATGTTGGTCAGAAGACTCGTCATGACACCATCGACCGCCGCTGACGCAGAACCAGCTCCGCGTAGGGTTGTCAGTCCTAATCCTTGTGCATTTAGGTAAGGTTAAAGACAGGTCGCCGTTGGACCGTGACAGCAAGGCGTGCGGCATGGTTAATGTTAATCATGCCGCACGCCTTGCCCCATCACGAGAAATGCTGCGACGGCCAGTTCACAAGGCGTCCGCTCGATCCCATCGTCTCAGATCGACCTCCTCGTCATTGCGAAGCGGAACTGACGCAATCCAGGGCGCGATCTTTTCGGAGAGGGCGAGACCGCGCCGACGACACGGCTACGTATGCGCCTTCCCTTGTCAGTGCGGAGCGCTGGATTGCTTCGGCTTCGCCTCGCGATGACGGCGTGAAGCGGATTCCGGAGAGATCAGGCGTCCAATCGGAACGGGTTGAAATCCGTCCCCCGATCATCGGCATCCACGCCCTCCGCGCGCTTGAGCCACGCGATCAGCGGCAGGCTCAGCGGCAGCGCCAGCACCTCCCAGGCGACCTTGAGGAGCCAGACCGAGAGGCCGAGGCGCACCAGTTCGGACGCGGGCAGCGTGCCGGCGAAGGCCAGCGTCAGGAACAGAGCGGAATCGACCGCCTGCCCCGCCACCGTCGAGGCGATGAGGCGCACACCCACGAACCGTCCGCCGAACGCCAGCTTGAGGCGGGCCAGCACGTAGGCGTTGAGGAATTCGCCGACGAGGTAGGCGCTCATGCCGGCGAGCGCGAGGCGCGGGGTCGAGCCCAGCACCGTCTCGAAGGCCTGCTGGTGCGGCCAGAACGGGGCCGGCGGGAGGGCGGCGGCGATCCAGTAGCTGACGATCCAGATCACCTGCACGGCAAAGCCCGCCCAGACGACCTTGCGGGCGCTGGCATAGCCGTAGACCTCGGTCAGCACGTCGCCGAACAGGTAGGAGAGCGGGAACACGATCACGGCGGCCGGGAAGGTGACGCCGCCGACCTCGGCGATCTTGCCCGCCAGGATCAGCGAGACGATCAGCACCCCGCTGAACAGCCCGGCGATCGACACGAGGTAGCGGGGCGCGGCCACGCCTCAGAGGCTCCCGCAGCCCGAAGGTGACGGCCGAGTTCGACCGGGGTATATCGGTACAAACGACTGAGGGCGCGCGGTCCGGGGGAGCCGCCGCGGCCGCATTTGCGTCTCCCGCCCCGGACCAGCGTAACCAGCGATGCCGTTCTCCGTCCTCGACCTCGTGGTGCTCGGCATCGTGCTCGTGTCCGCGTTGCTGGCCGCCGTGCGTGGCGTGACCCGCGAGGTGCTCGCCATCATCGCCTGGGTGGCGGCGGCCGCGCTCGCGTGGTCATTGCATCCGATGCTGCTGCCCACCGTCAAGCAGCACGTCTCCAGCGACACCGTGGCGCTGGTCGCCTCGATCGGCGCGATCTTCCTCGCCACGCTCATCGTCGTCTCGATCATCACCGTGAAGGTGTCCGACCTCGTGCTCGATTCGCGCATCGGCGCGGTCGACCGTTCCCTCGGCTTCGTGTTCGGCGCCGGGCGCGGCTTCCTGATCTGCGTGATCGGCTGGGTGTTCCTCGCGTGGCTCGTGCAGGGCAAGGTGCCGGATTGGGCCGCCCAGGCGAAGAGCAAGCCGCTGCTGGAGAGTTCCGGCGAGGCGCTGGTGGCGCAACTGCCCGACAACCCCGAAGGCTTCCTGAAGCAGCTGCGCAAGCCCAAGGACGGCCCGGCCGAGGAGCCGCCGCCCGAGACCGACCTGCCGGCCCAGCGCCGCAGCGACGCGGCCCCGACGGCGCCTGCGCCGAAACGCTGATATGCTGGAATCGCTCTTGGTTGCGGCGTTGGTCCCGCATAGGTAACGGTTTCACGACGGTCCCGGACCCATCGGTCCGGTCCCGGCCGTTTCCGTTGTGCCGGACGCGAAGCCGCGGACTCGTCCGCGCCGCCAGGATTTCGAGAACGCCATGTCAGCTGTCAGCGCGAGCGTCGATTCCCACGATTGGGACATCGACGGCGATACGCTTCGCGAGGAATGCGGCGTCTTCGGCATCTACGGGCACGACGACGCCTCGGCCATCACGGCGCTGGGCTTGCACGCCCTGCAGCACCGCGGCCAGGAGGCCGCCGGCATCGTCTCTTACGACGACGGCGTCTTTCATTCCGAGCGCCGCCAGGGTTTGGTGGGCGACAACTTTTCCGACCGCGGCACCATCGAGCGGCTCGCCGGCCGCTCGGCCATCGGCCACGTGCGCTACTCGACCACCGGCGGCACCATCCTGCGCAACGTCCAGCCGCTGTTCGCTGAACTCGCCGGCGGCGGTCTGGCGGTGGCGCATAACGGCAACCTGACCAACGCGCTGTCGATCCGCCGCGAACTGGTGCAGGACGGCGCCATCACGCAATCGACCTCGGACACCGAGGTGATCCTTCACTTGGCCGCCCGCTCGCGAAAGCCCCGCATCGTCGAGCGCTTCATCGACGCGCTCCAGCGGATCGAGGGCGCCTATGCCATCGTCGCGCTGACCAACAAGAAGCTCATCGGCGCCCGCGACCCGATGGGCATCCGCCCGCTGGTGCTCGGCGAACTCGACGGGCGCTACATCCTCACCTCGGAGACCTGCGCGCTCGACATCATCGGCGCCCGCTTCATCCGCGACGTGGAGAACGGCGAGATCATCGTGATCTCGGAAGAGGGCGTGGAATCGATCCGCTTCGCCGAGAAGCGGCCGATGCGCCCGTGCATCTTCGAGTACATCTATTTCGCCCGGCCCGATTCGGTGGTGAACGGCAAGAGCGTCTACGCGGTGCGCAAGAGCATCGGCCGCGAACTCGCCCGCGAGGCGGCGGCGGACGCCGACATCGTCGTGCCGGTGCCGGATTCCGGCGTGCCGGCCGCACTGGGCTTCGCCCAGGAGGCGGGCCTGCCGTTCGAGATGGGCATCATCCGCAACCACTATGTCGGGCGCACCTTCATCCAGCCGACCCAGACCGTGCGCGAACTCGGCGTGCGGATGAAGCACTCGGCCAACCGCGCGGCGATCGAGGGCCGGCGCATCGTGCTCGTGGACGACAGCCTCGTGCGCGGCACGACGTCCGTGAAGATCGTCCGGATGATGCGCGATGCCGGCGCCCGCGAGGTGCATTTCCGCATCGCCTCGCCGCCGATCACCTATCCGGACTTCTACGGGATCGACACGCCGGAGCGCGAGAAGCTGCTCGCTGCGACCCACGATCTCGAGGGCATGCGGAAATACATCGGCGCGGATTCGCTCGCCTTCCTGTCGATCCCCGGCCTGTACCGGGCGATGGGCGAGGAGGCCCGCGACGAGGCCTGCCCGCAATACACCGACCATTGCTTCACCGGGCAGTACCCGACCGAACTGACGGATCTGGCCATCGCCGGGCCGAAGCGGCTGGCGATGCTGGCCGAGGCGGATTGATCCATGGCCGACAAGACCCTCGACGGCCGCATCGCCGTCGTCACCGGCGCCTCGCGCGGCATCGGCCGGGCGGCGGCCCTGGCCCTGGCGGAGGCCGGCGCCCATGTCGTGGCGGTGGCCCGCACGCAGGGGGCGCTGGAGGAACTCGACGACGCGATCCGCGCGGTCGGCGCCTCGGCGACGCTGGTGCCGCTGAACCTCACCGACTGGGACGCGATCGATCGGCTCGGCGCGGCGCTGAACGAGCGGTTCGGTCGGCTCGACATCCTGATCGGCAATGCGGGCGTGCTCGGTGCGCTGATGCCGCTCGCCCACATCACCCCGAAGGTGTGGCAGCAGACGCTCGACGTGAACGTGACGGCCAACTGGCGCCTGCTCCGTTCGCTCGATCCGCTGCTGCGGCAATCGGATGCCGGCCGGGCCGTGTTCGTGACCTCGGGCGCGGCGCACAAGGCGCGGGCCTATTGGGGGCCCTACGCGGTGACCAAGGCGGCGCTGGAGGCGATGGTGCGCACCTACGCCTCCGAGACCGAGACGAGCCCGATCCGGGCGATGCTGCTCAATCCCGGCCCCCTACGCACGGCGATGCGCCGCTCGGCCATGCCGGGCGAGGACCCGGAGACCCTGCGCACGCCGGAGGAACTGGCGCCGCACTTCGTGCGCCTCGCCTCGCCCTCATGGAACGAGACCGGCCGCCTCTACGATTTCCCCAGCGACCGGACCTTAAGTTTCCGCGCCCCCGAGTAACGGGGGGCCGGGGCCTCAGGCCCCGGCGGGATTCGGGCAGAGCCCGACTCTTCTCTGTTGCGTCGGTCCCGGTCTTCGACCGAAACCGCCGCGTCCGGCGGACGACCGCCGCCGCGCCGTCGCGCGGGCAGAGGACGATGATGCGGGATCATCGTCCTCTGGTTTCACTTCGAGGTTTCGAATGATCGACGTCCGCTGCATCTGCGCCATCGGCCAGCGGGGCCAGCTCGGCCTCAACGGGCAATTGCCGTGGGAGGGCAACACCGATCCGCTGTTCGTGGAGGACGTGACGCGGTTCTTCGCGCTGACCATGGGCCACGTGCTGATCGCCGGCCCCAAGACCGTGGCCTCGGTGCCGGACTTCGCGTTCAAGGACCGCACCATCGACGTGATCCGCTCGCACGAGGACCCGGAGGCGGTGCTGAAGCGCTATCCGGGCCGGCGCATCTTCGTCGGCGGCGGGATCGCGGTGTGGAACGTGTACGCGAAGTACATCCAGCACTGGGACGTGACGCGGCTGCCCTATGACGGCGAGGCGGACCGCTGGTTCGATCCAGCTTGGCTGGTGGGTGGGCCGTTGCGGCAGGGGTGAGCATCGGCCCGAAAGGTGGCCGCCGAGGGCCTTGCTCGTCCCACCCGATCCCCTCCCCTTCGAGGCTGCCGGCGGCACCTCGGGACGCAGGGGAAGGTCGAGATAAAACAGAAGACGACAGAGAGCCTTACGGCGCCGTCCTCTCCAACCGCTCGAAGGCCGCGATGCCCTTCTCGCAGGCCGTGGCCGAGGGGGCGGGCAGGCTGGTTTCCAGCCGCATCGCGTCGTCGAGGGAGAGCAGGTAGCGCTCGTCGGTGAGCGCGCGGCCGACCACCGCCTGCATCCGGGTCCGGCCGGCGGCGATGGCCGCATCGACCCTCTCGCGCGGCACGCCGCAGGCGAGCGCGCGGCCGAAAATCTTGCCCTGCTTCTCGCCCTCGGCCTGGGGGATGACGAGGGGCCTGCCTTGCGGCAACTCCTGGGGCTTGTCCTCGGGCCTGACCTGCGCCGCCGCCGCCGACCACAGCAGCGGGGCCAGACACAACGCCGCGCGCATCCTCATCACTCACGATCCTCCCTGTCGTCTACGTCGTAACCGTTCCGAAGCGCGCCCGTCACGTCCCGGATCACGTCCCTCTCGGCTTCGCCCGCCGGGTCGGCGCCTCGGCGAGCGGGTCTTCCGGCCAGGGATGGCGGGGATAGCGTCCGCGCATCTCCGAGCGCACTGCGGCCCAGGAGCCGCGCCAGAAGCCGGGCAGGTCGCGGGTGATCTGGATCGGGCGCTGGGCCGGCGAGAGCAGGTGCAGCACCAGCGGCACCCGCCCGCCGCCGAGCGTCGGGTGCCGGTCGAGGCCGAACAGCTCCTGCACCCGCACCGCCAGCACCGGCTCGGGGCCGGATTCGTAGTCGACCGGGATGCGCGAGCCGGTCGGCACCTCGACATGGCTCGGCGCCTCCGCCTCCAGCCGGGCGCGGAGTTGCCAGGGTAGCAGCGATTGCAGCGCCTGCCCCAGGTCGTCGGCGGTGATCGCGGCGAGGGAATTGCGCCCGACGAGGCCCGGCGCGAGCCAGTCCTCGATCGATCCCGCCAGCGCCTCGTCGGACAGGTCGGGCCACTCGCCGCTCTCGGCCCCATGAAGGAAGCGCACGCGGGCGCGCCACTGCGTCAGCGCCGGGGTCCAGGGCAGGCGCTCGATGCCGAGCCCCGCGACGCCGCGGGCCAGCGCGCGGGCGGCCTCCGCGTCGGCCGGGACGGGGAGCGTGCGCTCGTCGAGGCTCACCGCGCCGAGGCGGCGGGTCTCGCGCGCCCGCAGGGCCCGCGCCTGCCCGTCGAAGCTCACGCTCCGCACCGTCTCGATCCGGTCGGAGAACAGCGCGTCGAGGGTCTGCGAGGAAATGGCCGCCGCGGCGAGGATGCGGGCGGCGGCCGCCGTGCCGGTGAGGTCGGCCACCACGACGAAGGGCTCGCGGGCGAGCGCGCTCGCGGGGTCGAGGAGCCCCGCCCGGCCGTTCGCCATCAGCACCGCACCCTCGCGGCCCCGCGCGCGGGCGACCCGGTCGGGATAGGCCAGCGCCAGCAAGGCGCCGGGCTCGGCGAGGGCCGGATCGGGCTCGTCCGGGCGGGAGCCGGTGGCGCGCTCGGCTTGGCGGGCCCAGCCCTCGGCGAGGCGGCGCATATCGGCGGCGCGCCCGCCGCGGTCGCGGGAAAAGCGGTCGAGCCGGTCGGCGAGATCGACGGAATCGCCGCCCAGCCCCCGCTCCACCAGCAGGGCGGCCAGTTCCGCGGCCCGGCGGGCGTGGCCGCTCTCGGCGGCGCGGGCGACCATCCGGGCGAGCCGCGGCGGCAGCGGCAGGGCGCGCAGTGTCCGGCCGGTGGCGGTGAGGCGCCCGTCGGCATCGAGCGCGCCGAGATCGGCGAGCATCGCGCGGGCCTCCGTCAGCGCCGGGGCCGGGGGCGGATCGAGGAAGGGCAGCGCGGTCGGATCGGCCAGCCCCCAGGCGGCGCAATCGAGCACGAGCCCGGCGAGATCGGCGGAGAGGATCTCGGGGCGGGCGAAGGGTTCGAGGGCGGCGGTCGCGGCCTCGGGCCAGAGTCGCCAGCACACACCGGGCTCGGTGCGCCCGGCGCGGCCCCGGCGCTGATCGACCGAGGCGCGGGAGGCGCGCGCCGTGACGAGGCGGGTCATGCCGTTGCCGGGCTCGTAGAGCGGCACGCGGGCGAGCCCGGAATCGACGACGATGCGCACGCCTTGAATCGTCAGCGAGGTCTCGGCGATGGCGGTCGCCAGCACCACCTTGCGCCGGCCGGGCGGGGCCGGGGCGACCGCCCGGTCCTGTTCCCCTGGCGTCAGCGCGCCGTAGAGGGGCGCGAGGTCGGTGTCTTCGGGCAGGCGACCCTCCAGCCGCTCGGCGGTGCGGCGGATCTCGGCCTGCCCCGGCAGGAAGGCCAACAGCGAGCCCGGATCGGCCCGCAACGCCCGCAGGATGGCGGCGGCCATCGCGTCCTCGATGCGCTCGCCCGCAGCGCGGTCGAGATGGCGCGTCTCTACGGGAAAGGCCCGGCCCTCGGATTCGACGACGGGCGCATCGCCGAGGAGGCCGGCCACGCGGGCGCCGTCGAGGGTCGCGGACATGGCGAGGATGCGCAGGTCCTCGCGCAAGGCCCCCTGCGCATCGAGGGCGAAGCCGAGGCCGAGGTCGGCATCGAGCGAGCGCTCGTGGAACTCGTCGAACAGCACCGCGCCGATGCCGGTCAGCTCCGGGTCGTCGAGGATCATGCGGGTGAACACGCCCTCGGTGACGACCTCGATGCGGGTGCGGGCCGAGACCTTGGAGCCGAGCCGCACCCTTAGGCCCACCGTGTCGCCGACGCGCTCATTGAGCGTCCCGGCCATCCGCTCGGCCGCGCCGCGGGCGGCCAGCCGGCGCGGCTCCAGCAGGATGATTTTTTTGCCGTCGAGCCAGGGTTGGTCGAGCAGGGCCAGCGGCACCCGCGTGGTCTTGCCCGCGCCCGGTGGGGCGACGAGCACCGCGGCGTTCCTCTGCCCGAGCGCGGCGCGGAGCGCGGGAAGGGCGGCCTCGATCGGGAGCGGGGCGGGGTCGTTCGGCATCGCCGGGGAGGTGACCCGGATCGGGATTCCGCGCAACCCATTGAGGCGACACGCTCAAGGTCGTCGGGCAATCCGATTCCGCGCGTCAAGCCCGATCAAACATTTGTTACTGAATTCCGGCGCGGGAACCGGAACGGCCGCGCTCACGCCGACTTGAGGGCACGACGTGCCGAGAGCGCACGGACCAACGACGGACGGACGAGAGACCCATGCGGATTGCCCTCACCCTCGCAGCCGGCGCGCTGCTCTGCGGCCTCGGCGCCGGCTCGGCCTCGGCCGCCCCGGCGATGCCCGCCCCCGGCGTGATCGCCGGCGACGCGGTCGAGACCGTGGTACATGGCGGTCGCCATCATCACCACCGCGGCTGGCACCGTTACCACGGCACCTCCAAGATGGAGCGCCGCGCCCGCCGCTACAACACGATGCGCCACGGCAACCCGAACGCCCGCAACCCGGAGCGTCCCGGCTACCAGCAGCAGCTCGGCAACACCACCAACGGCCCGCGCTACTGATCGGGTTTCAGGGATCGTCGCCTCAACCGGCGATGATCCCGACGGTCGAGAACGAGACGGCCCGCCCGGCCCCGTGCCCGGCGGGCTTTTTCGTGCCTGGAGTTATGTTGATTTCACTTAAAATCCGACCTGCCGATTTCACTCTTTGCTCGCACAGTCGGACATGCGACAGTGTGGAATGAGCAGTGATTCTATACCTTCGCAACGGGATATGATGCGAAGCCTCTACAAACTACATAGAGGCGACAGGGAGACCGTCGTTGCCGCCTATGCCAAAGCCGAACGAGATGGGCTGGTTCTACGCCTGAAAAATAAAATTGGGTATGATTCAGATCGTTATGCCGCAGAGATGTGGCGAGATGGGCTTAAAAAGGGATGGCTCGCTTAACTACGCCACCGATACTACAACCCCGAAAAGCATCGCCAGAGCTTGAGGAGTTCGTGAAGGAACTGATTCGGCTCGGCTCCGAGCGGGGGTACAGGCCGACAATTTTCATTGGCATGCTGGAGCGCTATCAAACGCTGGGCGCCATGAAACGACTGGTCCGCAATGGCGAGGTGCAAAGCGGCTTCCGGCGCCTGACCGAGCTGGGGCTACAGGATCACACCGTTGAAGCGGGCATCCTTAGATTCCGGAACGAGTTCGATAAAACAGACATCGATTGTGCCGAGTGGCGGATCAAACAGGCCCGCGACGAGGCTTCCACATAGTCCTCAGCGGCATCACGCTCTCGGCTCGACCCTCTGCACACAGGCAGCCCGCTTGCGCCGCCTGGGGAGAGCGCACACTTGTCCACGATGTTCGCGCTCCGTCTCCGGTGCCGCCTGGGGGCGGGGCTGCTAGCCTCTTCCCCATGCGTTCCAGTTCCCCTCGTCCTAAAGCCCTCGAACGTCGCGCGAGCCCGGCGGATTCGGTGACCTCCTCGCCCGTCACGTCCCCCCTCGACATCCCCGGCGCCACGCCGATGATGGCGCAGTACATCGAGATCAAGGCCGCCAATCCGGACTGCCTGCTGTTCTACCGGATGGGCGACTTCTACGAGCTGTTCTTCGAGGACGCCGAGATCGCCTCGCGCGCGCTCGGCATCGTGCTGACGAAGCGCGGCAAGCATGGCGGCGCCGACATCCCCATGTGCGGCGTGCCGGTGGAGCGCTCCGACGACTACCTCCACCGCCTGATCGCGCTCGGCCACCGCGTCGCCGTCTGCCAGCAGACCGAGGACCCGTCCGAAGCCAAGAAGCGCGGGCCCAAATCCGTGGTGCGGCGCGAGGTGACGCGCCTCGTCACGCCCGGCACGCTCACCGAGGATCGCCTGCTCGATCCGGCCCGCGCCAACCTGCTGCTCGCCATCGGCCGCCGCAAGGTCTCGGATTCGCGCGAGGCCTATGGGCTCGCCGCCATCGACATCTCGACCGGGCGGTTCTCGCTCAGCGAAGTCGACGGCACGGAACTGGCGGCGGCCATCGCCCGGCACGAGCCGCGGGAGATCGTGCTGTCGGAGGCCATCCACGCCGACCCGGTGCTGGCCCGGCTGTGGCGCGACACGAAGGCCGCGGTGGTGCCGCTGGCCGCCGCCGAGCTGGAGCCGGCCTCGGCCGAGCGGCGCATCCGGGAGCAGTTCGGCGTCAAGACCCTCGACGGCTTCGGCAGTTTCTCCCGCGCCGAGATCGCGGCGGCGGGCGCCGCGCTCCTCTATATCGAGCGCACGCAGTTCGGGGCGAAGGTGCCGCTCTCGGCCCCCTCCCGCGAGGCCTCCGGCGCCACGCTCGCCATCGACGCGGCCACGCGCGCCAACCTCGAACTCACCCGCACGCTGTCGGGCGAGCGCAAGGGCAGCCTGTTGGAGGCCATCGACCGCACGGTCTCAGCGGGCGGCGCGCGGCTGCTCGCCGAACATCTGGCCGGCCCGCTGACCGACCTGAAGAAGGTTGCGCGGCGGCACGATGCCGTGGCCTTCCTCGTCGCGGACGGGTCGCTGCGCTCGCATCTGCGCGACGCGCTCAAGGCCGCCCCCGATCTCGCCCGCGCCCTGTCGCGCCTCGGCCTCGGCCGCGCCGGCCCGCGCGACCTCGCCGCGCTCCGCGGCGGGCTCGACGCCGCGCTCGCCATCGCCGGAGGCCTCGGCGGGGCCGACTTGCCCGAGGGCATCGCCCGCCTCGTCCGGCGCCTCGACGTCGCCGACCGCGATCTCGCCGCGGAACTCGGCGCGGCGCTCGCCGACGACCTGCCGCTCAACCGCCGCGACGGCGGCTTCGTGCGCGCCGGCTATCACGCCGAGATCGACGAGGCCCGCCTGCTCGGCCAGGACTCGCGAAAAGTCATCGCGGCTTTGCAGGCGCGCTATGCCGAGGCCACCGGCTGCCGGACGTTGCGGATCAAGCACAACAACGTGCTCGGCTACTACATCGAGGTGCCGCAGGCGGTGGGCGAGGCCTGCCTCAAGGGCCTGATGCGGGAATTCGTGCATCGCCAGACCATGGTCGATGCCATGCGCTTCACCAGCGTCGAACTCGGCGAGCTGGAATCGAAGATCGCGGGCGCCTCCGACCGGGTGCTGGCGCTGGAATCGGAGGTGTTCGACACGCTCGCCACCCGCGTGATGGCGCAGGCGGACGCCGTCGCGGACATCGCCGACGCGCTCTCGGCCCTCGACGTGGCGGCAAGCCACGCCGAACTCGCGGTCGAACTCGACTGGACCAGGCCCCGGCTCGACGACAGCCTCGCCTTCGCGATCGAGGGCGGGCGCCATCCGGTGGTGGAGGCGGCTTTGCGCAAGGCGGGCGAAGCCTTCATCGCCAACGCCTGCGACCTGTCCGGCGAGGAGGCCGGGCGCATCCGCCTCGTCACCGGCCCGAACATGGGCGGCAAGTCGACCTTCCTGCGCCAGAACGCGCTCGTCGCCGTGCTCGCGCAGATGGGCGCCTTCGTGCCGGCGCGCGCCGCCCATCTCGGCGTGGTGGACCGCCTGTTTTCCCGCGTCGGCGCGGCCGACGACCTCGCGCGGGGCCACTCGACCTTCATGGTCGAGATGGTCGAGACCGCCGCGATCCTGAACCAGGCGACGCGCCGTTCCCTCGTCGTCCTCGACGAGATCGGCCGCGGCACCGCGACCTTCGACGGGCTCTCCATCGCCTGGGCCTGCCTGGAGCACCTGCACGAGAAGAACGGCTGCCGGGCGCTGTTCGCCACGCATTTCCACGAGCTGACCGCGCTCAGCAAACGCCTGCCGCGCCTCGACAACGCCACCCTCAAGGTCGCCGAGCACCGCGGCGACGTGGTGTTCCTGCACGAGGTCGTGCCCGGCGTGGCCGAGCGCTCCTACGGGCTTCAGGTCGCCCGCCTCGCCGGATTGCCCGCGAGCGTGGTGGCGCGGGCCGGCACGATTCTGAAAGGCCTCGAATCGTCCGAGCGCGAGCGCCCCTCGCGCGCCCGCATCGACGACCTGCCGCTGTTTGCGAGCCTCACCGAGATCGCCCCGCCCCCGCCGGAGCCCGCGGCGCCTGCGCCCGACGATACGCTGGGGCAATTGCTCGACACCATCGACCCCGACAGCCTGACGCCGCGGGAGGCGCTCGACGCGCTGTACCGGCTGAAGGCGGAGCGGGCGCGGTAGGCGCCGCCTGCCGTTCTCCGATTTCGCTCACCGTCATTGCGAGGCGGAGCCGAAGCAATTCAGGGCGGAGCAGTGGATTGCTTCGGCTCCGCCTCGCAATGACGGCGGTGCGCTGGAACGTGAAGCGATCACTCGGAAACGGATTTGTCCGTAATTCCAGTATAGCTGCACAAAAAGTCCCAAAAAACCCAACCCTCACCCTCATCCTGAGGTGCTTCGCGCAGCGAAGTCTCGAAGTAGGGCTCCAGGGATCACGCGGGTACTGGAGGCCTCCTTCGAGGCCGCTTCGCGGCACCTCAGGATGAGGGGGTTGGATTGGATAGGCCGGCGACATGGGCGCCGAAATCCAATTCCGAATAGATTCCCCGTCCCAATTTTAACGCCCTGTGAAAGAATCATCGGTCAAAACCGAATCAAGCAAGCACAGGATGCACGGGGCCATGGCACTCGAATTGCGGTCGTCGCGTCGGAATTTCCTCGTCGGCCTCGGCGGGTTCGCAGCCGCCGCCCGGCTCATGCCGGGTTCGGCGCTGGCCTTCGACAAGGGCGCGTGTCCGCCGCCCTCCGCCTGGACCGATCTGGCCCGCGCGGTGACGGGCGGCGTGCTGCGGCCGGGCGACCCGTTCTTCGCCGACATCTGCCGGCCGAACAACCTGCGCTACGGCGCGACGCTGCCCGCCGGCATCGCCCGCTGCACCAGCGCGGCGGACGTGCAGGCCTGCATCGCCTGGGTACAGCGGCAGGCCCTACCCTTCGCGGTCCGCTCCGGCGGGCACAACTATGCCGGCTTCTCGACCACGCCCGGCCTGTTGATCGACATGACCCTGATGGCGGGCGTGACGCCGGTGACGGCCGACGGCAGCATCGTCACGGTCAAAGGCGGCACGCTGAACCTGCTCGCCTACAAGCAGATGGAGCGGCTGCATCGCACCATCACCCACGGCCGCTGCGACACGGTGGGCGCCGCGGGCTTCCTGCTCGGCGGCGGCATCGGCTTCAACATGCGCAAGTTCGGGGTCGGCTCCGACCTCATGCGCGCGACCGAACTCGTCACCGCCGACGGCCAGCTCGTGCGGGCCGACGCCGACACCGACCGCGACCTGTTCTGGGCCTGCCGCGGCGGCGGCGGCGGGAATTTCGGCATCAGCACCGGCTTCACCCTGGAGACCCGCCCGGCGGGTTCGGTGACGGTGTTCAACCTCACCTGGAGCAAGGACCTGCCGAAGGTGCTCAAGCTCCTGCTGAGCGAACTCGCGAGCGCGCCCGACGATTTCGGTTCCAAGATCGCCGTCACCATCCCGAGCCGGCAGGAGGGCTGCGACCACGCGCCGGTCACGCTGTCGATCCTCGGCCAGCTCCACGAATCCAAGTTCAAGCTGGAAGAAATCTTCAAGTCGACCTGGGCGCTGCGCGACGGCAGCCGGTCGCAGGTCAAGGAGAACGTGCCGTACTGGCAGGGCCAGGACTTCCTGACCGAGACGACGTTCCCGTACTATTATCAGGAGAAATCGAGCTACATGCGCGCCGCCGCCATCGACGACGAGGCGATCGCGGCGATGTTCGACTGGGCGGGCAAGATGCCGGCCACCGCCATGCCGGTGAGCTTCAAGTTTTTCCAGGTCGGCGGCGCCATCGACCGCCTCGGTCGGACCGACACGGCCTACGTCCACCGCGGGTCCGACTGGCTGTTCACCGTCGAGGCCAATTGGTGGAGCCCGACCGATTCGGCGCAGCAGATCGCCCAGACCCTCGACTGGCAGCAGCGCTTCTACGACGACGTCAACCGCCGCACCGGCGCGGTCGGCGCCTTCCAGAACTTCTCCGACCCGTCGCTGGCCGACTGGCAGGACGCCTATTACGGCGAGAACTACGCCAAGCTCGCCGAGGTGAAGCGGGCGGTCGATCCGGGGATGCTGTTCACCTTCGCCCAGGCGATCCGCCCGGCGAAAAAGCCCGCCGAGCGCGGCCCGTCCGCGTCCCTACCCGGCGGCGCCCGGCGCGAGGCGGAAGCCGTCGAGCGTCTCCCCTGACGGCATCCCGCCCGCTTGCCCGGAGCGGCAGCGGGCAACGTAGTCGAGCGCGCTCGCCACGGTGCGCTCGGAATAGGGTTTTGCGATCACGCCGACGGCGCCAGCGAAGTCCGGCGGGATGCGCTTGGCGTTGGCCGTCATGAACACCACCGTTGTGCGCGGGTCGGCGCTCAAGGCGCGGGCGACCTCAATGCCGGTCGGGCCGTCGATCAGGTGGATGTCCACGAGCGCCACGTCGGGGGCGGTGCGCTGCCCGAGCGCGATGGCTTCCGCGGAGGCCGAAGCCACGCCGACGCTGACATGGCCGAGGTCTTCCAACAGGCATTCGAGTTCGAGGGCGATCAGCACCTCGTCCTCGACCACGAGGATGCGCAGGGCCTCGCCCGCTGGCGGGCTCTCGCCCGCGGCCGGGCCGTCGCCCGTTGCGGGGCTCACCTCGGGCATCCCGCGTCTCCTTCCCCGGGTCGCGGCGAGGAAATCCCGCCAGCGGGCGGCAATGGCACGAAGCGGCGGCGCTGGGAAAGGCCCGTCACCGCGGGCCGTCCGCGGGCAGCGGCACGCGGATCGCGACGCGGGTGCCGGGCGCGGCCTCCGACCACGCGAGGGTACCGCGCAACTGCCGCACCACCATCTCGACCAGCATCCGCCCGAACCCGGTCGGGTTGGGGGGGCCCGCCGCGAGGCCGATGCCGTCGTCCTCGACGACGAGTTCCAAAGTGTCATCCGAGCGCCGCGCGCTCAACCGCACCCGGCCCGCCCGCTCGCCGGGGAAGGCGTGGCGCAGCGCGTTGCCGGCGAGTTCGTGCAGCAGCAGGGCGAGCGGCGCCGCCATGGCGGCGGGCAGGGCCAGCGGCTCCACCTCGGTCTCGACGCGGGCGGTGTCCGTTCCGTGGGCGGCGGCGAGGTCGGCGATGAGGTCGTCGGCGAATTCGCGGAACTCGAAGCGGGCGGCGTCGCCCTCCTGATAGAGCATCCGGTGGGCGGTCGAGAGGGCGCCGATGCGCTCGGCCATCGCCTGGAGCGCGTTGCGGGCCTCGCCCGAGGGCGTGCGGCGCGCCTTGAGCAGCATCAGCGAGGAGATGACCTGAAGGTTGTTCTTGACCCGGTGATCGACCTCGTGGAGCAGGGCCGTCTTCTGCTCCAGGGCGAAGCGCAGGTCGGCGGTGCGCTCGCCCACCTCCCGCTCCAGCGCGCCGTTGGCGTCGCGCATGGCAGCCTCCAGCCGGTGCTTGTGGGTCATGTCGGCCTGGGCCGAGAAGAAGTAGAGGATCGCGCCGTCCGCGTCCCGCACCGGGTTGACCGTCATCCCGTTCCAGAACGGCGTGCCGTCCTTGCGGTAGTTCAGCAACTCGCACTCGAAGGCGCGGCCCTGCCCGATCGCCTCGCGAAGGCCGTTCAGCGTCGCGGCATCGGTCGCCGGGCCCTGGAGCCGGCGGCAATTGTGGCCGTAGAGTTCGTCGCGGGCATAGCCCGTCAGCCCGAGGAAGGCGCTGTTGGCCCAGACGATCGGGTTGTCGTCCCGGCGCGGATCGGTGACGACCATCGGGGTCGGGCTCGCCTCGAAGGCCGCCGCGAACACCTCGACGGTGAAACCCGGCGGGAACGCCGTCACCTCTTTGGGAAAACCCGTCATCCTTACGCCGACGCGAGGCGTGCCGCTGGGTAAGAAGCGCCACGCAAATCCATAAAACCGATGCCGCGAGCGGGTGATCGGTTCCCCCCAACGGGAGACGGTCGCTCCCGTTCCGAGGCCGACTTCACGCTTCCGTCAAGCTTGCCTTATCCCTACACCGGCAAGCGTTGGGAAAGCGTTGCGGGCGCCGGAATCCCAAAGTCGCACGCCCGCCGTAAGGGGGCGTAGCGCAAGAGGTTGTTGCTCGCAGCCCCGAGGCTGCCGCGATTTCTGCATAGGGCGTGACGGAGCGAAAGAGGGGATCGGCGATGGCGGCAGCGAAGGGCCGGAGGGGCTTGCGGCCCCGCGACGTGCTGGAGGACCCGCGCCTGCTGCTGATGCTGGCACTCGGCTTCGGCTGCGGCCTGCCGATCCTGCTGGTGTTCTCGACCCTGTCGGCGTGGCTCGCCACCGCGGGCATCCAGCGCACCAGCATCGGGCTCCTGTCCTACGTCTCGTTCGCCTACTCGCTGAAGTTCGTCTGGGCCCCGGTGATCGACCGGCTCGACCTGCCGCTGCTGTCGCGGTGGCTCGGGCGGCGGCGCTCGTGGATGCTGCTGTCGCAGGTCGCGGTGGCGGGCGGCCTCGTCGCCATGAGCTTCGGCGCGCCCTCGCAGGATCTGTTCTACATCGTCGTCTGCGCGCTGGTGACCGCCTTCGCCTCGGCGACGCAGGACATCGTCGTGGACGGCTGGCGCATCGACGCGGCGCCGACCGAGCGCCAGGGGCTGATGCTCGGCAGCTACCAGCTCGGCTACGCCATCGCCCGCGCCTTCGCCGGGGCCGGCGCCCTCTACATCGCGCAAGGCTACGGCTGGGAGATGGCCTACGAGGCCATGGCGCTCCTCATGCTCGTCGGCATCGCCGGGTGCCTGTTCGCCCCCCGCCAGGACCCGGCGGACGCGAACGCGGAGCCGCGCGGCGTCGCCGAGACCCTGCGGGTCGCCGTGGTCGAGCCGTTCGGCGACCTGATCCGCCGGAAGGGCGCGCGGCTGATCCTGATCCTGTCGCTGATCATGCTCTACCGCCTGCCCGACTTCATCTCCGGGGTGATGGCGCAACCGTTCTACAACGAGCAGGGGTTCTCGCTCGTCGAGATCGCCAACGTCACCAAAATCTACGGCGTGATCGTCGGCCTCGTCGGCGCGCTCGCCGGGGGCTGGGCGGTGATGCGCTTCGGCATCCAGGCCTCGCTCCTGTTCGGCGGCATCGTCGCGGCGGGCTCGAACCTGATGTTCGCGTGGCTCGCCGTCAGCGGCCACGACATGAACCTGTTCATCGCCAGCATCTCGATCGACAACTTTTCCGCTGCCTTCGCCGGCACGGCGCTGATCGCCTATATGTCGGGCCTGACCTCACCGGCCTTCGTGGCGACGCAGTACGCGCTGCTCTCCTCGCTCTACGCGCTGCCCGGAAAATTCATCGGCGGCTTGTCCGGCTACATGGTGGATTGGCTCGGCTACGCGCAATTCTTCGCCGCCTCGGCGCTGATCGGCATTCCGGTGGCGCTGCTCTGCATCGCCCTCGCGGCATTGGGCGAGGGGCGGGAAGAGGGTGAAATCGGCCCTGCGCCGGAGGAGGAAGCCGTAGCCGTCAAGGCGTGACGGAACCTTCGTCGGGGCGCTCGTTTTGCTCCTGCCTACGCGTTTCGGGAGATTCTTGACGTGAACGAGATCGCGCTGAGCGGCGAGACCCTGCCGGTTCCGGTCGCGCCCGCCGCCCTGCCGCCGCTCTCGGCGGCCGACCGCGCGGCGCTGCGCCGGGCGGTGGACGTGCTGGAACGGCCGGGGCTCGCCGCGCGGCTCTCGGCGGCGGCCGGGGCGCCGCTTGACCTGATCGGCCGGGCGCTGCCCGCGCCGGTCACCGAGGCGGTCGGTCGCTCGACCGAGGCCGCGATGCGCACGGCGCTCCGCATCGCGCTCGCCACCCTGCCGGACAAGGCGGTGAAGCCCGCGGGCTCGGCGGTGGAGCGGATCGAGGAGGGGGCGGGCGCCCGGCTCGGCTGGCTCGTCGGCTCCAGCGAGACCCGCCACAAGGCGCTCGCCGCCGTCTCCGGCGCCCTCGGCGGCGCCTTCGGGCTGGCCACCGTGGCGATCGAGCTGCCGCTCTCGACCACGCTGATGCTGCGCTCCATCGCCGAGATCGCCCGCGAGGAGGGCGAGGATCTGAGCGACCCGGAAGGCGCGCTCGCCTGCGTGCAGGTCTTCGCCCTCGGCGGTCGCAACGGCCCCGAGACGGCCTTGTCCGAGAGCGGCTACTTCGCCGTGCGCGCCGCGCTCGCCAAGACCATGGCCGAGGCGACCCGCTACGCCGCCCACCGCTCGCTCCTCGACGCGGGCGCCCCGCCGCTGGTGCGGCTGACCGCCCAGATCGCCTCGCGCTTCGGCCTCGTCGTCTCGCAGAAGGTCGCGGCGCAGGCCGTGCCGGTGATCGGCGCGCTCGGGGGGGCTGCGGTCAACACCGCCTTCATGGACCATTTCCAGGGCATGGCGCGGGCCCACTTCACCGTACGCCGGCTGGAGCGGGCCTACGGCAAGGAGAGCGTGCGGGCGGCGTATCTGGAGGAGAAGGCGGCGCTCGGGATCGCGTGACGGCGCCTCCCACCCACCGCCCTCATCCTGAGGTGCCGCGAAGCGGCCTCGAAGGAGGGCTCCAGGGATCGCGCGGCTGGCTGGAGCCCTCCTTCGAGGCTCCGCTTCGCTCCGCACCTCAGGATGAGGGGAGTGGGTGGGACGGCCCGAGGCCTTCTCAAGCGGAAAAATTCGTCTCCACCAACACCGTCGCGGTCTCGAACGAGGCCGCGTGCCACGTGCCCGCGGGGAAATGGAACAGGCTGCCCGCGGCGAAGGCCACGCGACCCTGCTCGGTCTCCAGAATGCCCGAGCCCTCGATCACCTGCACGAACTGCTCGTGGTCGTGGCTGTGGCGCGGCGCCTCCGTGCCCGCCGGGACTTCGACCCGCACGAGGCTCGCAGCCTTTCCTTCCAGGCTGCGCTTCCCCACGCCCGACGGCGCGCGGGTCTCCGGCAGATCGGTCCAGGGCAGGCAGTGGCGGGTCATCGTGGGCTCCGAAGCTCGCCCGCGAGGTAGGCGGGGCGCGCCTCAGGGCCAGACCTTGATGGCGACCGGGCGGCGCACGAGGTCGCGATCCGAGGTGATCGTGCAGCCCTCCACCCGCAGCGTCGCGTAGGTGAGCAGCGCCCGCTCGCCGACATCGTCGAAGTTGCGGCCCTTGGCCTCCGGATCGATGAGCGACGGGTAGGCGATGAGGCGCGGACCCGCCTTGCACGGATCGTCGTAGAGCGTGGCGCCGGCCATGAGGAGACGCGGCACGTCCCAGGTCATGAGATCGCGCGAGGTCGTCCAGTAGAAGCCGGACTCCGAAAAGGCGCCCCCCTTGGCCGCCATGAACACCGCGATCCACGCCCCCGTGCCGCGCTGGCGCACCAGCGCCCCGACCGGGCCGGGAAACGGCCCGACCGGGCGGCAGGTGTCGGGCAGCTTCACCGCCTTGCGGTACGGATCGGGAAAGGCCGCGGTGAAGCCGGTGCCGGTCCAGGCGCGCCAGCGGGTCGGGTCGGCGGGGTCGTCCGAGCGGAACAGGCAGACGCCCGCCGGCTGGTCGCTGCCGGGCCGATCCCAGCCGGTGGTCGAGGCCATAAAGGTGCGCCAGCGCCCGTCGCCGACGATGTTGGAGGGGTTGAAGAAGCCGCGGTGGCGGCCCTGCTCCTCCTCCTGCCGGAACGGCGCCCCGGCCACCACCGCGGGCGGCTTGGTCGGCGCGAAGCTCGCGCCGCCGTCGCGGGAGGCGGCGGCGAGAATCGTGTTGTACCAGCACTCCATGTAGACCTTGGAGCGGCAGCGGCCCTCGTGCTCGTTGGCTTGGAACTCGTGGTGGATCAGCGCCGCGACTTTGGCGCCGTCCTCGGTCCACGTCGCGGTGATCCACGAGCGGTCGTCGTAGAGCGCCGGATCGCTTTTTCCCCCTGAATCGAGCACCACCCGGCAATCGAGCTTGAGGCTGTCGAGATCGGGCCCCCGCAGCGCGCGGTTGCGATAGTGCAGACCGAACATCGCGATGGCGCCCGAGGCGTCGCGGAAGGCGCGGGAAGGGGCGTCGGGCACGTCGGCCCCGTCGCAGGCGTCGCGGGTCGCCGAAAAAATCAGGCGTTCGGGCCCCGTCACGGTCAGCGCCGAGAGCGGCGGCGCGGCGGCGCGGCTTTCGAGCGGCACGAGGCCGCACGCGACGGCCAGCAGCACGGAGAGGGGGCGGAGCAGCCTGGACATCCCATCAGGATTGCGTTTTGAACCGTTACAGGAAGCTTGTCCGGATCGTCCGGCGCAAGTGCCGTCCACAGGCCGCCCCATGCTCGTTCTGATCCTCGGCCTCGTGCTGTTCCTCGGCACCCACGCCTTCTCGATGGCGCGGGGGAAGCGCGCCGAGGTGATTGGGCGCGTCGGCGAGCAGCGGTACAAGCTCGGATATACCCTACTCTCGGCGCTCGGCCTCGCGCTCACCGCCTACGGCTACGGGCTGTACCGGCAGGAGGGGATGATCCCGGTCTGGTCGCCGCCGACCTTCACCCGCCATCTCGCGGTGCTGCTGACGCTGTTCGCCTTCATCAGTCTGGCGGCGACCTACCTGCCCGGCCATATCCGCACCCGGCTGAAGCACCCGATGCTGCTCGCGGTGAAGATCTGGGCGACCGCGCACCTCTTGGCCAACGGCGACCTCGGCTCGATGCTGCTGTTCGGCGCCTTCCTGGCCTGGGCGGTCGCCGCCCGCATCAGCGCCAAGCGCCGCGCGCTCACCGCGGGGCAGGTGGCCGCGCAGCACGGCGGACAGGCCGCGCCCGCCGGCTGGCGCAACGACGCCATCGCGGTCGTGGTCGGCCTCGTGGCGTGGTTCGTGTTCGCGAAGTACCTGCACCCGCTGCTGATCGGCGTCGCGGCCTGGCCGGGGCAGGCGTGAGGCGACACCGCAAAAACCCAAAAAATTTCGCCAAACCGGAGGCTCTGTGCTAGGCGCGGGCCCGACGACGACAGGCGAGGCGAGCGCGGCCCGCGAGGGACGCACGGATTGAAATGGCCGAGAACAACGAGTTCATCCGCGAGGTCGACGAGGATTATCGCCGCGACCGGTTCATTCAGATCTGGAAGCGCTACAACGCGCTGATCATCACGGCCGCGATCCTGCTGGTGGCGGGCGTCGGCGGCTGGAACTACTGGCGCCACGCCGAACTCGTGCGAGCCGAGGCGACCTCGGAGCGGTTCGATCAGGCGAGCCGCCTCGCCAAGGACGGCAACACGGCGCAGGCCGAGCGCGACTTCGCCGCGATCCAGGCGGACGGCCCGGCGGGCTACGCGCTGCTGGCCCGCTTCCGCAACGCCGCCGAGACCGGAAAGCGCGACGCCGCCGCAGGGGCCGCCGCCTACGACGCTCTGGCCGCCGACAAGGGCGCGGGCGATGCCCTGCGGGACCTCGCCCGGCTGCGCGCCGCCCTGCTGCGCATCGACGGCACTGATCAGGCGGCTGCGCTGACCCAACTCCAGGGCCTCGCCACGCCCACAGGCACCTACCGCCACACCGCCCGCGAGATGCTGGGCCTGACCGCGCTCCGCAAGGGCGACATCGAGGGCGCCGGCCGCTGGTTCGACCAGATCGCCAGCGACAACGACACCCCGCAGGGCCTGCGCCAGCGCGTCGAGATCTACGCCGCGCTGGTGGCGGGCGGGCCGGTCACGGTCACCGAGGCCAAGCCCGAGAACGCCGCGCCCCCGCCGCCGATCACCCGCTGACGCTTCCGTCATTGCGAGGCGGAACTGACGCAATCCAGGGCGCGACCTTTCCGGATAAGGCGCGCCGTCGGATTGCTTCGCTCACGCTCGCAAGGACGGCATTCGTTCCAGGCGATGTTCCCACGCCCTGGAATGCCTTATCCTCACGAAGACCAGCGCGGGTCCTTAAGGCCCGCCGAGAGACGTAGAACCATGGACCTGCCGACCGTCGCGATCGTCGGACGCCCGAACGTCGGCAAGTCGACCCTGTTCAACCGGCTGGTCGGGCGCAAGCTCGCGCTCGTGGACGACCGCCCCGGCGTGACCCGCGACCGGCGCGAGGGCGACGGCTCGATCGGCGACGTCGCCTTCCGCATCATCGACACCGCCGGGCTCGAAGAGGCCGACGCCGACTCGCTGCTCGGCCGCATGCGCGCCCAGACCGAGGCCGCGATCCTCGAATCCGACGCGGTTTTGTTCGTCATCGACGCCCGCGCCGGGGTGCTCCCCGCCGACCGGCCCTTCGCCGAACTCGTGCGCCGGGCCGGCATCCCGGTCATCCTCATCGCCAACAAGGCCGAGGGCGGGGCCGGCATGGCGGGCGCCTACGAGGCGTTCTCGCTGGGGCTCGGCGATCCGATCCCGTTCTCCGCCGAGCACGGCGAGGGCCTCGGCTCACTGCAGGATGCGCTGCGCGACGTGCTGCCCGAGCCGGACGAGGACGAGGAGGACGACGGCGAGGGCGGCAAGGGCCTGCGGGTCGCCATCGTCGGCCGCCCCAACGCCGGCAAGTCGACGCTGATCAACCGGATGATCGGCGAGGACCGCCTGCTCGTCGGCCCCGAGGCCGGCATCACCCGCGATTCGATCTCGCTCGACTGGGAGTGGCGCGGGCGCAAGATCAAGCTGCACGACACCGCCGGCATGCGCCGCCGCGCCCGCATCGACGACAAGCTGGAAAAGCTCGCGGTCTCGGACGGGTTGCGCGCCGTGCGCTTCGCCGAAGTCGTGGTGGTGCTGCTCGACGCCACCATCCCGTTCGAGAAGCAGGATCTCACCATCGTCGATCTCGTCGAGAGCGAGGGGCGCGCCCTGGTGATCGGCCTCAACAAGTGGGACCTCGTGGCCGACCAGCCGGGCCTGCTCAAGACGCTCCGCGAGGACTGCACCCGCCTGCTGCCGCAGGTGCGCGGCGTCTCGGTGGTGTCGCTGTCGGGGCTGGGCGGCGAGGGCATCGACAAGTTGATGCAGGCGGTGGTGGACGCCTCCGAGGTGTGGAGCCGCCGCGTCTCGACCGCGCGGATCAACGCGTGGCTCACGGACGCGCTCCAGCGCAACCCGCCGCCCGCGGTCTCGGGCCGGCGCATCAAGATCCGCTACGGCACCCAGGTGAAGAGCCGCCCGCCGCACTTCGCCCTGTTCGGCAACCAGCTCGACGCCCTGCCGAAATCCTACACCCGCTACCTCGTCAACGGCATCCGCGAGTCCTTCGAGCTGCCCGGCACGCCGATCCGGCTGTCGCTGAGGACGACGAAGAACCCGTTCGAGAAGGGCTGACCCGCGACGCAAGATCCCTCTCCCCTCCCGATCTCGGGCCTGCCCGAGATCGGCAAGCGCTGCCCAAGTCGGGCAAGCCCAACTTGGGTGGGAGAGGGTGGCCCCCGAAGGGTGTCGGGTGAGGGGAGCGACGGTGCCGCTTGGCCGCGTTCGACGCGAACCCTCCGGAAGCGTCGTCCCCTCTCCCGCCTCGCATCCGCGAGGCACCCTCCCCCATCTCAAGTCGGGCCTGCCCGACTTGAGCACTTAGGATGCGGATATCGGGCAAGCCCGATATCCGTAGGGGGGAGGGTTTTTCGGGCACCTCACCCCGCCCGCGTCGTCTCCGCCAGCCAATCCACCACCGCGTCGAGCGCCTGACGGTTGCTGGTGTCGCCGCCGCGTGCGGCCTCGAAGGCGGCGATCTGGCGCTCGGCGCTGGTGCCCTCACGGACGATCCGGCGGGCGTCGGCGACCTCCGCCGTGCAGCCGAGCGCCTCGGCATCCTCGGCGATCAGCGAGAGCAGCGTGTCGAGGGCTTGCCCGAACGGAAACGCCTCCTCGGAGGCCTCGTCGATCAACTCGGCCTCGGTGCCGCTGCGCTGCGCCCGCCACAGGTTCTCGGCGGCGATCGCCCGCGAGACGCCGGTGAGGCCGGCATTGATGTCCGGGCGTCGCTCGACCAACCGCACGAGGCAGCGGAACAGCGCCGCCACCACGATGGCGTCGGTAAGCCGCGTGCAGGAATCGGCGATGCGCAGTTCCAGCGTCGGGAACTTGATCGAGGGCCGCAACGACCACCACAGGAAGCTCGCATCCTGGATCGAGCCGGCCTTGGTCATGATGCGCACGTAGCGCTCGTAAGACCCGGCATCGCCCATCAGCTCCGGCAGGCCGGTGCGGGGGAGTTCGCCGAAGGCGCTCAGGCGATAGGCCGAGAGCCCCGTCGGCTTGCCCTGCCAGAACGGCGAGGAGGCCGAGAGCGCGAACAGGAGCGGCTGGAACGGCAGCAGCCGGTCCATCAGCCCGACGCGGGCGTCCGGGTCCTTCACCTCGACATGGACGTGCATGCCGCAGATCAGGCTGCGCCGCCCGGCCAGCCCCACGTCGCGCAGGATGCCGCGATAGCGGTCGCCCTTGGTCGGCAGCTGGCGCGCCCAGTCGGCGATGGGATGGGTGCCGGCGGCGAAGACCAGAAGCCCGTGCGCGGCCCCGATCTCGGCGAGCTGCCGCCGCTGCCCCAGCAGCGCGGCATGGGCCGCGGGAAATTCGGTGGAGGGCGGGGTGCAGACCTCGACTTGGCACTGCAACAGCTCGCGCCCGATCTCCGGCAGCCGCTCCCCCGCCTCGACATGGAACGGCTTGACCGAGCGCCGCGGCGTGCCGCGCGTCTCCGCATCGGCGAGGAAATACTCCTCCTCGATCCCGAACCGGTACGCGTGCTGAACCATCCGCCGTCTCCGAACCATGGCCGCGGACCGCGCGGGTGCCCTTATATGGCTCGGAAGGCGCCAGCGTTCCCTTGAGGGAGAAATCGAGCGCGCGAGGGCTTCGCGGTCCGCCGCACGCGAAGGCGCCGGAAAGCGTTGACCTTACGACCCGATCGGTCGGACACGCGCCTGGATCGTGGGCGGGCGCCAGGGCAGGTTGCCAGACATCCGTCGGTGTCGACGGCAAACCCGAGAGGGCTTTGCGTGAAGCTGTCCTACGTGTTGTCGCTGATCACGGTCGCATTCCTCGCGATCCTGTCCGCGAGTGCCGGACTGATGCTGGGCGACGTCGATCGGATTCCCATGCACTGGAACCTCAACGGCGTGCCGAACTCCTACGCGCCGAAAAGGACCGGGCTGATCGTCATTCCCGCGTTCGGGCTCGTCACGATGATCGGACTCGCGGTCTCCGAGAAGGGCAATCCGAGGAATCGGCAGATCAGGGCGACGATCACGGTCGCGCTCATCCTGATCGCCGTACACGCCTTCTTCCTGTATTCGGTTCTGGGCCACGCGAACAAACTGTGACGCGCTGAGAACACATCGAGAGCGGACGATTGTCTCCCTCATCCCGGGGTGCGAGCGAAGCCTCGAACGAGGGCTCCGGGGATCGCCGGGCGAACCGGAGCCCGCGCCCGATCGGCCGGATTCGGGCTCGGGATGAGGGGGATGCTTCCGCTCAGGCGAAGCGGCCGCCCTTCTGGATCACCTCGATCTTGTAGCCGTCCGGGTCGGTGGCGAAGAAGAAGGTCGCGAGCGCGGTGTCGCCGTGCTTGAGCGTCTTGAGGTCGGTGGCCGGAAAGCCCTCGCTCTTGAACCGCGCGTGCTCGGCCTCGACGTCGTCCACCACGAAGGCGATGTGGCCGTAGCCGTCGCCGAGGTCGTAGGGCTCGGAGCGGTCCTTGTTGACCGTCAGTTCCAGCTCGAACGGCGAGGCCGGATCGCGCAGGTAGAGCAGGGTGAAGTCCGGGAAGTCGAACCGGTCGGCGGGCTGCAGGCCGAAGGCGCGGGCGTAGTAATCGCGCGAGCGCGCTTCGTCGCGGACGCGGATCATGCTGTGGACGGGCTTGGCCATCGGGGCTCTCTGTTGGAATCGGGATGAGCGGCCAGATGGCGCGGTCGGGCCGCGCGGAAAGGGGATTAACGCTTCGTCAACCATAGGCGGCGCTTGCTCCCCCCATGTCCCGGAGCGCCCGACAGCTCGACGCCGACCTCCCCCTCCCCGGTGACGCGGCCCTGCGCGCCGCCGCCGAGGGGTGGCGCCGGGCGCTGGCGCAGGAGCGGCGCATGGCCGCCAACACGGTCGAGGCCTACGAGCGGGATCTGCGCCAGTTCCTGGCCCATCTCGACGCCCGCTCCGGCCCGCCGACGATCCAAAAACTCATCGCCCTCAAGCCCCGCGACCTGCGTGCCTTCATGGCGGCGCGGCGTGCGGACGACATCTCCGGGCGCTCGCTGATGCGGGCGCTGGCGGGCCTGCGCTCCTTCGCCCGTCATCTCGAACGCGAGGGGCACGGCAGCGTCGCGGCGCTCGGCGCGGTGCGCCAGCCCAAGGTCGAGCGGCGGCTGCCGCGCCCCCTCCCCGTCCCGGCCGCCGTGGCGATGACGCTGCCGGAGACCCGCGCCGACGAATCGCGCGAGCCCTGGGTGCTCGCCCGCGACGCGGCGGTGATCGCGCTGCTCTACGGCTCGGGGCTTCGCATCTCCGAGGCGCTGGGCCTCTCCGCCCGCGACGCCCCTGTGCCGGGCCTCGACGCGGTGCGGGTGACCGGCAAGGGCGGCAAGGTCCGCGACGTGCCGGTGCTGCCCGCCGTGTCGCAGGCGGTCGCCGACTACCTCGCCCTGTGCCCGCACCCGCTCGATCCGGAAGGGCCGCTCTTCGTCGGGGTGAAGGGCGGGCCGCTCTCGCCGCGGATCGTGCAATACGCGGTGGCCTCGCTGCGGGGCGCGCTGGGTCTCCCCGACAGCGCCACGCCGCACGCCCTGCGACATTCCTTCGCGACCCATCTGCTTGCCCGCCAGGGCGAGCTGCGGGCGATCCAGGAGTTGCTGGGTCACGCCTCGCTCTCGACGACGCAGCTCTACACCAAGGTCGACGCCGCCCGGCTGATGAGCGCCTTCGAGGCCGCGCATCCGCGGGCGGGGCGACAAGAGCATCGGCCCGAAAGGTGGCCGCCGGCTGGTCAGAGAAAGCCGATGCGGCACAAGGACCTCGATCATCGTCCTGCATCCGGCATGCAGGACGATGATCGAGCCGGCACGACAAACCCGTGAGGCTGTCGCCGTCACGGCTCCGATTCACCATGGTCTTGCCGTGATTGAGTGGCGGACTGTGCCCCAGCCGGCGGTCGAGGCCGCCCGAGTCGCTCGAAGGAAACACCCGATGCGCGTCAGCGGACTCTGCGTGGCGATCCTGCCCGTCCTCGCCGTCCTCGCCGTCACCGCCCTGGTGAAGACGGTGCTCCTGCCCGTCACCGCGCTCAAGGGCGCCCTGGCCCGGACCCGCACCGCGCGGGCCTGAGCTTCCGCCGCGCCTGACTTTTTCGCGCGGCTTTCATTCAAGCCTTCCGGCTGATCGCCACGAAGGCCGACGGTTCCCCCCTCTCCCCGCACGCGGGGAGAGGCCTGTAGGAACCTTGTCGTTCCTACAGGAAGCGGAGGCGAAAGCCGGAGCGGCGGTGAGGGGGCGCGTCCGGATGAGGCTCGTCCTGAGCCGCCCCCTCACCCCCGGCTGCCGCCTCGCTTCGGCGACGACGAGGTCGCCGAAGCCCTCTCCCCGCGTGCGGGGCGAGGGGATGCAGCGGCGGCTGCTGCTGTGATCAGGCCGAGGCCGTGTTGGGCTTCGACCCCCGATTGCCAAAAGCACTCACCGCGAACGCCACCGCCAGATTCAACGCCAGCGCCACCACGCCCGCGTTCAGATCCTGGATCGGCCCCGGCAGGCCCGGAAACAGCTTGGCGAGGGTGTAGCCGCCTACCACCGTCACCGAGACCGCGGCGACGCCGGCCAGAATCCCGGCGATGGCCCCGGCCTTGGTCAGCGGGTTGCGCCGCCACAGGCTGAAGAAGAAGGCCGGAAAGAGCTGCGTCACCACGGCGTAGCCGATCAGCAGCAACTGCACGATGGTCTCGCCGCCGTAGAGGGTGAACCCGACGCAGGCGAGTGCCAGTACGGGCGCCATGATCTTGGCGAGCCGCCCGGTCGAGGCGTCGGTCGCGTTCGGGGCGAGCGGCCGGTAGAGGTTCTGCGCGATCAGCGTCGCGCCCGCGATCAGGATCATCGAGCCCGGCACCAAAGCGGTCAGCACGCCGGTGGCGCCGACGATGCCGACGAACCACGGCGGAAACGTCTCCAGCGCGATCTTGAACAGCGACAGGTCCACGTCTGGCCCGGTCAGCCCCGGCACCTGCAGCACCGCCGCGAAGCCCGCGAAGAACACGAACAGCAGCATGAGCTGGTAGAGCGGCAGGAACACCGCGTTGCGCCGGAAGGTGCGGGCGTCGCTGGCGGTGTAGATCGAGGCGAAGATGTGCGGGAACATCCAGCCGCCGAGCGCCGTGAGGATCGTGGTCGAGGCGAACCACGTCGCGCTCTGGCCCCGGTCCGGCAAGGCCAGGAAGCCGGGCTTGGCCTGATCGATGGCGGAAAACATCGGGCCGATGCCGCCGTAATAGTGATACGGCAGGTAAAGTCCCAAAAAAACCACCACGGCGAGGATGAGGATGTCCTTGACGACCGCGGTCCAGGCCGAGCCGCGAATCCCTGACACCATCACGTAGGCACTGACGCCCGCCGCGCCGATCCAGATCGCCAGCGTGGGCGGGATCGCGCCGTAGGAGGCGGTCGAGACGATGATGCCGAGCCCTTTGAGCTGGAGCACCATGTAGGGCACCAGCGCGACGAGCCCGACGAGGGCCACGAGGATGCCGAGCGGCCGGCTCTCGTAGCGGGCGGCGAAATAGTCGGGCTGCGAGAACAGGTTGTGCTGCTTGGCGAACTTCCACGCGGGCGGCAGCAGCCAGTAGGAGATCACGTAGATCAGCGTGAGGTAGCAGAGGATGTAGTAGGTCGGCCCGCCCTTGCCGTAGGCCCAGCCCGAGCCGCCGAGGAAGGTGAAGGTGGTGTAGATCTCGCCCGCCATCAGCAGGAAGACCAGCACGGTGCCGAAGCCGCGCTTGCCGACGCTCCACTGCTCCATGTCCATGTCGTGGCCGGCCCGCGCCCACAGGCCGAGGCCCAGCGCCCCGACGAAGGCCAGCGCGATGATGGGAAGCGCCGCGTTCATGGCTCTTCTCCCGCGTCGCGGTTGGCCGGATCGGTGAGGTAGACCAGCCCCATCACGGCCGCGGTCGCCACGGTGCAGCCGACGAGCCACGCCAGCAGCAGCGGCATGCCGAGCACCAGCGGCTCGACCCGGTTGAGGAAGTAGGGCCCGAGCAGCATGCCGGCGGGCGGCAGCACGGCGAGCCAGCGCAGATGCTTCACGCGCGCGCCCTCCCCGGCCGAGTGCGCGCGTGTCCCAAGGTCGCTCGTGTCATGCGGTCCTCAACCCTTCGCTGCCGCGAAGATGAGGCAGTTCTTACGCCAGGGCGAGAGGAAGATTTTCTGTTTCCTCAGGCCGCCTCCCGGCGTCCCTCCAGCAGCCCCGGCAGCGCCCGCAGGTTCAGGGGCTTGGCCAAAAACCCGTCGAAGCCCGCGGCGTGGGCCGCGTCCATGTCCTCGCGGCCGGTATTGGCGGTGAGCGCGACGAGGTGGAGCGGGCGCGCGTTCGTCTCGGCCTCGCGGGCGCGCAGGCGCCGGGCGGTCTCCAGGCCGTCGAGGCCGGGCATGCGGATGTCGATGAGGGCGAGGTCGAACGGCCCTTGCGTCTCGGCGATCGTCAGCGCTTCCAGCCCGTCGCGGGCGAGCGTCACCGCGGCGCCGAGCCGCTCCAGGGCCTTGGTGGCGAGCAGCGCGTTGATCGGGTTGTCCTCGGCGAGCAGCACCCGGCGGCCGGACGAAGGCTTGGGTGCCGCCGCGCGGGCCGGCGGCTTGGTCTCGACGGCCGGCGGCGGCTCCACGGGGGCGGCTCCCGGTTCCAGCAGGCGGTCGAACAGGGAGCGGGCGCGCACCGGCTTGATCAGGTAGCTGTCGAAGCCCGCGGCGTTGACCGCGCCGAACTCGCGCCGGTCGAACGGCGAGAGCAGGATCAGGCGGCAGCGCACGCCGCAGCGCCCGGCCTCCGCGGCGAGCGCGCGGACCGGGGCGTCGCCGAGGCCCCGGTCGGCGATGACGGCGTCGAAGGCCGCGCTCGCCAGGGCGTCGAGCCCGGCCTCGATGGTGCCGACCACGACCGCCGCCGCGCCGGAGCGGGTCAGGCGGCGGGCGAGATAGGGCGCCTGGAACGGCGAGTCGGCCACGATCAGCACCCGGCGGGCCCTGAGCGCCGGCGGGGCGACCGGCGGGCGCGCCTCTTCAAAGGCTTCTTCCGGCGCCGGCAGCGGCAGCACCACCCGGAAGGTCGAGCCGCGCCCGAGCGTCGAGCGCGCCTCGATCGTGCCGCCCATCCGCTCCACGAGGCGGCGGGTGATGGCGAGGCCGAGCCCCGTGCCCTCGTGGCGGCGGCTGGCGCTGCCGTCGCCCTGCTCGAATTCCTCGAACAGGATCGGGATGCGGTCCTCCGGCATGCCGGGGCCGGTGTCCTCGATGGTGAGCGCGATCCCCTCGCCCTCACGGGTCAGGCTCACGCCGACGCCGCCGGTTTGCGTGAACTTCACGGCGTTGCCCGCGAGGTTGAGCAGGATCTGGCGCACCCGGTCGGCGTCGCCGACGCGGCACGCCACGAGGTCGTCGGCGATGTCCAGCGCGATCTCCAGGCCCTTGTCCTGGGCGCGCGGCGCCAGCAGCTCCACCACGCCCTCGACGAGGAGCGCGGCGTCGAACGGCTCGGCGGCGAGATCGAGGCGCCCGGCCTCGATCCGCGAGAAGTCGAGGATGCCGTCCACCAGCGTCAGCAGCGCCTTGCCGCTGGTGCGCAAAGCCTCGACATAGGTGCGCTGCTCCGGGTCGAGGCGGGTGTCGAGCAGGAGGTCGGCCATGCCGAGGATGCCGTTCAGCGGCGTGCGGAACTCGTGGCTGACGGTGGCGAGGAAGCGGGATTTGGCGACGTTCGCCGCCTCCGCCCGGCTCCTGGCCTCGTCCAGGGATCGCACCGCCTCGACATGCTCGGTCACGTCGCTGCCCGCGCGCAGCCAGTTCGGCCCGCCCTCGGCACCGGCGGCGGGCAGTTCGACGAAGGAGAACCAGCGCGGCGTGCCGTCGACCGGCACCAGCCGCTCCTCGACTTGGCGCACGCCGTCGGGGCGCACCTGCACGGGGCCGCGCTCCAGCACCTGCGGGGTCAGCGTCGAGCCGATCAGGTCGAGGGGCTTGGCGCCGAGCAGCGCGGCGAAGCCCTCGCTGGCGAAGGTGATCCGCCCCTGCCCGTCGCGCTGGACCACGGCCTGCGTCGTCGCCTCGACGAGCACCCGGTAGCGCTCCTCGCTCTCGGCGACCTGCCAGAGCCGGTCCTGCAGCGATTCCGAGGGGAGGTCCGACGCGGCGTGCCGCCGGAGCCCGACCACGAGGGCGCTAAGCCCGGCGACGACGCCCAGTCCCAGGATGGTCAGCGCGAGGGTCATTACGCGGTACGCCACTCCCCGCTGCCCGAGGATGGCAGCGCGGAGCCGACCGTGACAGGCGCGCGTGAAGCCGCGCTTGAGAAAGGCGGTTAGGGAAGCGTATGCGGAATCACGAGAATTTTTCGGAAACGACGCCCGACCGGACCGCGCGCGACGGCCGCTCCTCCCGCCGCGCACCCAGCGCGGGGCCGAACGGGATGCGCGGGCGCAG
This sequence comes from Methylorubrum subtropicum, assembly GCF_038442325.1. NCBI lineage: Bacteria > Pseudomonadati > Pseudomonadota > Alphaproteobacteria > Hyphomicrobiales > Methylobacteriaceae > Methylorubrum > Methylorubrum subtropicum. The sequence goes on along the minus strand of NZ_JBBXMW010000001.1, from coordinate 406,071 downwards.
GCCTGCGAGCAGCTGCGCCACGGTGAGGATCTGGATGCGCGGGATGCGGTGGGGGCCGCTCTCGTAGGAGCCGGCGCTGGCCGCCTCGCGCTCCATCGGTTTCGTCGGCGGCGTCAGGGTGAGGAACACGCCGAGCGGCTCGCGACGCCCCTCCATCGTCGCCCGCAGATCCTTGATCTGGCCGACGCCGACATTGAGCCCGCCCTTGACCGAGACGAGGGCCGCGCGCGTGCCCGCCTCCTCGGTCCTGAAGTAGATCAGCCCGTCGATGCCCCCGTCCGCCCCTTTCCGGCCGTCGCGGCTCGGCTGGGCATCGACCAGATCGACGCACCAGAGCTGGAACAGGTGCTTGTCGCGCAGCGCCAGTTCGCGCGCCCCGTCCATGTCCCGCGGGATGCCCTGGATGTTGAAGCGCAGGTCGGGGAAGGCCGCGTTCAGCCGCCGGGCGATCAGGTTGACGGAAAGCGGCGTCACGTCGATCCCGAGCCAGCGCCGCCGCAGCGTCTGCGCGGCGTGGACCGTGGTGCCGCAGCCGCAGAACGGATCGAGCACCACGTCGCCGGGATCGGACGAGGCGGCGATGATCCGCTCCAAAAGCGCCGCCGGCTTCTGGGTCGGGTAGCCGAGATGTTCGGCCGAGCCGGCATTGAGGCCGTCGATGTCGCTCCAGATGTCCTGCAGCGGCACGCCGCGCCGCGGATCGACCGGGCGCAGCACGCGCGGCATCCCGGTGCGGGTGTAGACGATGCGCCCTTCCGCGATCAGCCGGTCGCGCTCGCCTTGCGAGAAGCGCCAGTGCCCGCCGTGGCCGTTCCACTCGTAGCGCGCCCCGCGATCCCGCGGGGCGCGGCAATTGTCCTTGCGGTAGGTCTTGCCGTCGGTGTGGACGTAGAGGTCGTGCGTGCGCGGCGCCGACGTGCTGCGGGGGACGGACAGGTTGTTGAATGTCCGCCGGTCGGATTTCGAGTAGTAGAAGATCGTGTCGTGCACCGCGCCGAACCGGCCGCGCTTGCGGTCGTAATGGCCGTGGCTACGCTGCCAGACGATCTCGTTGCGGAACTGCCGGACCCCGAACACCGCGTCGAGAACCAACTTGAGGTAATGGCTCGCCGTCGGGTCGCAGTGGAGATAGAGCGCGCCGCTGTCGCGCAGGCCGCGGCGCATCTCGATCAGCCGCACCGCCATCATGGCGAGGTAGGCCATCACGTCGCCGGTGCCGAGGAATTGCTGGAGCGCGCGCAGCACGTCGGCGACCGCGCTGTGGCCCGAGCGCAGCACGTCGTCGAAGGCGCTCTGCGAGGCGTCGTTCCACGACCACGTGTCCTCGAAGGCCTGGACCTGCGACGGGCTCTTGGCGCCGTCGGGGGAGCGGAACAGCACCGAGTAGGACGGCTTCGCGTTGAACGGCGGGTCGAGGTAGATCAGGTCGATGCTCTCGTCGCGGATATGGTCGCGCATCACGTCGAGATTGTCGCCGAAATAGAGCGTGCCGGACATCGAGACTCCCGATCCATGCCGTTCGAGCTCGGCATCCGCGGGAGCAAATCTCATCCTAAGTTGGGCTTAAACCGGAACGAACCGTGAAATAGACCCCTTATCAAGAGGGTTTTACTGGTAAAATTTACTTGAAGTTGATTCTGTGTGGATCGTGAAGAGGCCGCCCCGGCCGACATCGCTCCCCTCGGGCACCGGGCCGCCCTCCCCCGGATCGCCGCCGATGCTTCACGTCGGCAAGCGGATGGTGTAGGCGCCCCCCCTGGCCGGGACAGGAAGGCCACGCGGCGCTCGCGTGACGAAAAAAGTCCCGGCTCGAGCCGCCCGGGAGTGCCACGGATGACCGCCCGCATCGACGCCGCCTTCGCCCGCTGCCGCGCGGAGAAGCGGGCCGCCCTCGTCACCTACGTGATGGCGGGCGACCCCGACCCCGAGACCTCGCTGAAGGTGCTGGAGGCGCTTCCCCGCTCGGGTGCCGACATCGTCGAGTTCGGCCTGCCCTTCACCGATCCGATGGCGGACGGTCCGGCGATCCAGGCCGCGGGCCTGCGCGCGCTCAAGGCCGGGCAGGACCTCGCGGGCACGCTGGCGCTGGTGCGCCGCTTCCGCGAGCGCGACGCCGACACCCCCGTGGTGCTGATGGGCTACTACAACCCGATCCACACCTACGGCGTGGACCGCTTCCTGCCCGACGCGAAGGAGGCCGGCATCGACGGCCTCATCGTCGTCGATCTGCCGCCCGAGGAGGACGACGAGCTGTGCCTGCCCGCGCGCGAGCACGGCCTCGCCTTCATCCGGCTCGCGACGCCCACCACCGACGACCGGCGCCTGCCCGCGGTGCTCGCGAACACGGCGGGCTTCGTCTACTACGTGTCGATCACCGGCGTGACCGGGACGGCGACGCCGGATTTCGGCAAGGTGGCGCAGGCGGTGACCCGCATCACCGCCAGGACCGACCTGCCGATCGTGGTCGGCTTCGGCGTCCGCACCGGCGCGCACGCGGCGGCGGTGGCCCAGGGCGCCGACGGCGTGGTGGTGGGCTCGGCGCTCGTCGATGCGCTGGCTCGCAGCCTCGATGGCGAGGGCCGCGCGGGCGAGGGCACGGTCGAGGCGGTGGCCGGGCTGGTGCGCGAACTCGCGGGCGGCGTGCGCGGCGTGACGAAGGGCTAAAGGCCGACTGCTTCGCTGTCCCCTCCCCTTCGCTTGCCCCTTGGCAGCGGGGCGGGGGCGGTCCGATATCAGCGTGTCACGGTTCGAGGAGCGAGAGACCCCATGGTCGAGGCGATGAACTGGATCTCGGAGGTCGTGCGCCCCAAGATCAAGACGCTGTTCAAGCGCGAGACGCCGGAGAACCTCTGGATCAAGTGCCCGGATACCGGGCAGATGGTCTTCCACAAGGAGGTCGAGCAGAACCACTGGGTCATCCCCGGCTCGGAGCACCATCTCAAGATGGGCGCCCAGGCGCGCCTCAAGATGATGTTCGACGAGGGCACGTGGATCGACGTGCCGCTGCCCGAGGTCGCCGCCGACCCGCTCAAGTTCCGCGACGAGAAGCGCTACGTCGACCGCCTCAAGGAGGCCCGCACCAAGACCGGCATGGCGGACGCCTTCAAGATCGGCTTCGGCCGCGTCGCGGGCCTGCCGATGACGATCGCGGTGCAGGAATTCGGCTTCATGGCCGGCTCGCTCGGCATGGCCGGCGGCGAGGCGTTCATCCGCGGCGCCGAGACCGCCCTGGAGAAGCGCACGCCCTACGTGCTGTTCGCGGCCTCCGGCGGCGCCCGCATGCAGGAGGGCATCCTCTCGCTCATGCAGATGCCGCGCACCACGGTGGCGGTGCGCCGCCTCAACGCGGCGAAGCTCCCCTACATCGTCGTGCTGACCAACCCGACGACGGGCGGCGTCACCGCCTCCTACGCCATGCTCGGCGACGTGCACTTCGCCGAGCCCGGCGCGCTGATCTGCTTCGCCGGCCCCCGCGTGATCGAGCAGACCATCCGCGAGAAGCTGCCCGACGGCTTCCAGCGGGCGGAGTACCTGCGCGAGCACGGCATGGTCGATCAGGTGGTGCACCGCCACCAGCTCAAGGACACCATCGGCCGGCTCTGCGGCCTGCTGATGGACGTGCGCCGCGACGCCCCGGCCTCCCTGCCGGACGCGGCCTGATCCTCCAACCGACGAAGGTTCGAGCGCGAGATGGACTCCTCCGACGCGCTGATGGCGCGCTTCCTCGCCCTGCATCCGCGCACGATCGACCTGTCGCTCGGGCGGATCGAGCGGCTGCTCGCCGCCCTCAACCATCCCGAGCGGCGCCTGCCGCCGGTGATCCACGTCGCCGGCACCAACGGCAAGGGCTCGACCATCGCCTTCATGCGGGCGATCCTCGAAGCCGGGGGACTGGCCGCCCACGTCTACACCTCGCCCCATCTCGTGCGCTTCCACGAGCGCATTCGCCTCGGCGGCATCGGCGGCGGCCAGTTCGTGGCCGAGGATCGGCTGGCCGACGCCTTCGCCCGTTGCGAGGCCGCCAACCGCGGCGAACCGATCACGGTGTTCGAGATCACCACCGCCGCCGCGCTGCTACTCTACTCGGAAGCCCCCGCCGACGTGCTGCTGCTCGAAGTGGGCTTAGGCGGCCGGGTCGATGCCACCAACGTGATCGACCGGCCGGCCTGCGCCGTCGTCACGCCGATCGGGCGTGATCACGCCGAGTATCTCGGCGACACCGTCGAGGCGGTGGCGACCGAGAAGGCCGGCATCTTCAAGCGCGGCTGCCCGGCGGTGATCGCGCCCCAGGACTACGCCCAGGCCGATTCCGTGCTCTGCCGCGCCGCCGAGCGGGTCGGCGCGACCCCCGTGCGCGTCGGCGGCCAGGACTTTTCGGTCCACGAGGAGAGCGGCCGGCTCGTCTATCAGGACGAGACCGAGCTGTTCGACCTGCCCCGCCCCCGGCTCGCCGGGCGCCATCAGCTCACCAATGCCGGCACCGCCATCACGGCTTTGCGCGCGGCGGGCTTCGGCGACATCGGCACGGCGGCGCTTGAGGCCGGCCTGCGCAACGTCGACTGGCCGGGCCGGCTCCAGCGGCTGAAGCACGGGGCGCTGGCCGAGCGCATGCCGCGGGACGCCGAGCTGTGGCTCGACGGCGGCCACAACGCCGATGGCGGGCGGATTCTCGCCGCCGCCATGGCCGATCTCGGCGAGCGCAGCGACGTGCCCCTCGTCCTGATCGTCGGCCTGCTCGGCACCAAGGACGCGGAAGGCTTCCTGAAGAACTTCGTCGGGCTCGCCCGCTCGCTGGTGGCGGTGCCGATCTCCGGCCAGATGGCCGCCCGCCCGGCGGAAGAGGTCGCCGGCATCGCCCGCTCGGTCGGGTTGCAGGCGAGCACCGCCCACAGCGTCGAGGCCGCGGTGGCGGGCTTGGCCGATACGGTGTTCGAGCGCCCGCCCCGCGTGCTGATCTGCGGTTCGCTCTACCTCGCGGGCGCCGTACTGGAAGCCAACGGGACGATTCCCGCCTGAGGCCCGGCTATGCCGTTGATCCGCGTCATTTCACGCGGAAAGTGGCATCTCGCCGTCGGGAGCGCCCTCTGGCGTCCGAAAACCCCGCTTCGCGCCGTCCGAGGACTTGAAACGCCAGCAACGGGTGTGGCCTTCCCGCTACATCCCGGCTGGGGGAAATGGTCTAGCTTCACGGCGATCGGGCAACTTGCTGGGGATCAAAAAAATGAAAAAGCTTCTGACATCGCTCGCCGCCTTCACGGCGCTCACCACCGTCGCTTCCGCTGCCGACCTGCCGCGCCGCGCCGCTCCGCCGGTCTTCACCCCGGTTCCGGTGTTCACCTGGACGGGCTTCTACGCCGGTTTCAACGCCGGCTACGGCTTCGGCGTGCAGGACTCGCTGGCCGCGACGCAGGTCAACACCATCGACCAGCGCATCATCAACGGCCCGGACGGCACCGTCGGCGCCATCATCTTCAACAACCGCGGCCGTAACGACGGCTTCGTCGGCGGCGCCCAGATCGGCTACAACTACCAGTTCACCCCGGGCGCCGGCATCGTCGTCGGTATCGAGGCGGACGCTCAGTACGCCGACCTCGGCGGTCGTGACGGCCGGAACTCCACCTGCGGCACCCGTGGCGTCACCTGCATCGTCCCGGGTGGCGTCGTGAACCCGGGCGTGACCCTGATCAACCCGACCGGTCTCCAGGGCCTCGACTTCTTCGGCACCGTCCGCGGCCGCATCGGTTACGCCTTCGACCGCGTCCTGTTCTACGGCACCGGCGGCTTCGCCTACGGCAGCTTCGGTGGCGGCCGCGCCGTCGACACCGACGACTTCAAGACCGGCTACGCCGTCGGTGGTGGTGTCGAGTACGCGCTCCCGACCGACTCGTTCCTGAACTTCTTCCGCTCCTCGGCGGTGACGCTCAAGATCGAAGGTCTGTACGTGAACTTCGACGGCAACCAGAGCCGTGGTGGCTTCGCCAACGTCAACGGCAACATCATCACCGCCACCCCGCTCCCGGCCGCCGTCGTCGGCAGCGGCGCCACCTCGATCCAGGTCAACAACTTCGCCCGCCGCGACAACGACTTCGCCGTCGTCCGCGCCGGCCTGAACTACAAGTTCGGCAGCTACTAAGCCGAACCCATAAGGGTCTCGAAACCGCGAGGGAGCCCGGCCGCAAGGCCGGGCTCCTTTGTTTTGGCCGGTCGGCTTCCCGTTCGCGCATGAAAAAAGCCCGGCCTCGCGGCCGGGCTTTTTTCATAGTCCGTCGGGCCGGATCAGGCGCTGGCCTGGATCCAGCTCGCGAGGGCACTCTTGGGGGCCGCGCCGACCTTCTGGCTGGCCAGCTGGCCGTTCTTGAAGATCAGCAGCGTCGGGATCGAGCGGATGCCGTAGGTCGAGGCGACCTGCGGGTTCTCATCGACGTTGATCTTGACGATCTTCACCTTGCCCTGGAGGTCGGCGGAGATCTCTTCCAGCGCCGGGCCGATCTGACGGCACGGGCCGCACCACTCCGCCCAGAAATCCACCACGACCGGCTCGGCGGACTTCAGCACGTCCTGCTCGAAGCTCGCGTCGGTCACTTTCACCGTCGCCATCGTCCACGTCCTTTCGACTCGTCTCGTTCGGGGCACCGGGGAGCGGGGTCGGCGCCTCCTGGCTCGAGCGGGAACTTGGCGACGCACCCGGCAGCGGTCAAGGCGCCGGGCCTCGCCCGCCCCGTCGGCACGGGGCTGAGCCGCGGGCCGGGCATGGGTGTGCACAGCCGTCCACACCGCCTGCGCAACCGCGCCGCTTGGCCGCTCCCCGGTCGCCTGCCCTCGCCATCTCGGCCGCGCGCCCCATGTGCGGGTCAGACTTCGGTCAGCCAGACTTCGGGACAGGCGGACAAGGAACACCGACGTGACGCGCACCCTTCCCTTCCTGCTCGCCACCGTCGCGGCCCTCGGCCTCGACGCGTCGGCCTTCGTTCGGTCATCCGCGGCGCAAGAGGCCAAACAAGAAGCCACGCAGGAGGCACGCCCCTCCCGCGTCGAGGGCGAGGCGTTCCAGGCGCCGGCCACGCCCGGCGCCGGCACCACCACCGCGGAGCAGGGCCCGCCCAACACCGAGTACAAGCCGCTCCTGCCCAACCAGACCCGCGCGCCGGAGCCGACCCAGAAGGCGCAGGTCGAGACCGCCGTCTTCGCCAAGGGCCTCGACAGCCCGTGGGCGATGGAGTTCCTGCCGGACGGGCGCGTGATCGTGACCGAGAAGGCCGGCAAGATCCGCATCGTGTCGAAGGACGGCACGCCGGGCCAGCCGGTGGCGAACGTGCCCAAGGTCGATCCCAAGGGGCAGGGCGGCCTGCTCGACATCGCGCTGAGCCCGGGCTTCGCCTCCGACCGCACGGTCTATTTCAGCTACAGTGAGCCGCGCGACAAGGGCAACGGCACGACGGTGGCGAAGGCCAAGTTCGTCGAGAGCGACGGCAAGGCCCGCCTCGACGACGTCAAGGTGATCTTCCGCCAGACGCCGACCTACGACGGCGACAAGCATTTCGGCTCGCGCCTCGTCTTCGCCCCCGACGGCAAGCTGTTCGTGACGGTCGGCGAGCGCTCCGACAAGCAGACCCGCGGCCAGGCGCAGGACCTATCGAGCGGGCTCGGCAAGGTGTTCCGCATCGACACCGACGGCAACGCGCCGAAGGACAACCCCTTCGTCGGCGGCGACAAGGCGAAACCCGAGATCTGGTCCTACGGCCACCGCAACGTCCAGGCCGCGGCGCTTGACGGCCAGGGCCGGCTCTGGACCGTGGAGCACGGCCCCCGCGGCGGCGACGAGCTGAACCGCCCGCGGCCGGGCCTCAATTACGGCTGGCCGGTGGTGACCTACGGCATTGAGTATTCGGGCGAGAAGATCGGCGACGGCGCCACCCAGGCCGGCGGCACGGTGCAGCCGGTCTATTACTGGGACCCGGTCATCGGCCCCTCCGGCATGGCCTATTACGACAAGGACCTGTTCCCGGACTGGAAGGGCGAGTTCCTGATCGGCGGCCTCGTCAGCACCGGCCTCGTCGCGCTCAAGCTCGACGGCGACAAGGTCGTCACCGAGGAGCGCGTGCCCCTCGATCACCGCGTCCGCGACGTGCGGGTCGGCCCCGACGGCGCCGTCTACGCGCTGACCGAGGACGACGGCCAGATCGTGAAGATCACGCCGAAGAAGAGCAGCTGAGGGCGCCCTCCCATTCGAAGGCTCGCCGGGTGCCGCCACTCCCCCCTCTCCCCGCGTGCGGGGAGAGGCCTTCATGGACCTTGTCGTCCATGAAGGAAGCGGAGGCGCAGCCGCAGCGGCGGTGAGGGGGACTCACTGGAGGAGGCTCGTCCTGAACCGCCCCCTCACCCCCGGCTTCCGCCTTGTCGCGCCGACGACGAGGTCGTCGCGACCCTCTCCCCGCACAGCGGGGCGAGGGGATGCGCGGCTCTCCGGGCTGATCAACCGAAGGCCGCCATCTCCCCTTCCCCCAGCCGCCGCACCACCGGCCCCGAGGTCCACACCAGCAGCGCGGTGATCCGCTTGCCCGGCCAGACCGCGGCGGCCAGCCGCGCGTAGAGCGCCACCTGGGCGGCCTCGCGCTGCGGGATCGGGGCGTCGTCGTCCGGCGGGCGGCCGGTCTTGAAGTCGCAGAGGGTCACGCTGTCGGCGCCGACGACGAGGCGGTCGATGCGGCCGGTCACGTCGCGCTCGATCCCGTCCACCGTCAGGCGCCCCGACAGCGCCACCTCGGCCCGCGCCTGAGCCGAGAACAGCGGCGCCAGCTCCGGCATCGCGATCAGCCGCAGCACCGTGCGGACCAGCTCGTTGCGCTTCGACGCTTCAAGCGTCGGCGCGCGGGCACCGGCGAAGCGGGCGGCGGCCTCTTCCCGGCGGGCCGGATCGATCCGGGGCAGGTGCTCCAAGAGCGAGTGGATCAGGGCACCGCGGCGGCGGGCCTCGGCGTCGCCCTGGCGGCGGCGCGGCGGGCGGTGGCCGTCCGCCGCGCCGAGCGCGCCCGACGGGCTCAAGGGGGGCGCGGCCTCGGCCTCGGGGGCGGCGGGAGAGAACAGCCAGTCCGGCACCGTCTCGGGCTCCGGCAGGGCGGCGGGCGCGGCGTGGCCGGGCGCGGCGTGGCCGCCCTCGCGCCACAGCGTCACGGGGCCGTGCGCGGTCTCGATTCCCTCGCCGGGGCCGAGATGCCGCTCCAGGCCGATGCGGACCATCTCGCACCACGAGGCCGGGGTCTCGCGGGTGGCGCCGCGATAGGGGGCGATCACGAGATGGTCGGCCGCCCGCGTCATCGCGACGTAGAGCAGGCGGTTGTGCTCCTCCCGCGCGCGGGCCTGGAGGGCTTGGCGCGCCACCGAGGTCGCCGCGCAATCCTGCGTGCGCCCGCCGGTCCAGACCGGTGGGAGCGGGCCGTCCGCGGGGGCGTCGAGCGCGAGCAGCGGCGGGTCGTTGCGGCCGAGCGGCTCGCAGCCGTCGATGACGACGACGACCGGGGCCTCCAGCCCCTTGGCGCCGTGGACCGTCATCACCCGCACCTCGTCGCGCCCGGCTTCCAGATCGCGCTTGACCGAGAGGCCGGTCTTGCCGCGGCCGGGGCGGGTCACGTAGTCGGACAGGAACGCGTCGAGGCAGGGCGCGGCGTCCGCCCCGGCTTCCGCGTCCGCGGCCTGGGCGAGGAACACGTCGATGGCGTCGCCCGCCTCGCCGCCGAGCCGCGCCACGAGGCGGCTGCGCCCGCCATGGGCGCCGAGCAGCGCGGCGTAGAAGCCGAACGGGCCGTTCTCGGCCGCCAACCGAATCCACAGTGCCAGCGCGTCGCGCCCGCGGATGGCGGCTTCGTCGCCGGCCTCCGCGTGGCGGGCGAGCGCGTCTTCCAGCGTCTCCGCGAGCGGGCGGCGGGCCGCGATGCGGGTGAGGTCGTCGTCGGTCAGGCCGACCAGCGGGGTCTTGAGGGCGGTGGCGAGCGTCAGGTCGTCGGCGGGCAGCAGGCCGGCGCGGCCCACCGCGACGAGATCGAGCACGGCGATGTGACCCGCGACCTCCAGCCGGTCCTGGCCGGCCACCGGCACGCCGAGGCCTTTCAGCGCCCGGATCACCTCCTCGAACGCCGCCGAGCGCTTGCGCACGAGGATCAGCACGTCGCCGGGCCGCCAGACCCGGCCGCAGGCATCGCCCGTGGTGGTCCAGGCATGAACCGCGCGGGCGATGCGGCGCGCGACCGTGATCGCGGGCGCGTTGGCCTCCGGGGCATCGACCGGGGCGGCCCAGGCGTCGGGTTCCTCCGTCTCCGCCGGCTCCTCGATGCCCCACAGCTCGACCGCGCCGGGCACCTCGCCGCGGGCGGAGGCGTGGACGGTGCCGGTCGCCCGGTCCTCGAAGGACAGGCCGGCGAAGTGCTCCGGCACCTTGAACACCGCGTCCACCGCCTTGAGCACGGAATTGGCGGTGCGGAACGATAGGGTGAGCCCGACATCGGCGAAGCCGATCGCGGCGTCCGCGGCAGCCTTCCCCCAGGCGCGGCGCGTCACCTCGAACTCGCGCGGGTCGGCGCCCTGGAAGCTGTAGATCGACTGCTTGGGATCACCGACCGCGAAGCGCGTGCGCAGCAATCCCCGCGCGCCCTCGCCCGCCGCGAACTCGGCGGTGAGCGTGCGCAGAATCTCCCATTGCTGCGGGTTGGTGTCCTGCGCCTCGTCGACCAGCACGTGATCGACGCCCCGGTCGAGCTTGTACAGCACCCAGGAGGCGCCGACGCGGGAGAGCAGATCGAGGGTCTTGTGGATCAGGTCGTCGAAATCGAGGGCGCCCTGGCGCGTCTTCTGCGCCTCGATCCGGCGGTGGATCTCGGCGGCGAGGCGATAGAGACCTTCGGTGCGGGCGAGCGCGCGGGCGGCGCGGAGCGCGTCGAACAGCGGGATCAGGCGGGCCTGCTCGTCGATCAGCGCCTGCTTCACCTCCTCCGGCACCGCCTTGGTGCCGAGCGATTTTTCCGCGCGTGGCTCGTCCCGGTCGGTGAAGAAGACCGAGCGGTAGGGGGCGAGCGCCTTGCCGGCATCCAGCAAGGTGTGGGCCTCGACCAGCGCGTCGGCGAGCCGCTCGTCGGTCGCCTTGCCGGTGCGCAGTTTCGTTGCAAGTTCGCGCCAGTCGCCGAGGTCGCCGTCCTCCAGGATGTTGCGCTCGATGCTCTCGACGCTGGCGCCGTCCTCGAGCGCCAGCGCCCGCGGCAGCCGGGCCAGCGCCGGCCCGAGTGCCCGGTGATCGGAAAACAGCGCGCGGGTGCGCATGGCGGCGCGGATCGCGTCGCGGAGCGTATCGCCCGAGGCCTCGGCGCCGACCACGGCGAGCGCCTCCGACAGGCCCTTGTCGCCGCCCAAAATGGCGTCGGCGAGCACGTTGTCGGTCTCGATCTCGAACATATCCCGTCCTTGCGTCTCGTCGAGCACGACGAAGCGGGCCGGGACGTTGGCCTCGAACGGGAACATATGCAGCAGCCGCTCGCAGAGCGCGTGCAGGGTCTCGATCTTGAGGCCGCCCGGCGTCTCGACCGCGCGGGCGAACAGGCGGCGGGCGAGCCGCAGCGTCGCGCGGGGCGGGCGCGCGCCGGTGAGTTCGGTGAGTTCCGTCGTGAGCGCGGCGTCGTCCAGCGTCACCCAGCGACCGAGGCGCTGGAACACGCGGATCGACATATTGGCGGCCGCCGCCTTGGTGAAGGTGAGGCAGAGGATGCGCCCCGGCGGTGCCCCGTCGAGCAGGAGCCGCAGCACCCGGTCGGTCAGCACCTTGGTCTTGCCCGCGCCCGCATTGGCCGAGACCCAGGCCGAGAGGCGCGGGTCGGCGGCCTTGAGCTGGGCCGACTTCGTCAGTTCGTCGACGATGAAGCCGCTCACGGCGCTTTCCTTTTGCTCACGCCTCTTGCCCCTCGCCCGCCAGCGACCATTCGAGGACGCGGGCCAAGTGGTCGTAGTCGCTGTAGGCGCGCACGTATTGCGGGAAGGGCCGCGAGACGTAGGCCGCCTCCCCGGTCATGTAGCGGGCGAGCAGCCCGCGCAGCCGCGTGACGTGCTCCTGTACGATGACCTCCACCGCCCGCGCCTCGCCCGGCGGCGGCTTGATCGGGATCGGCCGGAACGGCTCGCGCCCGCCGGACGCGTGGACGTAGAGGAGGTCCGGCACGCTGTGCGCGCTCAGGCCCTCGAAGGCGCCGTGCATCAGCATGGCGGCCTCCAGCGTCAGCTGGGGCGAGAAGCCGGCGAAGACGGTGCGGTTCGAGGGCGGCGAGCCGGTCTTGAAATCGACGATGCAGCAGCCGCCGTCGGCCCGCCGCTCGATGCGGTCGGCGCGGCCGGTGAGGGTGAAGGTCTCGGAGCCCAGCGGGATGTCCCACCGCCCCGACATCTCCGGATGGATGCCGGCGAGGTCGGGCCTGCGCGCGCGCTCCCACTCCAGAAACTCGATCGCCATGCGCTCGTAGCGGGGGAACCACTCGGCGTAGAGTTCGGGGTACTGGTCCTGCAGCCGGCCGAAAGCGTCGAACGCGATGGCGTAGAGGAACTCGTCGGCCTGCGGCGGCAGCGGCCCGGCATGGGCGAGCGCGAAGTCGCCGAGGATCTTGTGGATCAGCGTGCCACGCTCGGAGGCGCCCGGCACCACGGCGACCGGCTCCAGCGCCTCCAACCCCAGCACGTGACGCGCGAAGATCGAATACGGGTCGCGCACCAGCGTCTCGATCTCGGTGACGCTGAGGCGGCGCGGGAACAGCGCCGGGTCGGGCTTGGGCGCCGGGCGCGCGAGGCGCGGCGGGGCGGGCTCGCGGCCCCGGTCGAGCAATGCGGCGAGCCCCCGCAGGCGGCGTCCGCGCGCGATCACGGCCTCCCACGGGCCCTCGCCGCCGAAGGCGCGCAGGCGCTGGAGGAAGCGCGAGGGCACGGTCGGCGAGCCCTCGCGCTTGGCCGCGCGGGTCAGCACCGCGTCGTGGGTACCGAGCAGCTGCACGAAGTCGTGCGCCGCCTGCCCGATCCGGCGCTCCGGCGGCGACAGGCCGACCTGCCCCCGCATCGGCCGGTTGAGGAAGGCGTCGGTGGTCTGGCGCACCGGCCAGACCGCCTCGTCGAGGCCGCCGAGGACGATCCGGTCCACGGTGAGCAGCCGCGCTTCCAGCGGCCCGAGCAGGCGCAGGCGCGGATGCGCGCCGTCCCGCGCGCAAGCCACGGTGCGGTCGCGGGCGAGCGCGGTGAAGACGGCGGCGTAGTCGCCGAACCGGCCGGGCAGCTCTTCGTCGGCGGCGGCTTCGAGATCGTCGAACAGCTGGTCCAGCGTGTCGAGGGACGGATCGTCGATCTCGCCTTCCGGGCCGTCGAGCATCCGCTCGCAGGCCTCGCGGTGGAGGGCGGCGAGCGCCACGAGGTTGCCGACCGCCGGCTGCCGGTCGGTGCGGAAATCACCGAGCGCGATCTCCAGCCGGTCGAGGACTTGCGCCGCCAGCTCCCAGTCGATCGCCTTGAGCCGCCGCTTCGCCCGCGGCACCCGCCCGGTGCCCGTGCGGTTGAGTTCGAGCGCCGTGCGCATGCCGTCGAAACTGTTCTTCGGCACCGGGGCGGGGCCGCGTAGCCCGCCGATCTCCAGCGCCGCGCCGGCGCGCACCACCTCGCTGCGGGTGAGCCCCAGGCGGACGAAGGGGTGGGCCAGCAGCGAGATGACGCGGGACGGGGCGGGCTCGGCGGCAAGCTCCGCCACGAGCCGGGCGAAGCGTCCGCCCTGCGAGCGGGCGAGGCCGAGGCCGGCGGAATCCTCCGCCACGATGCCCCAGCGGGCGAGTTCGGCCGAGACGCGGAGCGCCAAGCCCCGGTCGGGCGTCACCAGGGCGGCGGTGGCGCCGGGCGTTTCCAGGGTTTCGCGTAGCGCCAGCGCCGCGACCAGCGCCTCTTCGCGCTCGTCCGCGGCCTCGACCACCGCGAGGCCGGCCAGCCCGTCGCGGGCGAGCGTCAGACGCTCGGCCGGGTCGAGCCCGGCCCAGGCGTCGGTGGTCTCGGCTGGGCGCAGGGCCTGCGACAGCAGCTTTTCGCGCGCCACCGCCTCGGGGGGCGGATCGCCGAGCGGCGCCACCGCCTCGCGCCCGATACTGAGCGCGCTGCGGCCCATGAGCTGGCGCAGGATCGCCTGCGGATGGCCGTGGGCGGCGTCCTCCGGGTTGCCGCCGCCGTCGATGGCGTCCCAGCCTTCCGGGTCGAGATGGAGGTCGAGGCCGGGCAGCACCACGGCGCCGCGGGGGAGCCGTGCCACCGCGGCGATCAACCGGGCGGTGGCCGGGACCGAGCCGGTCGAGCCTGCCACCACCACCGGATCGCCCGGCCGCTCGCGCGCCAGCCGGTCGGCCTCGGCGAGCACGAGGCGGCGCGCCCGCACCGCCGGGTCGGCCAGCGATCGGTCGGCAAGGATGCCGGGCCAGTTCTCGGCGGCGATGCGCAGGAAATCGAGGGTGAGGCCGAAATAGCGCGAATGCTCGGCCTCGACCGCGGCGCCGATCTCGTTCCAGGGCAGGCCCTCGACGGTGAGCGCGTCCATCAGCCCTTCGAGGTCGGCGGCGAGCGCCACCGCGTCGGCGGGCGAGGACGGCACGAGGAAGGGTACCTCGTCGTCGATGGGCAAGAGTTCGCGGTCGACGGTCTCGGCCCATTTCTGGACGAGGCGGGCCAGGATCAGCCGCCGCTCCAGGGCCGCGACGGCCGGATGCAGCAGCTCTTCGGGCGTTTCCAGCAGCGCGTTGGCCGAGAGGTCGAGTTCGGCCTCGTCGGCCTCGCCGAGCGGGATCATCCGCGGCAGCAGGGCCGCGCCGCCGAGGCGCTGCGCCAGCACGGTCGAGAGCGCCCGCACCGCGCGCTGCGTCGGCAGGTAGAGCGTGACCGAGGCCAGCGCGAACGGATCGTCGCCGAGCGCGCCGACGAGGCGGCCCGACACCAGCGCGTCGGCGAGCGTCGGCAGGAACGGGGCGCCGGGGGGGATGGTGAGGACGCGGGGGGCGGACATGGGCTTTGGCTGAAAAGGTCACCCGAGGCGGCGGGCGCGCTCGTGGGTGAAGTTGATCGCGTCGAATCCGGCGGTGACGCTGGAAACATAAAGATCGAGATCGTCGGTGACGAGGCCGACATCGTCGCGCTGCGCGGCGAGGATGCTGGCATCGGTCAGGCCGAGACGGGCGAATTCCGGCCGTGCGAGCGCTTCCGCGCAGGGGACGTGGATTTCCTCGGCCCCAACAGCGAAATCCCGGAAGGCTTCGACGATCCGGCCGCGGCCCGGCTCCTGAAACTGCCGGATCAGGTTCGAGGTCTCGCCCAGTACGTGCGGCGTCGTGACGATCCGGGTAGCCTTCGTCAGCAACTCTTCGAGCAGCGGCAGGTCCTCGCTCCGGTAGCTGCGGGTTCGCTTATGCGCCCCCACGAAGGCCGGCGAGGCGCGGCCGACAATGAGCAGGACCAACAGGTTGGTGTCGAGGAGGCACCGCTGCATCACCCCTCGGCCATCAGCGGCACCCGGTCGTCCACCGCGAGCAGCCGGCCGTCCGGGTCGGCGATCCGCACGGTCTTGTAGATGCGGTTGAGGTCGAGGTCGCGCCCGAGCCGGTTGGTGACGATCTTCGGTGCGTCCCAGGGGCGCGAGAAGCCGAGGGTGATCGACCACGCCTCCGCCGTGTCGTCGAAGCGGACTTCTTCGAGGCCGAGATTCGTCAGGCTTTCCCCGGCGAAGGCCTCCGCGACGTAGGTCTTCGCCTTGGCCACCGCTTCCTTCACGTCCATGGCAACCTCCGAGCGTGCCGCTCGAATGTAAGCGTTCGCGCCGGTCAGGGGGAGGCCCGATCCACCCCTACCCGAACCGCGCCAGCAACCCCGCCCCATCGACCCCCAAAGCCTCGGCGATCTCGGCCAAGGCCGCCTGCTCCTTCGCCCCGATGCCCTCGTGGTCGGCGACGTCCGCGGCCAGCAGGAAGACGGTGCGGCGCTGCTCCTCCGGGCGGTCGGCGATGAGCGCGACGCGCACGAGGTTCTCGGAGCGGCCGGCGCGGGTGCGGGCGCGGCCCAGGCCCTCGTAGAGGGCGTGTTCCAGCATCAAGCCGTCGTAGCCCTTTTCGAGGATCGGGTCGGCGCGAAGCCCGGCGAGCGCCGTGTCGAACTCTTCCGACATCACCTCGCCGTCGGCGACCGCGACGTTGGCGCAGGCCGACACCGCGGCCTGCATCAGGTTCTCGTCGCCGGCATAGGCCGTCAGCGTGCGGCGGAAGCGCTCCACCGTTTCCGAGATCAGACCCATCCTCACCCTGCCGTCATGCCCGAACCGGCTTCAACACGCCGCGCGGCCCGAGGTTCACGGTACTCTCACGGCACCTGTGCGCTCTGGCGCACGCGGGCTTCCGCCGCCTCGATGGCGTCGGGCGTGCCGACATGGAGCCACTGCCCGTCGAGGCGCAGGCCGTGAAGGCGGCCGCGCTTGGCCGCCCGGTCGAACAGCAGGGTGAGCGAGAACGCGCCCTCCGGCGTGTCGGCGAACAGCTCCGGCTTCAGGATGGCGACGCCCGCGTAGATGAAGGGCGCGACCTCGCGCTCGCCGCGCCACGTGAGGCGCCCTTCGGCATCCATGTCGAAATCGCCCGCGCCCTCGTAGCCGAGGCTGGTCGCCGTCGGGGCGACGAGCAGCAGGATGTCCATGCCGTCCGGGTTCCAGGCCTCGATCAGCCGGGGGAGGTTGGGGCGCGGACCCTCCAGCCAGAACGAATCGGAGTTGAACACCACGAACGGCTCGGACCCGAGATGGTGCAGCGCCTTGCGGATGCCGCCGCCGGTCTCCAGCAATTCCTCGCGCTCGTCGGAGATGACGATGGCCGGGCCGCCGGTGCGGTGGGAGAGATGGCCCTCCATCAGGTCGGCGAGCCAGTGGACGTTGACGATGGCCGTCTCGATCCCGCCTTCGGCCGCCCGGTCGAGGGCGTGATCGATCAGCGCCTTGCCGGCGACCTCGACCAGCGGCTTCGGGGTCGTAGCCGTGATCGGCCGCATCCGCTTGCCGAGGCCCGCGGCGAGCACGAAGGCGCGCGTGATTCTTTTTGGATTTTCGGGCGCGTCAGTCATGGCGGCCATGGCGGTTCTTGGAGGGTTGGGTCAGGCAGTCGGCGCGACGAGGCTCGGCAACTGCGTCTCGTGCCAGGCCCGCAGGGGGCCGAGCGCCGGGTGGGCGAGGTTGCGGGCGAGATACCCTTCGATCCGCGGCAGGTGGGCGAGGTAGCCCGGCTTGCCGTCGCGCTTGTCGAGCCGCGCGAAGATGCCGAGAATCTTCGTCGCGCGCTGGGCCGCCAGCACCGCGTAGGAGCGGGCGAAGGCCTGGAGATCGAAGCCCGGATCGCGGGCGCGGCGCTCGCGGATGTAGAGGCCGAGCAGCCGCAGCTCGAAATCGGCGCTGCAATCGACGCGGGCGTCCTGCAGCAGCGAGGCGACGTCGTAGGCCGGGTGGCCCATCACCGCGTCCTGGAAGTCGATCACGCCGACCCGCTCCAGCCCCTCGCGCTCGGGTAGCCAGATCAGGTTGGGGGAGTGGTAGTCGCGCAAGGTCCAGGTGGTGCGCTCGGTCAGCAGGTCCTTGAGCGCGTCGCCCCACAGCGCCTGGAACTCGCGCCGCGCGTCCGGCGGCAGATGGGTGTTGCGGATGGCGGGTGCGTACCACTCGGGCATCAGCTCGACCTCGAACAGCAGCGCCTCCGCGTCGTAGCGCGGCAGCACGTGCTCGTGGCCGTCGCCCACCGGCACCCGGTCGGGCAGGTCGGTGGCGTGGAGCTTGGCGAGCAGCCGCACGGCCTCCGAATAGCGCTCGGGGCGCGGCGCGCCGTTCTCGACCACCGGCTCGGAGCCGAGATCCTCCAGAATGAGCAGCCCGGCCGAGAGATTCTCGCCCAAAATCTTGGGCGCCGACACGCCGAGGCCGACCAGCGCCCGGTCCATGCCGACGAAGGCGTGGATGCTCTCGGCGAGCTTGACGATGGCGCTGTAGGGCTTGCCGTCCTTCACCGGCGGGCCGTCGGGGCGGGGGGGCGCGATCATCAGCACCGCGGTCTCGCCGCCGGGCTTCACCAGCCGCTCGTAGGCGCGCGAGGAGGCGTCGCCCTGCATCGGCACCCGGTCGGCCTCGTCCCAACCGGTGCGGGCGATCAGCGCGCGGACCGCGCGGGCGCGGTCGAGCCGCTCGCGCATGCCCGGCGTCCCCTCGATCCGCACGAGCCGGGCGCCCTCGCCGTATTCGGGCCGCAGCGAGAGATCGACCGACAGGGTCTCGGCCTCGCGCGCGCCCAGCCGCTCCGGCCACTCGACCAGGGTGATGGCGGTCTCGGCCAACTCGTCGAAGCCGAGTTCGACCAGCTCGTCGGGCCCGCGCAGGCGGTAGAGGTCGGCGTGGATCACCGGGCGGCCGGCGCGCGTCTCGTAGGGCTGCATCAGGGTGAAGGTCGGGCTCGGCACTTCGAGCCGCGGGTCGCCCGCGAGTTCGCGGATCATCGCGCGGGCGAGCGTGGTCTTGCCGGCCCCCAGGCCGCCTGAGAGCGCCACGAGGTCGCCGGGCAGGAGGAAGCCCGCCAGGAACGCGGCCATGTCCTCGGTGGCGCCCTCTTCCGGCAGCAGCACCTCCCATGCCGGGCGCCGCTTGGGCGTCTCGGCCGAGGAATCCCGGCCCGTGCCGTCCGTGTCCTCGCTCAACGCCTCACCCTCCGCACGCACCGCCGGACGCATCCGCCGGACATTGTGGCCCGACGGTTTCGCGCGATCCTAGCAGGGGATGCTTAACCGGTTTTCTTACCGCAGGCGAAACCTTGAAAGCCGCGGCCAAGCCCCGGCCGGGATGCTATTTTCCCTACTCCGCCGCTTCGAGGCTGGCGGCGGCGCGGCCGTTCGGCGTCGGGCCGTTGCGCGGCGTGCGGGCGGCCTCGGCGTCCGGCACGGCGTTGGGCAACCGCCCGTTGCCGGGCGAGGGCTCGGCGGGAAACAGGCAGGAGACGCGGGTGCCGAGCCCCGGCGCCGAGGCGATCTCGACCCGGCCGCCATGCAGCTCGACGAAGGAGCGCACGATCGACAGCCCGAGGCCCACGCCGCGATGCTTGGTGCCGAGCGTGTTGCTCTCGAACCGGTCGAACACCCGGTCGATCACCTCCCCGGGGATGCCACGGCCCTGGTCGATCACCGAGAGGGTCAGCGCGCCGCCCTGGCGCCGCGCCTCGACCCGCACGTGCTGGCCGGGCTCGGAGAAGCCGACGGCGTTCGACAGGAGGTTGAACAGGATCTGGCGCACGCGCTTGCCGTCTGCGAACACGCTGCCGACGCCCTCCGGCACGTCGAGATCGAGGCCGATATGCGACTCGGCCAGCCGATCCTCGATGCCGCGGGCGGCGGCCTCGACGGTGGCGCGCACGTCGATGGTCTCGCGCTGCAATTCGAGCGAGCCGGCATCGATCGAGGCGAGGTCGAGGATGTCGTTGATGATGACGAGGAGCGCGGCGGACGAGCGCATGATGTGCTCGGAATACTCGCGCTGGCGCTCGTTCAGGGCGCCGACCGTCTCGTCGCCGAGGAGCTGGGTGAAGCCGATGATGTTGGTGAGCGGCGAGCGCAGCTCGTAGGAGACGTGGTGGACGAAGGTGTCGCGCAGCTGCGAGGCGCGCTCCAGGGCGTCGTTCTTCTCGGTCAGCGCCCGCTCGACATTGGCGCTCGCGGTCACGTCGATGAAGGTCAGGAGCGTCGCGCCGAGCGGCAGCGGCTGGGCCGAGCAGTCGAGCACGGTGCCGTCGCTCATGTCGAGGCGGCAGGCATGCCCGCTGCGGGAGTCGGACAGGCCGGTGATCGCCTGCCGGATGCCGGCCCAGGCGCCCTGGTCGGGCGTCAGCGTGCGGCAGGCGGCGATGACCTTGTCGACGTAGGGCTTGTCGGCCAGCACCGCCGGATCGATCCGCCACGTCGTCGCGAAGGCGCGGTTGGCGACCGTCAAGCGCCCGTCGGCGGCGAACACCGCCACGGGCTCCTTCAGCGCCTCCAGCGTCTCGGCCTGCTCCTTCATCAGCGCGTCATAGCGCGAGGCGAGCTTCATGCTCTCCGAGACGTCCTGATAGAGGTAGGTCAGGCCCCCTTGCGGGTTGGGGTCGGCGAGCACCCGGAGGGTGCGCCCGTCGGGCAGATACCAGGGCGTGTCGGTGGCCTCGACCGCGCGGTAGGCGGCCAGCACCTCGGCCTTCCACGAGCGGAAATCGGCCTGCTCGGGCAGCTTCCGGGCGGCGCGCAGCCGGTCGAGGATTTCGCCGTCGAGGGGTTTCGAATCGAGGAATGCCGGGTCGAGGTCCCACAGGCGCTGGTAGGCGGCGTTGTGGAAGATCAGGCGCTGGCGCGCGTCGAACATCGCCACCGCGGTCGGCAGTTGGTCGAGGGTGCGGACGTTGGCGTCCATCTGCCGCTGGAGGTCGGCGCGCACGCTCTCCAATTCCGAGACGTCGACGGCGATGCCGACGCGGCCGGTCTCGGTCACGCTCTCGCAGACGTCGAGGGTGCGCCGCGCCCCCGCGACCACCGCGGAGAGGCGCAAGGGTTGGGGCCGGGCGGCGTTGCAGGCCGGGCGGCGGGCGATCTGCTCGCGGGCGGCGCGGTCGAGCAGTTCGAGGCCGCTCTCCAGCACCGCCTCGCGGCCCGGCGCCTCGACGGCGGCGGCGTAGGCCGCGTTGGCGAAGGCGAGGCGCCCGTCCGGGGCGCGATGCCAGACCGGCTGGGGAATCGCGTCGAGGAGGCCGGCGAGCGCCGCGTAACCGCGCTTGGTCTCATCGAGGGTGCCGCGCAGCTCGATCAGCTCGCGCCGCTCCTCCGTGGTCTCGCGCAGGCGCAGCAGCGCCCGCCCGCCGACGGCCCCGCCCTGCGCCTCGATGTAGCGCCCGGCGAGGCTGCGCAGGTTCATCCGGAAGCCGGTGCCGCGCTCGCGCAAGGCCGCCACGGCGGAATCGAGGAGCTGCGCGTCCTGTGCGGCGAGCCAGGAGCCGAAGGCGAGCAGGCGCTTGGCGCCGTTCTGGACGCCGCGGGGATCGGGCGCCCCGCCCCTCAGATCCTGGGCGAAGCCGGCATCGCCCTCGACCACGGGCTCGCCGCGGCCGGCCCAGGTGACGAGCACCTGCCGCTCGGAATGGAGCAGCATCTCGGCCCGGTCGTGGGCGCCGCTGAGCGCGGAGAGCGCATCCTGCAGGGCGCGCTCGCGGCGCATCCAGCGGCCGCGCTCGCGCATGTGCAGCAGCGACAGGATCGTCGCGAACACGGTCAGGCCGATCAGCACGGCCAAGCCGGCGGCGTTGTGCGTGTGCATCGGTCCCAGCATCGACCCCGCGCCGCCGGACGGAGC
This sequence comes from Methylorubrum subtropicum, assembly GCF_038442325.1. Classification (NCBI taxonomy): domain Bacteria; kingdom Pseudomonadati; phylum Pseudomonadota; class Alphaproteobacteria; order Hyphomicrobiales; family Methylobacteriaceae; genus Methylorubrum; species Methylorubrum subtropicum. Next base: position 384,653 of record NZ_JBBXMW010000001.1, on the reverse strand, counting down.
GCCCTCGGCCGCCGCCGCCAGCGGCGCCGCGACCCAGAGGACGCCGGCACGCGCGAGGCCGCGCACCGTCCGTTCCAGACCCATCCTCAAGCCCCCGACACCCGCGCCGGACGGCGACGGCCGAACGCCGCCGTCCGGGCAAAAGCATCCCGTCGCCCCCGACCATGGGCCGAGGCGCGGGCGCCCGCTCCGTTTGTTCGCCCCATCCTAACGCGGGGGGGATTCCGGCTGGAAGCGCCTTTCTGCCCCGAACCGGGACCGCGCTGCATTCGGACGCGCCGGGGCGCACAAAAGCCACAGTATCTTTAGTTGGCCTCAAGCGCCGGCGGCCGCGTCCGCGGCCTTAGGCTGCTCGCTCCGCTAGACGCCTCGGCGTGGCCGAGGCCGCTCAAGCGGGGCGCTCTTCGCGCCCGGTGATACGGTGCTGCCGCTCGATTTCGATTGATGGCCGTGTGGTTCGATTACGCGCCGAGGGGCTGAGAAGGCATGCGATTTCCGCCCGCTCGCTTCGGCCTCCGCCCCAACCCCGTCATTGCGAGGCGGAGCCGAAGCAATGACGAGAGGAATCGGCAGGGGCGAGCGGAAGCCTCGGCCGGCGCGTAAAAAAAAGAAGCCCGGCCTTGCAGCCGGGCTCCCTGGTTCGTCCGTCGGTGCGCCGGTCTTGCCGGCGTCCGCAGCTCAGTAGCGGTAGTGCTCGGGCTTGAACGGGCCGGTCTCGGCGACGCCGATATAGGCGGCCTGGTCGGGGCGGAGCTTGGAGAGCTTCACGCCGATCTTCTCGAGGTGGAGCGCCGCGACCTTCTCGTCGAGGGTCTTGGGGAGCGTGTAGACTTGGCGATCGTACTTGCCCGGGTTGGTCCACAGCTCGATCTGGGCCAGCGTCTGGTTGGTGAACGAGGCCGACATCACGAAGGACGGGTGGCCGGTGGCGTTGCCGAGGTTCACCAGGCGACCCTCCGACAGGAGGATGATGCGGTGGCCGTCGGCGAAGGTGATCTCATCCACCTGCGGCTTGATGTTCGACCACTTGAGGTTCTTCAGGCCGGCGACCTGAATCTCGTTGTCGAAGTGGCCGATGTTGCACACGATCGCGCGGTCCTTCATGGCGCGCATGTGCTCGATCGTGATGATGTCCTTGTTGCCGGTGGCGGTCACGAAGATGTCGGCGCGCGGCGCGGCATCTTCCATGGTGACGACCTCGTAGCCCTCCATCGCGGCCTGGAGCGCGCAGATCGGGTCGATCTCCGAGACCATGACGCGGCAGCCGGCGTTGCGGAGCGAGGCGGCCGAGCCCTTGCCGACGTCGCCGAAGCCCGCGACCATGGCGACCTTGCCGGCCATCATCACGTCGGTGCCGCGGCGGATGCCGTCGACCAGCGACTCCTTGCAGCCGTAGAGGTTGTCGAACTTCGACTTGGTGACCGAATCGTTCACGTTGATCGCCGGGAAGAGCAGCTTGCCCTCCTTGGCGAGGTTGTAGAGGCGGTGCACGCCCGTGGTGGTCTCCTCGGAGACGCCCTTGATCGAGTCGGCGAGACCCGCGAACCAGCCCTTCGGCTTCTCGGCGAGCTTCTTCTTGAGGAGCGCGAAGAAGATCTCCTCCTCCTCGGATTCCGGCTTGTCGAGGAAGGCGGTGTCGCCGTTCTCGGCGCGCAGACCCAGATGCACGAACATGGTGGCGTCGCCGCCGTCGTCGAGGATCATGTTCGGCATGCCGCCGTCATGCCAGTCGAACAGCTTCGAGGTGTAGTCCCAGTACTCCTCCAGGGTCTCCCCCTTCACGGCGAAGACCGGGATGCCCGCGGCGGCGATGGCGGCGGCGGCGTGGTCCTGGGTCGAGTAGATGTTGCAGGACACCCAGCGGATGTCGGCGCCGAGGCTCTTCAGCGTCTCGATCAGCACCGCGGTCTGGATCGTCATGTGCAGCGAGCCGGCGATCTTGGCGCCCTTGAGCGGCTGCGACGGACCGTACTCCTCGCGGGTCGCCATCAGGCCCGGCATCTCGGTCTCGGCGATCGAGATCTCCTTGCGGCCGTAATCGGCCAGACCGATGTCGCGGACGATGTAATCGTTGGCTGCAGCCATGTGATGTCCCTCTTCGAAGCGGGCCGTCGCGGCCCACGGGCGCCGGCGGACCGGCGCGTCGATCGTCCCTGTAGCAGGGCGGGGCTTAGGGAGCAATCAAGACATAAAGATGTCTTTATGCGTTTGGAGCGGTTCGCGACAACGCGGGCGCATGGGACGGGCTGCCACCCTCCCCGTCGCCGGTCGCCCTTCTCGTCATTGTGAGGCGGAGCCGAAGCAATCCAGAGCGCGACGTTTCTCGAGAGGGCGAGACTGCGCCGATCACGCGGCCAACCACGCGCATCATCCGTAGAGTGCGGAGCGCTGGATTGCTTCGGCTCCGCCTCGCAATGACGGGGTGAGGTGGAACGCGAATCGGCCGTCTCAGGCCGCGCTGCGGCGGTCGAGGGCCGGAGCGTCCGCCGTCTCGACCCGGTCGCGGCCGTTGTGCTTGGCGGCGTAGAGGGCCGCGTCGGCGCGCGCGAGCAGGCCGTCGACGCTCTCGCCCGCGATCCGCTCGGCGACGCCGAAGGAGCAGGTCCGGCGCCCGACCCCCGCGATCTCCGTCCCGGCCACGCGCAGGCGCATCGATTCGGCGAGCGCCTGCGCGCTCGCGAGGTCGGTCGCAGGGCACAGGATCACGAATTCCTCGCCGCCCCAGCGGCCGAGCCGGTCGCCCGGCCGCGCCGCGTCGCCGAGCGCCCCGGCGAGCGCCACCAGCACGGCGTCGCCCACCGCGTGGCCGTGGCGGTCGTTGATCGCCTTGAAGTGGTCGATGTCGGCCAGGATCAGGCTGAAGCCGGCGCCTTCCTCCCGCACCGCCTCGACCAGGGCCTCGTCGAGGGCACGGCGGTTGCTGAGGCCCGTCAGCGGATCGGTGACGGCGAGGCGCTCCAGGTCGCGGGTGCGTTCCTCGACGCGGGCCTGGAGCGTGGCGTTGGCCTCCTGCAGGTCGCGCAAGAGGGCGGCGTTGTCGTCGAAGGCGCGGCGCAGCTTGGCCGCCATGGCGTTGAACACGCCCGCCAGCAGATGGAGTTCGTGGTGGCCCCGCGCCCGCAGCCGCAGCGGCCGCGCCCCGAGGGTGCGGGCGTCGAGCCCGGTCACGAAGGCGCCGATCTCGGCGAGCGGCACGCCCACCATGCGGTGGACCACCACGGAAAAGATTGCCAGCAGCGCCAGGGTCTTCAAGAGCGAGTTGATCAGGATGACGATCAGCGTCTCCTTGACCTGATCGAGGGCGATGCCGTCGTTGGAGCGCACGATCCAGTGGCCGACCCGGTGCGGGCGGCGGTTCTCGTCGGTGTAGACGAGCTCGAACCGCCGCTCGAACGGCCGGTCGAACAGGGCGGGCCAGCGCTGCACACCCGCCGCGTCGCCGACGCGCTCGACCAGCCCGCCATGCTCGTCGCGCACCTCGGCGCCGGTCACCACCGGCATCTCGGCGACCCCGCGCAGGATGCCGCGCAAGACCCCCGCGTTGAAGTTCCACAGGGCGTCGGCGAGCCCCTCGCCGAAGGTGCGCTCCATCGCCCGGATGTCGGCCTCCAGGCGCTGGTGCGCGCTGCGGTACTCCGTAAAAACCTGCACGCCCGTCACCGCGACCGCGACCACGAGGTAGCAGCCGAGGATCACCCGCAGCAGGCGGGCGGCGAGCGACGAGCCGAACAGGCGCCGCGCGGGGCCGGACCAAGGGGTGGTCGAAGGCGTGGTCGGAGCCGGATCGGGGAGCGGGCCTGTCACGCGGTCTCCTCGGTCTCCCATGGGGCGGATCGGTCGCGGCGCAATCACCGTGGATAATTTATCCGAAGCGAGAGCTTAGCCTTTCGTTGACGCGGCGTCACGCTCCGGGGGACGTCCTTTCCGTTCCTGGGGAGCGCCTTACTCGACGGTCAGGAACGCGCCGTCATAGGCCGCGCGAATCGTGCCGAGATCGCCCGGCTCAGCCCAGGCCTCGACGATCTGCCGGTAGGCCGGGCTCGCCCGTTCGGCCCGCAGGATCGCGTCGATGCGGGCGACGCGCGCGCGGCCCCATTCGGTGTTGGGGCACATCACCCGGCTGAACACCGGCGCGGGCGCCTCGGCGAAGGGGAGCGCGGTCACGCCCTCCGGCTGGCCGAGGCTCCGGGCCTGATAGGCCGCGATGGCCGAGTATTCCACGAGATAGTCGAGCCGGTCGGCGAGCAGCATGCGGAACGCCTCGCGGAACTCCGAATGCACGGTCGGCGGGCCGCCCGCGCGAACGAGGGCGTCGATGTCCGGCCCCAACGTGCGGTCGCGCAAAAAACTGGTGCGCAGGCTCTTGTCCGCCAGCAGGGCCGGCAGCGACAGCGGCCCGCGCGCCTCGAAGCGGGCCCGCTCCGGCGCGTGGACGACGATCCGCAGCGGGTAAAACATGGCGATGGGCAGCGAGAACACCGCGAAGGCCTCCCGCTCCGGCGTCCGGATGCCGCCGACGAAGCAGATCTCGGCGCCGTCCTTGAGCGCGCTGACGACGCGGGGGAAGGGCGCGCGCAGGGTGCGGGCGGGCCCTCCGAACAGGCGCGTGTCGAGGAGCTGGCGGATGCGGTCGAAGATGCCGGTCTCCCGCTCCGGCCCGTCCATCATCGAGAAGGGTGGGGCGTCGTAGACCGCCCAGGCCGGCGCCTCCTCGGCGCGGGCTGCGCCTGCCGCGACGAGACAGGCGGCGAGGAATACCGCCCGGCCGCTTGTCCGCAAGAAGGAGAGGTGAGGTCGTACCGGCATGAAGGAGCGAATCGCACCGAATTCGTCAACGGGCCGTTGCCGAGCAAGCGCGGTGCCGTATCGGTCAGGCGGTCCCGTCGCGCAGGGCCCGGCGGATGATCTTGCCCGTCGTCGTCATCGGCAGGCTCTCGCGGAATTCGAGGGCGCGCGGCACCTCGTGCGCCGAGAGGTTCTTCTTGGCAAAGGCCAGAATGTCGGCGGCGAGATCGTCGGAGGGGGTAAACCCTTCGCGCGGGACGACGAAGGCCTTCACGATCTCGGTCCGCAGGGGATCCGGCACGCCGACCGCGGCGGCGAGCGCCACCGCCGGATGGCGCAGCAGGCAATCCTCGATCTCGGTCGGGCCGATGCGGTAGGCCGCAGACGTGATGAGGTCGTCCTCGCGGCCGACGAAGTGGATGTAGCCGTCGGCGTCCCGCCGCGCGGTGTCGCCGGTGAGCCACCACCCGTCCCTGAACTTTTTGGCGGTCGCCTCGGGCTGATTCCAGTAGCCGAGGAACAGCACCGGGTCGGGGGCCTTCACGGCGATCTCGCCGGGCTCGTCCACATCCGCCTCGCTCCCGTCGACCCGCAGCACCGCCACGCGATGGCCCGGCACCGGCCGGCCGGTCGAGCCCGGCCGCGCCACCCCGGCCCGGCGGCAGGCGGCGAGCACGAGGTTGCACTCGGTCTGGCCGTAGGCCTCCCCGATGGTGAGCCCGAGGGCGTCGCGGGCCCAGGCGAAGGTCTCGGGCCCGAGCGCCTCGCCCGCCGAGGCGATGTTCCTCAGCGCCGAGAGATCGAAGCGCTCGCGGGGCGCGGGGACCGCGCGCAGCATCCGCAGCGCCGTCGGCGGCAGGAAGGCGTGGCTGACCCGGAGCGCGGCCATCAGCCGGAACGCGTCCTCCGCCTCGAACCGGGCGGACAACCGGGCCACCACCGGCAGGCCGAGACGCAGGCTCGGCATCACCACGTTGAGCAGGCCCCCGGCCCAGGCCCAGTCGGACGGCGTCCAGACCGGCCCGTCACCGGGGCCGGGAAAGTCGTGCATCATGAGGAAGCCCGGCATGTGGCCGAGCAGGACGCGATGCCCGTGCAGCGCCCCCTTGGCGAGCCCGGTCGTGCCGGAGGTGTAGATCATCAGCGCCGGATCGTCCGGCCCGGTTTCTTGCTGTGCAAATTCCTCCGGGTTTCCCGCGGCCTCGATCGCGGCGAGCGCCTCGGCCCCGTCCCTGGGCCCGTCGACGCTGACGATGAGGGTGAGGTCGGGCAGCGCCTCACGGATCGGCGCGAGCTTGGCGAGCCCGGCCGCGTCGGTGACGACGGCGCGGGCCCCGGCATCGCCCAGGCGGTAGCGCAGGGCCTCCGCGCCGAACAGGCCGGCGAGCGGCAGGGCGACGGCGCCGAGGCGATAGGCGGCCAGATGCGTCACGACCACGTCGGCCGATTGCGGCAGCAGCACCGCGATCCGATCCCCCACGCCGACGCCGCGGGCCGACAGGCCGGCGGCGAGCGCCAGGGAGCGGGCCCGCAACGCGCCGTGGGGGATCGTCGCCACCGTGCCGTCGGGCGCGACCTCGAGGATCGCCGGGCGCTCCGGCTCGGACAGCGCCCAGCGGTCGCAGACATCGGCCGCGATGTTGTAGCGCTCCGGGATCTCCCAGCGGAAATTCGCGGTCAGCTCTTCGTAGGTTGCGGCCGGCTCCAGCACGGCATCGTTCCTCGACCCTCGCGGGGCTTCCGTGTCGCCGGACCCCGCGTCTCCTCGTTCACCGTGTGCCGGCTTCTCGCCGCGCGCGCCGGCCCGCCGCAACCCGGACCTTCGGCTCAGGCCTCGTTTTTCGGGAAGCCGCCGGCATGGACGAAGTCGGTGATCGGGCGGCGGGCATTGGGGCGCTCCTTCTCCCGCTGCTCCTCGGTGAGGTCGGCCCAGGGCTTGGCGCGCCCGACCGCGTAGGCGGCTTCGATCTTGTGGTGCTCCGGCACGTTCAGCACGGCCGGCGCGCGCTCGCGGTCGAAGCCGCCCATGCCGTGGACGTGCCAGCCCAGCCGGTTGGCCTGGAGCGCGAAGGCGAGCGAGGCGGCGCCCGCATCGAGCGAGTGGCTGGGGGCGGGCCTCAACTCGTCGCCGACCTTCATCCGGCTGTTCGAGACGAGGAACACCAGCGCGCCCGTATCGACGGCCCACTTGCGGTTGCCCGGCACCAGCAGGTCGAGGAAGACCGCCCAGTCGGGCGTGTCGCGTAAGCTGTAGACGAAGCGCCAGGGCTGCGAGTTGTACGAGGAGGGCGACCAGCGCGCCGCCTCGAACATCCGCATCAGCTCGGCCTCCGGCACGGCCTCCCCGGTGAAGGCGCGGGGCGACCAGCGCTCCGCGAAGAGCGGCTCGATCGCGTGGTCGGGCGTGCGGGTGGTCGGGCGGTCGGTCTCGGTCGTCACGTGCGCGCGGTCTCCTGTCTCGTCCGACAGAGGTAGGGCACCGCGCGGTGCGGTGCAAAAGGCCGGTCAGACCTCGTTCCTCAAAAGGCCCGAGGCGAGACAGCGGAACGCCTCGATCGCCTTCGGCAGGACGGCGCGGGGCTCGTCGGCGGCGGCGACCCAGAGGGCGGCGTCGAGGGCCGCGCCGTTGATCAGCCGGGCCGCGGCCTCGGCATCGACCGGATGCAGGGTGCCGGAGTCGATCAGGGCCTGGATCGTCTCGGTCGTGGCCCGCAGGCAAGCGGTCTGGCCCGGCCAGCGCGAGGGATCGCCGAGCACCGCCGGCCCGTCGAGCAGCATGATCCGCTGAATCTCGGGCTCCAGCGCGAGTTCGATGTAGGCGACGCATTCCTCCAGAAAGCCCGCCCACGGCGTCGCCGCCCGCTCGCCGACGGCTCGGGCCTTCGCCACCATCTCGGCGTCGAGCTGTTCGAGCACCGCGCGCAGCAGGCCTTTCTTGTCGCCGAAGTTGTGGTAGAGCGCCCCGCGCGTCAGCCCGGCGGCGGCGGTCAGCTCATCCATCGAGGCCGCCGCGAACCCCTTCTCGGCGAAGGCGTTTCGCGCCGCCAGCAAGAGCTTGGCCCGCGTCTCCTCCATCATCCGCGCGCGCTGCCCGGCCGCCATCGTGGTCTCCGCCTCTTCGCATGCATCACGTATACGGATTGACATACGCGCCGTATGCAAACACATCTCCCGCATACGGTGCGTATATGAAGCGCGCCGCGACGCCGGGGAAGGGCCCCGGCCATCGAGAGGATCGAATCATGGGCAAGCGCGACGCGATCATCCCGCCCGGCCGGCAGGCGCTCTACGAGCAGCACCGCTACTCCGCCGCGATCCGCTCCGGCGACCTGCTATTCGTCTCGGGTCAGGTCGGCAGCCGCGAGGATGGCTCGCCCGAGCCGGACTACGCGACCCAGGTGCGCCGCGCCTTCGATCGGCTCGACGCGGTGCTGCGAGAGGCGGGCTGCAGCTTCGACGACGTGGTGGATGTGACCACCTTCCATACCGACCCGGAGGCGCAGTTCGAGACCCTGATGGCTGTGCGCGACACGGTGATCGGCGCCCCGCCCTATCCGAACTGGACCGCGGTCGGGGTGACATGGCTCGCGGGATTCGATTTCGAGATCAAAGTCATCGCTCGCATCCCGCAGGCGGCGTGATCGGGCGCGCCGTCAGCGCCGCGCCACGGCGATCAGGGCGGTCGAGGGCACGGGCAGGACCGGGCGCCCCGCCGCCATCCGGCGCATCTCGTCGAGGATCGCCGCCCGCTCGGCCTCGCTCAGGCGCGCCCAGTCCTGCGACATCCCGAACAGGGTCTCGGGCACGTCGAGGGCGGCGACGTCGAGTTCGAAATCGTGGGTGACGAAGGTGATGTGCGGATCGCGATAGCCCGCGGCGACGAGTTCGCGCGCGAAATCCTCCGGATCGCTCAAGGCGAGCACGCCCTCGGGCATCGGCATCGGATCGATCTCCGGAAACAGCCGGCCCCGCACCTCGCTCAGCAGCAGGAACGTCGCCGCCCCGCCCCGCTGCCACGTGGCGACGACGCCGTACCCGCCGGCCTTCGTCACCCGCGCCATCTCGGCCAGACCCCGGCGCCAGTCAGGGAACAGGATCACGCCAAAAATCGAAAAGACTGCATCGAAGCTCCCGTCGGGAAGGGCCAGCGCCTGCCCGTCCATCACCCGCGCCTCGACGTTCGGCAGGCCGGCTTGCCCGATCCGGGCGACCATGCCGGGGGAGAAATCGGTCGCGAGCACCTGCGCGCCGGTCCGCGCCGCCGCCAGGGCGAGGGCTCCGGTGCCAGCGGCCACGTCGAGGACATGGGTCTCGGGCCCGAGCGGCACGCCCGCCAGCGCGGCCTCCGCGTAGCGCGCGGTGAAGGGATGGGCGGTCGTGGCGTAGTGCCGGGCGACCGCGTCCCATCGTTCCGGATCGTCGTAGCCGCTCATCGTGGATCATTCCCTGTCACGTAACTTCATGAGTATCGTGATTGGGCGCGCTTGCCAATCCGCTCCGGCATGCGAAGGATCGCGCGTGCGAAGCGACAGCCGCCTTTCCCGGATGCTCCATGTGCTGCTCCACATGGCCCGGCACGACCGCCCGATGACGTCCGAGGCGATCGCCGCGATGCTCGGCACCAATCCGGTGGTGGTCCGGCGCACGATGGCGGGCCTGCGCGAGGCGGGCTACGTGCGTTCCGACAAGGGCCATGGCGGCGGCTGGGCCATCGCCGCCGACCTCGCCACGGTGTCGCTCCTCGACATCCACCGGGCGGTCGGCGGCCCGCGCCTCTTCGCCATCGGCAACGACCGCCCGAACCCCGACTGCGCGGTCGAGCGGGTCGTCAACGCGGCGATCGAGGACGCGCTCGGCGAGGCCGAGGCGCTGCTCGTCGCCCGGCTCGGCCGGATCAGCCTCGCGGAACTCGCCCGCGGCTTCGACGCGCACTGCGCCGGTTCGGGCGGCTGCGGCGGCCCGTGATAAGGTCTGGCCGCACGCCCCGGAGACCGCCATGGCCGAACATGCCGAACCCGCCCTGCTGCTGCGCGAGGACCGCGACGGCGTCGCGACGCTCACCCTCAACCGGCCGTCGGCCCGCAACGCCCTGTCCTTCGCCCTGCTGGAAGCCATGCGCGACGCCTTCGCGGCGCTGGCGGAGGACGAATCGGTCCGCGCCGTGGTGCTGGCGGCGTCCGGGCCGGCCTTCTGTGCCGGGCACGACCTCAAGGAGATGACCGGCTACCGCGCCGAGCCCGACCGGGGCGCGGAAAAGTTCGAAACGCTGTTCGGACTGTGCTCGGCGGTGATGATGGCGATCCCCGCCCTGCCCCAGCCGGTGATCGCGGCGGTGGAGGGCGTGGCGACCGCCGCCGGCTGCCAGCTCGTGGCCTCCTGCGATCTCGCGGTGGCGGGGGCGCAGGCGCGGTTCGCGACGCCCGGCGTGCAGATCGGCCTGTTCTGCTCGACCCCGATGGTGGCGCTCTCGCGCAACCTGTCGCGCAAGGCGGCGATGCGGATGCTGCTCACCGCCGACATGGTCGGGGCGGAGGAGGCCCGCGCGCTCGGCCTCGTCAGCGACGTGACGGACGCCGGCGCGACACTGGCCCAGGCGCAGGACCTCGCGAAGGGCATTGCGGCGCGCAGCGCCTATACCGTGCGGGTGGGCAAGCGCGCCTTCTACGAGCAGATCGAGATGCCGCTGGCGCAAGCCTACGCCCATGCCGGCCGGGTGATGGCGGAGAACATGCTGGCGCGCTCGGCCGAAGACGGCATCGGCGCCTTCCTGAACCGGAAGGGGCGCTAAGCGGCGCCGAAGCGCGAACCCTTTGCCCGCCCGCGCATTGGCTTCGGCGGCGTTTTGGAGCCGACCAAGCCCGCGAACGGACCCCCATGCTGCAACCAGACCCTCCCCTCCCCGAGCCCGATCCGAACTCCAGGAAAATCGTGAGTTGGAACCTGCTGCGCCGCACCGGCGCGGCGGTGGACTGCCTCGTGGAGCTGATCGAGCGGGAGCGGCCCGACCTGCTGCTGATGCAGGAGGCGACCCGCGAGATCGGCGCCCTGCCCGAGCGCGTCGGCGGTGTCTATGCCTGGGCGCAGTTGCCGGGGCGCATCCACGGTCTGGCGATGTGGAGCCCGGTGCCGTGGGGCAAGCCCCCGGAGATCGTGCCGCTGCCGCCGGGCGTGCTGATCGACCGGGTGTGTCAGGTGCTCGACTGGGACGGGTTCGGGGTCGGCAACGTCCATCTCTCGCACGGGCAGGTGCTCAACCGGCGCCAGCTCCGGCGGATCGAGAGCCATCTGCCGGCCCGCGCGGCGGTGCTCGGCGACTACAACATCGTCGGCCCGGCCCTGCTGCCGGGTTTTCGCGACGTCGGCCCCCGGCGCCCGACCCATGCCATGGTCGATGTGCTGCCGCTGCGGCTCGACCGCTGCCTCGTGCGCGGCCTCGTCTGCCACGAGCGGGCGGTGCTGCCCCGCGGGTTGTCCGACCACCATCCGATCACGGTGCGGCTCGCGCCCGCGCCGGAGGGGCCGTGCGCGCCCGGCCGGCTCAGAGGTATGGCAGAAGCAGTCGCACGGCTGCGTCGCGCAGGCGCACGAGGTGCGGGCGCGCGTCGAGATCGGCCTGGGTCAGGCGGGTCTCGCACTTCCCCGAAATGAAGTCGTCGAGCCGGCCGGCGAGCGCGGCGTCGTAGACCTCGACGTTCAGCTCGAAGTTGAGGCGGAAGCTGCGCGAATCCCAGTTGGCGCTGCCGATGAAGCACCATTGCCGATCCACCGACAGCGCCTTCGAATGGTCGAACGGCGGTTCGTCGATCCAGATCCGCACGCCGCTCCTGAGCAGCGGATCGATATGCCCCCGCGTCGCCCAATCGACGATCGGATGGTCGCTCTTCCTCGGGATCACGACATCGACCTCGATCCCGCGGGTCGCCGCGAGGCAGAGCGCGCTGACGATCATGTCGTTGGGCAGGAAGTAGGGCGTCGTCAGGCGGATCGATCTGCGCGCGCAGCTGATCGCCTGAAGGACGACGGTGGCGATCTTCTCGATGTCGGCGTCCGGCCCCGAGGTGACGACGCGGGCGGTCAGGTCGCCCGCGGGCGAGAGCCGCGGCATCCACGCCTCGCCCTCCAGATCCTCGCCCGAGACGAAGGCCCAATCGACGATGAAGGCCTGGGCCAGCTGCTCGACCACCGGCCCCTCGATCCGGAAATGGGTGTCGCGGATCGGGAATTTGGGCTTCGTCGCGACGCGGTTGCCGTCGGAGATGTTGACGCCGCCGGTGAAGGCCACGCGCCCGTCGAGGATCAGGAGCTTCTTGTGGGTGCGCAGGTTCAGGAACGGCATCCGCCAGGGCAGCACCGAATGCATGAACAGGCCCGCCGGCACCCCGAGGCTCCTGAGACGCCGCCACGCCGCCGGGTAGAAGTAGCCGCTGCCGATGCCGTCTAGGATGACGCGCACCTCGCAGCCGCGGTCCTTGGCCGCCTTCAGTGCGGAGATGAAGGTCTGTCCGATCTCGTCGTCGAGGAAGATGTAGCTCGACAGCGCCACGCTGCGGCGCGCCCCCGCAATCGCCGCCAGCATCGCCGGATAGGCCTCGTCGCCGTTGCGGAAAACAGCGATGCCGGTGCCGGCCACCGTCGGCAGGCCGGTGATGGCGCGCACCGCGCGGTCCAGGGGCGCATAGGCCTCCGGCACGGCGGCCGGGGCCTGGGGCGTCTCGTCGTACTGGACGGAGGGGCGCCGCTTGAGCTTGCGCGCCCGGCGCTCGACCCGGTTGAGGCCGAAGGTGAGGTAGAGCGCGGTGCCGAAGACCGGCGAGAGCCAGACCAGCCCGGTCCAGCCGATCGCCGAGCCGACCACGCGCTTGCGTAGCAGGATGTGCAGGCTGACGCCGAACGAGATCAGGATGCCGACGGCCGCGAGGAGATCCGCGCGGATGGCGGCCGTCTGCCCGAGCCAGCGGGTGAGGATGTCTTCCACCGGTCCGCCCGCCGCTCCGCGCCCCGTCTCGCGAAGCCGCGCCTCGCGATGCGCACATAGGCCAAGCCGGCCTTCGCGAACAGCCGGGCCGTCGAAACGTGAAGGGGGCCCCGCCTCGCGGCGGAGCCCCCTCTCCTCTTTCGTTCACAGCACCGGCGACGATCAGTCGTCGGCGAAGATGTCCCGGTCCTTGGTCTCGGGCAGGAACAGCAGGCCGATGACGGCGGTCATCAGCGCGATGACGATCGGGTACCAGAGGCCGTAATAGATGTCGCCGGTCTGGGCCACCATGGCGAAGGCGGTGGCCGGCAGCAGGCCGCCGAACCAGCCGTTGCCGATGTGGTAGGGCAGCGACATCGAGGTGTAGCGGATGCGGGTGGGGAACAGCTCCACCAGCGCCGCCGCGATCGGGCCGTAGACCATCGTCACGTAGAGGACGAGGATCGTCAGGATGGCGATGATCGTCAGCTTCTGCGCGGAGAAGATGTCGACCACCTTGGCGAAGTTCGACAGGCCGTCCTTCGGGTCGATGGCGATCTTCACGATCTCCGGGTTCTTGGCGTCCGGATAGCCCGCCGCGGTGAGCGCCGCGCCGACATCCTTGGCGAAGGTCGGATCGGAGGCCGCGAACTCCTTGCCGGCGACGGTGACCGTGGCCTTGGTGCCAGCCGGCTGGTTCTCGGTGGTGTAGTTCACGGCGCCGCGGGCGAGCAGCGCCTTGGCGATGTCGCACGAGTTGGTGAACTTGGCCGTGCCGACCGGATTGAACTGGAACGAGCAATCCGCCGGGTCGGCCTTGACGATCACCTGCGTGTTCTGCTGCGCGGCGGCGAGCGCCGGGTTGGCGGCCGCCGTCAGCGCCTTGAACAGCGGGAAGAAGGTCAGCGCCGCGATCACGCAGCCGCCCAGGATGATCGGCTTGCGGCCGATCTTGTCCGAGAGCGAACCGAAGAACAGGAACCCGCCGGTGGCCAGGATCAGCGACCACGCGATGAGCACGTTGGCCGTGAACTGATCGACCTTCAGGATCGATTGCAGGAAGAACAGGGCGTAGAACTGGCCCGTGTACCAGACCACGGCCTGGCCGGCGGTGAGGCCGAGGAGCGCGAGCAGCGCCCAGCGGGCGTTCTTCCACTGGCCGAAGGCCTCGGACAGCGGCGCCTTCGAGCCGGTGCCCTCCTCCTTCATCTTCTTGAAGGCCGGGCTCTCCTGCATCTGCATGCGGATCCAGACCGAGATGCCGAGCAGCACGATCGAGACCAGGAACGGGATGCGCCAGCCCCAGGCGGCGAACGGCGTGATGGTGGAGGCGGTGCCGTCGGCGGCGGTGACCGGGACGGGGGCGTAGTTGGCGTTGACGTAGATCTGCGTGAACAGGATCACCATCAGCGACAGGAGCAGGCCCAGCGTCGCGGTGGTCTGGATGAAGGCGGTGTAGAAGCCGCGACGGCCCTTGGGCGCGTGCTCGGCCACGTAGACCGCCGCCCCGCCGTACTCGCCGCCGAGCGCGAGGCCCTGGAGCATGCGAAGCGCCAGCAGCGTCACGGGCGCGACCCAGCCGATGCCGTACTCGTTGAGGGTGGTGTAGGAGGGCAGCAGGCCGACGAAGAACGTCGAGATGCCCATGATCAGGATGGTGATCAGGAAGGTGTACTTGCGCCCGACCAAGTCGCCGAGCCGACCGAACACCAGAGCGCCGAACGGGCGCACGAGGAAGCCCGCCGCGAAGGCGAGCAGCGCGAACACGTTACGGGTCGCTTCCGGGTAGGCCGAGAAGAACTGCGCGCCGATGATCGCCGCCAGCGAGCCGTAGAGATAGAAATCGTACCATTCGAAGACGGTACCCAACGAGGAGGCCAGGATGACCTTCTTCTCGTTGCCGGTCATCGGTCGGACGTCCGCTTCCGTCCGCGGTATTGCGGCTCCTGTCGCCATCAGGCGCTCCTCCAGATCTTGAACTTGTTTTTTTGACACCGCTCGTGGTGCGCGGCGACGCTATGTCAAGATTCTCTGCGACAGAAGAGGGCGGGAGGCGCCGAAATCGGATTTTTCATCAAGAATTTATGCGGAAGCGCGGCCGCGTTTCAAAAACGGCTGAGGGTGTGCTGTCGAGGGCACGTGAGGGGCTGCTTTGCACGTTCAAGGGGCGTGCTTATTCCTGGGTTTGTCAGATTTTGTTTGAGGATCGACAGGAGGGCGGAAAGGCAGTCCGCCTGCCCCCTCCCTCCTACCCAACCCCCTTATCCTGAGGTGCCGCGCAGCGGCCTCGAAGGAGGGCTCCAGATGTCGCGCGATTCCTGGAGCCCTCCTTCGAGGCTGAGCTGACGCTCAGCACCTCAGGATGAGGGGATTGGGTAGGAGGGAAGAGCGGCCCGAAAGGCCGCTCACAGGCGGCCTTCCACCCAGTCGCGCACCAGCAGGTGGGCGATGGCCGTCTCCGGCGGGATGGTCAGATCCTCGGGATGCGTGCCGGCCAGCATCCGCGCCGCGTCCTCGCGCGAGAACCAGCGCGCGTCCTCCAGCTCGGCCGGGTCGATCGCGATCGCCTCCGACACGGCCTCGCCGACGCAGCCGAGCATCAGCGAGGAGGGGAACGGCCAGGGCTGCGAGGCGTGGTAGGCCACCGCCCCCACCCGCACGCCGGTCTCCTCGAACGTCTCGCGGCGCACCGCGTCCTCCAGCGTCTCGCCGGGCTCGATGAAGCCGGCCAGACACGAATACATCCCCGGCTTGAAGTGCGGGCTGCGCCCGAGCAGGCAGGATGAACTCCGCCGCACCAGCATGATCGCCACCGGATCGGTGCGCGGGAAGTGGTGGAGCCCGCATTGCGGGCATTCGCGCCGGAAGCCGCCGGCCCCGACCGTCGTCGGGCTGCCGCAGCGGCCACAGAAGCCGTGCCGGGCGTGCCACGCCAGCAGCGACTTGGCGGTCGCGGCGAGCCCCAGTTCGGCCCGCGCGACGCGGCCCTCGCTGGCGAGCGCCCGCAGATCGACCGCCCGGAAATCGGGCTCGGGAAACCGCTCGGCGGCCTCCGCGGTCGCAGCGGCGGCGAAGACCGGCCGCTCGCCGAACCGGCCGAGGAAGACTTCGTGGCTCAGGGCGCCGGCCCTTGCCCCCTCGCTCGGCGCGAGCAGCACGCTCGCCTCACCGGTCGCCATACCCAAAAGAACCCGCTCGCCCGCCATCAGGACGAGCCCGGCCCCCTCCCCCGCCTGGGCCAGAGCCGGGGCGGCGCCGGCCTCCGCCGAATGGCGCACGAGGCCGCTCTCGACATAGGCCAGGGCGTCCCGCCCGCCGCCCTCCCGCGCGCCCATCAGGCGGCCGCGAAGAGTTGGGCGGCGCGCTCCAGGATCTGGGCGCGGGCGTGCGGCGGGTAGGGTTTGCGCTCGCCGTGGCCCCAGACCGGGCTCGGCCAAGCGGGGTCCGAGCGGAACCGTGCGATCACGTGGACATGGAGCTGCGCCACCACGTTGCCGAGGGCCGCCACGTTCACCTTGTCGGGTTTGGCGAGCGCTTGTATCACCTTGACGGTCAAGCGAATCTCCCCGGTCAAGGCGGCGGCGTCGGCCTCGTCGAGGTCGGTCAGCTCGCTCAAAGACGGCCGGCGCGGCACGAGGATCAGCCACGGGAAGCGGGCGTCGTCCATCAGCAGGACCGAGCACAGGGCGAGGTCGCCGACGTGATGGGTGTCGGCGATGAGTTGCGGGTCGAGGGAGAAGTCGTCGCTCATGGCTGGGGCATCTAGAGCATCGGCCCGAAAGGTGGCCAGGGTCCGCGGCAAAACACCGATCCGTCCCGCCCGTCGCCGGGGCGCGCCCCGGTGATCCCGGCCCCGGTCCAGCGCGTCCTGTCCCGCCTGAGCGCGGCGCTCGAAGCCCGGCGGGCCGAGCCCGCGCCGCCCGCCCCGCTCCCGCCCCGCCCCGCCCCGGAGGCTGGGCCGGCCCGGCCGCCCGAACCGAGCGAGGGGACCTCCCGCGTCGCCGTCGTGGCGGCGCGCACCCCCGCCCCGCTGATCCTGGCGCTGCACGGCCTGCCCTGCGCGACCGGCATCGTCGCGCTCAGGGCCCGGGTGATCGAGGATCTCGTCGCGCAGGCGCCCGACGTGATCGTGGTCGAGGCCGAGCCCGAGCGCTTCGACGCCCCGGCCCTGATCCGGGCCCTGCGCGAACGCGACGAGTTCAACCGAACGCCCATCCTCCTCGTGGCCGAGGGCGAGGCCAGGGCCCTGCGCCGGCTCGCCCGCGAGGTCGGGGCCAGCGACGTGCTGACCAAACCCTTCGACGCGCTGGAGCTTCAGGACCGGGTCGGCGTGCTGATCGAACTGGCCTCGGCCCGCGCCGACAGCGCCCGGCGGGCGCTCGCCATGCGCCGCGACGCGGCCCAGGCGCTGGCCGACGCCGCCGCCCGCGAGCGCGAGATCATCCGCCGCCTGATGCTGGCCGCCGAGTTCCGCGACGATCAGGCCGGCGACCACCTCACCCGCGTGGCCGGCTGCGTCATCGCGGTCGCCGAGGGGCTCGGCCTCAGCGGGGCGGAGGCCGACGACGTGGCGCTGGCCTCCACCATGCACGACATCGGCAAGATCGGCGTGCCCGACCACATCCTGCGCAAGGCCGGCCCGCTCACGCCGGACGAGTGGGTCGAGATGCGCCAGCACGCCCTGCGCGGCTACCGCATGCTGCACGACAGCCCCTCGCGCCTGCTCCAGATCGCCGCCGAGGTGGCGCTGACCCATCACGAGCGCTGGGACGGCACCGGCTATCCCCGCGGCCTCAAGGGCGAGGAGATTCCCCGCGCCGGCCGGATCGTCGCGGTCGCCGACGTGTTCGACGCGCTGATCTCGGCCCGCAGCTACAAACCGGCCTGGCCGCTGGAGAAGGCGCGGGCGCATATCGAGGCGGAATCCGGCCGCCACTTCGACCCGGCCTGCGTCGCCGCCTTCCTCTCGCGCTGGGACGACATCGTCGCGCTGGTGCAGGAGCGGGCGGCCTGACACGGAACCAGCCGCCTCGGCTCGCGGTCTTCGATCGATAAGGAGGCCCCCATGATCCCGACCTATCGGCGCGCCCTGATCGTCGGCGCCGGCTCCGGCCTCAGCGCGTCCCTGGCCCGGCTCTTCGCCGCTGACGGTCTCAAGGTCGGGCTCGCCGCGCGCAACGTCGAAAAGCTGCAAGACCTCGCCGCCGAGACCGGGGCCGCGCTGCATGCCTGCGACGCCACCGATCCGGGCGCGGTCGAGGCCCTGTTCGCCCGGCTGGAGCCGGCGCTCGGCGGTTCGCCCGACGTGGTGGTCTACAACGCCAGCGCCCGGCTGCGCGGCGGCATTGCCGACCTCGATCCCGCGGCGGTCGCCCACGCGATTTCCGTGAGCGCCACCGGCGGCTTCTACGTCGCCCAGGCTGCGGCCCGGCGGATGCTGCCCCACCGCCACGGCGCGATCCTGTTCACCGGCGCCTCCGCCAGCGTGAAGGGTTTTTCGGGCTCGGCTCCCTTCGCCATGGGCAAGTTCGCGCTGCGCGGCCTCGCGCAAAGCCTGTCGCGCGAGTTGCAGCCGCAGGGCATCCACGTGGCGCATGTGATCGTGGACGGCGCGATCCGCTCCGCCGCCCGCCCGGATTCCGAGGATCACCCCGACGCCACCCTGGACCCGGAAGCCATCGCCAAGACCTACCTCGCCCTGCTGCGCCAGGACCGCAGCGCGTGGAGCGACGAGGTCGCCGTGCGGCCGTGGGTGGAGCGGTTTTGAGAGGGGCGACGGCCCCGTTCGAACCGCTCGGTCGGCTCGGGTTTTTAGGAACCCCCGAAAAACTTCGTCAGCGCCGCCCCCGTCGCATCCGGCGCCTCCTCGGCCATGAAGTGGCCGCTGTCGATCGAGACCCCCTCGGCCTGCGGCGCGAAGGTGCGGCGCCACGCGTCGAGTGCGGTCTCCGGCTTGTCCCGGTCGAGGTAGTGCCGGCTCGCCAGCACCAGCACCGGCATCTGCAGGGTGCGCCCCTCCGCGAGGTCGGCCCGGTCGGCGGCGCGGTCGGGGCCGTCGGCGCCGCCCGCGCGGTAATCCTCGCACATGGCGTGGATGCGCTCGGGTACGTTCCAGGCCTGCCGGTAGAGGGTGAGCGCCCGGCGGTCGAAGGCCGAGAGGTCGTCCCGGTTGCTCCACTTGCGCAGCAGCCCCTCGAAATAGCCGTCCGGGTCTCGGGCGATCTCGCGCTCCGGCTCCGGGGCGGGGCGCGCCTGCGACGGCCAATGCGCGTTCAGGCCGGGCTGCGCCTCGATCCGCTCCCACTGGACATGGGTCGGCACGATGTCGAGGAGCGCCAGCCGCTCGACCCGGCCGGGCGTATCGAGCGCCAGCCGGTAGGCGACCCGCGCGCCGCGGTCGTGCCCGGCGAGCCGAAAGCGGATATGGCCGATCCGCTCCATCGCCGCGACGATCTCCTCCGCGACCCGGCGCTTGGCGTAGGCCTCGCCGTTCTGCGAATCGGGGGCGGCCGACCAGCCGTAGCCCTTGAGGTCGAGCGCGATCACCCGGTGCGTTTGGGCCAAGGTCGGCGCCAGCCGGTGCCACATGGCGTGGCTCTGCGGGAAGCCGTGCAGCAGCAGCAGCGGGGGCGCCTCCTCGCGACCGCCGGCGCGGGCGAACCAGCGCCCGGCCGGGCCCTCGATCCAGAGCGGGTCGAAGCCCGGAAACAGGTCGTCGCCCTCCGCCATCGGCAGGAATCCTCATCAAAGCCCCGAACGGTCTTGGACAACGGCGACGGCCCGGGATGGCTCCCGCCGGGCCGGTCGGCGATCGCTCTCGAATTTCGCTGATCGATCAATGCGTAAGCAGAATGCCTAAGCGGCGGGCATGCCGAAAATTAAGACTTTCCGGCAAGACTCGGCGCCATGAGACCGCGGTGAGGCCGCGGGGCGACAACGGGCCTCCCGCCATGGACCATACGAACATCGAGGACTTCACCCAGATCGCCGCCGACTGGGTCTGGGAGACGGACGAGGCGGGGCGCTTCACCCGGCTCTCGCCGGAGACCGAACGGTTCCTCGGCCGCCCGGTCGCGGACCTGCTCGGCGTCGATCGCTCGGCCTTCGCCTGGGAGTTCGAGGCGGAGGGCCTGCATCTCTACCGCGCGGCGCTCGCCGCGCGGCGCCCGTTCCGCGAGCTGACCTACATCTACAGCCATCCCGACGGCGCCCCGCGCTGGTTCGAGATCAGCGGTCGCCCGTGCTTCTCCGCGGACGGCGCCTTCGCCGGCTATCGCGGCGTCGGCAGCGACGTGAGCGAGCAGCGCCGCACCCGCGACGCCCTGGTCGAGGCCCATGCCGAGCTGATCGAGCAGAACCGGCGCTTCGACGCCGCCCTGGAGAACATGAGCCAGGGCCTGTGCCTGTTCGACGCCCGGCACCGGTTGCAGGTGTGGAACCGGCGCTACCTCGATATGTTCGGGCTGGCGCCGGGCGCCCTGCAGGTCGGCATGAGCCAGCAGGCGATCATCGAGCAGCTGGTCGCGCTGGGCCGCTACCGCGCCGGAATGACGGTCGATTCCGTCAGCGAGGGCACCCGCACCTCGCTTGCCGCCGACGGCCCGAAGGCGCTGATGCGCGAACTCGCCGACGGGCGGGTGATCGCCGTGAGCCACCGGGCGATGCCGGGCGGGGGCTGGGTCTCGACCTTCGAGGACGTGACCGAGCGCCGCCGCAACGAGGCCCGCATCGTCCACATGGCCCGCCACGACGGGCTGACCGATCTGCCCAACCGCACGGCTCTGCGCGAGATCGGCATCGAGCGGCTCGCTGAGGCGCGCGAGGCCGGCGGGGGGCTTGCCGTGCTCTGCCTCGACCTCGACCGGTTCAAGCCGGTCAACGACAGCTTCGGCCACGCCGTCGGCGACGGCCTGCTCAAGGCGGTGTCGGCGCGGCTGCGCAACCAAGTGCGCGGGCGCGACGTGGTCGCTCGCCTCGGCGGCGACGAGTTCGCCGTGCTCCACGCGGTCGCCGACGCCGACGAGGCGGCGGCTTTGGCCGAGCGCCTGATCCGGGCCGTCAGCGCGCCCTACCGGCTCGACGGCGTCAGCGCCGAGATCGGCATGAGCGTCGGCATCGCGCTGAGCCTTCCCGAGGCCGGCGGGACGGGCGACATCGAGCGCCTGCTGAAGGAGGCCGACATGGCCCTCTACGAGGCCAAGGCCGCGGGCCGCGGCACCTTCCGCCTGTTCGAGCCGAAGATGGACGAGACCGTGCGCGAGCGCATCGCGCTGGAGCGCGAGCTGCGCGAGGCGCTCCAGGCCGGCCGGTTCGAGGTGCATTACCAGCCGCTGGTCGATCTCTCCGACGACCGCATCACCGGCATGGAGGCGCTGGTGCGCTGGCGCCATCCCGAGCGCGGCCTCGTCAGCCCGGCGGTGTTCATTCCGCTGGCCGAGGAAACCGGCCTGATCGTGCCGCTGGGCGAATGGGTGCTGCGCCAGGCCTGCCGCGACGCCGCCTCGTGGCCCGGCGACACCAGCGTCGCCGTCAACGTCTCGCCGCTGCAACTGCGCCACCGGGGGTTCGCCCAGACCGTGGTCGCCGCGCTCGCCGCCAGCGGCCTCGCCGCGGCCCGACTCGAACTGGAGATCACCGAGAGCGTGCTCCTGGACGACACCGAGGCCAACCTCGAGACCCTGCACGGCCTGCGGGCGCTCGGCGTGCGCATCTCCATGGACGATTTCGGCACGGGTTACTCCTCGATCAGCTACCTGCGCCGCTTCCCCTTCGACAAGATCAAGATCGACCGCTCCTTCGTGCGCGACTGCGCCGCGAGCCCGGACGCGGGCGCCATCATCCGCGCCATCGTGGGCCTGGGGGCGAGCCTCGGCATCACCACCCTGGTCGAGGGCATCGAGACCGAGCCGCAGCTCGCCGCCATCCGCGCCGAGGGCGCCCGCGAGGTCCAGGGCTTCCTGTTCAGCCCGCCCCGCCCGGCGGCCGAGGCCGCGGCCCTGCTGGCCGCGCAGGACGCGCAGGACGCGACGATCGCGGCGTGAGCGGGCCTGACGCGGCTTCGAGCCGAGCGCCCCGGCTGCCGCCCCATCCCGTCATCGCGAGGCGGAGCCGAAGCGATCCAGGGCGCCACGTCGCCAAAGGAGGCGAGACCGTACCGACGAGACGGCCGCCGCGTGACCTATCCGGATGCTGCGGAGCGCTGGATTGCGTCCGTTTCGCCTCGCAATGACGGTGGGGGCGTCGGCGCCAGCGCCGGCTCCCAGGTGATTCGCCCCGCGGACCCCAATGTTAATCGGCGGAACATCACGGCCGCGGCTTTCGTTGGACTTCCCGTCCGACCGAGCCCGACGCCACCGTCGGGACGGGCCCGGGCACGGGAGACGCGCCATGAGCAGCACCGTCGACAAGATCAAGGGCCTCGCCAACGAGGCCGCGGGCAACATCAAGCAGGGCCTCGGCAAGGCCACCGACAACGAGCGGCTCCAGGCCGAGGGCAAGGCCCAGGAGGTCAAGGGCGAGGGCCAGCAGCTCAAGGGCGACGCCAAGCAGGCCGCCCACGACACGGCCGACAAGATCAAGAGCAAGATCTGATTTGACGCCGGGCGAGGGCCGCAGGCCCGCCGCCCGGCGAACCCTTTCGCTCCGAGAACGTTTTACGCTCCATCGACGGAACGAACCGGGCAGCTTGGCAATTCTCCAAGCCAGATACGGACCCCTCTAGGAGGACACCATGATCGGTTGGGCAGTCACCTTCCTCGTCGTCGCTCTGGTCGCCGCTCTGCTCGGCTTCGGCGGCATCGCCGGCACCGCGATGGAAGCGGCCAAGATCGTCTTCTTCGTCGCCATCGCGCTGTTCCTGATCTCGGCGGTGATGGGCGCCGTGCGCGGTCGCTCGCCGCGGCTGTGACGACGAACGGATAGCACGGGCCTCATGGCCCGGTGAGGAGAGGCGGCCCTTGCGGCCGCCTTTTCCTTTTGCGCGGCCCCGCGCTCTGCTAAGGGGCCGGGATGACCGACAACAACGACACCACTCCGGCAGCCGGCGCGGAAGCCGCCGCCGCGCCCGAAGGCGAGCGCATCGCCAAGGCCATCGCGCGGGCCGGCATCGCCTCGCGCCGCGACGCCGAGGCCCTGATCGAGGCCGGCCGCGTCACCCTGAACGGGCAGGTGCTGACCTCGCCCGCGATCAACGTGACGGAGGCCGACCGCATCACCGTCGACGGCGAGCCGCTGCCGGCGCGCGAGCGCACCCGGCTCTGGATCCTGCACAAGCCCCGCGGCGTCGTCACCACCGCCCGCGATCCGGAGGGGCGCGCCACGGTGTTCGACGGCCTGCCCGACGACCTGCCCCGCGTCGTCGCCATCGGCCGGCTCGACATCAACACCGAAGGCCTGCTGCTGCTGACCAACGACGGCGGGCTGGCCAAGGTGATCGCGCACCCCGACACCGGCTGGCTGCGCCGCTACCGCGTGCGCGCCTTCGGCGACGTGAACCAGGCCGACCTCGACAAGCTGAAGAAGGGCGTCACCGTCGACGGGATGGAATACGGCCCCGTCGAGGCGACGCTGGACCGGGCGCAGGGCGACAACGTCTGGCTGACGCTGGGGCTGCGCGAGGGCAAGAACCGCGAGGTCAAGCGCATCCTCGAACATCTCGGCCTGTCGGTGAACCGGCTGATCCGGCTCTCGTTCGGGCCGTTCCAGCTCGGCGACCTCGAAGTCGGACTGGTCGAGGAAATCCGCACCAAGGTGCTCAAGGAGCAGCTCGGCAAGACACTCGCCGAGGAGGCCGGCGTCGACTTCGAGAGCCCGGTGCGCGAGGCCATCGCCCCGTTCGGCAGCCCCAAGAAGGCGGCGAAAGCCGCCGCCCGCGCGCAGGATTCCGAGCGCCCCGCCCCGCGGGCGCGCAGCGCCGGCGCCCGTCCGCCGCGCGATCCGGCCCGGCCCGCCGCCTCGGCGCGGGGGGTGGGCGCTCCGGCGCGGGGTGTGGGCGCCCCGGCCAAGCCCCAGCGCGCCGCCTCGCCGACCGTCTGGCGGGCGGACGACGAGGATCGGCCCCGCGCCGCGAAGGTGCCGCGCCGCGGCGGCGACCCCAAGGCCGCCCGCGCGGCGGCGGCCGAGCGCGGGCGCGAGCGCGTCGGCGCCATCACAGCGGTCGGCGAGCGTCGCGTCCTGGTCGAGCGGCTCCAGGCTTCGCCCGAAGCCCCGGCCCCCGAGCCGCATCGCCGCGTGCGCTTCCGCAACACCAACGAAGAGAGCGCCGAGCGGCAGGAGCGTCGGCCGCGCGAGGACCGTCCGGAGCGCGGCGACGCGCGTTCGGCCGCGCCGCGCCGGGCGCCGTCGGGCGAGGCCCGTCCCCGCCGCCGCGACGACGAGGGCGCCGCCGAGCGCCGCGGCCCGCCGCGTGAGCGCCAAGGCGAGGGCCGTCCGTTCCGTGAGCGCAGCGACGGTGCTCCCCGCCGCGAGCGGTCCTTCGATGGCGCCGCCCCCGAGCGCCGCGGTCCCCCGCGCGACCGGCCCCGGCCCGAGCGTTCGGGCGACGGCGAGCGCCCGGCCCGCGCCCCGCGCGGCGAGGGGCGTCCCGACAGCCGGTCCGAGGGGCGGCCCGAGCGCAGCGGCGGCGGCTTCAAGGGCGCCGGCCGTCCCGCGGGCGGCGGCGGCAAGCCCGGCTTCAAGGGCGGCGCGCGCCAGGGCGAGGCCCGCGACGGCGCCAAGGGCGGTTTCAAGGGCGGTGGCTTCAAGGCCGGCGGCGGCGGCCGTCCGGGCGGCGGCGGGTTCAAGGCGGGCGGCGCGCGGCCCGGCGGCTCGCGGCCCGGCGGCGCGGGCGGCGGCGGTCGTCCCGGCGGCAAGCCCGGCGGCTCGCGGGGCGGCGGGCGTCCGCCGCGCGGCGGCGCCTGATGCGCGGCTGAGGCGGCGTGCGGATCGTCGGCGGCGAGTGGCGCGGGCGCCGGCTCGCCGGGCCCAAGGACAATGGTATTCGCGGCGAGGGCATCCGCCCGACCTCCGACCGCCTGCGCGAGGCCCTGTTTAACGTCCTGGCCCACGCCTACGACGACGCGGTCGAGGGCGCGACGGTGCTCGACCTCTTCGCCGGCACCGGCGCGCTCGCCTTCGAGGCCCTGTCGCGCGGGGCGGCCTCGGCCCTCCTCGTCGATGACGGCCGCGAGGCCGGTGGCCTGATCCGCGACAACCTCGCGGCGCTCGATGCCCGCGCCCGCCTGATCCGCCGCGACGCGACCCGCCTCGGCCCCAGCGCCGACCCGCCCGCGACGCTCGTCTTCTGCGACCCGCCCTACGGCAAGGGTCTCGCCCCCGCGGCGCTCACCGCCGCCGCCAGGGGCGGCTGGCTCGCCATGGGCGCCCTCGTCCTCGTCGAGGAGGTGGCGAGCGCCGGCCCGGTCCTGCCGGAAGGGTTTTCGGAGCTGGAGCGCCGGGCCTACGGCGAGACCGCGGTGACCTTCGCGCGGTTCGAGGGATGAGATATCGACGTCGGCGATAGGGAATCGCCCGTCGTCTCCTCGGCGAGGTCCCGCAATTCATATGCGCAGGTTCTATTCATAAGAAATCCGCATTCGTGTTGCTTGCGAGCGCCGACGCTTCGCATGGCGTTTCATTCAAATATGATGTTGCGACCAAGATACATCGTTCGATCTTGTGCGCGACGATAGGCATTTCTGGTTGACCCGATCCGTCGCGGTTCGCTAACGGCGAGCGTCCCTGCCCGTGTGCAGAGAACGCCTCGACGGTCGAGAGGCTTCCTTCAGCGTCATTCCTCTCTGCTCAGAGGCAATTATGCAAGTCATATCCAAGAACAAGAATTACGTCATTTCGAGCAGCTTCGGGACGAGTATCGTCGAGGGTACCAATGCTGTTGGGGCGAGCGGAAAGACGATATCGTTCCAGCTCGATCAGATTAATCCGATCTACAAGTCGTTCTACTGGAAGATCGAGCCGATCACGGGTAGTTACGGTGATTTCTGGGACAATTTCTGGAGCAATCGAGTCGGGGGGGAGCCCGCGGACGAGTTCGCCCTTAGCGGTGGCGGCAGCAGCGTCGAGCTCATCATCAATCCCGATAACTACAGCGAGAGCAATGAGCAGTTCAAGATAAGCTTCTACCTCTCCGTTCTTGATCCTTATCACGGAACTCCCCCGGTCGCCTCCGCGACATTCACGATCATCGATGACGACGGGATCGTGCTGAAGGGTGGGAAGGGCGCCGATACGCTGATCGGCACCCGCAAGGTCGATACGTTGTACGGCAATGCCGGCAACGACACCCTCGACGGGAAGGGAGGTGCCGATTTTCTCTACGGCGGCGCCGGCAACGACACGTTCCTCGTCGACAACGCCCTCGACCAAGTCTTCGAAGCTGCGGGACAGGGATCCGACACGATCCTGTCCAGCGTCAGCTACCATTTGGCCGCCAAGCAGCAGGTCGAGACCCTCAAGCTGCTTCCCGCGACGGGCAAGGCCAAGCTCAACCTGTCCGGAAACGAGTTCGCCAACACGCTGGTCGGCAACGACGGTGCGAATGTCCTCGACGGGAAGGGTGGCGCCGACCGGATGTCGGGCGGCCTCGGCAACGACACCTACCTCGTCGACAACAGCCGTGACGCGATCGTCGAGTCCGCCAGGGGCGGCGTCGACAAGGTGCTGACGACCGTCAGCTACGCGCTCAAGGCCGGGCAGGAGATCGAAAGCCTCCAGCTTCTGTCCTCGACCGGTACAGCCCGGCTCAACCTCGCCGGCAACGAGTTCGGCCAGACGATCGTCGGCAATGCCGGCACCAACGGTCTGGAGGGCAAGGGCGGCCACGATGTCCTGACCGGTGGTCGTGGCGCCGATACCTTCGTGTTCGCGAGCGCGCTCGGCGCGAACAACGTCGATCGGATCACCGACTTCGCGGCCGAGGACACGATCCGGCTCGGCAAGAGCATCTTCTCGGCGCTGGCGCCGGGCCAGCTGGCCGAGAGCGCGTTCAAGAACATCAGCACAGACAAGGTCGATGCCGCGGACCGCATCCTGTACAAGCAGGCGACGGGGGAGCTGTTCTACGATGCCGACGGCTCGGGCAAGGCGGCGGCGGTGAAGTTCGCCGTGCTCGACAACAAGGTCGCGATCACCCACGCCGACTTCCTCATCGGTTGAAGGCGGCTCCAACCTGACGGCAGGGCGCCGACGCGCCCCGCTGCCCCTTTCCGGCCTCCCGCCCTATCTCCGTCCGGCACGCCCGCGAAGGAGGCCCCATGTCGATCTCCCGCCGAACGCTTCTGCACGGGGCGGCGCTCGCCGCCGCCGGTGCCACGCTCAAGGGGGCGCCGCCGGCCCGCGCCGCCGAGGAACCGCTGATCGTCCGGCCGATCCCGTCCAGCGGCGAGCGGCTGCCGGCGATGGGGATCGGCACCTCGCGCCGCTACGAGGTCGCGGTGACGCCGGAGGCCACCGCCCCCTTGCGCGAGGCGGTGGAGCGCTTCGTCGCGCTGGGCGGCAAGGTCATCGACACCGCGCCGAGCTACGGCACCGCCGAGGACGTGCTCGGTCTGATCCTCGACGGGATGCGCGAAAAGATCTTCCTGGCCACCAAGGTCGCGGCGACCGGGCGCGAGGCGGCGGAGGCCGAGACCGAGCGCTCGTTCAAGCGCCTGCGCACGGAAAAGATTGACCTGATCGCGGTCCACAATCTGATCGATACGCAGAGCAACCTCGCGATCCTGCGCGGGCTCAAGGAGAAGGGCCGCATCCGTTACGTCGGCGTCACGGTCTGGCGCGACGACCAGTTCCCGGAGCTGGAAACGGTGCTGAGCCGCGAAAAGCTCGACTTCCTTCAGGTCAACTACGCGCTGGACAGCCGCAAGGCCGCCGAGCGCATCCTGCCGCTGGCGGCTGAGCGGGGTGTGGCCGTGATGGTCAACGTGCCGTTCGGGCGCGACCGGCTGTTCAATGCGGTGAAGGGCAAGCCGGTGCCGGATTTCGCGCGTGAGTTCGGCTGCGCGAGCTGGGCGCAGTTCTTCCTCAAATACGTGCTCGCCAACGAGGCCGTGACCTGCCCGATCCCCGGCATGGCCAAGGCGCAATACGTCGAGGACAACATGGGGGCCGCGCGCGGGCGCCTGCCGGATGCGTCCGAGCGGCGCAAGATGGAGGCCTTCATCGATGCGGTTTGATTTTTTTGGGACTTTCGCGCGGCGCAGCGTCCTCGCGGCTCTGCTGTGCACGCTCGCGCTGCCTGCCGTGGCTCAGTCCGAAAATCCCAAAAAAATCGGGATCGTCGGGGCGGGCAATATCGGCGGCACGCTCGGGCGGCTGTGGCTCAAGGCGGGCTACGAGGTGTTCTTCTCCTCGCGCCATCCGGAGGAGCTGAAGCCGCTGATCGAGGAACTCGGCCCCAAGGCGCGGGCCGGCACCCCGGCGGAGGCCATTGCGTTCGGCAACGCCGTGCTGATCGCGGTGCCCTACAAGGCCTATCCCGAGCTGGGACGTGAGAACGCCGCCGCGCTCAAGGGCAAGGTGGTGATCGATGCCGGCAACGCCGTGAAGGCGCGCGACGGCGAAATCTACGACGAGGTGGAGAAGGACGGGATCGGCGCGGTCTCGGCCCGATACCTGCCCGGCGCGCGGATCGTGCGGGCCTTCAATGCGGCCAATTACAAGATCTTTCTCAAGAATGCGGGCCGTCCCGAGCCCCGCATGGCGGTGCCGATCGCGGGCGACGACCCCAAGGCGTTGGAGACGGCCCGCACGCTCGTGAGCGATGCCGGCTTCGATCCCGTGGTCGTCGGCGAGCTGGAATCGGCCAAAAAGTTCGCGATGGGCTCGCCCGGTTTCGGCCACGACCTGTCGGCGCCGGAGCTGAAGGCGAAGCTCGGGGTCGCGCCTTGAGCCTGTCCGCCCGGCTCGCGCGCCTCGTCGATGTGCGGCCGGGCGAGGGGCCGGCGCTCGCGTGGTCCTGGGCCTACATCTTCGCGCTCCTGGCGAGCTACTACGTGCTCCGCCCGATCCGCGACCAGATGGGCGTGGCGGGCGGGCTGGAAAACCTGCCCTGGCTGTTTCTGGCCACACTCGTCGGGATGCTGGCGCTCAATCTGCCCTTCGCGTGGCTGGTCAAGCGCCTGCCGCGCGCCCGCTTCGTGCCGCTGACCTACCGCTTCTTCATTCTCAACATCCTGATCTTCGCTGGCCTGATCGCGGTGACTGAGGGCGAGACGGCGGTCTGGGTGGGGCGGGCCTTCTTCGTCTGGCTGTCGATCTTCAACCTGTTCGTGGTGTCGATCTTCTGGGCCACGATCGTGGACGTGTTCACCACGGAGCAGGGCAAGCGCCTGTTCGGCTTCATCGCCGCGGGCGCCACGCTCGGCGCGATCTGCGGCTCGGCGGTGACGGCGACGCTTGCCCGCGACGTGCCGACCTGGGCGCTGCTGGTCGCCGCCGCCCTGCTCCTGGAGGCCGCGGTCTTCGCCATGCGGGGCTTGTCCGGCATCATCGGGCGGCTGCACGCGGTGCCGGAGGAGGCGCGCGCCGGCGAGACCATCGGCGGCGACGTGTGGGCCGGCGTGAGGCGGACGGTCGCCTCGCCCTACCTCCTCAACATCGCGCTGTTCCTGATGCTGTTCTCGGTGACGGCGACGTTCCTGTATTTCGAGCAGGCGGCGGTGGCCAAGCGCAGCTTCGCCGACAAGGGCGCGCAGACGGCGTTCTTCGCCACCGTCGATCTCGCGGTGAACGCCCTGACGCTCGGGGTGCAGCTGTTCTTCACCGGCCGCATCGTGAAGCGGCTCGGCGTCGGCGTGACGCTGGCGCTGCTGCCCTTCGCGAGCATCGTCGGGTTCGCCGCCCTCGCGCTGTCGCCGACGGTGGGCGTGGTCGTCGTGATCTACGTGCTGCGCCGGGCCGGCAACTTCGCCATCGCCCGGCCGATCCGCGAGGTGCTGTTCACGGTGGTCCCGCGGGAGGACCGCTACAAGGCGAAAAGCTTCATCGACACGGTGGTCTATCGGCTCGGCGATCAGGTCGGCGCGTGGTCCTATGCCGGGCTCTCGGCGCTCGGCTACGGCGGCCACGCGGCGGCGATCGTCGCCGTGCCGCTCTCGGCGGCGTGGCTCGCCAACGCGCTCTGGCTCGGCCGGGCGCAGGTCGCGCGACAGGCGCAGGCCGAACGCGAGGGTGCCCTCCCCCCGGCGGGCCGGGGAGAGGACACTCTTTGAGCGGAACGCTCAGTTCGTCGCGGTCTGGCCCTGGGTGCCCGAATCGTTCGGGCAGCGCGGATGGCCGCCGGTGGTCGGGGTGGCGCTCGACGACAGGGTGATGGTGTCGGTCAGCGACGGGGGCACGAGGCCCAGCGAGGTGCGGATGCGCCACGCCACCGAATGGTCGGCGCAGGCCGTGTCGCCGGAGACGCCGACGCCGCCGATGGCGGTGTTGCCGCGGTAGAGCGCGAGGCCGCCGCCGAAGGTGATCGTGCCGCCGACGCGCTTGCCGACCATCGGGTCGTTCACGGTGCCGAAGGTCGAGACGTCGCCGGCGAAGGCGGCGTTGGAATCGAGCACGTTGCCGCCTTCCAGGCCGAACAGCGGGTTGCCGCCGCTCGGGCTCGGCTGGACGAAGCCGTAGAGCTGCGCGGTGGAGAGCGGGCCCTTCGGCGCGTCGAGGCTGAGGCCGTTGGCCGTGAAGGCCTTGGCGGCGGCGATCTGGCGGCTCAGGAGCCACTGCGAGTAGACCGTCGCGCCGGAGAAGGCGACGGCGCAGACCGTGCCCGAACGATTCACGGCCACCGCCCAGAAGTGATTGTTGAGACCGGTCGAGTCCGCGGTCGCGGCCCGGTTCACCGCGGTCCGCAACTCGGACTGCGTCACCGGACACGAGACCGAAGCCTCTTCGGCCGCCCGGACGGGGCTCGACATCAGCATCGCGGAAAGAAGTGCGCCTCCCAGGACTGCGACGGTCCCGGTCCTCTTTTTCGAATACGACATTTCCCAACCCTCTGTTGGGCTCCGAAGAGCCGGCTCCGCGATTCGAATCACGCGGAGTGGGTATTGGCTACCATGCCAGGGAAAGATCGGAAATATTTATCGTTAATTCTGGATTGAAATTTCATGCCAGAACGCAATCAAGATTGATTTCGAAGGCGAATTTCGAGGACGGATTGTTTTACGGAGAAAAACAATAGGATCATCGGCCGAACTCCATGGGAGTCCGGCTCGGGTCGCCTTCACGTGTCGGCGCGCTCGTGCCTCCTATCCCGACCACTCCACCACGAAGTACGGCGCGAGCTTGGCCGGCGCGCGGGTGATCACCGCCTCGGCCCGGCGCAGGGCGCCCGCGCCGCGGCGCGCTTCCAGGCGGATGCGGTGGGCCGCCCCGCCCTTGGTCGCGACGACATCCCCCTGCGCCTTCAGGAGCGGCAGGATGCGCTCCGGCCCGTCGGGGCGGCGGCGCAGGGTCAGGATCTGCTGGGCGAGCGGCGCCTGCATGCCGGGCAGCGCCAGCAGTACGGGCAGCGGCGCGCTCGTCACATCGACCTTGCCGCCGGGATTGTTGACGGTGACGAGCCCGGACAGCGCCTGGGCCTCGGCGGCGGTGAGGCCGGGGAGCCAGCGCAACTCGCCAACGCTGCGGAACCCTTCGCGGCGATGCGGGCGGGCGTTGCCGTCGGGCTGGCGCGGGGGGGGCTGTCCGTCCTTCGGCTCGTAGCGGTCGCGCCACGCCACGACCCGCGCGGCGAACACCTCCGGGCGAAGGCTGCGCCCCCCGATGGCCCGATAGGCGGCGGCGAGCAGGGCCGGGGCGGCGCCGTTGAGGTCGATCCGCCCGGCCTCGTCGGTGACCGAGAGGACGACCGTGCCGGCGTCCAACCGGATTTCCTGGCCGTCGATCAGGGCCGGGGGCAGTTTCAGCCCGTAGAGTTCGTAGGCCGCGAGATCGAGCCCGGCCCGCACCAGCCCGTCGAGCGCGAGGTCGTCGGACTTCGCCTGCACCCCCTCGAAGGCGGCCCGCACCAGCACGGTGGTGCCGCCGAGCAGGCTCGCGAGCAGCGCCATGACCCCGAGCACCGCCACGAGGATGAAGCCGTCGCGCGGGCCTCTGTTGTTGCTCATGGCCCGTTGCGCCTCTGCGGAGCGGCGCGGTCCTGCGTCACCGCGTTGAGCAGGGCGCCGATCGCCGCGTCGTCGTCGGCCCCGCCCTCCTCGGTGCGGCTGCAGTAATGCGTCCGGGCGCGAATGCAGCCGGGCTCGCCCTCGGCCCGCACCGGCACCCGCAGGGCGGAGGCGACGTCGCCGGTGCCGGGATCGGCCAAGCCTACCCGCACCGCCACCGGCGGCGGGCCGAGCGGGGGCCACGCATCGACGATGAGTTCCGGCGTGGTGTTGGTACGCGGCGCCACGTAGGCGAAGCGGATGCGGGCCGGGCCCTCGTACAGCACCCGCTCCGGGCCGAAGGCCAGCGCGTCCGGGCCGTACAGGCCCGGCGGCAGCGGCGCCTCGGCACGGGTCACGCGGCCCGACGCGCCTTCGCCTTCGCTGCGCAGCAGCACCGCCACGGTCTCGGACAGCGCGCTGCCGTCGGCGGCGGGGCGGTCGAGGGCGAAGAGCAGGCGCCAGGGCTCGCCCGCGAAGACGAAGCGCTCCCGCTCCGGCCCGTCCCAGCGCGCCCGCGCCATCCGGCCGATGTCGCGCGACAGCGCCGACAGCCCCTGCTCGGCCCTCTCCAGCCGGGTGGTGCGCTCGGCCAAAGCATCGGCCTGCCGCAGCATCAGCCGGGTGAGCGAGCCGAGGGCGAGCAGGATCGCGGCGCTGATCGCCAGCACCGCCAGCGCCTCCACCATGAGGAAGCCGCCGCTCGCGTCGCGGCGAGGGGTGCGGGCGCGCGTCATGAGCGGCCCTCGTCGAGATCGACCGCGGCGGTCAGGCCGTCGATCCGCACGGCGAGCAAACCGCTCAGTCCCGGACGTGCCAAAAAAATCTCGCCGCCGGTGGCGGTGCCGTCGGGGAAGAAGCGCACGCCGCCGGCGAGCCCCTCCGACACGCGCACGGACATCCGCGGCGGCAGCGCCACGGCGCGTTCCGAGGCGCCGGAGCGAAGAATGCGTTCGACGAGATCGACGCGGGCGGTCACCGGCGCGCCGCCGGCGCGGGCCGCGTCCCGGTCGGCCCGCAGCAGCGCCATCACCTCGTAGGCCTTGATCCGCAGCGAGGTGCCGCTGTCGCGCGGCGATCCGCGGGGCAGCGCCAGCGTCGCCACAAGCCCGATCAGCGCCAGCGCCAGCACCGTCTCCAGCAGGGTGAAGCCGGCTCGACCGCAGCGATGGGAGGGGTCGCGCATCGCGGGGGCCCGCCTCAGGGCTCGGCCGCGGCGGAGCGCGGCGGCATGAAGCGGCGCAGATCGACCGGCCAGCCGCCCTCCCCGCTCTCCGCCACCGGGCGGTCGATCTCTTCCGGCGTGCCGAGGACGAGGGTGCGGCTGCGCCCGGCGCCCTTGGGCGCGCGGATCACCGCGTCGGCCTCCGGGCGCCCTGCCCCGCCGCCACGCAGGGGCCGGGCGGAAAAGTCCATGCCGACCTCGGAGCCGGACATCCCGGCCCGCGGCAGCGTCTGCGCCATGCAGGGCGACACGAGCGCGACGGAGCCCAGACCGAGCAGGACGAGCAGGACCGGCCGCGGATGGGTCATCGAGGCGAATCCGATGAACGAAGCTTGACCGCTATAGGCCGTCCCGGACGCACCGTCCATGCGCGACGAAGTTTCCGGCACGAAATCGGCCGACGTGGGATTTCGGCAACATCTTGGGGAATCAGTACAAATCCCCCGAATGGGGGATGCGGACGGTTACAGCCCGAGCAGTCTACAGTGTTAGGATGCGTCCCGGCGCTTGGCAGCCTACCCCGGAAGGCTTAACCCCGCTGCGGCATGGCGGCGCGCCGCTGTTCCGGCGCGTATCCGGACATAGAACGGAAACATGGCCGGGCTCTGTGTGCCGCCCGGCTCCGCCCCATACCAAGGATCGGCATGGGTCTCGTTCAGTACGCGCTCAAGTTCCGCATCACGACCTACGTGCTCGCCGTGCTGATGATGCTCGGCGGCGTGGGCGCGGTCGTCGTCACCCCCAAAGACGTGCTGCCCACCGTCGACATCCCCGTCGTCGTCGTGGTCTGGACCTATACGGGTCTGTCCGCGCCCGAGATGGAGAAGCGGATCACGACCTATTCCGAGTTCGGAATCTCCAACAACGTCAACAACATCGCCCGGATGGAATCGACCAGCCTGCAAGGCACGTCGATCATGAAGATCTACTTCGACCAGTCGGTCAGCATCGATCTGGCCATCGCCCAGATCGTCTCGTCCACGAACTCGATCCGCGCGCTGATGCCGCCCGGCGTGCAGCCGCCGGTGATCGTGCGCTTCTCCGCCTCCTCGGTGCCGGTGATCCAGCTCGCGCTGACCTCGACCAAGGACAGCCTCAACAAGGTCTACGACTACGCGCAATACCGCATTCGCCAGCGCCTGACGCAGGTGCCGGGCTCGACGCTGCCCTCCCCGTTCGGCGGCGCGCCGCGCCAGATCATGGTCGATCTCGACCTGCACGCGCTGCGCGCGCTCGGCCTGACGCCGCTCGACGTGACCAACGCCGTCACCCAGCAGAACCTGACGATCCCCTCGGGGCTCACCAAGATCGGCGAGCAGCAATACCCGGTGCAGATGAACGCGACACCGGACGCGATCACGAGCCTCAACGAGATGCCGATCCGGGTCGTCGGCGGCCAGCCGGTGCTGGTGCGCGATGTCGCCTACGTCCGCGACGGCGGCCCGCCGCAGGTCAACATCGTGCGGGCCGACGGGCAGGCCTCGGTGCTGATGCGCGTCCTGAAGAACGGCACCGCCTCGACGCTCGACGTCGTCAACAACCTCAAGGCGGCGCTCCCCGACATCCGCGCGGCGGCGCCCGAGGGGATGGAGATCAAGCCGCTGTTCGACCAGTCGGTCTTCGTCTCGGCGGCCATCGAGGGCGTGCTGCACGAAGCGGCCATCGCGGCGGCGCTGACGGGGCTCACGATCCTGCTGTTCCTCGGCTCGTGGCGCTCGACGCTGATCGTGCTGGTCTCGATCCCGCTCTGCATCATGACCTCGCTGGCGATCCTCGCCGCGCTCGGCCAGACCATCAACGTGATGACGCTCGGCGGCCTCGCGCTCGCGGTCGGCATCCTCGTGGACGACGCCACGGTCGCCATCGAGAACACCTACCGCCTGTTCGAGGAGGGGCGCCCGTTCCGCAACTCCGTGGTCGAGGGCGCGGCGGGCATCGCGAAGCCCGCGCTGATCTCGACGCTGTCGATCTGCGCCGCCTTCGTCTCGGTCTTCGCACTCACCGACACGCCGAAATACCTGTTCACGCCGCAGGCGCTCGCGGTCGTGTTCGCGATGCTGAACTCCTACCTGCTGTCGCGCACGCTCGTCCCGGTGATGATCGACGTGCTGGTGGAGCGCGAATACCTCCAGCATCACGGGCGCGACGACGAGGCGCCACGCCGGGGCCGGATCGCGCGCGCCGCGACGTGGCTGACGCGGCCCGTCTTCTGGCTCGCGGGCGGATTCCGCCGCCGGTTCGAGGCGTGGTTCACGGGCTTCCACCGCGGCTATGTCGGGCTGCTGCACGTGGTGCTGCGCCGCCGCTTCGCGACGCTGACGCTGGTCGGCCTGTTGTTCGCCGGCACCGGCGTGCTGTTCGTCCATACGGGCCAGGACTACTTCCCGCAGGTCGAATCGAGCCAGATGACGCTCCACCTGCGCACGCGGGCCGGCATGCGCATCGAGACCGCCGAGCAGGTCTTCGCCGAGGTACAGAAGGTCGTGCGCGAGGTGATTCCCGCGGAGGAAATCGGGCAGATCCTCGACAATATCGGCCTGCCGTCGAACAACTACAACTTCGCCTTCTCCGACGGTTCGTTCGTGTCCTACAACGACGGGCAGATGCTGATCGACCTGAAGGAAGGCCACGGCCCGGTCTCGGACTACATGCGCCGTCTGCGCGAAACCCTGCACGAGCGCTTCCCCGACCTGACGGTCTATTTCCAGCCCTCCGACATCATCACCCAGATCCTCAATTTCGGCGTCATCTCGCAGATCGACGTGCAGGTCTCCGGCCGCAACACCGAGAAGGATCTGGCCGCCGCCCGCCGGATCGAGGCGCGGCTGAAGGCCATGCCCGGCCTCGTCGACGTGCATCTCCACCAGATCGTGGACGTGCCGCAATTCTACATCGACGTGGACCGGCGCCTCGCCTCCGAGCTCGGCCTGACGCAGCAGCAGGTGGCCCAGAGCCTCAACGTGTCGCTGTCGGGCTCCTTCCAGGTGACGCCGAACTTCTGGACCGATCCGAAGACCGGCATCCCCTACCAACTCTGGGTGCAGACGCCGGAATACCGCAACGATTCGCTCACCGCGCTCCAGAACACCCCGCTCTTCGCCCGCGCCTCGACGACCGGCGGGTTCGGGCCGGGCGCGCTGACGCTCTTGTCGAGTGTCGCCACCATCACCCGCCAGCCGACCCAGACGGTGATCAACCACGTCAACACCCAGCCGACCTTCAACGTCTACGCCGCGGTGCAGGACCGCGACCTCGGCTCCGTCGCCCGCGAGATCGACAAGATCGTCCAGGAAGAACAGAAGGCGCTGCCGGCGCCGGACAAGATCACCGTGCGCGGCCAGATCGAGAACATGCGCTCGGCCTTCTTCCGCCTCGGCATCGGCCTCGGCATCGCGCTCGTCGCCGTCTATCTGCTGATGGCGGTGAACTATCAGAGTTGGGGCGACCCCTTCGTGGTGCTGGCAGCCCTCCCCATCGCCTTCTGCGGCATCGTCGCGGCCCTGTTCATCACCAACACGGCGTTCTCGATTCCCTCGCTGTTCGGCGCGATCATGTCGGTCGGCATCGCGTCGGCCAACTCGATCCTGCTCGTCACCTTCGCCAAGGAACACCGCGAGGCGACCGGCTGCTCGGCGCACGAGGCCGCCATCGCCGCGGGCGAGACGCGGCTGCGCCCGGTGCTGATGACCGCGGGGGCGATGTTCCTCGGGCTCATCCCGATGGCGCTCGGCACCGGCGAGGGCGGCGAGCAGAACGCCGCGCTCGCGCGCGCCGTCATGGGCGGCATCGCGCTCGGCACGCCCGCGACGCTGCTGTTCGTGCCGTTCCTCTACACCCTGCTGCGCCGCGGCGAGGTCAAGCCGCTTCAGGATTATGTCTGATGGGGGCCCCGGAGAATCGTGTCACGGTTCGGCTCGGACGTGCGTCTCGCCTGAGCGGCAGCGGGCGGACTATTGCGTTGTCGAACCACAACTCAAAATCTTAAAATGTATACATCGGGTTTTCATTGTTGCAGTAAACTGCCGAGCAGACGAATTTGCGTGCGTGCCCGGAGGTGTCGATGCTGCGAGTGCTGAAAGCGTGCGCTTCGGATAAGGCTACGGAATGCTTCAAAGAAATCATGGGACGGATGCTCGCCGTTTCAGGAGTGGCCCTGATTTCTTTGCACATTATAAAATATGAAAATGCGTACCATCCTTCATTTGATGGTATTCACGCAGCAAAATTGGCTTTGGCATTTTTCTTGGTATTTATGACTGTCTGGGCATTGCATTGTATTAAGCAAAACTATTATTCTATCTACCGCTGCGCCATCATAAGGGCAAGGATGCTTGGAAAGACGTATATTTATTTTGTGTTTTGTTCGGCGGTGCCTTGTGCCATTGCTGCCTGGTTTTGGATGTTTGCAACGCAATATTCCAATATCGTTGCTGAATTTTTCGCTCGCGGCGACGGACGACCCGTCATGGTCTTGATGGGGGTTCATGTTTTAACATTCATGGGGTTGATGTTTTTGTATTTTATGTGTGTCGCGGACCGAAGAGGCATAGATTTATCCAGAGCTTGCGACCGCACGGTCACAAGCAACAAGGCCCCTCCGAGTGAGGCTATGATGCCCTCGTCCAACCGAAGCTACGATGCTGGGACCCGCCCGTGAGCACGAGAGACGACAAGCCTACGGCCGAGATCCCGCCGCCCCCGCGCAAGCGC
The DNA here is from genome assembly GCF_038442325.1 of Methylorubrum subtropicum. Classification (NCBI taxonomy): domain Bacteria; kingdom Pseudomonadati; phylum Pseudomonadota; class Alphaproteobacteria; order Hyphomicrobiales; family Methylobacteriaceae; genus Methylorubrum; species Methylorubrum subtropicum. The sequence continues at coordinate 346,846 of NZ_JBBXMW010000001.1, read as the reverse complement.
GGCTTCCTTCTGGCCGCCCTCGTCGCCGCGGGGCTGATCGCGTGGGGCGCGCACGGGCATGCCGAGCGCGCGGCCCGCGCCGAGGAGACGCAGCGGCGGCAGAACGCGTTCGTGCCGAAGCTCCGCACGGTGGAGGCCAAGCGTCTCGAAGGCCCCGTCTCTCTGACCCTGCCGGGCCAGACCGAGCCCTTCGCCACCGCCCGCATCTTCGCCCGCGCCACCGGCTACATCGCCGAGCGCCGGGTCGATCTCGGCGCGCGGGTGAAGCAGGGCGACGTGCTCCTGCGCATCGCCGCCCCCGATCTCGACCAGCAGCTCGCCCAAGCCGAGGCGCAGCTCGGCCAACTCCAGGCGCAGTTGCTGCGCGCCAAGGCGATGGTCGATCAGGCGAAAGCCAACGTGAACCTCGCGCAGGTGACGAACTCGCGCACCTCGACGCTCGCCGGCCAGGGCTGGGCCTCGAAGCAGAACGCCGACAACACCCAGGCCGGGGTGCTGTCGCAGGCCGCCAACCTCGCCTCGGCCGAGGCCGACGTGAAGGTGGCCGAGGCCAACATCAAGGCGCAGGAGGCGACCGTCGGCCGGCTCAAGGCGCTGACCGGCTTCGAGATCGTCACGGCGCCGTTCGACGGGGTGGTCACAGCCCGCAACGTCGATGTCGGCGACCTCGTCCAGGCCGATGCCGGTTCGGGCACGCCGCTCCTGTCGATGGACCGGGACGACGTGCTGCGCATCTCCGTCAACGTGCCGCAGAACGCCGCCATCGGCGTCGGGCCGGGCGTGGCCGCCGAGATCAAGGTGCCGCAGATGCCGGGCCGCACCTTCACCGGCAAGGTCGAGCGCTCCTCGGTGGCGCTGCTCGCCTCCTCCCGCACGCTCACGACCCAGGTCGACGTGCCGAACCCCGACCGGGTGCTGCGGCCGGGCCTCTACGTCTACGTGACGCTGGCGATCCCCCGCACCGGCGCCCCGACGGTGGCGGTGCCGGCGGAAGCGCTCGTGTTCAACCAGGGCGGCACCCGCGTCGCGCTCGCCCGCGAGGACGACACGGCGACCTGGGCCAACGTCCACATCGCCCGCGACAAGGGCACCACCGTCGAGATCGATCAGGGGCTCTCGGGTGGCGAGCGCCTGATCCTCAGCCCGCCGGCCGACCTCAAGGAAGGCGGCAAGATCGCGCCGCAGCCGGAGAAGCCGACGCATTCGGCGCAGCGCTGATCCACGGTGATCCCATCCACACCCTCATCCTGAGGTGCCCGCCTCGGCGGGCCTCGAAGGAGGGCTCCAGGGATCGCTGAGCGAACTGGAGCCCTCCTTCGAGGCCGCTTCGCGGCACCTCAGGATGAGGGATTCGGGAGGGATCGCGGCCGCTCGTCGACTTTCGGCCGGTTGCGCCCGCGCTCCGTCTCGGCTCACATCCCGGCCGGAAACGCCCAAAGGGAAAAATCCGCCATGACCGATCTCAAGACCCTGCGCAGCCTCTCCGGCCTGCCGCCGGAGCCCGCCGCGCTGAAGGGTTCGGCCCTGCTGATGATCGATCTGCAGAACACCTACCGCGAGGGCATCATGCGGTTGGAGGGCGTCGAGCCGGCGATCCGCGAGGCGGCGGCTCTGTTGGAGCGCGCCCGCGCCGCCGGCACTCCCGTGTTCCACGTGCGCCACGATGCCGGTCCCGGCTCGCCCTACGACGTCACCGCGCCGATCGGTCAGATCAGCGACGAGGTCGCCCCGCGGGACGGCGAGGCCGTCGTCACCAAGGCCTATCCGAGCGCCTTCGTCGGCACCGATCTCGAAGCGCAGTTGAAGGCCGCGGGCGTCGAGGACGTGATCGTGGCGGGCTTCATGACCCATATGTGCGTGAACTCGACCGCCCGCAGCGCCTTCAGCCTCGGCTTCCGCCCGACCGTCGTGGCGTCGGCCACCGCCACCCGCGCCCTGCCGGGCCCGGACGGCGGCACCGTCCCGGCCGCGGCATTGCAGGCGGCGAGCCTCGCGGCGCTCGCCGATCTGTTTGCCGTCGTGGCGCCGGATCAAGGGGCGATCCGCGGATAGCTTTTTAGGCGGCTCATCCCACCAGCTCCCCTCATCCTGAGGTGCGGAGCGAAGCGTAGCCTCGAAGGAGGGCTCCAGTTCGCTCAGCGATCCCTGGAGCCCTCCTTCGAGGCCGCTTCGCGGCACCTCAGGATGAGGGCGAGGGGTGGAGGAGCCGCCTCAGGTCCGCCTCTGCGCGTGGCCGTCCCGCTCGTCCCAGCCGTCGAGCACCTTGTCCAGCGTCAGCGGGTATTCGCGGATGCGCACGCCGGTGGCGTTGTAGACCGCGTTCGCCAGCGCCGCGCCCGCGCCGCAGATGCTGACCTCGCCGAGCCCCTTGCTCTTCAAGGGGTTCGCCTTGTCGTCGAGCTCGGGCAGGAACACCGCGTCGATCGCCGGCACGTCGGCATGCGCCGGCACGTGGTACTCGGCCAGATCGTGGTTCACGAAATGGCCGTACCGGGTGTCGACCTCCGCGGCCTCCATCAGCGCCGCGCCGATGCCGAAGATCATGCCGCCGAGCGCCTGCGAGCGCGCGGTCTTCTGGTTGAGGATGCGCCCGCCGGTGAACACTCCGAGCATCCGCCGCAGCTGGATCTCACCGGTGTCGGCATCGACCCCGACCTCGGCGAAATGTGCGCCGTAGGAATGTTGCGAGAACTTTTCCTTCATCGCGCCGGGCTTGATTTCGCCCTTGGCCTCGATGCCTTGCGCGCCGGCGAGATCGGTCAGCGCCTCCGAGCGGTTGCCGGACTGGACGCGCCCGTCGGCGAACATGGCGCCTTCCGGGTTCAGGCCGCTCTGCGTCAGCAGCGCCTGACGGAGGTTGTCGCAGGCGACGTAGAGGGCCGAGCCCGCCGAGCCGGCCCCGAACGAGCCGCCGGAGCCCGCGGCCTTCGGATAGGCGGTGTCGCCGATCTCGACGCGGATGCGCTCGACCGGCAGCCCCATCATCTCGCCCGCGATCTGGGCGAGGATGGTGTAGGTGCCGGTGCCGATATCGGTCATCGCCATCCGCACCGTCAGCGTGCCGTCGGGGTTGAGCCGCACCGACGCCTGCGACGGCATCAGCGGGTTGAGCCGAGCGGCAGCCGCCATGCCCATGCCGACGAGCCACTGCCCGTCCCGCGTCGCGCCGACCGCGCCGCGCTTGTCCCAGCCGAAGCGCTGGGCACCCTCGCGCATGCAGGCGACGAGCTGGCGGGTCGAGAACGGGACCTTCTTCTCCGGGTCCTGCTCCGGCTCGTTGCGGATGCGCAATTCGACCGGATCGAGCTTCAGCTGCTCGGCCAGCTCGTCCATGGCGCACTCGAAGGCGAGCTGCCCCACCGCCTCGCCGGGCGCCCGCATCGCCGAGGCGACGGGCTTGTTGAGATTGGCCAGCCGATGCTGGGTGATCCGGTTCTCCGCCGCGTAGAGCGCGCGGGTGACGTTAGCGGACGTCTCGTAGAACCCGTCGCCGGGCGTCGCCGCCGACCACGATTCGTGGGCGATGGCCGTCAGCCGCCCGTTCGCGTCGGCGCCGAGCCGGATGTGCTGGATCGTGTCCGAGCGGTGCGTCGCGACGTGGAATTCCTGCTGGCGCGTCAGCGCCACCTTCACCGGGCGCTTGAGGCTTTTCGACGCCAAAGCCGCCAGCGTCGCCTCGGGCTGCGGTTGCAGCTTCGAGCCGAAGCCGCCGCCGATGTAATGCGAGATCAGCCGCACGTTCTCGGGCTTGAGCTTCAGCACCTGCGCGAGCGAGGCCTGGCCGCGGTTGAGCATCTGGTTGGCGGTGTAGAGCGTCAGCCGCTCGCCGTCCGGGCCGGTCTCCCAGTTCGCGAGGGTGGCGTGCGGCTCCATCTGCGCGTGGATCTGCACGGGGGTGGTGTATTCCACGTCGAGCTTCACCGGCGCGGCGGCGAACGCCCCGTCGAAATCGCCGAGCTTCGAATCCGGCGGCGTCTGCATCGCCTTCGGCTCGACCGCATTGGGCTTGGCCTCCCGCAGCGAGGCCTGGGGCTTGTCGACCGCGTAATCCGCCTTCACCAGGGCGGCAGCCGCGCGGGCTTGCTCGAAGGTCTCGGCCACCACGAAGGCGATGGGCTGGCCGTGGAAGCGGATGTCGGTGCCCTGCAATTGCGGAAACACCTGCTCCTTCTTCTCGCCCTGCTCCGGCACGTTGTCGTGGGTCAGGACGAGGAGCACGCCCGGCGCGCGCTTGGCAGCGTCGATGTCGAGCCGGCGGATCGTGCCCTTGGCGATGGTCGATTCGACGACGAAGCCGTAGGCCGGGTTTTTGAGGTCGCGCACCTCGTAGGCGTAGGGCGCGCGGCCCGTCACCTTGAGGCGCCCATCGATGCGGTCGATCGGGCGCCCGACGAGGCCGCCGTCCCGGTCCAGCGGCGTCGTGCCGATCGGCTGGTTCATATCCATGATCGGGCCCTCAGACGCGCAAGGCTTCGGCGACGGTCGCGCGCAGCGTCCGGCGGGTGAGCGGGATCTTGAAGTCGTTCGAGCCGTAGCCGCGGGCACCCTCCAGCACCCTCTCGGAAGCGGCATCCGCCGAGCCGGTCTCGACCAGAGCGGCCTCCGCCGCCTCGACCCGCCAGGGCTTGTGGGCGAGCCCACCGAAGGCGAGCTTGGCGGACCTCGGCTTACCGCCCTCCCCCTTGGTGATGATTGCCGCGACCGACACGGTGGCGAAGGCGTAGGACGCGCGGTCGCGGACCTTGCGGTAGAGGTGAACGCCTTCGATCGGCTTCGGCAGCGTCACCGCGGTGATGAGTTCGCCGGGCTTCAGGCTCGTCTCGATCTGCGGCGTGTCGCCGGGCAGGCGATGGAACTCGGCCATCGGAATTTTTCGCGATTGGCCTTGCGCATCCATCGTCTCGACGGTGGCGTCGAGCACCCGCATGGCCACGTTCATGTCGGAGGGGTTCGTCGCGATGCAGGCGTCGCTCGCGCCGAGCACCGCCATGATGCGGTTGAACCCGCCGATGGCCGCGCAGCCCGAGCCGGGCTCACGCTTGTTGCAGGGTTTGGACGTGTCGTAGAAGTAGTAGCAGCGGGTGCGCTGCAATAGGTTGCCGGCCGTGGTGGCCTTGTTGCGGAGCTGTCCCGAGGCGCCCGCGAGCAGGGCCTTGCCAAGCACCGCGTAGTCCTGGCGCATGCGGGGATGCGCCGCGAGGTCGGAATTGCGCACCAGCGCGCCGATGCGGAGCCCCCCGTCGGAGGTATCGGAGACCTCGGCGAGCGGCAGGCGGTTCACGTCGATCAGGGTCGCCGGCGTCTCGATCTGTAGCTTCATCAGGTCGAGCAGGTTGGTGCCCCCCGCGATGAAGCGGGCGTTGGGGCGCTCGGACGCGAGGCGGGCGGCGTCCTGAACCGTGGCGGGGCGCTCGTAGGCGAAGGCTTTCATGGGCTCCGCCCTCAGATCTTGGTGGAGGCGTCGCGGATCGCCGCGACGATGTTGGGATAGGCCGAGCAGCGGCAGATGTTGCCGCTCATCCGCTCGCGGATTTCCGCGTCGGTGAGCGAGGCTTTTTGGGTCAGGTCGTCGGTGACATGGCTCGGCCAGCCCGCTTCCAGTTCCGACAGCATGCCAGCGGCGGAGCAGATCTGGCCCGGCGTGCAGTAGCCGCACTGGAAGCCGTCATGGTGCAGGAAGGCGGCCTGCAGCGGGTGCAGCGCCTCGCCCTGGGCCAGCCCCTCAATGGTCGTCACTTCGTCGCCCTCGTGCATGGCGGCGAGCGAGAGGCACGCATTGATGCGCCGCCCGTTCACCAGCACGGTGCAGGCGCCGCATTGGCCGTGGTCGCAGCCCTTCTTCGAGCCAGTGAGGTCGAGGTGCTCGCGCAGGGCGTCGAGCAGCGTCGTGCGGGTATCGAGCGTCAGGTCGTGCTGCTGGCCGTTGATGGTGAGCGAGACCGGCATGGTCTGCGGCTGCGGATCGCCCGCGGCCGGGGCGGCCACCGCCTTGCCGCGGAGCGTCGCCCCGAGGGTGGCCAGCGCGGCGCAGCCCTCCATGATGCCGCGGCGCGTCGGATCGAACCGCGTGTCCCGCGTCGAACGTGCTGTCATGCCTCGCCGTCCCGCTCATCCGCCGGGCGGCGAGCGCCCAGTCTGGAATGGATCGAAATCTGGAGGCGGAACGCCGCAAGCCGCCGGGTTGATCCCGGCGGCCCGCCGCGCCTCTATGGCGCAGCCGTTCGGATGTTCGGAAAAATCAGCTCCAGGCGTGGAACGGCGGGTTCACGCCGTTGAGCGCGTGGTTGCCGACGATGGCGACCTTCCAGCGCACGGGATCGTGGAGCGTATGGGTGCGGGCGTTGCGCCAGTGGCGGTCGAGGTTGTGCTCGGCCAGCGTCGAGCGGGTGCCGGACAGCTCGAACAGGGTGTTGGCGGCGGCGAGCGCGACTTCCGTGGTGAGCACCTTGGCCTCCGCGGTCGCGATCTGCGCCGCCGCGACGCTCTCGGCCGTGGGGGTGGCCACCGCCGCGTCGATGGCGAGGCCGGCGCGATCCAGCAGCGCTTCGGCCGCGTGCTGGCGGATGGTCAGGTCGCCCACAGTGCGGATGGTGTAGGGGTCGTCGGAGGCACGCTCCTGGCCGGAATCGATCCAGGGCCGGGCTTTTTCGCGCACGAACCGAATCGTCTCGTCCAGCGCTTCCCGACCGATGCCGGCATCGACCGCCGCCTGGATGATCTGGAAGATCGCCCCGTCCGCGCTCGGATGCTCGTAGCCGCGCCACGCCGGCACGAGGCGGTGTTTCTCCACGCGCACGTCGTCGATGATCACCGTGCCGCTGGCGGTGCCGCGCTGGCCGAAGCTCGACCAGTCGTCGATCACGGTGAGCCCCGGCGCGTCGCGATCCGCGATGGCGTACCACGCGCGACCCTGCTCATCGAGGGCGACGATCGGCACGAGATGAGCGAGCAGCGCGCCGGACGCGTAGAACTTCTGGCCCCGCACGATCACGTGGTCGCCGTGGTCGGTGAAGCGGGTCTCGAACTCGGCGGCGCGCTTCGTGCTCTTTTCGGAAAACGCGTTGCCGAAGCGGGTGCCGGCCAGTACCTCGGCGAACAGTTCGGTCTGCTGGCCTGCGTCGGACACCGTGCGGATCGCCGCGACGATGCCGAGATGGTTCTGGGCGATCTGGGCGATGGAGGGATCGGCCGCGGCCAGGATGGCGATCACCTGCGCCAGGGTCCGGTACGAGACTTCGGGCCCGCCATGGGCCTTGGGGACGTTGATCGACCACAGGCCGCTTTGGGAGAACGCGTCGAGTTCCGTCAGCGGGCGGGCGTGGGTGCGGTCGCGCTCCGATGCGCCCTCGCGGAATTGTCTGGCGAGGTCGTGGGCGATGCGGATCGCCTCGGAATCGTCGCGGATGACGTGGGCGGGGGATTGGGGCCGGGCGGGGCCGGGCACGCCCTGCGGCCGGCTGCCGGCTTCGGCGGTGGTGGGGCTGACGGCGATGGTCATGAGGGGCTCCGTCGTGGGGGAGAGAATGCGATGTCCCACCCGTCCCCTCATCCTGAGGTGCTGCGCAGCAGCCTCGAAGGAGGGCTCCAGGGATCGCGCGCAAGCTGGAGGGCTCCTTCGAGGCCTCCGCTATGCTCCGGCACCTCAGGATGAGGGGGATGGATGGGAGGATGGGGTTTGTCTCAGGCGGCTTGCGCGCGCTCCGCCCGCGCCGCCTCCAGCGCCCGCACCCGCGGGATCACCTCGTCGCCAAAGTACTTCACCTCCTCCTGAAAGTGCAGGAAGGCGAGGAGCGCGAGGTCCACACCGACCTCCTTCAGCGCGACGATGCGCTCGGCGATCTGGTCGGGCGTGCCGATCAGGTTGGTCTTGAAGCCGTCGTTGTACTGGACGAGATCCTCGAAGGTGGATTTCGCCCAGTTGCCCTCGCCCTCGGGGGAGGCCTTGCCGGCGTTCTTCACCTCGTGGCCGAAGGCCTTCACGGCGTCCGGGTCGGCGTGGTCGATGATTTCTTGGAGGACGGCGCGGGCCTCTTCCTCCGTCTCGCGGGCGATGACGAAGGCGTTGACGCCGACCTTGACCGAGTGGCCGTTCTCGCGCGCCTTGGCCTGGAGGTCGGCGACCTGGGCCCGGATGCCCTCGGGCGTGTTGCCGTTGGTGAAGTACCAGTCGGAGACGCGGGCCGCCATGTCGCGGGCGGCGCGCGAGGAGCCGCCCTGGAAGATCTCCGGCAGCCGCCCCGGCTTCGGCTTCAGGGTGTAGTCGCTGTAGCGGTAGAAGTCGCCGCGGAAGGTGAAGTTGTCCTGGGTCCAGATCCCGCGGAGCGAGCGGAGGAATTCCTCCGAGCGGCGGTAGCGCTCGTCGTGGTCAAGCCAGGGCTCGCCGATGGCGCGGAACTCGCCGGAGAACCAGCCCGAGACGAGATTGATGGCGATGCGCCCCTCGGTCAGCTCTGAGATCGTTGCGATCTGCTTGGCGGCGAGCGTCGGGTTCCACGGGCCGGGCAGGATCGCGGCGATGACGGTGAGCCGGGTGGTCGCGGCGGCGAGCGCGTGGCTGAAGGCGACCGATTCGTGCTGGTACTCGGCGCCGTAGCCCGCGGTGAAGCGGATCTGCGTCAGCGCGTAGTCGAAGCCGGCCTCCTCGGCGATCTGGGCCAGCTTGCGATTGTAGGCGGCGTCCCAACTGGTGCGCTGAGGAATCTTGCTGATGACGAGGCCGCCCGAGACGTTCGGGACCCAGTAGGCGAAGCGGATCGGCTCGGACGATGTACGGATGGACATGAGGGGCGTCGCTCGGGTTCGATGATCGTGTGAAGTCGCGGGAGGTGGGTTCGGAAGCTTCGTCCAGTCTCGCCGCGGCGTTGCGAAATCATCGCCGTGTGCTCGCGCTTCGTCAAAGGAATGATCGGGCGTTTTTCGGCGCCGGTGGGAAAGGTCGTTCTTCGAAAATTCGTACCGATGCGACGAACGTTTTCCTGAATACGATATGCCGCCTGAAGGATGGGGCGCCTCTCCTCCCCCTTGCGGGGAGGAGGTAGGAGGTGGGGGTGGTTCAGGAGGCACCGGAACGCTCGATCCTGCCCGACCCCCACCCCTACCCCTCCCCGCAAGGGGGAGGGGAACCTGCGTTCATCCCCGAAACGAAAAGAGCCGCCCCGGCGGGGGCGGCTCTTTCATCGCGAAAACATCGTTTCGTTCAGTACACCCCGCCGGCCTGGGCGGCGGCGCCGGCGTCCGGTGGGACGGTGGCGGGCGGGCCGGAGGGCGCGGCGACGTAGGCGTCGGGAGGGGCGGTGCCGGGCTTGAAGGCTTCGAGGATGGTGCCGCCGCCCTCGCCGGAGCCGGCGCGGGTGCCGGACGAGGCGTTGACGCGGATCAGCTTGATGCCCGGCGGCACGCGGAACGGCGTCGGCGGCTTGTCCTTGAGCGCGACCTTCAGGAAGTCGAGCACGATCGGGGCGGCGAGCCCGCCGCCGGTCGCCCGGTCACCGAGCGACTTCGGCTTGTCGAAGCCGAGATAGACGCCGACCGCGAGATCGGGGGAGAAGCCGACGAACCACGCGTCCTTGGCGTCGTTGGTGGTGCCGGTCTTGCCGGCGAGCGGCTTGCCGATCTGCTTGAGCAGGGTGGCGGTGCCGCGCTGGACCACGCCCTCCATGATCGAGACCATCTGGTAGGCGGTGAGCGGGTCGAGCACCTGCTCGGACTCGTCGACGAGCTTGGGCTCGTCCTGGCCCGACCACTTCTCGGCCTCGCAGCCGATGCACTTGCGGTTGTCGTGGCGGTAGATCGTCTCGCCGGTACGGTCCTGGATGCGGTCGATCAGCGTCGGGCGGATGCGCCGCCCGCCGTTGGCCAGCATCGAGTAGGCGGTGACCATGCGCATCACCGTGGTCTCGCCGGCACCCAGCGACATCGGCAGCACGGGGAGCAGGTCGTCGTAGACGCCGAAGCGGCGGGCGTACTCGGCGATCAGCGGCATGCCGATGTCCTTGGCGAGCCGCACCGTCATCAGGTTCTTCGAGTGCTCGATGCCGTAGCGCAGGGTGTGCGGGCCGCCGGACTTGCCGTCGTAGTTCGAGGGCGACCACGCCTCCTGGCCGGGGCCGGCTTCGATGGTGATCGGCGAATCCTGCACCACCGACGAGGGCGTGTAGCCGTTGTCGAGCGCCGCCGAGTAGACCAGCGGCTTGAACGAGGAGCCGGGCTGGCGCATCGCCTGGGTGGCGCGGTTGAACTCGGATTCGTCGTAGGAGAAGCCGCCGACCATGGCGTGGACGCGGCCCGTATAGGGGTCCATCGCCACGATGGCACCCGACACCTCGGGCTTCTGGCGCAGGCGGTAGAGGGCGCGGCCGGTGTCCATCGGCTCGACATAGACCACGTCGCCGGCCTTGAGCGCCGAGGCGACGGCGCGGCCGGTCCACTTCACGCCTTCCGCGGTGATCGAGCCGGTCTCGCGGTCCTTGGAGACGGCGCCGGAGGCCTCGCGGCGGGGCTGGAGGCCGATCTGCGCCACGCCGCCCGAGGTGCTCAGCACCACGGCGAGCCGCCAGGGGGCGATGTCGCCGAGCGCGGGCATCTCGGAGACGGCCAGACCCCAGTCGCGGCCGACGAGATCGACCTGCCGCTCGGCGCCGCGCCAGCCGCGGCCCTGGTCGTAGCGCACGAGGCCGTCCACCAGCGCCTTGCGGGCCCAGGACTGCATCTTCGGATCGAGCGTGGCGCGCACCGACAGGCCGCCCTCGTAGAGCTTGGTCTCGCCGTAGCGCTCGGAGATCTCGCGGCGCACTTCCTCGGTGAAGTAGTTGGCGTTGGCTGCGTTCGGGAAGGCGACGCGCGGGTTGATGCCGAGCGTCTGCTTCTTCGCCTCGGTGGCCTCGGCCTGGGTGATGTAGCCGTTCTGGGCCATCAGGCCGATGATCTCGTTGCGGCGCGAGAGCGCGGCCTGCGTCTTGCGGTAGGGATGGTAGTTGTTCGGGCCCTTCGGGAGGGCGGCGAGATAGGCCGCCTCGTTGATGGTCAGCTCGTGGACCGACTTGCCGAAATAATCCAGGGCCGCGGCGGCGACGCCGTGGAGGTTGCGGCCCGGAACGATCGTCCCCAAGAAAATCTCGTTGAGGTACAGCTCGAGGATCTTGTCCTTCGAGTAGGTCGATTCGATCCGTAGCGCGATCAGCGCTTCCTTGATCTTGCGGTCGTAGGTCTGCTCGCTGGAGAGCAGGAAGTTCTTGGCGACCTGCTGGGTGATGGTCGAGGCGCCCTGCTTCTTGCCCGACTGGGCGTTGGTCAGGATCGCGCGCACGATCCCCTCGGGGTCGATGCCGCCGTGCTTGTAGAAGTTCTTGTCCTCCGCCGAGAGGAAGGCGGCGACGATGATTTTGGGCATCGCCTGGATCGGCAGGTAGAGCCGGCGCTCGTGGGCGTATTCGGCCAAGAGCGAGCCGTCCGCGGCGTGGACGCGGGTCATCACCGGCGGCTCGTAATTGGCGAGCGCGGCGTGGTCGGGCAGGTCCTGGCTGTACTTCCAGTAGAAGAACGCGCCCGCGGCGGCGGCGATGCAGAACATCACCGCGCCCGCCGAGAACAGGAAAGCGAAGAATCGCAGGATGAAACGCATCCGGTGTCCGTCCGTCGCTCGTCCGCTGCGCGCTGGAAGCTCGGACCCGGCACGTGGACGGCCGACCGGCTCAGGGCTCGTGTCGAGGCCGAGCCCGATCCGCGCGGCGTGTGGCGGACGGAGGCCTCTCGTGAAGGCCCCGTATCGACACCGGTTCTATGGTGAAACTGGGGCGATGGAGGCCGCCTTGCGTGGGCTGGCCGGCGCGGGGCGGGACAGCGTCGCCCGGCCGGCGAAGAAAAGATCGACGGCTTTCGCCATCGAGCCCGTCACCTTGGTGCGCCACTCCTCGGAGAGCAGCTTTTCGAGGTCGCTCTTGCTCGACAGGTAGCCGAGTTCGACCAGCACGGACGGCACGTCGGGCGAGCGCAGCACGCGGAAGCCCGCCTCGCGGTGGGGTTTCGAACTCATCTCCATCACCGGCGAGAGCTGGCCCATGAGCTTGCCGGCGAACCCCGCCGAGAAGCCGCGGGTCTCGCGCAGCGTCAGCTCCTGCAGGATGTCGGCGACGTCGCTCGCCCCCTCCCCCGTGTCGGAGCCGCCCGCGGCGTCGGCCTTGTTCTCGCGCTCGGCGAGACGGGCCGATTCGCCGTCGGTCGCCTTCTCGGAGCCCGTGTAGATCGTGGCGCCCTTCACCTGCGGGGCCGAGGAGATCGAATCGGCGTGGATCGAGACGAACAGGTCGGCCTTGGCCTCGCGGGCGATGCGGACGCGCTCGGACAGCGCCACGAACACGTCGCGGTCGCGGGTCATGGCGATGCGGTAGCGGCCGGTCGCCTCCAGGCGCTGGACCAGCGCCTGGGCGAAGCCGAACACGATGTCCTTCTCGTAGACGCCGGTGGCTGCAATCGCCCCGGGATCGATGCCGCCATGGCCCGCATCGATCACGATGAGCGGCCGGGTGTCGGCGCTCTCCCGCGGGGCCGGCGCCTTGGCGGCGGACGGGTTCGGATCACCCGCGACCGACGCCTTGCGGAAGGCGTCGCGCTCGACCCGGCGGAAGGGAATGGTGACGAGGGTCGCCCCGCCGCGCGTCGTCGCCGTCTCGATGCCGTCGACCACGGCGGGCCCGGCGAGATCGACGACGATGCGCGAGCGGCCGGGCGCGAACAGTCCGTAGCGGAACGAGGCGACGACGCCCTCGCGCTTGCGCCCGGCTTCCGCACCGACCTGAAAGTTCACCTCGGGCAGATCGATCACGGCGCGGTCGGGCCGCTCCATCACGAAGGCGCGGGCCTCGACGGGCTTCGACAGGGTGAGGACGAGCTTGGTCGTTCCGCCCTGGCTCGCGAGATCGGCCGCGATGGCGACCGCCGCGTTGCGGGCGGGTCCGTCCTGCGCCGGCGCCGGGCCGGCGAGCAGCAGGCTCCCGGCGAGGGCCAGGGAACGGAAAAGTCCGGAGCGAAAGGTGCGGGTGCGCGGCTGCATCGGTCGGCCAAGGTTCCGAAAGCCTCCGATACGGGATACGGCCGGGATGGTTAACCGTTCCTTGCCGCTTGGGCGTCGGTTGCCGGGCCGCTGTTGTGCTGGAGTGACACCGGTTGATTCAACATCGTCGTGCTGCATCGAGAGCAATCCAAGATGCCGACGCTCATTCGAGGTGTCACGCTCGTCGATGTCTATAGAAATAATTTAAAAATATTACTTCTCGACGCCTGGATGATTAATGTTTCGTGTTAAATATCAGAATAATTGCTATTCTGATTTTGAACCTAGTTCCAATTTGCCTCTAAACATATTTTTCTTTAAATTCCGAGAAATCAGTGATATGAATCCGATCGTGCCGGGTTTTAAATATATGCCGGTATTGTCATTGAATGCTGAGCATAGGGGGCGCCGCGATGGCGATCGTAAAACAATTTGCGGGCAATCGAGAGGAATTCTCGTCGGTGTGGCTGGCCGAGGAGTACGGATTGAAAACCGACTCGATTTTTGAAGTTCTCGACGCAGATACGCTGGCTGCTCGACAAATATTCTACGGAAGCGACTTCGAATATTCCGGGTTTTTCTATGACGGCTTTATCAAAAAGATGCATTTCTTTGGGTATTCAGGAAAGCTGGCGTCTGAGTGGGACGGTGTGAATATCACGGTCTCGACCTATCGTGATGCCCTTACGGTCGGCAAGAATTCGGATGAGCTGTGGCAGATCATACTTCGCAAGAACGACAAGATGTATGGCTCGGCCGAGAACGATCGCCTTTGGGGTTCCGCGGGCTCCGATTTCATCGACGGCGGCGCCGGGTCCGATCTCCTGACCTTCCAGGCGTATGACGGCGCGGTGCGGGTCGATCTGGGCCGGGGCAGGGCCGTGACGGACACCGGCGTGTCCAAGGTCATCAACATCGAGGACGTGGTCGGGAGCCGGTACGGCGATACGCTGATCGGCAATGCCCGCGCCAACGAGCTGCAGGGCCGTGAGGGGGACGACGTCCTCGACGGCGGCGGCGGCACGGATACCGCGAGCTACCGCGGGGCGACGGACGCCGTCGTCGTGAACCTGACCCGGGGGACCGCCAGCGGCGGCGCCGGAGACGACACGCTGATCCGGATCGAGAACGTCCTCGGATCCCGTTTCGCCGATACCCTCATCGGCAACGGCGGCAGGAACCTGTTCGACGGCGGGTTGGGCGATGACAGGATCGACGGTCGCGACGGATTCGATACCGTCACCTACGCGATCGCGCCCCGCGCCGTGACGGCGGACCTCCAGGCGGGTCATGCCACGAGCGGGTTCGGCACGGACCGCCTCGGGTCGATCGAGGGGGTGATCGGCACGGCCTTCAACGACAAGCTGCTCGGTAACGGTGTCGCCAACGCCCTCTCGGGCGGCGCCGGCAACGACGTTCTCAACGGCCGATTGGGGAAGGACACCCTGTCGGGCGGCGGCGGCAGCGATACCTTCGTGTTCACGACGAAGCTTTCGGGCGGCAACATCGACCGCATCACCGATTTCAGCGTGCGCGAAGACGCCATCCAGGTCGATGATGCCATCTTCACCGCACTGGATGCCGGCCGGTTGAAGGCGGCCCAGTTCCATACCGGCAGCGGCGCCCACGATCGGGACGACCGCATCGTCTACAACGCCAAGACGGGGGCCCTGCTCTACGACGCGGATGGGAGCGGTGGGGCCGTCGCGCAACAATTCGCGACGCTCAAGGCCGGGCTGGCCCTGACTTACGCCGACATCGTCGTCATCTGATCCGCCCGGATCGCGGTCCGATGCAGGCTCGCTTCGCCGGAGCGCCGCCTCGGCGGAGGGAGCCTGCGGCCGCGGCCGTCCTATCCGGCCCGTCCACCGGGGGCCTCGGCCTCGGCGGCCTCGCCGTCGGGAGCTTCGAAGGCCCGCTTCCAGGCGGCGTGGTCGTCCGAGCCTTCCGGGTAGGGATTGGCCTCGGCCGGGTCGCCGCGATAGCGGGCGCGGCGTCCTTCCCGGGTTGCGGAGGCGAGCGAGCTTTCCGGGAACGACACCGCGCATCTCCCTGAATCGTGCAGCGACAGGAAATTCCGTGCGCGGCCGGTGGGTTCACCGGCGGCCGGGTATTTTCGGCCGTGGCGCCGAGGGCTGCGTCAACGCACGAGCCCCTTGGCATGAGCCCCTTGCATTCATCCCGCGACACTCTGTAATGGTATCGACCCCATTCCCGAGCCGGCGCTTCGGCGGCCCTCGGGGGCGCCTGGGTCCCGTGACGGCGCCCGCCTCGCTCGAATCGCTTCAGCGTTCAGTCGGCGCCTCCCGGCATCCGGGCGGGTGTCACGGCGTTCGCAGCCTCCTCGGGCTTATCCGGGGGGCGTCGCGCCCACGAAATCCCAAAGGGCCGCTCGACGGTCCGCTCAGTTCGCGAGGCCGGTTCGAGGATGGGAGGACGCACAGCATCGGTTGCCGCTGCTCGTGCTCGTGGCGCGCGGGTTCCGCGTCGCCCCGCGTCTCCCCTCGTGCCGGCCCTGTTCAACCCCCAGCGCGCCGATGCCCGGCGCCGTACGGCGGTTGACGGCAATCCCCTCCCCGCAGCTTCCGCGACCTCGGCGACGAGGCCGGCACGCGCCACTCCCCCTCCGGCCCTGAGGCCGGGGGCGGCGCCGCCGGGACCACGCGGCGCGCGCTCGAGGGAAACGACGTCGGCCGCCATGTCGAAAGCTCGTCATGGCCAACAACAAGATGCTCATCGATGCGACGCATCCGGAGGAGACCCGGGTCGTCACGGTCCACGGCTCTAGGGTCGAGGAATTCGACTTCGAGGCCGCCAACCGCCGGCCTCTGCGGGGCAACATCTACCTCGCCAAGGTGACCCGGGTGGAGCCCTCGCTCCAGGCGGCCTTCGTCGAGTACGGCGGCAACCGCCACGGTTTCCTCGCCTTCAACGAGATTCACCCGGACTACTACCAGATCCCGATGGCCGACCGCCTCGCCCTGCTGGAGGCCGAGGCGCGCGAGGAGGAGGAGCACCGCGAGCGCGAGGAGCGCCGCACGCGGGGCCGCCGCTCGCGCGGGCGCCGGGCCGAGGCCCGCGGCGCGCGCAGCGACGAGACCGTCTCCGCCGAGGATGCTTCGGAGTCGGCCGTGAGCGCCGTTCCCGGCGAGGGCCCGGCTACCGATTCCGACAGCCCTGAGGCGATCGAGGCCGTGCGCGCCGCGATCGTCGAGGAGGGCGGCGAGGCGGCGTCTTCGGAAAAGACCCCTTCGGAAGAGACTCCCGTGCCCGGCGGCGACGCCTCCGCGGCGCTCCCCGAATCGGCCCTGGAGCCCGGCGCCGAGGCGGCGCTGTCCGAGTCCGCCGAGCCGAAGGTCGAGCCCTCCGACATCGCCGCGATCTCCGAGGCGCCGAACCCGCCGGTCGAGGCGGCCGAGCCGGCGGCTGCCGTCGAGGCGGCGCCCGCCGAGGCTGCGCCGGAGCCGGTCGCCGCGTCCGCCCCCGTCACCGAGGAGGCCCGCGCGGTCGCGCCCGAGTCCGACGAGGAGTTGGACGAGGACGAGGACGACGAGGATTCGGACGACGACGAGGACGATTCCGACGAGGACGACGACGCGGACGAGGACGACGAGGAGCACGACGAGGACGGCGAGCCGAAGGTCGCCCAGGTCGGCGGCGCGGGCGACGCGCTGGCCGAGATCCCCGAGCGCCCCCGCGCCTATCGCCGCCAGTACAAGATCCAGGAGGTGATCAAGCGCCGCCAGATCATCCTCGTGCAGGTCGTCAAGGAGGAGCGCGGCACCAAGGGCGCGGCGCTCACCACCTACCTGTCGCTGGCCGGCCGCTACTCGGTGCTGATGCCCAACACCGGCCGCGGCGGCGGCATCTCCCGCAAGATCACCTCGGCCGCCGACCGCAAGCGCCTGAAGGAGGTCGTGTCCGACCTCGACGTGCCGGAGGGGATGGGGATCATCCTGCGCACGGCCGGCGCCTCGCGCACCAAGCCGGAGATCAAGCGCGACTTCGAGTACCTGATGCGCATGTGGGAGAGCGTGCGCGAGCTGACGCTGTCCTCGACCGCGCCGGCGCTCGTCTACGAGGAGGGCTCGCTGATCAAGCGGGCGATCCGCGACCTCTACAACAAGGATCTCGATGAGGTTCTGGTCTCGGGCGAGGACGCCTACCGCGAGGCCAAGGACTTCATGCGGATGCTGATGCCCGGCCAGTCCAAAGTGGTGAAGCCCTACCGCGAGACGGCGCCGCTGTTCGCCCGCTACGGCGTCGAGCAGCAGCTCGACGCGATGTTCTCGACCCACGTCTCCCTGCGCTCGGGCGGCTACCTCGTCATCAACCCGACCGAGGCGCTGGTCTCGATCGACGTGAACTCCGGCCGCGCCACGCGTGAGCACGACATCGAGGACACCGCGCTCAAGACCAACCTCGAAGCGGCCGAAGAGGTCGCCCGCCAGGTGCGCCTGCGCGATCTCGCCGGCCTCGTCGTGATCGACTTCATCGACATGGAGGAGAAGCGCAACAACCGCGCGGTCGAGAAGCGGCTCAACGAGGCGCTCAAGAACGACCGGGCCCGCATCCAGGTCGGGCGCATCTCGCCGTTCGGCCTGCTGGAGATGAGCCGCCAGCGCATCCGCACCGGCGTGCTCGAATCCTCCTCGATCCCCTGCGCCCATTGCGGCGGCTCGGGCTTCGTGCGGGCGACCTCCTCGGTGGCGCTGCACATCGTGCGCTCGCTGGAGGAGGCGCTGCTCAAGTCCGCCTCGCACAACCTGATCCTGCGCACCCACGCCGAGGTGGCGCTCTACATCCTCAACCAGAAGCGGGCGCATCTCTTCGATCTGGAGCAGCGCTTCTCCGTCACGATCACGGTCGTGGCCGACCCCCATCTCGCCGCGACCTCGCCGTTCGGGCTCGACCGCGGCGACCTCGCGGTGAAGAACGCCGCCCCGGTCACCGGCATTCGGGCGACCGCGATCTCGCCGGCCTACGACGCGGACGACTTCGAGGACGAGGTGGTCGAGGAGGAGGCCGTCGAGGCCGAGACCGAGGAGGCTCCTGCCGCCGAGAGCCGCCCGGCGCCGGAATCCAACGAGGAGGGCGGCGGGCGCCGCCGTCGCCGTCGCCGCCGTCGCGGCGGACGCAACGGCGAGGGCGAGTCCCGCGCCGACGGCGACGAGAACGGCCAGGACGGCGACGAGGGCCAGGACGGCGCCGACGAGTCCGACGAGGGCGAAGGCACCGAGGAGGCCGGCGAGGCCGCGACCGGTGAGGCCACGCAGGCCGCCGAGCCGGCCGAGGCCGCTTCCGACGAGGACGGCGAGGGCAACGGCCGCCGCCGCCGCCGCGGTCGCCGGGGCGGTCGCGGTCGCGCCCGCAGCCGCGACGAGGGCCAGGATGGCGTTCAGGACGAGGCGAGCGGCGATGCCGACGAGGGCCAGGACGCGGTCCGGGCCGAGACGCCCGTGGAGGAGACCGCCGCCGACACCCTGCCGGTCGGCCCGGAAGAGCCCGTCCCCGCCGCCGACGTGATCACGGTCTCGGTCGATGCCCGCGACGGCGCCGCCGCCGCGCCGCCGCCGGTCGTCCCCGCCCCCGAGGCCGAGCCGGTCGCCGCGGAAGCGCTGCCGCAGCCTGCCCCGGCGCCCGAGCCCGCCCCCGAGCCGGTGGCCGTGGTCCTCACCCCCGCCGACCCGAACCGCCCGAAGCGCGCCGGCTGGTGGTCGCGCACGAAGGCCGCGATCAGCGGGGAGTGAGTGGAAGGACAGGGGCCGGGATCGTTTCCGGCCCCTGCCGCCAAGTCTGCTTCTGCGCGGAACAGACCGGTTCTCATCTTCATTTCCCGCCGTCATTCCGGGGCTCGCCAAAGGCGAGAACCCGGAATCCACGACTGGCCGCGACGGTTCAACTTCGGCCGGGCTTCCCGCATCACGGGTGGATTCCGGGTTCCGCTCCGCGGCCCCGGAATGACGGTGGTGAGTAAAACGCGAGGTTGCGCCTCCGCCTACCGCCCCAACCACCCCCCGATCCGCACCACCGCCTCGCGGCACGCCTCTTCCGAGCCCGCGAAGGAGAAGCGGACGTGGTGGCCGCCCTCCCCCGGATCGAAGTCGAGGCCGGGCGTCGCCGCGACGCCGGTCTCGGCGAGCATGCGGCGGCAGAAGTCGGTGGCGTCGCCCGAAAGCTTCGCGATGTCGGCGTAGAGGTAGAAGGCGCCGTCCACCGGGTGGATGCCGGTGAAACCGAGACCCGGCAGCGCGTCGAGGAGCAGGGCGCGGTTGCGCGCGTATCCGTCGCGGACGGCACCGATCTCGTCGAGCGCGTCGAAGGCCGCGAGCGCCGCGACCTGCGACAGGTAGGGCGCCGAGATGTAGAGGTTTTGCGCCAGCCGCTCGATCGGCCGCACGAGCCGGTCGGGCACTACCATCCAGCCGATGCGCCAGCCGGTCATGCAGTAGAACTTCGAGAACGAGTTGATGACGAGCGCGTCCGGATCGAACTGGAGCGCGGTCGCGGTCGGCACGCCGTAGCCGAGGCCGTGATAGATCTCGTCGGAGATGAACGGCAGGCGCAAGGCCCGCGCGGTGGCGCACAGCTCGGCGAGGCGGGCCGGCTCGATCACCGTGCCGGACGGATTGGCCGGGCTCATCACCAGAACCCCCGACAGCGTCTCCGCCGCATGGACCTCCCGCAGCAGGGCGCTGGTCGGGGCGAAGCGGTCCTCCGCCCGCAGGATCATCGGCTGCGGGATCAAGTCGAGGGCGCGCAGGATGCCGTGATAGGCCGGATAGCCGGGGCACGGCACGCCGACCCGCGCGCCCGCATCGAACAGGGCGAGGAAGGCGAGCACGAAGCCCGCCGACGAGCCCGTCGTCACCACGACCCGCTCGGGCGCGATCCGCACGCCGTAGGTCTCGGCGTAGTGGCGCACGATGCGCTCGCGCAGAACCGGCATCCCGAGCGCTTCGGTGTAGGGGATGCGCCCGTCGGCGAGCGCGGCTTGCGCCGCCGCGATCACCGTCCGCGGCGCCGGGGCCGAGGGCTGGCCGACCTCCATGTGGATCACGCCTTCGCCGCGTCGCTCCCGCGCGCCGGCTTCCGCCATCACGTCCATGGCGAGGAAGGGCGCGACGGCCTCGGCCCGGCGCGAGAGCGAGAGGCTGGACTCGGTCGGCATCGGCGGGCTCCGGGTTTTTTGGGAGCGCCGCCCATAGCAGATGACAGCCGAGAACGCCCTACGGCGCGCTCTCGACCGCCCGGCCGAAGGCCTGGACGAGGCCGCCTTCCAGCTTGTTGTCCATGGCGGAGAGGATCGCGAGGGCGTCGCGGGTCGCCATCGGCTTCTTGTAGGGGCGGCGCTCGATCAGGGCGGCGTAGATGTCGCAGATCGTCAGCAGGCGCACCGGGTCGGCGATCTCAGCGGCGCTGAGGCCATCGGGATAGCCGGAGCCGTCGAGCATCTCGTGGTGGTGGCGCGTGACCGCGAGCGTGATCGGATCGCAGCCGCCGGATGCGCTGAGGATCTCGTGGCCGATGGGTGCATGGGTCTGCATCACCGCCCGCTCGTCGTCGTCGAGGCGGCCCGGCTTGTTCAGGATGGCGTGGGGGATGCGCGACTTGCCGACATCGTGGACGAGGGCGGCGCGGGTGAGGAGCTGGCGGTCGGTCTGCGACAGCCCGAGGCTCAGGGCGAAGGCCGCCACCGTGCCGGAGACGAGCAGGCAGTGCTGGAAGGTGACGTCGTCGTAGGCCCAGACCTCGTCGAGCCAGCGCGACAGGCCGCCGTCGTGGATCGCGTCGAGCACAGGGTCGATGCCACCGTCGACCGCCTTCATGTCGATCGGGCCGGTCTCGGCGCTCTTAAGCAGGGTCGTCATCGTTGCGCCCGCGCGCTTGATCTCGCGGGTGACCACGAGGTCGGCCACCGACTTCTCCGGCCAGACCTCGCGCACGAGCGAGCCCACCACCATCCGGGGCTCGACATGAGCCGACAGGCAGATCGTGGCGCCGAGGTTGCGCGCCTCGGTGAAGGCGGCGTGGCTCTCGCTGCGGGTCAGGTAGATCAGCGGAGCGCGGGGGCGCCCGGGCCGGCTCGCCAGCCGACGCAGGCAGCTCTTGGCCTCCGGACGGCTCAGGGTGATGTCGGCGACGACGCCGCCGAACGGGCCGATCCGGTCCCAGGTTTCGTCGGTGCCGACGACCCGGCACTCGGCCACCGCATTGATCGCATCGACCAGCGGCTTGCTCCGGTCGGGCCGGTCGCTGAGGACGACGATCACGCCGCGATTCATCCCATCCGCCCTATGGCCGATTCCGTCCCGAACTTGTGATCGGTGGAACTTATCAATCCACTAACCCGACCGCGTCGGCATGACGGAAATCCGCTTCCGTCGCTCGCAAGGCGCCGCGAAAACGCCGCACCGCGGCGGCAGGAATCGGGGGCGGCCCGAAAAGAGTCGCATCGGCGAAGCCGCGCCCGCGTGCCATAACCCCGCGTGCTGTCCCTAGGGCCGCCTCCCTCGCCGGAGACCGGCCCCCCAAGAATCAACCGAGGTATCGATGCAGCCCTTCCGCTCCGTTCCGGCCCTCGCGCTCGCCGGCACTCTTCTGCTCGGCGCGAGCCCGGCGGCCTTCGCGGAAGAGCCCGCCCCCTTCACCGACGCCCAGCGCAAGGCGATCGAGGGCATCGTCAAGGACTACCTCGTCAAGAACCCGGACGTGCTGCAGGAGGCCATCGCCGAGGGCGAGCGCCGTGCCCAGGAGACGCAGAAGCTCGCCCAGGCCGCCGCGTTGAAGGAATCGCGCGAGGCGCTGGTCAACTCGCCCCACGGCATCGTCGCCGGCAACCCGCAGGGCGACATCACGGTGGTCGAGTTCTTCGACTACAATTGCGGCTATTGCCGCAAGGCGTTCGGCGACGTGCAGGCGCTGATCAAGTCCGATCCGAAGCTGCGGGTGGTGCTCAAGGACTTCCCCGTGCTCGGCGCCGAATCGCTGGAGGCCAGCAAGGTGGCGCTCGCGGCGAAACTCCAGCTCAAGCCCGAGAAGATGTTCGACTTCCACGCCAAGCTCTTGGAGACCAAGGGCCGCATCAACGCCGAGCGGGCGCTGGCGGTGGGCCGCGAACTCGGCGCCGACGTCGAGCGGCTGAAGAAGGACGCGCAAGGGCCCGAGGTGAAGGCGGCGCTCGCCGAGAACGTGGGCTTAGGCGACAAGCTCAGCCTGTCGGGCACCCCGGCCTTCGTCATCGGCGACGAGATCCTCCCCGGCGCCGTCGGCGTGGACGCCATGCGCAAGACCATCCAGGACGTGCGCCAGTGCGGCCACGCGAGCTGCTGACACACTCCAGTTTGGCCGCCCGTCTCTCAACAGACAGGCGGCTGATCCTAACAAACGCGTAATATTCTGTTTATGCATAAATCGTCTTGTTATTGGCATATAAACGCACATTGCTGGCATAGGCATTCCACTTTACACAATTGGTTTCGAAGACCATTTTTCTGTAAAAACAATTGCCAATCCGATAACAATTCCTAAAACAAAACCAACTGGCGTTCCGTAGGCGATGCTTCCCGCAAGCATGGTTGGGAAATGGTGAAAGTTGTTTTCTAAAGATTCTGTCACCTTTTGGACGATGCCAAGTAAGTACAGAGGTCCAAAGACAACAATTGAAGCGATGGCACCACCGATCAGGGCTGCAACGGATGCCGCACCACTTTTGACGATGCGGCGGAGACTCAAGCTTTCATAATCAAAGTTAACAATAGAGAATATGATAATTGACGAGCCGAAGACAGCCCCCGGAAGGAGAAATTCTGGGGTTACGGGAGGCCTCGATAGCCTCCCGAAATAAGCCATTAGAAACGGAGCTGCGATGATGCCGGATATGGTCCCTCCAGCTGAGGATCCAAGCAGAGTCCTAAACCAAGTTCGAGTTGAAACTAAGGAAGTTTTTTTGTACTGGAAAGTTAATCGAGTAAACATTATGCATAAGGTTCCCAAGAGAGATGCAACGAATGTTGTCGCGATTGCAATCTCGGTTGTGATGAAGCCTAGAGAGGCTGGTTTCTCAACATTGGTAAAATATTGATATTCTTTTTGCCATTCATAGTAGTACGGCACGCTGATCCAAAACGATCCTAGAATTGCTCCAAGAAACCCGCCAATAATACCCTTTTGGGCGCTTAAGGTAATGTGGTCTTGGATTGTCCATCGCCTCTCGTCTTTATATTCAATATTTCCTCTCAACCTAGAGTAAACACTTTGCATTCCATAAAGTAAAACGCCCAGCGCCGAGATTGGAAGGAGCGAGGTCAAAGCGATTTGTATCGCTGATGAGTCGTGCGATCCGAGTACGAGGGAATAAATGCAGAAAGAAATAGCCAATCCGATAATGGCCATGATGTTTCCCGTATATAATATCAGTGATCCTGGATTGAAGTAGAATGGTGCTTCAAGTGAGGAGTGATCCCACGTTTTTTGCTTGTTTTGTGTGATTGCGAAAACTTCTTTTCGAACTCTGATCATGAGGTTTGATAGCGGCAAGTCTACCGATTCGATATTTCTTACCAACGCCTCTGTGAATGGGCTCAAGTTGCCAGATCCGTCGTAAGCAAAGTCGCCGGCCGCGGCAGCAAACGCAATAAAAGTATTTCGGTCAGATTTCATTTTTGCCAATCCGCTGATCTTAACTTCTTTTCCTCCAACATACATTGATCTGGTATTTGTAATATCTAATAATCCTTCGGCCTGCTCCACCTTTTGTGCGTCTGGATTATTGCGGCATGCATCCAACATAATTAGTCTTATGTCGCTGTGCTCCGACATTCTATCGACGATAGGTTGTACCTTAATCAGTCGGTTTGTAACCTTGTCTTCAATTTGGAAATCAATTGGAACAAGGAAGTTTTGGTCATAAACTTGAATTCCATGACCAGAAAAGTAAAAAAGACTGATCGTATTTTTTGACTTTTCTAGTCTACTTATATATAGATCTATTTCCGATATCATGTCGTCCCGGCTTAGGTCGTATAACACTGTGCAATCAAAGCCTAGTCTTGTAAGTGTCTTTCCAATTTCTTTTGCATCGTTGATTGGGTTGGCAAGATAGTCCGAGCCATTATATTTCGAATTTCCAATGATCAGGGCTATTTTATCTACCATTTGCTTGACCTTTGTGTAAATCTATTCAAATACATCGGTTTTATTTTTCCATGTTGCCCATGTCGTAGTCAACTCTGTTGGAAACACCTTCAAAACACGTTTTTCGCCTCTCTCGCGAGCGGTTTTGTTGTGTTTCCAAGAAGTGCCGCCCCATAGTCTTACCGAAATAAATATTATAAAAATTTTAATTTTGCTAATATTCAGTTCCTGCATTGTCGTCTTCAAGACTTCATCTGCCGATTTTCTCGTGTAGTTTTGTGGCTGGAACCAATATAAATAATCATGTATTATGGCTGGGTAAGTGTAAGCCGATGTCTTTGGTAGTATGCTCCAAAATACTCGTGGTATGCTAGCAAGATCTGTGACAAATCCAGACGGAATCGAGATCGTATGATTTGGGTCTGTGTCAGATTTCCAAGTTAGACTCTCGGTAATATAGTAATAATCCCATTCGAAGAAAGGCCTGATGGAGGCGACTGGGCTCAACGTTCTTCGCCCGTTGAGAACGACCTTCATAAAATCAACTTTCTCTTGCAAGGTCGCCTCCAGCAGCTTTTCAGCTATGTGTTGCTCTGTGTTATTTTGTTATTTAGACAACTATAAGAACCGCGAAATTTTGCCTCGAAATCTCTCGGTCAAAGTGTGTGGATCGGATTGTTTCCAAAGGTACAAAATAAATCAATCGTCGTTGATATGCAACCGATTTCGGGTGAGTTGTAGAGCGAATTTGTTGGCCTCGTCCGTATCAGTTTTCTAGAATATAAATTCACCTTTTGTTGGCCGGCGTAAAATATTGAACTCGGAATCTAAAGTGTCGCTATTATTTAATATTGATGCGGTTTACGTGCAATCCCAGAAACTGGCTACGGATGAGCATCAGCTGACATTGTCCTCCCGCAGCGCCCGCCGCAGCACCTTGCCGACATTGGTCTTGGGCAGCGCGTCGTGGACCACGACCTTGCGCGGCACCTTGTAGCCGGTGAGACTGGTGCGGGCATGCGCCCGCAGGGCGTCCGCGGTGCAGGCGGGGTCGCGCAGCACGACGTGGGCCACCACCATCTCGCCGCTGTCCTCGCAAGGGGAGCCGACGACGGCGCATTCTACCACCGCCGGGTGGGTGGCGAGCACGTCCTCGACCTCGTTCGGGTAGACGTTGAAGCCGGAGACGAGGATCATGTCCTTCATCCGGTCGACGATGCGGATCTGCCCGTCCGGGGTCATCACCGCCACGTCGCCGGTGCGGAAGAAGCCGTCCGGCGTGGTGGCGCCGTGGGTCTCCTCCGGGCGGTTCCAGTAGCCCGCCATCACCTGGGGGCCGCGCACGCAGAGTTCGCCCGGCACGCCGAAGGGCAGGATCGTGCCGTCGGCCCCGCGGATCGACACCTCGGTCGAGGGCAGCGGATAGCCGATCGTGCCGGTCCAGTCAGCGAGCCCGAACGGGTTGACGCTCACCACCGGCGAGGTCTCGGACAGGCCGTAGCCCTCCAGGATGGTCTGGCCGGTGATCGCCTTCCAGCGGGCGGCGACTGCGGACTGTACCGCCATGCCGCCGCCGACGACGTAGTTGAGGTTCGACCAGTCCACGCTGCCGATCTTCGGGTGGTTGTTCAGCGCGTTGAACAGCGTGTTGACGCCGGCGAAGTTGGTGAAGCGCGTCTTGCTCAGCGTCTTGACGAAGCCGTCGATGTCGCGCGGGTTCGGGATCAGCAGGCAGCAGCCGCCGAGCCGGAAGAAGAACAGGAAGCAGGCCGTCAACGCGAAGATGTGGTAGAGTGGCAGCGCGGTGACCGCCACGCTCAACGCAGAATCGTCCTCCGAGGCGCGGAACCAGATCCGGCTCTGCTCGACATTGGCGACGATGTTGGCGTGCGTCAGCATCGCGGCCTTGGCCACCCCCGTGGTGCCGCCGGTATATTGCAGGAAGGCGAGATCGTTCGGGCTGACGCTCACATTCGGCGGCTTCATGGCGCGCCCGGCCTTCACCACCGCCTCGAAGCGCCCGGTCTTCTCCGGCGGCAGGCGGAACGGCGGCACCGCCCGCTTCACCCGCCGCGACACCGCGTTGACGAGGTGGCCCTTCAGGCCGAGCAGCTCGCCCGGCGCCGCCACGACGATCCGCTCCAGGGCGGGGACGTGCGGCAGCGCCTTCTCGACGGTGTGGCCGAAATTCTCCAGCACGAACAGGACGCGGGCGCCGGAATCGTTGAGCTGCGCCGCCAACTCCCGCGGGGTGTAGAGCGGGTTGACGTTGACGACCGTGCAGCCCGCCGCCAGCACGCCGAGCAGGCTCACCGGGCAGGCCGGGACGTTGGGCATCATCACGGCGACGCGGTCGCCCTTGCCGTAGCCCTGCGCGGCGAGCCACGCGGCGACCGTGCGGGCCGCCGCGCCGACCTCGCGGAAGCGCAGGGTGGCGCCGAAGCAGGTGAGCGCCGGCCGCTCGGCGAAGCGCCGGACGCTGCGCTCGAACAGATCGACCACCGTGCCGAGCGAGCCCGTCTCGATCTCGTGGGGGATGCCCGGCGGGTAGGCGGACAGCCAGGGGCGTTCCGCGCTCCGGTTCTCGGCCATCCTCGTCCTCCCGGCCCGCGACTGTCGGGCGTTGCCCCCGGCGGCCGGACTCGTGCCGGCTCGGCCTGTTTATGATGAAGGCTTAAGCGTTTCGGACGGGTCCGATCAACCCGGGGCGCCTAACGCGTCACCCCGATCCGCCTCGGCCGCAGGCGCAGGGCCACCAGCAGCACGTGCGGCAGGGCTGCCGCCGTGATGAGGCCCGCGGCGAGCGCGAGGTCGCGCCCGTCGAGAGGGCGGCGCGGCCAGGGGCCGAGGCCGAGATCGCGCGCCGCACCGATCAGCGCCGCGCCGAGCCACAGGGCGAGGAAGGCCGCGAGCATGCCGACGAGGCCGCGCCCCAGCGCCCGCCAGCGGCTCCGCGGCGCCGGGCGCCCCGGCCTTCCGGCGAGGGTGACGCCGAGGCCCATCGCGAACCCGAACACCCCCGCCCCC
Organism: Methylorubrum subtropicum; assembly: GCF_038442325.1. Classification (NCBI taxonomy): domain Bacteria; kingdom Pseudomonadati; phylum Pseudomonadota; class Alphaproteobacteria; order Hyphomicrobiales; family Methylobacteriaceae; genus Methylorubrum; species Methylorubrum subtropicum. Next base: position 319,635 of record NZ_JBBXMW010000001.1, on the reverse strand, counting down.
GCGGCGGCGCCGAGCGCGTAGGCGAGCGCCATCGGCAGGCCGTTGAGGAAGGCGCCGCCGCCGGTGCCGAAGCCCGCCCGCAGCACGAAGCCTCCGAAGGTCGGATGCAGGCTCACCCCCGCCAGAAGCGCGAGGCCGAGGACCGCGCCGATCCCCCGCCGGACCACGCCCGCGCGCCCCGGCGCCAGGGCCGCGACGAGGATGCGGGCGAGCCCGTAGACCAGCACGAAGGCGAAGAGCGGGTAGCGGTCGAGGAAGAAGCCGTAGAAGCGGTTCGCCACGTCCGGCGGCATCACGGAGCGCTGGTCGAAGCCCGTTGCGTAGGTCGCGACGAGGGCCAGCAACGCCGCCGCCAGCGGCGCGGCGGCGACGGTCCAGGCGGCGGGCGCGGACAAGGCCGGCTCAGCGCTCGTAGTTGTCGCGCACCAGCCGGTCGAGCAGGCGCACGCCCCAGCCCGCGCCCCAGCTGCGGTTGATCTCGGACGGGGTCGAGGACATGGCCACGCCCGCGATGTCGAGATGGGCCCACGGCACGTCGTTGACGTAGCGCTTGAGGAACGCGGCGGCGGTGGCCGCGCCGCCGTGGCGCCCGCCGGTGTTCTTCATGTCGGCGAACTTCGAGTCGATCGCCTTGTCGTAGGCCGGGATCAGCGGCATCCGCCACACCTTCTCGTTCGCCGCCTCGCCCGCGGCCGTGATCTTGGCCGAGAGGTCGTCGTCGTTGGAGAACAGGCCGGCGATGTCCTGGCCGAGCGCGACGATGATCGCGCCGGTCAGCGTCGCCAGATCGATCATGGCCTTCGGCTTGTAGGTCGACTGGATGTGCCAGAGCACGTCGGCGAGCACGAGGCGGCCTTCCGCGTCGGTGTTGATGACCTCGATGGTCTGGCCGGAGAGCGAGGTGACGATGTCGGACGGGCGGTAGGAATTGCCGTCGGGCATGTTCTCGACGATGCCGATGGCGCCGATGACGTTGGCCTTGGCCTTGCGCGCGGCGAGCGCGTGGAGCGTGCCGACGACCGCGGCCGAGCCGCCCATGTCGCCCTTCATGTCCTCCATGCCGCCGGCCGACTTGATCGAGATGCCGCCGGAATCGAACACCACGCCCTTGCCGATCAGCGCCAGCGGCGCCTCGCCGGGTTCGCCGCCGTTCCAGCGCATGATGACGAGGCGCGGCTCGCGGGCCGACCCCTGCGCCACCGCGATCAGCGCGCCCATGCCGAGCTGCTTCATCTGCGCGAGATCGAGGATCTCGACCTCGACGCCGAGCTTCGTCAACTCGGAGACGCGCCGCGCGTATTCCTCCGGGTAGAGCACGTTCGGCGGCTCGTTGACGAGGTTGCGCGCCAGCACCACGCCCTCGGCGACCCCCGCGGCGTCCTTCGCCGCGGTCTCGGCAGCAGTCGGGTCGGCGGTCAGCAGGGTGAGGGCGGCGGTGGCCTCGTCCTCGTCCTCGTCCTTCTTCTTGGTCTTGTAGCGGTCGAAGCCGTAGCTGCGCAGGCGCGCGCCGAGGCTGAAATCGGCGACATCCCGGGCGCTGCCGGCGAACCCCGGCCAGTCGAGCACGACGCGGGCCTTGCGCGCCCCGACCTTGCCCGCGGTGAAGCCGCCGAGCGTCGTCCAGTCGAGCTTGGCCCTGTCCTTCTCGGAGCCGAGCCCGATCACCACGAGCCGGTCTGCCTCGACGTTGGCGGGTGCAGGGATCGACAGGGCCGACTGCGCCTTGCCCTTGAAGCGCTCGCTCATTGCTGCGCGGGCGACCAACTCGGCGCCCTGGCGCCCCAGAACCTCGCTCGCGGCCCCCGACAGGGCGAGGTCGTCGCCGACGAACACCACGAGGTCGCCCCCCGACCCGCGCGACGTCAGCGGCTCAAAGGCGATTTCGATCCCACCGGCCATGATGCTCTTCGCTTTCCACCCGTCGTTCCGGCGGCTTTTCGCGCGCCGCGCGTGAAGCCAGCGACCTGTGTAGCCGCTGAGGCGGAGAACGCAACGCGGGGCGGGGTGCGGCGATGAGGCTGCTCATTCGGCTCGCAGCACCTCGATCGTCTCAGGCCTGTCCGGCCTCGTCGCCGAGGCCGAGTTCCGCCCGGATGCGGGCAAAGGCTTCGCCAATCGGCGTGACGCGACCGGCTTCGGCGTCGGCGATTCCTTCGGCGAGCGCTGCGTCGAGGACGCACGGCTCCGGTTCTTGTGTCGGCGCGACGGCGAACGGCTCGGTCGGCTTCTGCATTCCGGTTTCCCCGCTTCCTGCGTCCGAGATGGCACCGACAATCACTTGCGCACAACCCGCTGGTGCCGTCTCTAACCCCGTGCATCCCACCCCTCCCCCTCATCCTGAGGTGCTGCGGAGCAGCCTCGAAGGAGGGCTCCAGGGATCGCGCGTTTCGCTGGAGCCCTCCTTCGAGGCTTCCGCTTCGCTCCAGCACCTCAGGATGAGGGGGAGGGTTGGAGGCGGCATCAGCGCGCCTCCGGTCCCCTGCCCCGAAACAGCCGCATTCCGGGCGCCCCGAACCGTCCGGGCGACACGGCTTGGCTTGGCCGCGCCGGGCGGCGAGAATAAAGGCGGGCGCGGCAAGGGCGCAGAATGAGCCAGATCGAGCGCTACATATTCAGGATCGCGCTCGGGGCCTTCCTCGCCTGCCTGATCGGGCTCACCGGCACGATCTGGGTGACGCAGGCCCTGCGCGAGCTCGACCTCGTGACCGCCAAGGGCCAGACGCTGCTGGTCTTCCTGTTCATCACCGGGTTGTCGCTGCCGACGCTGATCACGGTGATTGCCCCGGTCGCGCTGTTCATCGCCTGCGTCTACGCGCTGAACAAGCTCAACGGCGATTCCGAGCTGATCGTGATGTCGGCGGCCGGCATGGCGCCGCGGCGCATCCTCAAGCCGTTCCTGACGCTCGCGCTCGCCGTGAGCCTCGTGACCGCCTTCCTGACGATCCAAGTGATGCCCTCCTCGTTCCAGGAGCTGCGCGACGTGCTGACCCGCGTGCGCGGCGATTTTGTCGCCAACGTCGTCAAGGAGGGGCAGTTCACCCAGCTCGACAGCGGCATCACCTTCCATTTCCGCGAGCGCGGGGCCGACGGCTCGCTCCAGGGCCTGTTCATTCAGGACAAGCGCGATCCGGGCAAGGCGGTGGTCTACCTCGCCGAGCGCGGGCGCGTCGCCGAGGCCGACGGGCAGACCTACCTCGTGCTGGAGAAGGGCAGCATCCACCGCCAGCAGAAGGACAGCCGCGATTCCTCGATCGTGAGCTACGAGCGCTACGCCGTCGATCTCGCCGCCTTCACGCCGCCCGACGCCGAGGTGGTCTACAAGCCGCGCGAGCGCTCGACCTCGGCCCTGCTCTTCCCCGACCGTTCGGAAGTCTACTACCAGTTCCAGAAGGGCCGCTTCCGCGCCGAGCTGCACGACCGGCTCTCCGCGTGGCTCTATCCGCTGGCGCTGACCTTCATCGCCTTCGCCGCGCTCGGCGATCCGCGCACCACGCGCCAGGGCCGCGGGCTGGCGGTTGCCGGCGCGGTGGTCGGCGTCGTGCTCTTGCGCATCGCGGGCTTTGCCGCGAGCAGCGCCGCCGTGCGCAGCCCCGGCGCCGTGGTGGCGATCTACGCCGCGCCGCTGGGGGCCATCGCCCTCGCCTCCCTGCTGATCTTCGGCGGCGCGCAGGTCCGCGCCGTAAGCGAGCGCCTCGCCCGGGGCCGCCGTGCCCTCCTCGCCTCCCTGCGGCAGCGCCCGCAGGCCGGCTCGGCCTGAGGAGGGCGCCATGCTGATCGGGCCGACGCTCGGGCGCTACTTCGCGTGGCGCTTCGTGCGCACCATCCTCGGTGTGTTCGTCACGGTGTTCGCGCTCGTCTACACCCTCGACTTCGTCGAGCTGCTGCGTCGCGCGGGCGACACGCAAGGGGCGTCCGCCGGGCTGATGGCTCAGCTCGCGCTCTACCGCACGCCCGCGGTCGCCGAGAGCGTGCTGCCCTTCGCGATCCTGTTCGGCTCCATGGCCGCCCTGCTCCAGCTCTCGCGCAAGCTCGAACTGGTGGTGGCGCGCGCCGCGGGCATCTCGGCCTGGCAGTTCCTCCAGCCCGGCGCCCTCGTGGCGCTCGCCATCGGCGTCATTGCGATCGGCGCCTACAACCCGCTCTCGGCGGCGCTCAAGCAGCGCTCCAGCGAGATCGAGGCCAAGCTCTTCGCCAAATCGACCCGGGCCGGCACCGGCAAGGACCTGTGGATCCGCCAGCGCAGCATCGACGGGCAGGCGATCCTGCGGGCCGAGACCGCCATCGAGGGCACCACCACGCTGGCCGGCGTCTCCGCCTACCTGTTCGACGATGCGGGCGTGTTCACCGCCCAGGTCGAGGCGGCGCGTGCGATTCTGCACGACGGCTGGTGGGAGCTGCAGGACGTGCGCGTCCTCACCAAGGATTCGCCGCCTGAGAGCCACGACAGCTACCTGATCGCCTCGACGCTCGACCTTGGCCAGATCCGCCAGCGCTTCACCCCCCCGGAATCTGTGCCCTTCTGGCAACTCCCGGAGACCATCGCGCGCCACGAGCGGGCGGGGCTGGATGCCACGCGCTACCGGCTCCAGTACGATGTCTTGCTGGCGACCCCGCTCCTCTACCTCGCGATGGTTCTCGTGGCGGCAACGGTTTCCTTAAGGTTCTTCCGGTTTGGTGGGGTCGGCAAGCTGGTGCTCGGCGGAGTGGCGGCGGGCTTCGTTCTGTACGTCGCGCGGCAGGTCATGGAGGGCCTGGGCGCATCGGGGATGGTCGCGCCGACGGTGGCGGCGTGGTTCCCCGCCGTGGTAGGGAGTCTCCTCGGTACGCTCACGCTTCTTTACCAGGAGGACGGCTGATGCGCGGTTGTCCGGTGAGGGAGACGTCGGGTGGACGGGGGCGTCGTGCAGGGGGCTGCACAGGGGACGGGTGGCGCGTTGCGTAAGGTCGCCGACATCACTGTCACGGTCTCGATGCTCGCGCTCATGACGGCGGGCCTCGGGCTCGCCGCACCGCGCGCGCTCGCCCAGGCCGGGCTGGAGCGGCTCGCCGGGTCGCCGCAGGACCCAAAGGGCCAGCGGCTGCTCGTCGAGGCCGACGAGCTGATCTACGACAACGACCGCAACACGGTGACGGCGCGGGGCAACGCGCAGCTGAGCTACGGCTCGCGCACGCTCCAGGCCGACCGCGTCCGCTACGACCGGGGCACGTCGCGCGTCTTCGCCGAGGGCAACGTGCGGCTCACCGACGAGACCGGCGCGCTGGTGACCGGCGACCGGATGGAGCTGACCGACGACTTCAAGAACGGCTTCGTCGATGCCCTGCGCATCCAGCAGACGGTCGAGCTGAAGGGCGAGGTGGTGCGCACCCGCATCTCCGCCCCGCGCGCCGAGCGGATCGCGGGCGAGGTGTCGAGCTTCGACTACGCCACCTACACGGCCTGCGAGCCGTGCAAGGACAAACCGGGGAAGCCCCCGCTGTGGCAGATCAAGGCCGCCAAGATCATCCACGACAACGAGACCCACACGATCAGCTACGAGGATGCGAGCCTCGAACTCGCCGGCATCCCGGTCGCCTACCTGCCGTACTTCGAATCGGCCGACCCGACGGTGAAGCGCAAGACCGGCTTCCTGACGCCGCGCTTCATCACCACGACGGCGCTCGGCTCGGGGCTGTCCACACCGTTCTTCATCAACCTCGATCCGAGCTACGACCTGACGCTCTCGCCCGCCTTCCTGACCCGCCAGGGCGTGCTCGGGCAGGCCGAGTTCCGCCAGCGGCTCGACAACGGCGCCTACAACGTACGCCTGTCGGGCATCTTCCAATCGACCCCCTCGGCCTTCCTGCCGGGGCCGCTGGGCGCGGCCGACCGCGAGTTCCGCGGCTCGATCGAATCGCGCGGGCGCTTCCACATCAACGAGCGCTGGCGCACCGGCTGGGACCTCGTCGGCGTCACCGACAAGTGGTTCCTCGACAACTACCGCATCCGCAACCAGAACATCACCACCGACTATTTCCGCGAGGCGGTCTCGACCGGCTACCTCATCGGCCAGGGCGACCGCTCGTGGTTCGAGGCGCGGGGCTACTACTTCAAGGCGCTGTCGAGCTTCGACTGGCAGAAGGAGCAGCCGATCGTCGCCCCGGTGATCGACTACGACAAGCGCATCGACGGGCCGGGCAAGCTCGGCGGCGAGGTGCGGTTCGAGGCCAACGTCACCAGCCTGACCCGCGACGCGACCGACTTCCAGGGCATCCCGCGCACCGGCAGCTACCTGTTCACCCCGACCGTCAATGGGGTGACCTACCCGCTCTACGACACCTGCACGCGCTTCGTGCGGGGCGAATGCATCGTGCGGGGCTTAGGGGGCACCACCACCCGGCTCTCGGCGCAGGCCTCGTGGCGGCGCAGCTTCATCGACGACGCCGGCCAAGTCATCACGCCGTTCGCGTATCTGCGCACCGACCTGTTCGCGCTCAACCCGAGCCGCACCGGCTTCCAGAACGAGAACGTCGGCAACATCGCCAACGTCGACGACGGCCTGACCGGCCGCGTCATGCCGGCCATCGGCATCGACTACCGCTACCCGTTCGTGGCCGATTTCGGCGGGCTCGGCGTCCACACCCTGGAGCCGATCGCCCAGGTGATCGCCCGGCCCTCCGAGAGCCGGATCGGGCGGCTGCCCAACGAGGACGCGCAGAGCCTCGTCTTCGACGACACCTCCCTGTTCGCCTGGGACAAGTTCTCCGGCTACGACCGGGTCGAGGGCGGCGTGCGGGCCAATTTCGGCGGCCAGTATTCCGTCGTCACCCCGTCCGGCTGGTACGCGAACGTGATGTTCGGCGAGTCGATCCAGATCGCGGGCGTCAACTCGTTCCGCCGGGGCGATCTCGCCAATGTCGGCCTCGATTCCGGCCTGGAGGACCGCCGTTCCGACTTCGTCGGCCGCGCGCAGCTCTCGCCCAACCAGAACATCAGCTTCATCAGCCGCTTCCGGCTCGGCCAGGGCGATCTCGGCGTCAACCGCTTCGAGACCGGCGTGACCGCGCGCTTCGCGCCGTTCCTGCCGCTCGAGACCTCGCTGTTCTACTCCTACTATCAGGCCCAGCCGGCGCTCGGCTTCGCCCGCCGCCGCGAGGGCCTGACCGCGTCCGCCACCTACCGGATCACGCCGAACTGGTTCGTCACCGGCTCGGCGCTCCTCGACCTGACCCACTATCTCGACGTCCGCGACACCTACAACAACCTCTTCCTCGCCAACCCGGCCACCGCGCCGGCCTACAGGAACCCCGGCGCGGTCTACCTCTCCGGGATGAGCCTGGGCGGCGGCTATCAGGACGAGTGCACCACGATCTCGGTCAACTACATCGTCTCGCCCATCGCCACCGCGATCGGCGTGCGCGAGCGCAACCAGACCTTCCTGCTGCGCCTCGAACTGAAGACGCTGGGTGAAGCGGACCTGCGCCAGAACGTCGGCACCGTGACCACGGCGGACGGTATTTCGGCGGTGCGGTAGCGCCATCGGCGACGCGGCGAACGAGTTTCGATCAGGCTTCGGCGTCGAGAAGCGCCAAGTCGGCCTCGATCGGTCCGATAAGAGCCGCGAGGGTCCATTCGGGAAGATCGCTCGCCCGGCGCACGATCGCGGCGCGCGTTCCGTCGCTGTGCACCTCCGCGACCGGCCTCAACGGTCTGCCGGGGCCTCCCGTCGCGCTTTCGCCCGTGTTGTCGAACACCACGCTTCTGTCGGCGGCCCTGACGGCGCCGTAGAGGTGGGACAGGGTGCGCTTGTAGCGCTCGCGGATCGCGCGCTCCTCGACATCGTGGCCGCCTGCCGCCACCCGCTCCCGGACACGTCGGACATTGATGTCGGGGCTGGCGGTCGCGACGAAGAACACGACCGCCTCGAAGCCGAGGGCGCGAGCCGTGCGCAGCAACTCGACCTTACTCGGGTGGGACATCACCGTTTCGAAACTGAAATCGCGCCGCTCGGCCATGCACCGGGTTCGCCGATCCGTCGCGACGGCCTGAGCCCGCAACGACCGGGTCCTCCGGTCTCGGCCGGTCTGACTCTTCTCGATCGCGTCGGCGTTGATGTACTCGCCGAAACCGACGCCGTCGGCCATCAGCCAATCGGTCAAGGTCGATTTCCCCGAGCCGTTCGGCCCGGCGATCATCACGAGCGTGGGGCGGACGTCCACGGGATCGACCGGCCGATCAGGCCTTGCCGGATCGGTCCATCGATGGCGGGGCGTCCGGCTGGGAGCCCGAGACTTTGCGCTTCGTCAACGGATTGCGCCGCTTTCCGACAGGGTGAGACGCGTCCGTTCCGGGCCGGGCCGGATTGGACGCCGCGCGCATCGCCTCGGCATCGGGCGTACGGGCGAGACGTCGCGAAGGCGTTCGGGCTTCGTCGGCGTGGACCGCTTCCGCCTGCCTGTCACGCCGTTCGATCGCGGCGATCCCGGCCCGCAGGCCCGCATCGTCGAGTTCGTCCCACGAGAGGTGAGCAGCGGATTTGGTCATGACTTCTCGTATAGTCGATGACCGGGGGGCCGTCACCGTGATGGGGCCGCGCTGAAAGGTGGGATCTCGGTTTCGGAGTCCGAGAACGCGACCACGGCTCGCCTTGAGATGACCTGCACCGGCCTCGGTCGCCTAAGCATCGGACATCGCGGCAAAAGCGATGTAAACCCCGCCCTCATGCCCTCCACCGAACGCCCCCTCGCCCTCACCCTCGGCGACCCTTCCGGGATCGGCCCCGAACTGGCGCTCAGTGCGTGGCGGCTGCGGGGGGAGCGGGGCGTGCCGCCGTTCCAGCTGATCGGCGATCCCGACTTCCTGGAGCGCACCGCCCACCGGCTCGGCCTGTTCGTGCCGGTGGCCGAGGTCGAGCCCGAGGATGCCGTCGAGGTGTTTCCCCGCGCGCTGCCCGTGCTGCCGCTGCCGAGCGGCGCGAGCGTGGAGGCGACGCCCGGCGCGCCGGATTCGGCCAATGCCGGCGCCATCGTCGAATCGATCACCGCGGCCGTCGATCTGGTGCGCAGCGGCCTCGCCTCCGCGGTGGTGACGAACCCGATCGCCAAGTTCGTGCTGACCAAGGTGGGCTTCGCCCATCCCGGCCATACCGAATTCCTGGCGGCGCTGGCCGCGAGCCCCGGCCGCGAGCCGCCGCTGCCGGTGATGCTCTTGTGGAGCGAGACGCTGAGCGTCGTGCCCGTGACGATCCACGTGGCTTTGCGCCGGGTGCCCGAACTGCTGACCCAAGCGCTGGTCGAGCGTACCGCCCGCATCGTCGAGGCGGATCTGCGCGCCCGCTTCGGCTACGAGAAGCCGCGCCTCGTCCTGTCGGGCCTCAACCCGCATGCCGGCGAGGCCGGCACCATGGGCACCGAGGACCGCGACGTGCTGGCCCCCGCCGTCGCGGCGCTGCGCGCCGAGGGCATCGACATCCGCGGACCCCTGCCCGCCGACACCCTGTTCCACGAGCGGGCGCGGGCGACCTACGACGTGGCGCTCTGCCCGACCCACGATCAGGCCCTGATCCCGATCAAGACGCTCGCCTTCGACGACGGCGTGAACGTCACGCTGGGGCTGCCGTTCGTGCGCACCTCGCCCGACCACGGCACCGCCTTCGACATCGCCGGAAAGGGTGTGGCCCGGCCCGACAGCCTGATCGCCGCGCTGAAACTCGCGCGGCGGCTGGCGTCGAGCAACGTCACACCCTTCCCCGTCCGTTCATAGAAGCCCCGGCCATGACGACCGAACCCGTCAGCTCCGACGGCCTGCCGCCGCTGCGCGAGGTGGTGCGCCGCCACGGCCTGGAGCCGAAGAAGGCGCTCGGCCAGAATTTCCTGTTCGATCTCAACCTCACGGGACGCATCGCCCGCGGCGCCGGTTCGCTCGACGGCGTCACCGTGGTCGAAGTCGGCCCCGGCCCCGGTGGGCTGACCCGCGCCCTGCTGGCGGCGGGCGCGAAGCGCGTCATCGCCGTCGAGCGCGACCCCCGCGCCCTGCCCGCCCTCGCCGAGATCGCCGCGCATTATCCCGGCCGCCTCGACGTGGTCGATGCCGACGCGCTGAGCTTCGATCCGCGCCCGATGATCGGTGACGGGCCGGCGCGCATCGTCGCCAACCTCCCCTACAACGTCGCGACGCCCCTGCTGACCGGCTGGCTCGGGGCCGACGACCACGATGCCGCGTGGCCGCCGTGGTGGGACTGCGCGGTGCTGATGTTCCAGCGCGAGGTGGCCGAGCGCATCGTCGCCGACGAAGCGGACCGCGCCAATTACGGGCGCCTCGGCGTGCTGTGCGGCTGGCGCACCGAGGCCACCATCCTGTTCGACGTGGCGCCGACCGCCTTCGTGCCCCCGCCGAAGGTCACCTCCAGCGTCGTCCACCTGCGCCCGCGCAAGGACCCCCTGCCCTGCCGGATCGCCGACCTGGAGCGGGTGACCCGCGCGGCCTTCGGCCAGCGCCGCAAGATGCTGCGCCAGAGCCTCAAGGCGGCGACGCCCGATCCGGCGGCGCTCCTCGCCGCCGCCGGCCTGCCCGAGACCGCGCGGGCGGAAGAAATCCCGGTCGAAGGTTTCGTCGCGCTCGCCCGCGTGCTCGCCGAGCCACGGTAGGTTCGCGCCCGTCTCTCAAGAAGAGGCGGACGCGGCGGTGCTGCTGTCACAAGACTCGGCACATTGCCACGTCTTTCCCCTTGAACGCCCGCGCGTTTTCGGACGATGGTCGCGCGAGGACGCGTCAGACGTCCAGCGATTCTGTGGGGCCGGCATCATGATCAGCAAAGATTTCGCGTCCGATCCATTTGCGGGCAATTCGGTTGCCGGATTGCCCGTGTCTTAATCATCCCGCGTTCGCCCGGTGACCGGGCGCACCCCCGCGCAGCCGCTTTCGCTCTAGTACGCGCGATGTGCTGACGAGAGGCGCCTGTCCGAACGGGACGTGATCGGCCGTGACAAGTTTCGACGATATTCTGGCGCCGGCGCCCGGCCCGTCCTATGGTGGGCTGTTCTCCACGCGCGTCTACGAGGCCGAATCGGGCGGCACGATCCGCCTGGAGGACGCCGCCCTGCTGTTTCGCGGCGAGTTCGCCCGCGTCGGCGCCGACCTCGTCATCGGTGACGCGTTCCACCGCGTCGTCATCCACGATTACTTCCGGGTCGAGACGCGCCCGCGGCTGGAGGCGCCCAACGGCGCCGCGCTGAGCGAGACCGCGATCGAGGCGCTGAGCCTGCATCCGCACGGCGAACAGGTGGCGCAGGCCGGCGCCCCCCAGGGCAATGATCCGGTCGGCCGGGTCCAGACGCTCACCGGCACGGCCACCGTCATCCGCAACGGCACCAGCGTGACGCTGCAGGTCGGCGACCTCGTCTACAAGAACGACGCGCTCCAGACCGGCCGCGATTCCTCGCTCGCGGTCTCGTTCCTCGACGGCACCCTGTTCAGCCTCGCCTCCGACGCCCGGATGGTGGTGAACGGCATGGTCTATGCCGAGGGCGGGTCGGGCAACTCGGCCCTGTTCGACCTCGTCCAGGGCACGATCTCGTTCGTGGCCGGCAAGGTCGCCAAGACCGGCGACATGAAGGTCGGCACGCCGGTCGCCACCATGGGCATCCGCGGCACCGCGGTCCACATCCAGATCGAGGCCGACGGCGGCAACACCCGCTTCTCGGTGATGACCGAGCCCGACGGCACGGTGGGCCGCTTCGACGTCTACGACCGCAACGATCCGACCAAACTCCTGTTCACGGTCTCGGACCCGAACGTCGCCACCGTCGTCATCCCGGAGGACGGGCGCGAGCCGCGGGTCGAGACGGCGCAGAAGACGCCCGCTGAACTCGCCGAGGAGAACGGCCTCGTCCAGTCGCTGTTCAAGACGATCAGTGAGGCGCCGCGCCTGCCGGTGGTGCCGGGGCCGGGCGGCGGGCCGGGCTCGGGCGTGCCGCCGAACGTCTTTCCGGGTGGCCCCGACGGTGGCGGCCCGGATACGACCGGCCCGCGCACGCCCCCCGACACGCTCCAGCCGCCGGGCCCGCAGACGCCGAATCCCGGCGGCAACGACACGCCCCGCGACGACGGCCCCGGCGTGCCGCCGAGCGAGCCCGACCGCGACGCGCCGCCGCTCGCGGTCGCGCCCCAGACCGTGCCGGTGGTGCAGGACGCCGCCCTGGTCACCACCGATCCGGCCCGCGGCCTGCTCGGCTCCGGTTCCGTGACCGGTTCGGCCGCGCTCAGCGTGCTCGCCGCCCGCGCCGGCACGGTGCTGGGCGGGGCCGACACGGCGCTCTCCGACGGCAGCGTGACCCTGCGCGGCACCTACGGCGACCTCGTGCTGCACGCCGACGGCACCTATTCCTACACCGCCGACCGCGCCGCCTTCCTGGCCGAGGGTCGGGTCGGCAGCGACGCGTTCAGCGTCAGCATCGGCGGCCCGAACGGCGCGGTCCTGCACACGGTCTTCACCATCGACGTGACCGGCCTCAACGACGCCCCCACGGTGGCGCGGGCCGTGACGCTCGCCGAGGGCCGGGCGGGCGAGGCCCGCACCCTGAGCGCCGCAGACCTCTGCGCGGGCGCCTCCGACATTGACGGCGATACGCTTTCCGTCAGCGACCTCGTCGTGGTCAGCGGCGGCGGCCGCATCGTCGATCTCGGCGAGGGCCGCTTCCGCTACGAGCCCGGCGCGCAGTCGCACGGAACGGTGACGCTCGGCTACCACGTCCGCGACGGCCATGGCGGCGTCTGCCTCCAGACCGCGACCTTCGAGCTGGTCGGCGACGCCGCCCCGGTCCTGACCCTGCCGGGTGAGGATGCGAGTTTTCGCGAGGACGGCGCGCCGATCCGGATCGCCGAGGGGCTGACGATCCGCGACGCCGACAGCGCGAGTTTGAGCCGCGCCACCGTGCGGATCGCCGAGCATTTCCAGAAGGGCGCGGACACGCTCGCCGTCGATCTGCCCGAGGGCAGCCCGATCCGCGCCCATTACGACGCCGGCACCGGCGTGCTGACGCTGTTGGGCGAGGCGAGCCTGTCGGACTACCGGACGGTGCTGGCCTCGCTCACCTACGCCAACGGCAGCGATGCACCGTCCGAGTTGCCGCGCACGGTCGCGATCGTGGTGGTGGACACCGACGGCGTGGCGAGCGCGCCGGTCCTGCGCGACGTCGCGGTGGTTGCGACGCCCGACGCGCCGGAGGCCCGCGACGACAACGCCTTCGTCGAGGCCGGGCGTTCGGTCACGGTGAAGGTGCTGGCCAACGACGCCGACCCCGACGGCGGCGCCGTCACCGTCGATGCCCTCGGTGAGCCCGGCCACGGCACGGTCGTGCTCAACCGCGACGGCACGATCACCTACACCCCGAAGCCCGGCTTCACCGGCCCCGATAGCTTCACCTACACCATCCGCGACGCCGACGGATCGACGGCCGAGGCCACCGTCGACGTGATCGTGGGGCGGGCCGGCCACCAGACGGTCGGCGGCGACGTGTTTCTCCAGGGCGCCTACATGGAGATCGGCGTCGCCAAGCACGGCTCGCTCGGCACGGAATCCGACGCGCCCGAGGGCTTCCACCCGCAGGCGGGCGGCTCGGACCAACTCTCCTTCGTTATCGACGACGACGGCTGGGATACGGGCGAGGAGACCACCTCCAACGACGTCACGATCCCCGGCACGCCGGAGGACGCGATCGTCATCGCGCATAACGGGAAGAGCTTCGCCAACTCGGAGCGCACGAACACGATCGGGTTCGAGGCGACGACCACCGACACGTCGAGCGGCGGCCGGCTCCAGGCGACGACGATCGGGACCACGTCGGATGGCCTCAAACTAACACAGGTGATCGACCTCGATCCGAACGCCACCTACTTCCGCACCACGGTCACGCTGACGAACACCACCGACGCGACGATGACGGACGCCCGCTTCCTGCGCAGCTTCGACCCCGATCAGGACGCGATCCGCTACGGCGACTTCGCCACCGACAACGACGTGCTGGCCAACCCCACGGCCAAGGGCGGCGTCGCGGTGGTGCAGGCCTACGGCCGGGAATCGGGCGTGTCGGTCAACCTCATCGCCTTCGATGGGGCGGCGCGGGCCTCCAGCGACGGCTTCTACAACCACGACGCCTATCTGCCCAACGTCTACGACACGCCGAAGGACCCGGACGGCGACCACATCGACACCGGCATCTCGCTCAACATCAAGTTCGGCGACCTACGCCCGGGGCAGAGCGCCACCCACACCTTCTACACCTCGCTCAATGGCAGCCAGGGCGCCAACGACCTCGTGGTCGGGTCGTCGCGGCCCGAGACGCTGGACGGGCGCGGCGGCGACGACATCCTCCTCGGGCTCGGCGGCGGCGACACGCTGACCGGCGGCACCGGCCGCGACACCTTCGTGTTCGACACGGCGGCCTTCGGCAGGACCACGATCACCGACTTCACCGCGGGCGCGGACACGCTGGAATTCGACCGCGCGGTGTTTGCCAACGCCGAGGCGGTGCTGGGCCGGGCGACGCAATCGGGCGACGACGTCACCATCGCCTACGACCGGACGCACGTGCTGACGCTGAAGAACGTGTTGCTGGACCATCTCCAGGCCAGCGATATTCATATTCTTTGATGGGCTGCCGAACGCGATGACCGGCCTTCCGCGCATCCCCTCTCCCCGCACGCGGGGAGGGGGCCGCGACGACCTCGTCGTCGGCGCGGCGAGGCGGCAGCCGGGGGTGAGGGGGCTTCGACGGAAGAGACTCCTTCGGATGCGCCCCCTCACCGCCGCTGCGGCTTCGCCTCCGCTTCCTGTCTGCACGACAAGGTCCCTACAGGCCTCTCCCCGCGTGCGGGGAGAGGGGGGAGCCCGACCCTGCGCGCGTGCGGCCTGAGCACCGCCCTTGCCCCTCCCCCGCCCCTTCCGTCGCCCCGCCGCCGCCTCGGCTCCGCGCCCCCAAGCCCCCAAAAGAATCGGCCTCGACCGCGCGCTCGCCCTCCTCGTGCTCCTCGCCCTGGTGGCCGTGCGGGTCTGGGACCCCGCCCCCGTCGAGACCCTGCGGCTGCGCACCTTCGACGCGCTGCAGGCGCTGCATCCCCGGCCCGTGACGCTGCGGCCGGTCACCATCGTGGACATCGACGAGGACAGCATCCGGGCCTACGGGCAATGGCCCTGGGCCCGCACCCGCGTCGCCGAGATGGTGCGGCGGCTGACCGAGGCCGGGGCCGCGGTGATCGCCTTCGACATGGTGTTTCCGGAGCCCGACCGGCTCTCGCCGGCCCGCGTCGCCGAGAGCCTCGACGGGCTCGACGCCGGCGCCCGCGCCGCGCTGGCGCGGCTGCCCGACACCGACGCGGTGCTGGCCGAGGCGATCCGGGCCGGCCGGGTGATTTTGGGACAATCGGCCTTGGAGCAGGCGTCCACCGAGGCGCCCGACCTGCCGCGCACGGGTTTCGCCACGCTCGGACCCGACCCGTCCGCCCATCTCGCCCGCTTTCCCGGCCTGCTGCACAACATCCCCGAACTGGAGCGGGCCGCCGCGGGGCGGGGCCTCTTCACCATCGTGCCGGAACGCGACGGCATCGTCCGGCGCGTGCCGCTCGCGGTCGAGGCCGGCGGGCGGCTGGTGCCGGGGCTGGGGCTCGAAGTCCTGCGGGTGCTCACCGGCGCCGGCACCGTGCTGCTTCGGGCGGACGCCGCCGGGGCGCAGGCGCTGGCGCTGCCGGGCTTCGAGATCCCCACCGACGCCACGGCCTCGGTCTGGCTCCACTTCTCGGGCCGCGATCCCGCCCGCTACGTCCCGGCCCGCACCGTCCTCGACGGCAGCCTCGATCCCGAGCGGGTGGCCTCGAGGATCGTGCTGGTCGGCACCTCGGCGCTGGGGCTTCTCGACAACAAGACCACGCCGGTCGAGCGGGTGATGCCCGGCGTCGAGGTGCAGGCGCAACTCCTCGAAAGCGTGCTGTCGCGCACCACCCTCTCCTACCCCGGCGACGCCATCGTCGTGGAGATCGCGCTCGCGCTCGGCGTCGGCCTGATCGTCATCGTGTTCGCGCCGCTGCTCGGGGCCGTGCGGCTGCTCGGGCTCGGGGCCGTCATCGCCCTGTTCCTCGCCGCCACCGCGTGGTTCCGGTTTAAGGAACTCGGCATCCTGCTCGACGCCACCTTCCCGCTGGGGGCGAGCCTCACGGTCTACGCCGTGCTGGTCTTCACCAACTACACCCGCGAGCAGACCGGGCGACAGCGCATCCGCGCGGCCTTCGGGCAGTACCTCTCGCCGGCTCTGGTCGAGCAGCTCGCCGCCCATCCCGAGACCCTGCGGCTCGGCGGCGAGGAGCGGCCGCTCACCATCATGTTCTCGGACGTGCGCGGCTTCACCGGCATCGCCGAGTTCTACCGCAACGATCCGGCGGGCCTCACCGCGCTGATGAACCGGTTCCTGTCGCCCTTGACCGATGCGATCATCGAGCGCCGCGGCACCATCGACAAGTACATGGGCGACGCCATCATGGCGTTCTGGAACGCGCCGCTCGACGACGCTGACCAGGAGGCCAACGCCTGCCATGCGGCGCTCGCGATGATCGCCCGGATGGACGCGCTCAACGCGCTCCGCCGCGCGGAGGCCGAGGCCGGCGGGCATCCGGTGCTGCCGATCGACATCGGCATCGGCCTCAACACCGGCCGCTGCGTCGTCGGCAACATGGGCTCGAACTTGCGGTTCGACTACTCGGTGCTCGGCGACCCCGTGAACGTCGCCTCGCGGCTGGAGGGGCAGTCCAAGGCCTACCGGGTCAAGACGATCCTGGGTGCCGCGACCGCCGCCGCGGTCGCCGACCGCTTCGCCGTGCTGGAGATCGACCTCGTCCGGGTGAAGGGGAAGAGCGAGGCGGAGGCCATCTCGACGCTGGTCGGCGACGCGGCCGTGCGCGACTCCCTCGCCTTCCGGCGGCTCGCGGCGCGGCATGCCGAGATGCTCGTCGCCTATCGCCGCCGCGACTGGGCCAGCGCCCGCGGCCGGATCGGCGCCTGCCGCTCCGAGGGCGCGGCCTTCGGCCTGTCCGGCCTTTACGACCTGTACCTCGAGCGCGTCGCCGCCTTCGAGTGCGTCCCACCCCCGGCCGACTGGTCGGGGGTGCATGTGGCGCTCACCAAGTAGTCGCGTCCCGCTCAGTGCACGGGAAGCGAGGCGCCCGGCTTGTCGTGCCGACCGAAGCGCTCGACCAGGGTGGCGCTGGCCTCGTTGAGGCCGACCACCTCGACCGTGCGGCCCTGGCGGCGGGCCTTCTCGACCACGCGGTCGAGGGCACCCACCGCCGAGATGTCCCAGAAATGCGCCGCGTGCACGTCGATGACGAGGCGTTCCGCCGGTTCGCGGGAATCGAGCGCTTCCGCGAAAGCGCCGGCCGAGGCGAAGAACACCTGACCGCTCACCCGGACGGTGCGGGTGCGCCCGTCGGGCGACATCTCGGAGGCCACGCGGACCATCCGCGAGACTTTCCCGGCGAAGAACACCCCCGACAGCAGCACGCCGACGAGGACGCCGATGGCGAGATCCTTCGTGGCGACGACGACGGCAACGGTGGCGAGCATCACCACCGAGGACGGCAGCGGGTTGGTGCGTAACTCCAGCAGCGAGCGCCACGAGAAGGTGTTGAGCGAGACCATGATCATCACCGCGGTCAGCGCCGCGACCGGCACGACGGCCAGCAGGTCCTGCAACGCCACCAGCAGCACCAGCAGGGCGCTGCCCGCCACCAGCGTCGAGAGCCGGCCCCGCGCCCCGGACGAGACGTTGATGACCGATTGGCCGATCATGGCGCAGCCGCCCATGCCGCCGAACACCGCCGAGCCCATGTTGGCGAGCCCCTGGCCGACGCATTCGCGGTTCTTCGAACTGCCGGTATCCGTCATGTCGTCGACGATCTGCGCGGTGAGCAGGCTCTCCAACAGGCCGACCGCCGCGAGCGTCGCGGCGTAGGGCAGGATGATCCGCAGCGTCTCGAAGGTGAGCGGCACGTCGGGCAGGGCGAAGGACGGGAGCGTCGTCGGCAGCGCGCCGAGATGGGCCACCGTGCGCACGTCGAGCCCGAGCCAGGCGGTGAGCGCGGTCAGCACCGCGATGGCGATGAGCGGCGAGGGCACCGCGCGGGTGATCCGGGGGAAGCCGTAGATGATGGCGAGCCCCAGCGCGATCAGCCCGTAGGTGGCGGGCGTGACGCCGGTCAGCTCCGGCAATTGCGCCAGAAAGATCAGGATCGCCAGCGCGTTGACGAAGCCGGTCATCACCGAGCGCGAGACGAAGCGCATGAGGCGCCCGAGCCGCATCAGCCCGGCGGCGATCTGGATCACGCCCATCAGGATGGTGGCGGCGAACAGGTACTGGACGCCGTGATCGCGCACGAGATCGACCATCACCACGGCGGTGGCGGCGGTGGCCGCCGAGATCATGGCGGGCCGCCCGCCCGCGAAGGCGATGACGATCGCGATGACGACGGAGGCGTAGAGCCCGACCTTGGGATCGACCCCGGCGATGACCGAGAAGCCGATGGCCTCGGGGATCAGCGCCAGCGCGACGACGAGGCCCGACAGCGTGTCGGCCCAGGGCGAGCCGAGCCACGCGCGGGCGGCGTTCTTGACACGAGACATCTTTTGAAATTTCCGCAAGGACGCAGGCCCGCGCCGGAGGCGGGTGTGAGATGCGTCTCGAATGCGTGATCCGGCGGATCGGCGGCCGGAAGAGCCACCCGGGCTTGCACCGGGTCCAGGCGAATTCTTTTGCTCTTAAAGCGTCAGGTGCTGCGGTGCAACACGGCCGGCGTTGCGGCTCAAGCCGAGGCGGCCGACCGGCCGGCCGCGACCTGCGGTCGCTTCGGCCGTGCCGCGGCGTCCGGCTTCCGGTCGGCGACGACGCCCGTGCGGTGGCCCGACGACACGGCCGGGACCGGAGCCCGTGCCTGCGCCAGCGCATGGACCGCCATGGTCTCGCTGCGGCCGCGCAGGCGGTAGGCTCCGAGCGCCTCGGCCGCGATTCCCTCGGGGAGCGCGGGCAGCCGGGTAAGGACCGCGTCCGAGACCAGCACGTCCCGCCCGGTCTCCCGGCACAGACCTTCCAGCCGGGCGGTCGCGTTCATCACGTCGCCGAAATAGGCGATCTTGTGCCGATCGACGCCGACTTCCGCGGTCACGACGCTGCCGCCGTGGAGCGCCGCGCGCAGTTCGGGCACGAGGCCGAAGCGCGCGCGCCAGCGCTCCCGGTCGCGATCAAGGGTGTCGAGGATCGCGAAGACGCAGGCGACGCAGCGCGCCCCCTCGATGCCCCGCGCCAGCGGCCAGGAGACGATGACCCCATCGCCGACATAGTCGTCCACCTGCCCGCGATGGCGCCGCACCGGTTCGGCGATCGCGGCGAAGACGGCCTTCAGCAGTTCCTGGGCGGCGAGGTCGCCGTGCCGCTCCGCGTAGGTTGTGGAGCCGACGAGGTCGAGGAACAGGAAGACGCGCTCCTCGCTGACCGGACGATGGTAGCGTCCGAGGATCAGGCTCGTGAAGGTCTCGCTGCCGATCAGGTCGCGCACGCGCAGCACGGCGACGAGCAGCGCCGAGACCACGAGCGCGAACGGGATCGTCGTGAGCTTCGGCGTGACCGCCTCGACAAAGGTCTTGTCGGCGATGCCGAGCGCCCAGATCGCCGCGCCGGTCGCCGACATCGCCGCGACGATCAGGACCACCATGCTGATCTCGGCGGCGACGAAGTAGGCGAGCGTCGGCAATTGCCGCAGGCGCCGGTTGTAGCCCCCGAGGAAAAGTCCGCGCTCGTAGGCGATCATCACGACGCCGACGCAGGTGCCGTAGATCGTCCCCATGAGGGTCGGCCCGTCGAGGAACAGCACGCCGTGCAGCGCGCCGAACCCGGCGCTGACCGCAGCCATGATGATCCAGAAGACCGGAGTGCCGTAGGACATCGTCTTCACCGGCTCGGAGGGCGTCGTCGAAAGTTTGCGACAGGCAATCGCGGCGGCAGCGTGACCTTCGCGCTCTTTTCCGTGTGGCAGGCTCGATTGTCGTGCGCCACCGCACGGAGTGCGAATACGCTGGATGTCACCGAACGCGCGTCACGGATTGTTTTTCCGGCTCCGGCGCGTGCCGCAACGGTGCCCGGCGCGATCATCTGGACCGCGGGTCGCCTCAGACGGCAGAACGGCCCCGCCATGGACGGGGCCGTTGCCGGTTCTCGATCAGCGCCGGCGGCGCCGGCGGCGCGGGAGGCTCAGGCGCTCAGGCGAAGCGGGGCGGCCTCGATCCGCTCGGACGGGCCGACCCAGCGCGGTAGGGCCGGGCCGGACAGCCGGACTTCGAGTGCCACGGTGCCGCGGGACGCCGCCCAGAGCGAGGCCGGCATCACGGCGGCGCCGTCGGTCCAGCGCCAGGACGCCCCGTTGCCGTCGCCGTCCACCGCGTGGAAGCCAGCCTCCAGCTGCGGGTCATCGACCGCGACCGTGCGGGCGCCGTCGATCGTGAGCCCGGCCAGCGGCACGCCGAGCCGCCGGTCGTCGCTCGTGCCCGCGAACACGTGGGCCGGCACCGAGACGGCCGAGACGAGGCGGACATCGCGCGCGCTCGCCGGCAGGACGAAGCGGGCGGTGAGGTCGTCGGTCTCGGGGTGGATCGTCTGGCCGTCGGCGACGAGGTGGAGGTCGCCGAAGGTTTCCTCGACGAGGTGCCAGCCGAGCGCCCGCGCCCGCGCATCGAGGCGCGACCGCACGAACTCGACCACCGCGCCCTCCTCGTGGAACGGACGGCAGAACGGCAGTTCGCCCATCGGGCGAGCGTCCGGCAGGAGGCCGAGGTCGGTCACGTCGGCGTTGGCGAAGAAGCGGCGGTTGCCGCAATCGAGGTAGCTCTCTGCGGGCAGGCCTTCGGCGATGAGGATGTCGTGGCTGTCCAGCTCGACGTGCCAGTAGCTCACCGCCTCGGCCTCGACCTGCGTGATCGTGGTGCCGTTGACGAGGCGCACCGCCGGGATCAGCATCTCGCCCATCAAATCGATGCAGATCGCGTGGGCCGGCGACACGAGGAGGTCGCGGGACGGGCGGCCCGCGCCGAAGGCGTCCTTGGCGATGCGCACCGGCATCACGTCCTTGCGGCCCTGGCAGGCCATGGTGCGGTGGCCGATCCAGCGGATCGGGCGGGCCTCGCCGGAGACGGTGACGGCGCGCTCGCCGATCTTCAGCGCCTCGACCGGCACGTCGCCGTGCTCGGTGCGGATGCGCGTGCCGGCGGCGAAGCAGACCACGACCACCGTGCCGCCGTTGCCGTCGTCGCGCGCCTCGTAGGCCGTCGAGGTCGGGTTCTCCAGGGTGAAGCTCTGGCTGAAGTTGCTGCCGCCGCGCAGGCCCGTCACCGTCAGCAGGCTGTTGCTGCTGTTGAAGCTGACGCTGGCGTTGGTCAGCCCGGCGAGGTCGAGTTCGCTGCTGCCGTTGAAGTTCGCGATGGTGTTGCCGAAGGTGACGCCGTTGGCCTGCGCCGCCGTATCGATGGTGAGGCGGGCCGTGGCGTTGCCCGTCAGCGTCGAGAAGGTGATGTCGCCGGTGCCGGCCGCGCTCGCGTTGGCGAGCACGAGGTTGCCGCCGGACAAAGTGGTGCCGCCGGCATAGGTGTTGGCGCCGGTGAGCGTCCAGGTGCCGCCGCCGGTCTTGATCAGGGCACCGCTGTTCGTGTCGGTGTTCTGGTCGATGATGGTGCCGCTGACCACGCCGTTGCCGGCGCCGCCGAGGGTGAGCTCGAAGGAATCGGCCGCACCGGTGTTCTGGCTGGCCCGGATCGCGACGCCGCCCGGATTGCCCGCGCCGCCGGTGAGCGTGACGGTCGTGCCCGCGACGTCGTTGATGATCGCGTTGCCTTCGTCCTCGACGCTGACCGTGCCGGTATAGGTGGTGTCGACCGAACGGTTGAACTCGATGACGCCGCCGTCATCGACGCGGATGTTGCCCGCGATCCCGCCGGCGGTGCCGCCGTTGCCGATCTGCAGCGTCAGCGGCCCGATGGTGAAGCTCGGCTGGGCGGTCGCGGGCGAGGTGTCGCTGATGTTGAGCGTATCGACGACGGTCAGCCGGTAGTTGATCGGGACGGCCGCATCGCCCGTGTTCGGGTAGTTGGCCGGCGTGCCGCCGCGGAAGCGCAGGGTTCCGGCCGTCGAGGGCGAATTGAGGTTGGGGAACTGGCCGCTGGTGAGCGTGATGTCGTTCTGCAGGTAAATGCTGTCGTTGGCCGACGTGCCGTTGGCGGTATTGGTCTCGTTGACGATATCGGCGCCGGTCGTCGCGAAGTAGTTGGCCATTTTCGACCCTCTTTTGCTTGTAAATCTCCCGCTCGGTCTGTCTTCGGCGTGGCGGCCGACACGATGGGGCGCTGTTTTCAGGACAGGGCGCCGTTCGGGGGTGAGACTGACTTCGCCCCCGATCTCTGGGGCCGGGTGCCTGCACGAGTCGAGAGAGGTGCACGTCTGGCGACGGTTATGAATCCGTCATTTCACCGTTTTACACATTATTAACTAATAATAGTGCTTTATATGCAACATGCTTTGCCAGTTTGTTGAATAACGCGATGACGAATAGGAATATTACTGCGGGATAATTCGGCAATCATCCTTAGGCTTCTTGCCCGTCCTCTGGATGCGCCGCTCAGTGCACGAACCTTCGGCCCGAGCCGGTTCGAATCGGCCGTCGCCGCGTCAGCGCAAAAAGCTCACCGCCACCGGCACCAGCACGGCCGTCAAAAACGCGTTCAACCCCATGGCGATGCCGGCGAAGGTGCCGGCGACTTCGCTCACCTGAAAGGCGCGGGCCGTGCCCAGCCCGTGGGCGGCCAGCCCCGCCGCGAAGCCGCGGGCGCGCATGTCTTCGATGCGCAAGAGCCGCATCAGCGGCGTGACGATGACGGCGCCGGCCATGCCGGTCAGCATCACCAGCACCGCCGCGAGGGTCGGGTCGCCGCCGAGCGCCTCGACGATGCCCATGGCCACGCCCGTGGTCACGGATTTCGGGGCCATGGCGAGCATCACGTCGAAGGGGATGCCGGCGAACTTGGCGAAGACCAGCGCCGAGCCCATGGCGGTGACGCAGCCGACGACGAGGGCCGCGCCCATCGGCAGGAGCGCGCGCATCACCGTCTCGCGGCGCTCGTAGAGCGGCACGGCGAGCGCCACGGTGGCGGGGCCGAGCAGGAAGTGGACGAACTGCGCGCCCTGGAAGTAGGTCGGGTAGGGCGTGCCGGTGGCGAGCAGCACCAGCGCGATCATCCAGACCGAATGGATCACCGGGTTGGCGAGCGGATGGCGTCCGGCGGCCCGGAAGAACCGATCGGCGACCGCGTAGGCCAGGAGCGTCACGGTCAGCCACAGCAGCGGCGTGCGGCTGAGATAGACCCAGAGGGCGAAGTCGCCGGTCATGGCCGCTCTTGGCCCCGCCGCGCCATCAGCCGCGAGACCGCGACGAAGGTCAGCACGGTCGCGGCCAGCGTCAGCGTCACCGAGAGGCAGAGCACGATGGCGAGCGCGATCCCGTGGCTCGCCAGCACGTCGAGCCGGCCGACGATGCCGACCGCGGCCGGCACGAACATGATCGAGAGATGCGCCAGCAGCCCCTTGGCCGTGTTCTCCACCCCGCCATCGACCAGCGGCGGCGGCAGGAGGCGGGTCGAGGCCGGACGCCAGCGGTCGCGCAGCGCCAGGAAGGCGAGGAACAGGGCCATGCCGATCACCGGCCCCGGCACCGGCAGGCTGACGGCGCGGGCCAGGGCCTCGCCGATGAGCTGCGCCAGCAGGATCGTGGCGAGGCTGACGATCATCGGCGGGCGCTCAGGCGGCTGCGCCCTGGGCCCGGCGGCGCGCGGCGTGGATGCCGGCCTCGTCGAACCCGAGCAGCGTGCCGAGGCGCCAGACCAGCGCCTCCTCGAACTCGTGGACCGCCCCGTCGGCGCCCGCGACCGACCACGCCATGGCGAGGAGCCGTTCGCGCTGCTCCGGCGCGCCGTCCTCGCCGATCAGCTCGACGAGGCTCGCGAGGTCGCGGGTCTGGGTGTCGAAGGCGGCGGCGCGCTCGATCAGGGCCGCGGCCTCCGCATCGGTCCCGGCATAGCGCCCGCGCACCAGCCGGACCAGCCGCTCGGTCTCGGCCGCGTCGAGCGTCCCGTCGGCCCGGGCGATGTGGACGAGGAGCGCGGTCGCGGCGAGATGCTCCTCGCTGCCGTCGGGCAACGGCTCCGCCTCCGGCGGCAGGCCGAAGGCGGCGGAGGCGTAGGCGAAGAGGCGGGACAGCATGGCCATGACGGAAACGCTCGTAGCCCATCCGGGCCCGGGGTGGGAGAGTCGCGGCGCGCTTGTGTGGCCCGGTCGATGGCAACAGCATCCCCTCTTCCCGCGCGCGGGGAGAGGGCCGCGACGACCCTGTCGTCGTCGCGGCGAGGCGGCAGCCGAAGGTGAGGGGGCGGTTCAGGCAGAGCCTCGTCCGTCGACTCCCCCTCACCGCCGCTGCGGCTTCGCCTGCGCTTCCTGCATGGACGACGGGGTCCGTGCAGGCCTCTTCCCGCGTGCGGGGAGAGGGGGAATGCAGCTGCGCCCGATGCGATCAAGTGAGGCCGGCATCAGATCTCGATCCGCCCGCCGGGCGCCAGCCCCGCATCGAGCGCGACGCTCTTGACGATGGCGTGGACGGGGGCGCCTTCCGCAAGCCCGAGGTCGCGGGCCGAGGCGCGGGTGAGGCGGGCGAGCAGGATCGCCGCGCCGCAGGCGACCTCGACGAGGCAGGCCGCGCCCTCCTCCCGGAGCGCCACGACCCGGCCGGGCAGGACGTTGCGGGCCGAGAGCCCCCGCGGCGCCTCGGTCGCCAGCAGCACGTCGCGGGCGGGCAGCCGCAGGTTCAGCCGCCGACCGACCGGCAGCGCCAGCAGCGGCACGGCGAGCGGGCCCGCGGGGCCGGTCAGCCGGGTCAGGCCCAAAGCTTCGTCGTGGC
Source organism: Methylorubrum subtropicum (assembly GCF_038442325.1). Taxonomy (NCBI): domain Bacteria; kingdom Pseudomonadati; phylum Pseudomonadota; class Alphaproteobacteria; order Hyphomicrobiales; family Methylobacteriaceae; genus Methylorubrum; species Methylorubrum subtropicum. The sequence continues at coordinate 294,632 of NZ_JBBXMW010000001.1, read as the reverse complement.
CCTCGACCGTCATGGCGAGCACGCTGCCGGCCTCCGCCCCGTCCGGGATCAGGTCGGGCCGGCGCAGCACCGCATCGACCGGGCCCCGGCCCGCGACGCGACCGCCTTCCAGCACCACCACCGTCGAGGCGAGGCGGGCGACCTCGGCGACCGAGTGGCTGACATAGACGATCGGCAGCCCGGCCTCGTCGCGCAGCCGCTCGATGTAGGGCAGTATCTCGCGCTTGCGGGCCTCGTCCAGCGCCGAGAGCGGCTCGTCCATCAAGAGGAGCCGCGGGCGGGCGAGCAGGGCGCGCCCGATGGCGACGCGCTGGCGCTCGCCCCCTGACAGGCCCGCCGGGCGCCGCTCCATGAGCGGGCCGATGCCGAGCAGTTCGGCCACCGCTTCCAGGCTCGGCCCCCCGCTCCCGCGGGAGAACAGGCGGCCGAAGCGCAGGTTCTGCCGCACCGAGAGATGCGGCAGGAGCCGCGCTTCCTGGAACACGCAGCCGATCCGGCGCCGATGCACCGGCACCCGCACGCCCCGCTCGGTGTCGAGCAGCACGGTGCCGTCCACGACGATGCGCCCGCGCTCGGGTTGGGCCAGCCCCGCGATCAGGTCGATCACCGTGGTCTTGCCCGAGCCGGAGCGCCCGAACAGGGCGGTGAGCCCGGCGCCCGCGGTGAAGGCGACCTCCAGCGCGAAGGTTTCGCGGCGCAGCGCCACGTCGATCTCGATCGTCACGGGGGCGGGCTCCGAAACACGCCTGCCGCGTTGTCCGCGACAAGCCGGGAGCGCCGATGATCACCGTCCACCATCTGGAGAACAGCCGCTCGCAGCGGGTGCTGTGGTTGCTCGAAGAACTCGGGCTCGCCTACACGGTGAAGCGCTACGCGCGCGATCCTGCCACGATGCTGGCGCCGAAGGAATTGCGCGCGGTGCATCCGCTCGGCAAGTCGCCGGTGATCGAGGCGGACGGCCGGGTGGTGGCCGAGACCGGCGCCATCGTCGAGTTCCTGACGGCGCGCGCGGGCGGCGCCCTGGTGCCGCCGGCCGGCAGCACGGAGCAGGCACGCTACACCTACTTCCTGCACTACGCCGAGGGCTCGGCGATGCCGCCGCTGCTGCTCAAGCTCGTCTTTTCGCGGTTGGCCCCCGGCAGCCCCGCCCTGCTGCGGCCGCTCGTGCGGGCGATCGCGGGAAAAGTCACCGGCGGGTTCGTCGATCCGGAATTGCGACGCCACGCCGCCTACTGGGAGGCGGAACTGGCCGAGCGCCCGTTCTTCTGCGGCGAGGCCTTCACCGCCGCCGACATCATGATGAGCTTCCCCCTCGAAGCGTTCGCCGCCCGCGGGACCGGTGCGGGGCCGAAGGTGACGGACTGGCTCGCCCGCATCCACGCCCGGCCGGCCTATCAGCGCGCGCTGGAGCGGGGCGGCGCCTACGCCTACGCGTGAGGCCGCGCACTCCCCTCCCCCTTGCGGGGAGGGGTAGGGGTAGGGGTGGGGGTGGTTCAGGAGGAACCGGCGCGGTGCCTTCTGCTCGACCCCCACCTCCGGCTCCTCCCCGCAAGGGGGAGGAGAGGCCCGGTGGCGCCCGGCCGCCCGATCGAACGAAGCGCTCCGCATCACCCCGCCCCCAGCCGCCGCCGCATGCGCCGGGCCAGCACCTCGGAGGCGACGAGCGCCAGCATCGAGACCGCCACCGACACCAGCGTCAGCCGGAGCGCCGCCCCCTCCCCGCCCGGCACCTGGGTGAGCGTGTAGATCGCCGAGGGCAGGGTCTGGGTCTCGCCGGGGATGTTGGAGACGAAGGTGATGGTCGCGCCGAACTCGCCCATCGCCTTGGCGAACGCCAGCACGGCGCCCGCGAGGCAACCGGGCAGGCTCAGCGGCAGCGTCACGAGCAGGAACACCAGCGGCGGGGCCGCACCCAGCGTCTCGGCTGCCTGTTCCAGCTTGCGATCGACCGCCTCGATCGACAGCCGCATCGCCCGTACCATCAGCGGAAACCCCATCACCGCGCAGGCGAGCGCCGCCCCGGTCCAGCGGAACGAGAACACGATCCCGATCTCGGCGAGCCAGCCGCCGAACACGCCGCGGCGGCCGAAGCCGAGGAGCAGCAGATAGCCCGTCACTACCGGCGGCAGGATGAGCGGCAGATGCACCAGCCCGTCGAGCAGCGCGTGGCCGGGGAAGCGCTTTCGCGCGAGCAGCCAAGCGACGGTGAGGCCGGGGGCCAAGCTGCACAGGGTCGCGACGCTCGCGACCTTCACCGACAGCAGCAGCGCCGTCACCTCGTCCGGGGTGAGGCCGAGCCCGCTCAGCACGGAAGCGGGCTCAGGAGCGCTTCTCCGCCCCGATCACCACGAAGCCCTGGCGCTCGAAGAACGGCCGGGCGGCGGGGCTGCGCAGATAGGCCAGGAAGGCGGCGGCCTCGGCGTTGCGCGAATCCTTGACCAGCGCCGCCGGGTAGACGATCGGCGGGTGGCTGCCCTCGGGGAAGGTCGCCACCACTTCGACGCCGGGCTCGCTCGCCGCATCCGTAGCGTAGACGATGCCGAGGGGCGCCTCGCCGCGGGTGACGAGGAGCAGGGCGGCGCGCACGTTCTCGGCCTGCGCCACCTGCCCCTTCACACCGTCCCAGGCGCCGAGCTTTTCCAGCGCCGCCTTGCCGTACTTGCCGGCCGGCACCGCCTCGACGTTGCCCATGGCGAGCCGCCCGCCGGCCAGCGCCTTGGCGAGATCGACGCCCGGCTCCAGCGCGATTTTTGGCGATGCGCCCTTCGGGGCCACCAGCACGATGGCGTTGCGCAGGAGGTTGACGCGGGTGTCCGGGCGGATCGTGCCGTTCTTCTCCGCGTAATCCATCCAGGCGAGGTCGGCGGAGACGAACAGGTCGGCGGGGGCACCCGCCTCGATCTGCTTAGCCAGCGCGTTCGAGCCCGCATAGGAGATGCGTGTGGTCCTGGCGGTCGCCTTGGTCCAGGCCGCGCTCGCCTCGTCGAGCGCGTTCTTCAGGCTCGCGGCGGCGAAGACCGTGACCGGCGCCTCGGCGCGGGCCGGCCCGAGGCTCCCCGCGGTCAGGGCGAGGAGCAGTCCGGCGATCCAGACGCGGCGGGATGCGGGCATGAAAAAAGCCTCCGGTGCCGCCGTCGCGGCGGCCCGGAGGCGTTATAGCCGAGCGGGAACGACGCTGCCAGGGGCGGCGCCGTTCCTCTTAAGCCTCAGCTGTTGCTGGGCCCCGTCGCCGACGGCTCCGGCTCGCCCGCGGTGAAACCTTCGAGCCAGTCCAGGCTCTGCTGCGAGCCGGCCTCGTAGGGGTTGGCGGAATCGGGCTGGCCCTGTGCCTTGGCGGCCCGGCCCTCGTCGTAGATCTCACGCGACACAACGGCCATCGACTCGTCCTCTCGAAACATTCGTCCCGCCGACAAGACGGCCGGCGCTCACGGGTTCCTCAGCCCTGCGGCGTCGTCTCCTTGCCCGGCCGCGCCTCGGCGCGGTGGAGGCGGCTCAGCAGCACGAGCAGCGGCCCCGGCAGCGGCGCCTCCAGGGCGCCCGCATCGAGCAGCGGCGCCCGCTGGGCGCGGCGGCGGGCGGAGCGCGGCTCCTGCTTGACGACGACGGGCGGACGGCGGTGGACGGGCTTGGGTGTCATGACGACCGGAACTCGAGGGCGCCTGGGATCGGGAACAAGGTGCGGGAGTGAACGCTGACTTTTCCGAAGCGGTTCCGCGATTTTCGTCTACGAATTAAACACATTGCCTGCGGATTAGGCGTGTTAGGGCTTGCGTGTTGCGCCCTCGCGACATCCCTCCCGGAAGATCGATCGCGCGCCGCTCCGAAAAGCCCGTGGCCGGACGGGTCGGCGGATGGTAGAGGGCGCTCCATGCTCGAAGGCCTGCCGCCGCACCGTCCCACGCACGTCCTGCGCCTGATCACGGACGAACCGTCCGCGCGCGCTATGACGGAACTGCTGGGCGAGATGTTCGATCCCATGGAGACGGCGGTGGCTGCCTTCGAGGTCGAGGAGACCGGGGCGTGGCGCCTCGAAGCCTATTTCTCCGAGGAACCCGACGCGGAGATGATCCGCGACCTGATCCGCCCGCTCGTGGGCGATCAGGCGGACGCGGCCTCGTTCGAGACCATCGACCAGCAGGACTGGGTGCGGGCCTCCCTCGAAGGCCTCAAGCCCGTGCGGGCCGGGCGCTTCCTCGTCCACGGCTCGCACGACCGGGAGCACGTGCGCGCCAACGACCTCGCCATTGAGATCGAGGCGGCGCTGGCCTTCGGCACGGGGCATCACGGCACCACGCTCGGCTGCCTGCGGGCGCTGGTGGCCGAACTGAAGCGCCGCCGCCCGGCCCGCGTGCTCGATGTCGGCACCGGCACCGGCATCCTGGGGTTCGCCGCCGCCCGCGCGCTTCACACCCCCGTGGTCGCGGGCGACCTCGACCCGGAAGCCGTCCTGACCGCCCGCCAGAACGCCCGCCTCAACGGCCTCGGCCCCCTGATGCGGCTCTATCAGGGGCCGGGCGTGCGCCACGCTTCGGCCAACCGCCCCCGCGGCTTCGACGTGGTGTTCGCCAACATCCTGGCCCGCCCGCTCAAGCGCCTCGCCCCCACCCTCACCGCGGTGGTGGCCGACGACGGCGTGCTGATCCTGTCGGGCCTGATCGAGCGCGACGTGCCCGGCGTTCTCTCGACCTACCGCCACCGCGGCTTCCACCTCGCCCGCTCCGGCCTGATCGAGGGCTGGGCCACCCTGGTGCTCCGCCGGGGCGGGGCGGCGGCGCGACCGCGATAGACATCTGCTGCGCTGGAGGCGTCAGGCGACCGCCCGTGCGGCCTCCCGCACCTGCCGCGTCGCGTCGTCGACCCGCGTGCTCGCCTGCGCGATCGTATCGACGCCAGCCGCGATGCTGGCCGCCCCGCGCGAGGCCGCCTGCATGCTGCCGGACATCTCGCGCGTGACCACCGACTGCTCCTCCACCGCCGCCGCGATGGCGGCCGATACCGCGTCGAGAGAGCGGATCGTTGCCTGGATCGAGCCGATCGCGGTCACGGCCTCGTGCGTGGCGGTCTGGGTCGTGGCGATCTGATCCCGGATTTGCGTCGTGGCCCGCGCGGTCTGCTCGGCGAGCGCTTTGACCTCCGCGGCGACCACCGCGAACCCCTTGCCGGCCAGCCCCGCCCGCGCCGCCTCGATCGTCGCGTTGAGAGCGAGGAGATTGGTCTGCGCCGCGATGGTCTGGATCATCGAGACGACATCGCCGATCTGCGCCGCGCGGCTGCTCAGGCTCGCGATGATGTCGCCGGCGTGCCGGGATTGCTCGACCGCCTCGCGCGCCATCCGGGCGGCGGCATCGACTTGCTGACCGATCTCACCGACCGAGGCCGACAATTCCTCCGAGCCGGCCGCCACGGTCTGGATGTCGCCGGCCACGCGGGCGACTGTGCCGGCGGCCTGCGCCGCCTGCTGGGCGACGTCCTCGACGGCCTGCCCGATCGCGTCGAGATCGGTGCCGATCCGCCGCTGCGCCTCGGCTCGCCGCTGCCGCTCGCTCACCTGCGCCGTGACGTCCGTGGCGAACTTGACCACCTTGGTCACCCGGCCATCGGCGTCGAGGACGGGGTTGTAGGTTCCGTGGATGTAGACGGCCCGTCCACCGCTGGCGATGCGGCGGTATTCGGCCGATTGATGTGTGCCGCCGGCCAGCGCCGTCCAGAAGGCACGGTAGTCGGGGCTCTCGTGCTCGGAGTGATCGACGAACAGGCTGTGATGGCGGCCCCTTATGTCCTCCAGGCTGTAGCCCATCAGGGTGAGGAAATTGGGGTTGGCCTCGACGATCGTGCCGTCGGGCGTGAAGACGATCACCGCGTGCGAGCGGTGCAAGGCGGCGATCTCGCCGTCGAAGTCGCCTTTCGGCGCTCTCTGCGCGGTCACGTCGGTGGCCAGCATGACGATTCTGCCGACGCGACCCGGGCGTCCCCCGAGGCCGAGATAGCTCGCCTGAAGCCAGACCTCGCGCCCGTCCTTGGCGATCCGCTTGAACGCGCCGGTCCGGCCGACGCCGCGGCCGAGGGCGTCCCAGAAGGCGCGCTCGAACTCGGACTCGCGCCGGGACGGTTCGACGAGCAGGCGGTGATGTCGCCCCCGAAGCTCGGCCGCTTCGTATCCGAGGAGACTCGAGAAGTTGGCGTTGGCCGACAGGAAGGTCCCGTCCGGGCTGAACTCGGCCATCGCGTGCGACTGGTCCAAGGCCGCAGACATCCCGATCGCATTGAGAAAGTGAAAGCCGAACACCGCGAAACCTCCGACCGAACCCGGCGCGCAAGACATTCGACGGGCTGCGCGCCGGCAAGAACGGGACTTAACTTATGTATATCTGCTTAAAGCATGGTTAATCGCCAGTCTTGCGCGATAATTATATAATATGCGCGATCATGATATTGCGATGAAAATAATGCGCAAACGGGCTTCCGCGGTTGCGGGAAACTATCCGGCCGGACTACAGGGGACTGAAGAGATTCGAAATCCTGCCGAGCGACCCATGCTTCGCTATGCCGCTCGCCCCGCACGATGACGAGCCCGATTCGGACCCGGCCGGACGTTTGGTGGCCTCAGGCGCATCTCTCGACCGCGATCCATTCGATCGAGCAGTTGCGGCGGTTCAACGAGCGCGGTGGGATCGCGGTCGATATCGATGTCATGCGCTCGGTCGATCCATGGGTGGAGATATCCGGCAGCCAAAGCGAGCACTTCAGTTTCTGGAGGACATCGTCCCGCAGCGGCTTCGTGACGAAGCCGAAGTTCTCCGCCGACCTCGTGACGATCCGCTTCGTGGTGAGCGGCCACTTCACCTATTCCGGCCGGCGCGCGGACATCCTCGGATCGCCGGCCCACGCCACGCTCGTCGATTTCGAGAGCATCGCCGAGGTGCGCGCCTCGGATGGGGTCGATGCCGTGAGCGCGACGATCGCGGTCGAGACCCTTACGGCGGCCAATCACGCCCTGACGGGCCGGGACGATCCGGGGCTTCCGACCTTCGCGCCGGTCGCCGACACGACGCTGCCGGGCATGAGTGCCCTGTTCCACACGGTCCAGCGGGTCCGGAGCTGGACCCGGGACCAGGATCGCCCGGTCGATCTGCTCTATCCGCTGATCCGGGAAGTCATGAGCTATCAACTCCTGTCGTCCTGGCCGAAGGCGGTCCCTGCGAGGCAGCCGGCCGGCGCCGACGTGCCGTCCCGGCGGCTCGGAATCGCGATCGACTACATCGAGGAGAACCTGTCGAAGACCATCGCCCTGTCCGACATCGCCGCTGCCGCCTCGATCAGCGTCCGGTCGCTGCAGGACAAGTTCAAGAAAGAGATCGGGCGCACCCCGGTCCAGTTCATCGTCGATCGGCGCCTGGAATGCGTCCACCGGGACCTGATCGCCGGTCCCAAGGCCGCGTGGCCGATCGCCCGGATCGCCCGCCACTGGGGCTTCGTCCACATGAGCGATTTCGGGCAGCGCTATCGCCGGGCCTATGGCTGCACGCCGTCCGAGACGCGCCGGAAATCCGCACCGGTCCGCTGAGGGGCTTGCGGCGGCACCCGCCATTGTCCCCGCCCCGCCCGCGGCGTAACCCTTCGCCCATGACCCGCGCCCGCTTCCAGACCTTCGACGATCCGAGCCACGCCAAGGGCCCCGAGCGGATCGAGGCCCTGCGGGCGGCGCTGCGCGAGGTCGGGGCCGAGGGGTTCGTGGTGCCGCGGGCCGACGAGCATCAGTCGGAATACGTGCCGGCCAATGCCGAGCGGCTGGCCTGGCTCACCGGCTTCACCGGCTCGGCCGGCACGGCCATCGTGCTGCAGGACGCTGCCGCGCTGTTCGTCGATGGGCGCTACACCGTGCAGGCGCCGGCCCAGGTCGACACCGCCGCCATGACCGTGGTGCCGGTCGCCGAGACCACCCCGGAGGCGTGGCTCGGTGCGCATCTGAAGGCCGGCCAGACGCTCGCCTACGATCCGTGGCTGCACACGCCGGACGGGGTGGCGCGGTTGGAGCGGGCCGCCGCCAAGGCCGGGGCGAGCCTACGCGCGGTCGAACGGAATCTCGTCGATGTGGTGTGGGCCGGGCGCCCGCGCCCGCCCGCGGGCCGGGTCGCGGCCCATCCCGAGGCTCTGGCCGGCGAGTCGGCCTCGGACAAACTCGCCCGCATCCGCGCGGCGCTCGGTGAGGGCGGGCTCGACGGGCTCGTGGTCTCCGATCCGCACAACCTCGCTTGGGGCTTCAACCTGCGCGGGGCCGATCTCGGCCACACGCCGCTGGCGCTCGGCTACGCCCTCGTCCCGCGCGAGGGCCGGGCCGCGCTCTATCTCGGCTCGCCCGACATCGATCCGACTTTGCGCGAAGCGCTGAGCCCGCTCGCCGACCTGCATCCGCGCGCCGCCTTCCCCGAGGCGCTGGCGGCCCTGTGTGCCGGGGCCGCGCGGCTGCGGCTCGACGCGGCGACCGGCGCTGCGGCCCTGCGCACCCTGGTCGAGGCGGGCGGCGGCGTGGCCGATGTCGGGCCCGATCCGGTCACCGCCATGAAGGCGGTCAAGAACGCCGCCGAGATCGCGGGCACCCGCGCCGCCCACCACCGCGACGGACTCGCCGTGACGCGCTTCCTCGCCTGGCTCGAACGGACCGGGCCGGTGAGCGAGATCGCGGCGGTGGAGGCGCTGGAGGATTTTCGCGCCGCGACCGGCGAGTTGCGCGACGTGTCGTTCCCGACGATCTCGGGTTCGGGGCCGAACGGGGCCATCGTGCATTACCGCGTCACCCGTGCCACCGACCGCGCCTCGCGAGCGGGCGAGCTGTTCCTGATCGATTCCGGCGCGCAATACGCCGACGGCACCACCGACATCACCCGCACCGTCGCGGTGGGCGCGCCCACGGGCGAGATGCGGGAACGCTTCACCCGCGTGCTCAAGGGCCACATCGCCATCGCCCGCGCGGTCTTCCCCGAGGGGACGACGGGGGCGCAGATCGACGCGCTGGCGCGCCTCAGCCTGTGGGAGGCCGGGCTCGACTACGATCACGGCACCGGCCACGGCGTCGGCGCCTTCCTCTCGGTCCACGAGGGGCCGCAGCGCATCGCCAAGACCGGCACGGTGGCCTTGAAGCCCGGCATGATCCTCTCGAACGAGCCGGGCTATTACAAGCCGGGCGCCTACGGCATCCGCATCGAGAACCTCGTCCTCGTGGAGGAGCGGGCGGTTCAAGGCGGCGAGCGAACCATGCTCGGCTTCGAGACGCTGACGCTCGCCCCCCTCGACCGGCACCTGATCGATGCGGGCCTGCTCGGCGCGGCGGACACGGCCTGGGTCGATGCCTACCACGCGCGGGTGCGCGACAGCCTGTCGCCGGACCTCGACGGGGAGGCGCGGGACTGGCTGGCGGCGGCGACGCGACCGCTGGCCGCCGGATAGACGATCGGCGCGACGCCGATGAAGATCGTCTACGGCCCGCACGCCCTCGATACGCTGGTGGATCGCGCCATCGAGCCGGACTGGGTCGAGCGCACGCTCGCGGCACCGGACAGCATCGAGCCCGACCCGAACATCCGGACCGCCTGCGGGCCTACCGCGCCGTGCCCGAGCGCGACGGGCGGGTGCTGCGCGTGGTATACGTGCCGTCGTCTGACGGCGCCCGCGTCGTGATGATGTTCCTTGACCGAGGCCGCAGGAGGCAGGGGTGAAGAGCCGCTACGACGCCCAGACGGATGCGCTCTATATCCGCTTCGCTGACGTACCGGCGGTCGAGAGCGAGGAGGTGCGGCCCGGTATCGTCCTCGACTTCGACGCGGACGGCCGCATCGTCGCCGTCGAGATCCTCGACGCCAGCGAGCATCTGGCGAGCGATGCGGACCTCGCGCACCTTACCGCCGCCTGACAGACCCCGCCGCCCATGACCGCCGTTCTCTTCGTCTGCCTCGGCAACATCTGTCGCTCGCCGCTGGCCGAGGCCGCGTTCCGGCGGGAGGCCGAGCGGGCCGGGCTCGACGTGACGGTGGATTCCGCCGGGACCGGGGACTGGCATGTCGGCGAGCCGCCGGACCCGCGCGCCGTCGCGGTGGCCCGCGCCCACGGCCTCGACATTGCGGGCTATCGCGGGCGGCAGGTGGCGCGTGAGGATTTCGCGGCGTTCGACCATGTCGTGGCGCTCGACCACGCCAACCTGTCGCGCCTGCGGGTGCTGCGGCCGGAGGGGGCGCGGGCAGAATTGAGCCTGCTCCTCGACCACGTGCCGGGCCGGGCAGGCGAGCCGGTGGCCGACCCGTATTACGGCGGGCCGGAGGGATTCGAGACCACCTGGGCCGATGTCACGAGCGGCGCCCGCGCACTCGTGCGCCGGATCGCGGAAGGATCGTGAGCGCCGTCGCCAGCCGCGCCGCTGCCCTGCTCGGCGGAGCGTTGGCGCAGAGCCGGACGCTGCCCGGCGGCGATCTCTCGGAATGCGTCCTGATCCGCCTCGCCGACGGGCGCGAGGCCGTGGCGAAGTCGGGCCCGGCCCCGCGGGTCGAGGCCGCGATGCTGGCGGCGATCCGGGCGAGCGGCGCCCCGGCCCCGGCGGTGCTCGCCGTGGACGACACGGTCCTCGTGCTGGAGCGCCTGCCCGACGCGGGTGCGCCCGCGCCGGCCGAACTCGGGCGCGCGGTGGCCCGCCTGCATGCGGTGTCGGGCGAGCGCTACGGCTGGGACGCCGACTACGCCTTCGGGCCGGTGACCATCGCCAACGCCTGGAGCGACGACTGGCCGGCCTTCTGGGGCGAGCGGCGTCTGCTCTGCCATGCGGACCACCTGCCGGGCCCGCTGATGCGCCGCCTCGAAACGCTGGCCGCCGACCTCGGCAACCGTCTGCCGGCCCGGCCGCGTCCGGCCCTGCTCCACGGCGACCTGTGGGGCGGCAACGTGCTGTCCGACGGCCGCTGCGTCACGGGGCTGATCGATCCGGCCTGCTATCACGGCCATGGCGAGGTCGATTGCGCCATGCTGGCCCTGTTCGGCCGCCCCGGCCCCGGCTTTCGCGAGGCCTACGGGGCGCCGGAGCCGGGCGCGGCGGAGCGGATCGCGCTCTACCAGCTCTGGCCGGCTTTGGTGCATCTCCGGCTGTTCGGGGCCGGGTATCGCGGGATGGTCGAGGGGCTTTTGCAGGCGGCGGGCGTCTGACGACGCGTCCCCCACCCACGCCCTCATCCTGAGGTGCCGGAGCGAAGCAGAGGCCTCGAAGGAGGGCTCCAGAAGTCTCAGCGATTCCTGGAGCCCTCCTTCGAGGCCGCTGACGCGGCACCTCAGGATGAGGGGGATGGGTGGGAGGAGGCTGGGTCGCCCTCTCCCAAAAATCCTACTCCGCCGGGGCCGCCAGCGGCGCGCCGGCCCGCGGCTCGAACCGGCCCTCGCCCGTCGGCACCATCTCGATGCGGCGGTCGTGGTGCCCGTGCAGGGTCGAGCGGTGGCCGATGGAGACGATCGTCGTGCCGGGCAGCTTTTCGCGCAACGTTCTGTAGATCCCGGCCTCGCTCGCCTCGTCGAGGGCGGCGGTGGATTCGTCGAGGAACAGCCAGTCGGGCTTGGCCAGGATCGCGCGGGCGATGGCGAGCCGCTGCTGCTCGCCGCCCGACAGGCGCCGGTCCCAGGTGTCGATCTCGTCGAGGCGGTCGGCGAGCGCGGGCAACTGCGCCGCGATCAGCGCGTCGCGGATCGCCGCGTCGGAATGCTGGTCGGTGGTGTCGGGATAGACCACCGCGCCGCGCAAGGTGCCGAGCGGGATGTAGGGCCGCTGCGGCAGCACCATCGCGGACTGGCCCTCGGGCACGTCGACCCGGCCCTTGCCGAACGGCCAGATGCCGGCGATCGCCCGGAACAGCGTGGACTTGCCCGAGCCCGAGGGGCCGGTGAGCAGCGTCGCGCCGCCCTTGGGTAGCGTGAGCGCGGGCGCCCGCACGATCTCGCGGCCATCGGGCAGCGCCAGCGTCAGGTCGCGGCCGGTGACGTCGCCCGAGCGGTCGTGGCCCTGCGCGAGGCCGTAGCCCGCGCCCGCCAGCGCCTCTGCCTTGGTCATCGCCCGCTTGAAGGCGCCGAGACGAATGGTGTTGGCCTTGTAGGCCGCGAGCGTGGTGTAGGCGGTGATGAAGAACGACAGCGAATTCTGGACGTTGCTGAACGCGTTCGAGGTCTGCTGCAGCGTCCCCAGCGTGATCTTTTTAGCAAAAAACGACGGGGCCGCGATGACGAGCGGGAAGATCGTGCTCGCCTGCCGGTAGCTGAAGGTGAAGGCGATCAGCTTGATGCGCCGGTAGATGATGCCGACGTAGTTGTCGATGATGGCGTGGAACAGCCCCGTCAGCCGCGAGGCCTCGGCCCGCTCGCCGCGCAGGAGCGCGATCTGCTCCGAGTAGATGCGGTTGCGCGCGAGCGCGAAGCGGAAGTCCGCCTCCACCTGCTCCTGGCGGAAATCGAGGCCGATCAGCGGCTTGCCGATGATGTGGGTGAGCCACGTGCCGACCACCGCGTAGGCGATCACCAACCAGACGAGGAAGCCCGGCACCACCGTGTCGGTGAAGGGCAGCACGAAGTCGCGCGACAGCGTCCACAGGATGACGATGAACGAGACGAGCTGCGCGGCTTGGCTGAGCAGCCGGATCGACAGGCCCGCGGTCTGCTGGATGAAGGCGTTGACGTCCGACTGGATGCGCTGGTCGGGGTTGTCCGCCTCCTCGTCGGTGAAGGGGATGCGGTAATGCGTGCCCTGGCCGAGCCAGCGCTCGTACAGGCTGTGCGTCAGCCACGTGCGCCAGCGGACCTGCAGCGCCGAATCGACGTAGAGGTCGAACATGCCGATGACGATGTTCAGCGCCGCCAGCGGCACGAAGATCCAGACGATCTGATACCAGAATGCCGCGGCATCGAGCGCCTGCAGCGAGTTGTACATATCGCGGTAGAAGAAGTTGAAGCCGAGCGTCAGCGCCACGTCGGCGAAGTTCACGAAGATCGACAGGCCCACCAGATTGCGGCCGATCTGCCCTTCCGTGCGGCCGAACCAGCGGAACAGGCCGATCTCCTTGGTCGGCGCATCGCGGTTGGCGAAGTAGGGGTCGGCGATGAGCGTGATGTCGCGGATCGGCCGCCAGTGGGAGATCGCCAGCACGATGCCGGCGAAGACGACGGCGCCGGTGGCGGCGAAGTCCGGCGGCAGCAGCGCCGCGACGACGCCGGGCAGGGCCCCCATCGCGGCGAGCGTCTTCGAGAGCGCCAGCAGCAGGTAGCCGAGGCCGTAGACCGAGACGAAGATCTTCAGGTAGGCCGAGATGTCGCGCGAGGCGTAGAGCAGCCCCGCCATGGCGAAGCCCGCGAGCGAGACGTAGAGCGGCGGCGAGGGCAGGCCCGGCATCGCGAGCAGCAGGAGCGCGACGAGCGCCGTGAGCGCGGCCTGTAGGCCGAGCCCGCTCTTCAATGCGGCCACGCGTGTGTCTCCCTCTCGCTCTGGCGGCCCGGCCCTCGGGAGGCACGGGACTGTCCCGCCGGGGGACATCGCCGAATTCGACGGCCCTGGCTATCCGTCTTGGCGAGATCGTGGCGCGGGGGCGCCCGTGTCACGTGAATTTTCGGTCATGTCGGGGGAGCGCAGGGCGCGGCGGCGCCGGGATGCGACACCGTGGACCGGCCGGGCCGGGGGGGCGAACTGCCCTGCCCGCGGGGAAACGGAGTCCGCGTTGAAGGGGGCTATCGTCGCGAGAAGAGAATGCCGAGCGGCATGTGGCCGGGCTCCAGCGCGCTCCAGTGGTCCACTGGGCCGATGCTCCACACCATCATTGCGAGGCGGAGCCGAAGCAATCCAGAGCGCGACTTGTTCGGAATGGGCGCGACCGCGCGGACGAAATGGCGCCGTGCGCGGTCTCTCCGGACAGTGCGGAGCGCTGGATTGCTTCGGCTCCGCCTCGCAATGACGGAGCGGGTCCGGGGCCATTCCTTGGCCGACGCCGCGGGCCGGGGAGGCGTCGGCGCAGGGCGCCGCTCTACTCAGGCCGCCTGGGCCGGCTCGCGCGCGTCCGCCAGCACGGCGGCGGCGATCGTGACCTCGTGGAGATCGGGCAGCGGCTGCGCCGGCACGCCGTCGAGGAAGGCCTTCAGCTCGGCCTCGGAGACGTGACCGAAGGCTTCCACCAGATAGGCCAGAGCGTCGTCGGACATCGCCGGTCCTCCCGTTGCCGCGTCGGCGCCCCGGACGACTCGCCTGCGAGCCGCGCGCCTTGCTGATTGGTATTTGGTATACCAGATGGCGCGGAAGTGCAAGGTTCGATGGGCGGCGTGGCGGCGGTATCGTGGGAAGATCGCTTCGACGAGGCCCGCGCCTCGAGGCGGTTTCAAACGGTCTTTCCCACCCGACCCCCTCATCCTGAGGTGCCCGCGCAAGCGGGCCTCGAAGGAGGGCTCCAGGGATCGCGCGCGAACTGGAGCCCTCCTTCGAGGGCGACGCTTCGCGTCGCCGCTTCAGGATCAGGGTGTGGGTGGGAGAAGGGCCGCTTAGTCTGCCGTGTTCGGCGCGCCCGTGCGGAAGCGGCGCGGGGCCGCCTTCGCCTTCGGCTGGGGATCGTGCTTGTCGACCAGGGCGCGCTTGACGCGCTCGTTGAAATCCTGGGTCGAGACCGAGCGCGCCGCGCCGTTGTTGTTGATCTGGGCCATGTTTTCGGCCTCCGCTGTTCCTGCCTGAGTTCTGGCCCAAGGCACCGGATTGCGCGGAGGGTCGCTAGAGATATGGGGCGCGGGGCCCCGAATACGACCCCGAGGCCCCCTACTCCGCGGCGATGCGGTGGACGGCGCCGACCGCGCCCGACCCGAAGATCTCGCCGATCTCGGCGTCCGAGCAGCCCAGAACCTCGCGTAAAATCTCGTCGGTGTGCTCGCCCAGCAGCGGTGCGCGGGTCACCTCGGTCGGGCTCGCGGAGAGCTTGATCGGGTTGCCGACGGTGAGGTGGCGTCCGCGGGTCGGGTGCTCGACCTCGACCACGGTGCCGTTGGCCCGCAGCGCCTCGTCCTCGGCGATCTCGCGCATCGACAGGATCGGCCCGCACGGGATGTCGTAGGCGTTGAGAATCTCCATCGCCTCGAACTTGTCGTGCTTCATCGTCCAGGCTTCGATGCGGGTGAAGATTTCGTTGAGATGCGGCAGCCGCGCCTTCGGGGTCGCGTAGGCCGGATCGGTCTTCCAGTCCGGCTCGCCGATGATGTCGCAGATCGGGCCCCAGACCGCGCCCTGGGTGATGAAGTAGATGTAGGCGTTGGGGTCCTGCTCCCAGCCCTTGCACTTGAGGATGCGCCCGGGCTGGCCGCCGCCGGAATCGTTGCCGGCACGCGGCACGGCGTCACCGAAGGGCACGCCCTCGCCGTACTGGCTGTATTCCATCAGCGGCCCCTCGCCGAGGCGCTGCTGGTCGCGCAGCTTGACCCGGCAGAGGTTGAGCACCCCGTCCTGCATGGCGCAATCGACCCGCTGGCCGAGGCCGGTCATCGTGCGCTGGTAGAGGGCGGTGACGATGCCGAGCGCCAGATGCAGGCCGGTGCCGGAATCGCCGATCTGCGCGCCCGAGACCATCGGCAGCCCGTCGCGCCAGCCAGTGGTCGAGGCGGCACCCCCGGCGCATTGGGCGACGTTCTCGTAGACCTTGCAATCCTGGTAGCGGCCGGGCCCGAAGCCCTTGACCGAGGCGAGGATCAGGCCGGGATTGGCCGCCTGCAGCTTGTCCCAGGTCAGGCCCATGCGATCGAGGGCGCCGGGGGCAAAGTTCTCCACCAGCACGTCGCATTCGCGGATCAGCCGCCACAGGATCTCGTTGCCCTTGGCCGTCTTGGCGTCGAGCGTGATCGAGCGCTTGTTGTGGTTCAGCATCGTGAAGTAGAGGCTGTCCACGCCGGGGAGGTCCTGCAACTGCTGGCGCGTCGCGTCGCCCGCGCCCGGCCGCTCGACCTTGATCACGTCGGCGCCGAACCACGCGAGCAGTTGCGTGCAGGTCGGACCGGACTGGACATGCGTGAAGTCGAGGATGCGCACGCCGTCGAGAGCCTTGCCCATCGCGAGGTCCCCTCCCAAATTCTTTTCGATGTCGGCGCGGGAGGCGATGGCGTCGTCTCGCGGGCCGCTGACGCGAAGTCCGGTCCCGGGCCCCACCGGTTGAGCAGGGTCCGCCCTGCCTCCGATGGGTGCGACGGCTGTCGACTTCGTCTCTGGTTTCTGGCATACCAGATGCCAGACGTCAACAAACCGGGGATGGGGGCTGCGTGGCGTGCAACGCTGTAGACAAGCCTGGACCCTCCCCAACTCGTGACAATCGCCGCCTTGTGTTCCACACATGGCGGCGCCACGCTTGGCCTGCGCGGACTGAAACCCCGGACAGGCATCCCCTCGGACGCGAAGGTCGAATCGGACGCGATGGAAAATCTCTCGATCAAGCCGATCGTGCCCGCCACCAGCCTGCGGACGCTGGCCTACGAGGCGCTGAAGTCGGCCATCACCAACATGGACATCTACGGCGCGGCCGGCGACGTCCGCCTCGACGAGCGCGGCCTGTCGCAGACGCTCGGCGTCTCGCGCACGCCGATCCGCGAGGCGCTGACCGTGCTGGAGCAGGAAGGCTTCGTGCGCAACGAGCCGCGCCGCGGCGTGTTCGTCGTCAAGAAGACGAAGCGCGAGATCGTCGGCATGATCCAGGCCTGGGCGGCGCTGGAGAGCATGGCGGCCCGCCTCGCCTGCGCCAACGCTCCCGAGGAGGATCTCGCCTGCCTGCGCCGCTCCTTCCCCGAATTCTTCGAAGGCCGCCCCTCGGACCACCTCGACGAGTATTCGGAAGCCAACATCCGCTTCCACCAGAAGATCATTCGGCTGGGCGGCTGCGCCGTGATCCAGGATCTGTGCGGGAACCTGCTGGTCCATGTCCGCGGCATCCGCAACACGGCTTTGCGCCAGGGCGACCGCGCCTCGGAATCGATCCGCGAGCACGTGCGCATCATCGAGGCGCTGGAGGCCCGCAACGCCGACCTCGCCGAACGCCTCGTGCGCGAGCACGGCCTCGGCCTCGCCGCCCATGTCGAGCGCTACGGCAACCACTTGGATTGATGAGACGGGAGGCGCTCGCTTGACCGGCGGCGCCTCCCGTGGCTTCTGAGCCCCGGCACCCCGACTCCGTAGCTCAGCTGGATAGAGCAGCCGCCTTCTAAGCGGCAGGTCGTAGGTTCGAGCCCTACCGGGGTCGCCACCCTTTGAAACTGCCGTTGATTTTACTGCGGTTTCTCCGCTGAGAGTCCCACCGGCTCTGACGGCTGAAAAAAGTGGGACATTCCCCTCCCCCTTCCGGTCGAAGTCGATCAGGTGCATGGCCCCCCAAGCGAGGCGCTTCTGCTCGACCTTGCGGGTGTAGTGCTCGGCCATCTTCGCCGTCCGCCAGCCGAACATCGCCATCAACTGCCGCTCGGTCGCGCCGTTCTCGGCGGCGAGCGTCGCCCCGGCCTTGCGCAGGCCGTGGGCCGAGCAATGCGGCAACTCGGCCTCGCGGCAGCGATCCTTGAACCAGTTTCCGAATCCGTTCGACGTGAACGGCTTGCCGCGCTCGGTGATGAGGAAGGTGAGGTTCTGGTTCGGGCAGGCGTCGATCGCGGCGCGCAGGGCCGGCAGCACCGGCACCTCCAGCGTCATCGGCTTCGTGTTGCGGCCCTTGTGCTGGGTGTAGCGCAGCCACGCGCCCTGAAGGTGCTGGCGCCCGAACACCACGGCGTCGGAGCGGCGCCCGCCGGCGAAGAGCAGCAGGCACAGGGCGAGACCACCACCAACATGGTACGTCGTTACGGCTGGGCGCCGCGCGGCGAGCGCTGCCGTGTCGCTGTCCCGCACGGTCATTGGAAGACGACGACCGTCACTGCGGCCCTGCGCACCAGCGGGGTGGCGGCCACGGCCCTGTTCGACGGAGCCACCAACGGCCAGCGCTTCCGGGCCTACGTCACCGACACCCTGGTGCCCGTGCTGAAGCAGGGCGACACGGTGATCATGGACAACCTCGGCGCTCACAAGGTGGCCGGCGTACGCGAAGCCATCCAGGCGGTGGGCGCCAAGTTGCTCTACCTTCCGCCCTACTCGCCCGACTTCAACCTGATCGATCCTTCGACAGGCTCAGGATGAGGAGGTCTTCGCCAAGCTGAAGGCAGACCTGCGCAAAACCGCCGCCCGCACGCTTCCCGACTTGCAGGCGGCCATCCGCTCAGCCTTCGACAGCCTCACACCAAAGGCCTGCCGAAACTGCCTTATCGCCGCTGGATACGACGCCTACGATCCAACCTGATCGACAACAGCTCTAGTGCCGACAACTCGAAACAGTAGGTGACGCTCCGGCTGGTAGGTGTGGGCAAACGAGGCTCTGCGGGACCAGTTTAAGCAGTGATCGGAACCATGAACGCCGTCCTTGATCGGACGTTGCCGGCTCGGCCATGGCGACAGGGCCGAGTACATCCGAGATGGGTGATCGATGAAGCGGAATGACAGAGACGACCGGCGCCGGACCGTCGTGGTGACGGGCGCCAGTGCCGGAGTGGGGCGGGCCATCGTGCACGAATTCGCCCGGCACCGCTGGAACGTCGCGGTGCTGGCCCGCGGCGAGGCCGGCTTGCAGGGCACGGTGCGGGACATCGAACGGGCCGGGGGCCGCGCCCTGGCGCACCGGGTCGATGTGGCGGATGCCGACGCCGTCATGCGGGCGGCCGACGAGACCGTGCGGGCGTTCGGCGCCATCGACGTCTGGATCAACGTCGCGATGGTGACGATCTACGCGCCCGCGCAGCAGACGCCGCCGGAGGAGTACCGGCGCGCGACCGAGGTGACCTATCTCGGGCAGGTCTACGGGACGCTGGCCGCCCTCAAGCACATGCAGCGCCGCGATGCGGGCTCCATCATCTGCATCGGCTCGGCCCTGGCCTACCGTTCGATCCCGCTGCAATCGAGCTATTGCGCGGCCAAGGCCGCCGTGCGCGGCTTCCTCGACAGCCTGCGCAGCGAGTTGCTGCACGACGGCTCCCGCGTGCGGCTGACGATGGTGCAGCTGCCGGCGGTTAACACCCCGCAATTCGACTGGGCGCGCTCGCGCATGCCGCGGCGGCTGGAGCCGGTGCCGCCGATCTACCAGCCGGAAGCCATCGCCCGCCACGTCTACCGCGCGGCCCACACCGCGCCGCGCGAACTCTGGATCGGTTTCCCGACCTGGAAGGCGATCATCGGCAACATGATCGCGCCCGGCTGGATCGACCGTTATCTCGCCCGGCACGGCTATCGCGGCGAGATGACGAGCCAGGCCGTCCGCGCGAACAGACAGGACAACCTCTACGAACCGGTCGATACCGATCCGGGGGCGCACGGGCGCTTCGACGACCGGGCACTCCCATCGGTGTCTGCCGCCGACCCGCGCTGGCTCCGGCTCGGCCTCGCCGCCGCGCTCGGGACGGTGGCCGTCGGGGCGTTCGCGGTTGCGCGGGCGTCCAGGCCGTCGCGCCGCCTTCGGTAGAACAGTGGGGCGGCCCCTCGGACCCGGCTACATCATCCGCATGCGCAGGTTGAACAGCACGACGAGGGTGCCGCCCACCATCAGGGCGATGATGAGGGTGGAGAACAGGATCAACTGCAGGTCGTCACGGGCCGAGCGCTTCAGGTCGATGTGCAGGAAGCAGCGGAAGTGCACCACGGCCTGGACCAGCGCGAGGCCGAAGACGAGGCCCAGCGCGGTGGCCCCGGCCGCCCACCGCCACGTCACGACGGCGAATGCGGCGCAGGTCAGGAGCAGCGCCAGGACGTAGCCGATGCCGTAGGTGAGGAGATCGCGCCGCCGGGCATGGTGCGGGTCGGCCTCGGGCGCCGCCGGCTTCGGCCGCGGCGGAGGGCCGGCGGACACCGCCCGCGCGAGCCCGATCAGGCCGGCGGCGCCGAGGGCCCGGAGCAGCACCGCGCCCCGCGACGGTCCCTGTGTCGTCATGCGGACGCTCCCTGCAGGTAGACCACGGAGAAGATCGCAATCCAGACGATGTCGAGGAGGTGCCAGAACAGCCCGAGCTTCAGCAGGTTCAGCTTGACCCGCGCATCGGTGCCGAACACCGCGATCTGGACCAGCATCACCCCGATCCAGAGGCAACCCGCCGCGACGTGCAGGCCGTGGGTCGGCACCAGGGCGAAGAAGGCCGAGAGGAACCCGCTGCGGTCGGGCGTCGCCCCGTCGGAGACCATCGTGCGCAGGTCGCTCAGCTCGAAGCCGAGGAAGGCGATCCCAAGCGCCAGCGTCAGGCAGAGCCAGAGGACGAGGCCGCGGCGGCCCTCGTCGTATTTCAGGGCGATGGCGGCGAGCCCGAAGGTCAGGCTGCTCGTCAGCAGGATCAGCGTCTCGACGAAGGTCGGCCCGAGCTTGAGCACGTCCCGAGGGCCCGGCGCGCCGGCCGTGGCGGCAACCTGCGTGCCGTAGATCGCGAAGAGCAGCGCGAACAGGATCGCGTCGCTCATGAGGAAGAGCCAGAAGCCGTAGAGCCCGGTCGCGGCCTCGCCCGGCTCCATCTCGTCGGATTCGAGCAGGTTCAGGCCGACATGCCAGAGTTGCGGCCCCTGCGCCGAGGCGCTCATGCCGTCACCTGCGCCGGGAACGGGCGGGCGAGCCCGAGATTGTCCGGCTCGGTCTCGCGTTCGCGCGGCACGGGCCGCGCCGCGTGGGCGCGCTCCAGCCAGAGCCGTTCGGTCGCCTCGACCTCGGCGGCGGGGATCGTGCGGTGGACGTCGCGCACGAAGCTGCGGGCGACGACCGGAATCCAGATGCCGAGGAACCCGAGGAGGCTCAGCCAGCCGATATGCCAGACGAGGCCGAAGGCGCAGGCCGCCGCCGCGAACCCGACCAGCAGGCCGACCCAGCTGTTCTTCGGCATCACGATGTCGGCGTAGCGCGCGGGCCGCCGGTAGGCCTCCCCGCGCTCCTTGCGCCAGTAGAACGGATCGAGCCGATCGACCCGCGGGATCGTGGCGAAGTTGTATTCCGGCGGCGGCGCCGCGACCGACCATTCGAGGCCGCGGGCATCCCAGGGATCGCCCACCGGCACGCGGTTGGCGTCGCGATCCCGCACGCTGACGAAGAGCTGCATGAACAGGCTGACGAGACCGGACAGCAGCAGGACGGCGCCGCAGGCCGCCACGATCAGCCAGGGCCGGTAATCGGGCTCGAACAGGGCCTGGCTGCGGCGCGCCATGCCGCCGAGCCCGAGCACGTAGAGCGGCATGAAGGCGAGGTAGAAGCCGCTCACCCAGCAGGCGAAGGCGACCTTGCCCCAGCCTTCCGACAGGCGGAAGCCGAACGCCTTGGGAAACCAGTACATGTAGCCGGCGATCATGCCGTAGAGCAGCCCCGGGATGAGCATGTTGTGGAAGTGGGCCACGAGGAACACGGTGTTGTGGACCACGTAGTCGATCGGCGGGATCGCGAGCATGATGCCGGTGAGGCCGCCCAGCACGAAGGTGACGATGAAGGCCAGCGCGAACAGCATCGGCGCCGTGAAGCGGACCTCGCCGCGAAACATCGTCCAGATCCAGTTGTAGATCTTCACCCCCGTGGGGATCGAGATCGTCATCGTCGCGATCCCGAAGGCGGCGTTCACGCTCGCGCTCTGGCCCATGGTGAAGAAGTGGTGCAGCCAGACCGTGAACGACAAAACGCCGATCGCCATCGTGGCGGTGGCGAGCGACTTGTAGCCGTAGAGTTCCTTCGACGAGAAGGCCGAGATGACTTCCGAGAACACCCCGAAGGCGGGCAGGATGAGGATGTAGACCTCCGGATGGCCGAACAGCCAGAAGAGGTTCACGTAGTTCATCATGTTGCCGCCGAGATCGTTGGTGAAGAAGTGGAAGTCCAAGTAACGATCGAGGGCGAGCAGGGCGGTCGCGACGGTGAGCGGCGGGGTCGCGAAGATCATCAGGATCGCGGTGCAGAGCGCGGTCCAGCAGAACAGCGGCATGCGGGTGAGGTGCAGGCCGGGGCAGCGCTTCTTGTAGATCGTCGCGGCGATGTTGATCCCCGACAGGGTCGTGCCGAGCGAGGCCAGGGTGACGGCCCAGATCCAGTAATCCGGGCCGACGCCGGGCTGGAACGCCTTGCCGGTATAGGGCGGGTAGCCCGACCATCCGCCGGTCGAGAACTCGCCGACCGCGAGCGAGAGCATCACGAGCCCGGCCCCGCCCCCCGTCAGCATCAGGCTGATCGAGTTCAGGAGCGGGAAGGCGACGTCGCGTGCGCCGATCTGCAACGGCACGACGTAGTTGATCAGCCCCGTCAGGAACGGCATCGCCATGAAGAAGATCATGATCGTGCCGTGGGTGCTGAAGAGCTGCGCGAAATGCTCCGGCGCGACGATGCCGGGGGCGTCGACCGCGAGCGATTGCTGCGCGCGCATCAGCACCGCCTCGACCAGCGCGCGGCTGAGCATGACGCCGGCCAGCACGACGTACATGATGCCGATCTTCTTGTGATCGAGGCTCGTCAGCCAGTCGCGAAAGAGCGGGCGCCACCACCGCTTCCACGTCAGCAGCGCCACGAGGCCGACCGCGCCGACGACAACCAGCGCGCCGGCGAACGCGCCGATGAGTTCGCTGACGGTCGGGTCCTCCCAGGCGCGCACGAACGGGAACGCGTGCAGGTCGAGGCGGCCCAACAGGGTGAGCCAGTGACCGTCTTCATTCATGAGCGTGATGTCCGTGGGCGGCGTGCAGGCCCGGATCGTTCCGGGCGAGGATCGAGCGGAACAGGTTCGGCGCGACCGATCCGAACAGGACCGGCTCGGGCTGGACCGAGCGGGCGGCGAGCGTCGCGTAGGCGGCCGGATCGAGGGTCCTGCCGCCGGCGCGGGCGCGGGCGATCCAGGCCGCGTGGTCGTCGTTCGATTGCGCCAGCACGGCGAATTTCTGGTTCTGGAAGCCGACGCCGTTGAACTGGGTGTTCTCGCCGCGGAAGCGGCCGGGCGCGTCCGCCGCGAGGTTGAGCTGCGTCGTCATGCCGGCCATGGCGTAGATCTGCCCGGCGAGCCGCGGCACGAAGAACGACTGCATGACCGTGTCGCTCGTCAGGCTCAGACGGACCGGACGGTCGGCCGGAAAGGCGAGTTCGTTGACGCTGGCCACGCCCTCGTGCGGATAGATGAACAGCCACTTCCAATCGAGCGCCACGACCTGCACTTCAATCGGGGGATGGGACGAGGCGAGCGGCTTGTAGGGATCGAGCGCGTGGGTGTCGCGCCACAGGAACACAGCGAGCACGATCACGATGATCGTCGGCGGGATCCAGATCAGGCCTTCGAGCGGCCAGTTGAACCCCCATTGCGGGCGGTAGGCGCTCTTCGTGTTCGACAGCCGGTAGTGCCAGGCGAAGATCGGCGTCAGCAGCAGCACCGGGGCGGCGACGAAGATCAGGATCGCGCAGACGAGCAGGAACAGGCCGCGCGTCTGGTCGGCGACCGGGCCGGCGGCCCCGAGCATGCCGTGATCGAGGACGCCGCAGCCGCCGAGCGGCAGCAGCGCGACGAGGCCGAGGCCCGAGGCGAGGCGCCGGAGCGACCGGTTCCGGCGGGCCGCTCGGACGGGAAGCGCGTGCGCGGGAGTGGCCTCAAGCATCGCGGCCCCGTCCCTTCCGGTTCATGGGCAGAGTCTCGGTCAGGGGTACGCCTCCATGATCGGGCAATCTGAAGGGCTCAATGAGTCCTAAAGCCGCGTGGCGATGCCATCGGCCACCCGCAGGGCGTTGGCGATGATGGTCAGCGTCGGGTTCACGGCGCCGATGGAGGGGAAGAAGCTCGCATCGGTGACGTAGAGGTTGTCGATGCCGTGCGCCCGGCAATCGAGGTCGAGCACGGACGTGCCCGGATCGGGTCCGAAGCGGAGGGTGCCGGCCTGATGCGCCGTGCCGCCGATCGGCGTGTCCTTGCCGAGATAGAGCGTGCGGTCGAACAGGTGTGGGTGGATGTCGAGGCTGTCGCACAGCCTGCGCAGCTTTTCGCGCAGGCGCTTCTGTGCCTCAGCGTTCGTCTGCGTCAGGTCGAGATGCACCTTTCCGTCCCGGTAGTAGATGCGGTTTTGCGGAAGCGGCAGGTCCTCGGACGTCAGCCAGAAATCGATCGAGTGTTTCGCGATATAGTCGAACGGTCGCGTCGGCAGCCATTGCAGGAAGCCCGGCAGCCCCTCGGCCTCGATCTGCATCCCATCGGACTTGCCGACCATCTGGATGTGGCCCAGCGGGAACTCCCAGTCGTTCAGCGGACTGCGGTCGCGCCCGTGGTAGAAGTCGTTGAGGCCGAGCGTCTTCTGGAACTGCGTCGGGTTCGGCTCCTTCGAGATCGCCAGCACGGTGGTGTTGTTGTGGCGCATGTAGTTGCGCCCGACCTGTCCCGAGCGGTTGGCGAGCCCGTCGGGATGCCGGTCGTTGCCGGAGCGCAGGAACAGCAGCGCCGAGGACAGCGCGCCGCAGGCCACCACGAACAGGTCGGCCGTGAGCGTATGCCGGCGGCCCTCGATCGTCACCGCGACGCCGGTGATGCGACCGCCGCCCGCATCGGTCAGCAGACGCTCGGCGTACGCGTTGCGCAGGAGCGTGACGTTGGGGTGGGCGGCGAGCGTCGGATCGATGCAGATGATCTGCGCGTCCGCCTTGCCGTTGGTCAGACTCGGATAGCCGTCGAACGGGTCGCAGCGCAGCAGGGGCGAGTGCGGCAGGGTCCCGCCCCTACCGTCCTCCTCCATCAGCGCGCCCATCGGTAGGTGGAACGGATGGTGGCCGGTCCGGGCGAGGTCGTCGGCGAGCTTCTGGATGCGCGGCTCGTGGCTGATCGCGGGCTTCGGGTAGGGATGCCGGGAAGGCGGCTCGGTCGGGTCCTCGCCGCGGGCGCCGTGGACCTGAAACAGCTCCTCGGCCGCCTGATAGTAGGGCGCGAAAGCGTCGTATTTCAGCGGCCATTCCGGCGAGACGCCGTCCGGGTGGCGCTGGGCCTCAAAGTCGCTCTCGCGCAGCCGAAACAGCACGCCGCCATAGACCTTCGAGTTGCCGCCGACATAGTAGTGCAGGCCGGGCTTGAACGTGTCGCCGTTGGAAGACGTCCACGTCTCGTCCGCCTGATAGCGCGCCTTGCGGAAGACCGCGTCGGTGTCCCAGTTCTCGCGCTCGCGCGGCAGGTAATCGCCGCGCTCGATCACGAGGATGCGCTTGCCGGTGCGGGCGAGGCGCCACGCCACCGAGCCGCCGCCCGGCCCGGAGCCCACGACGATCACGTCGTAATGGTCGTCCTTCATCCGCCTCGCTCCGTCTTTCGACGCGAAACGGGCGGCGGGCGGCCTCGTTCCGGGCAACCGTGGCGGCGACCGTTCTGCGAGCCATGCGCGAACCGCATCGATCCGGCGACGTTGGCAGCGGAAAGGCGAAGCCAAAAGACGAACCGAGAGACCCGGATGACCCTCGAGGTGCTCGCCGCCTTCGCGGCCCGAGCCTGTCTGGTGCTGCTGTTCCTGCCCTTCAGCGCGCTCGACAAGGTTCTGAATTTCTCCGCGGCGGTGGGCCAAGCGGGCCAGGCCGCGCGTTCGCGCCCGCTCGCGACGGCGCTGATCCTGGCCGGGCTGTTCGTCGAGGTCGTGATGTCGCTGGGCGTGCTGACCGGCATCGCCGACCGCTTCGCGGCCTTCGTGCTGGCCGGTTACTGCATGGTCACGGCGCTCCTGTGGAAACCGTTCTGGCGTAAAGCCGATTTCCGCCTGAGGGGGCCGAGCGAGGGCCGCGAGACGTTCTGGGACTTCCTCAAGAATTTCGCGGTCGCGGGCGGCTTCCTCGCGCTCGCCTGGGGCGGGCCGAGCCAGCAGGGCGTCGCGGCCTTCCTCGCCGATCCGTTCGGATCGACGCACCCCTACGCGCACACCATTCCGGAGACTGGGCGATGAGCGAGCCGGGCGACAAGCCGAGCGTGCCCTACTGGCATCTCTACACCGACGCGGACGGCATCAGCCGTCAGGTCCGCTGCGCGATGACCGAGTTCCACCTCGCCTCGATGAAGCCGCCGGCTTCGCCGCAATGGCAGGGGGTGAAGCACCACGACGGCATGACCACGATGATCACCGTCCAGCCGGTCGGCTGGGAGGGCACGTGGCACGAGAACCCGGCGCCGCAATGGATCATCCCCTTGAGCGGGCGCTGGTACGTCGAGTCGATGGACGGCACCCGGATCGAGATGGGGCCGGGCGAGATCTCGTTCGGCGAGGACCAGGGCTGCCGCACCCTCGACGGCAAGACCGGCCACAAGTCCGGCACGGTCGGCGACGCGCCCGCCGTGCTGATGGTGGTGCAGTTCGACACCAAGCGCGCGCTGACCACGCCCTGCCGGTTCGGGTGAGCGGATGGACGGGTTCGAGATCCACGATCCCCGCTTCCGCCATTACGTGCTCGACAATGCCGGGCTGGAGGAGATCGCCGCGGGCTTCCGCTGGGTCGAGGGTCCGGTCTGGATGGGCGACTGGAACTGCCTGCTGTTCCAGGATCTGCCGCGCAACCGCACGATGCGCTGGAGCGAGGCGGAGGGGCTGTCGGTCTACCGCGCCCCGTCCGATTACGGCAACGGACAGGCCCGCGACCGCGAGGGCCGGCTGATCGCCTGCTCGCATCACGGCCGCTGCCTCACCCGCACCGAGCATGACGGGCGCGTCACGCGCCTCGTCGACCGCCACGCGGGCAAGCGGCTGAACGCGCCGAACGACGTCGTGGTGAAATCGGACGGCACGATCTGGTTCACCGATCCGCTCTACGGCATCGCGAACGACTACGAGGGCGGTCGCCAGGAGAGCGAGCAACCGCCCGCCCTCTACCGCTTCGACCCCGCGACCGGCGACATCCGCGTCGCGGCGGGCGATTTCGACGGGCCGAACGGCCTCGCCTTCTCGCCCGACGAGCGGCGCCTCTACGTCTCCGAGACCGGCGACCAGAGCCATCCCGACCCGCGCCAGTTCATCCGCGTGTTCGATGTCGGCGCCGACGGCACGCTCACCGGCGGCGACGCGTTCCACACGATCGCGCCCGGCTACTGCGACGGCATGAAGGTGGACGAGGACGGCAACGTCTGGTCGAGCGCCGCCGACGGCGTCCATTGCCTCTCGCCGGAGGGGCGCCTCCTCGGCAAGGTGCGGGTGCCCGCCCGCGTCTCCAACATAACCTGGGGCGGGGTGCACCGGAACCGCCTGTTCATCGCCGGCTCGCAGCGCGTGTTTTCGATCTTCCTCAACCGCCGCGGCGCCGCGCTGCCGGGAGCCGGGCGATGACGGATCTTCGCATCGCCGCGATCCGGCTCCTCTGCCCCGACCCGACCGCCACCGCCGCCTTCTACGCGGCGGCCTTCGGTGCAACCGTCGCGCCCGACGGCGCGCGTGTGAGGATCGGCGCACAGACGATCGAACTCGCGCCTGCCTCGGAGCGAAGTCCCGAGCCAGCGCCCTCGAACGCCACCGACTTCCAGCACTGCGCCCTCGCCGTCGCGGACATGGAGGCCGCCTTCGCACATCTCTCCGGGGTGCCGGGCTGGACGCCGATCTCGCGAGCCGGGCCGGAGCGGCTGCCGGCCTCGTCCGGCGGCGTGAGCGCGTTCAAGTTCCGCGATCCCGATGGGCATCCGCTCGAACTGCTGGCCTTCCCGACCGGCGCGGTGCCGCCGGTCTGGCGGGATCGGCCGGGCCTGTTCCTTGGGATCGATCACACCGCGATCACCGTCGCCGACACGGAGCGCGCGGTCGCCTTCTATGCCGGCTTCGGCTTCTCGGTCGCGAGCCGGGGGGTGAACCGCGGCCCTGAGCAGGCCCGCTTGGACGCGGTCGACGATCCAGTCGTCGAAGTGACTGGCCTGACGCCGCCGGGCGGGGCACCGCCGCATCTGGAGCTTCTCTGCTACCGTGCGCCGGGCACAGTCCCGAGACCCTGCGCCGACGGCTCGCCTCTGGCCACACGCATCGTCCTGGTCGGCGGAAGCAACCTCCGCGACCTCGATGGCCATAGGCTGATCGGCAACAACATCTCGCTGGATTGATCTCTTGCGATACAATAGATACTCTCACGCCATGCCGGTCCAATCATTAGCCGTACATATTATATTATCATAAAAATTGCTCATTCAATAATAGTATGACTGTATAAAATAATTTAATTAAATTAAGCAAGACAGTCTGAAAAGGGTGTGATTCTGACGCCCAGATTGTTTAATTAAAAGTGCGAATTTCGACCCATCTGGACCTGCGGCAAAAGCGTCATGAATGTCCGCGAGGGGTAGAAGGCGGGCCCCCATGATCAGAGTAATTCGGTTTCGATCATAGGGCTGTCGGCATGGCGAGACCGGCGGCCCCGTGTCCCTCATCTGCCAGGGCGAAAGGAGAGCGCCGGCCTCTTACCCCTGCCCCGCCTGCCAGGGCGAGCAGGGGAACGCGGATCAAGATGGCCCGCCGTAGCGGCTGAAGAGGGTCGAGCCGTCGGGGAGCGGGCGCTCGAACGTCTCGCGGATGGCCGCGACGCTCTCCGGATCGGGGCGGCCGATCAGCGCGTGCATCTCCCTCGAATAGTCGAGCCAGCGACAGCCGTTGCGGCACGCCTGCTCGTGCGAACACCTTCCTCAGGCGGCGACCGGCGCGGGCGGTCTCGGGATCGCCCGACAGTTCGGCCCGCTCGGCGTAATAGGCGACGAGGCCCGCCGCCTCGTCGGCCGTGGCAGGCGTCAGGGCGTGAAGAGCGCGGCGGGCACTGTAGCGCTCGGCCAGCACGCCGAAGCGGTAGGCACGCCAGTAGGCGGGGCGGGGCGCGTCGGGGCCGAAGGCGTTGAGAGCGTCGTGGCCTGCCTGCCGGTGAGCGGCATCGGCGAGACGGGCGCGCCGGATCGCGGCGGCGAGCGGATCGGGCCGGGCGGCGTTGGCCGCGGGCGGGGTCGCCATGGCGTGGCGGACAGAACGACGGCGAGGATAGTGCGGCGGGTGGGGCGAGGCGGCATCAGACGCGCGCCTCGGGCAGGGCCGAGAGGACGTGGCGCAGGTACATCGCGCCCGCGCAGTGCGGTTCATCCAACTCGGCTTGCTCTGCGTAGAAGCTGACCAGCGCGCGGAAGCCGGCGGCGGTGGTGGGCCGGACGAACCGAAGGGCGTTGAAGGCGTCGCTGGCAGCGTCGGCCGCCTCGTCGGCACGGCGCACCGCGGCCTCGTCGTCCTCGTTCAGGCCGGACAGCATCGCGGCGAGCGCGGCGTCTGTCGCCTTGGCGCGGTCGATGGCAGCAAAGATCGGATCGGCAGGAGCCGGGCGCGCGGGGCGCACCATGGCCGAAAGGGCGAACGCGGCGACTATGGCGCGGCGTGTGAGGGCGGGGAGCATTGGCCGGGCTCAGTGCGCAGCAGCGGAGCGGAGGGACTTGGCGAACTGCCACGCGGCCTTGAGCGAGACCGACATCGCGACGGCCCAGGTGGAGCCGTACTGAAGCTGATGCGCCTTCGCGGCAGCGGCAGCGGCGGCCATGATGCCGGCGCGATCGAAAGTACCGGTCGGGGTGATGAGCGAGGCGCGGCCGACGCGAACAGCAACCGGATGCGCTCGCGCGAGCCAAGGAAGCCCTGCGGAACCTGCACGCGGTCGTTCCGCAGATCGCGGAGGGCGGAGGACCAAGAGAGGGCGCGGCGAGACATTGAATACCTGCCTAACTAGGTGTAGTTCCTAGTTAGGTATGAGCTATACAGATCATGCCGTCAACAGCCTGCTATGAAAAAATCCTAGTTCGGCGGGTTCTGGAGCCGATATGCTCACCACGGGAAACCAGCTTCGGGCGGCACGCGCCCTCGTTGGCATGGATCAGGGCACCCTCGCGGAGAGGGCTGGCGTCAACATCAACACGATCGGCGCCATGGAGAAGCGGGGCGCTTCCGGCCTCGTGAGCGGCCTCGACAAGATACAAGCTGTCATGCGGGCACTTGAGGCCGAAGGCGTCGAGTTTCTGAACGACGGTCGCCCTGGTGTGAGGCTTCGCGCTGGTGGCACTCGCGATGAGCATTGAAGCGGCTGCGGTGAACGAACCGGCGGTGGATCGACAGCAGCCAGACGGGGATCCGCGCAGCACGCCCGCCCTGATCGCCGCCGCCGTCCGCGAGGCCAGCGCTCAGTTCGCCGACTTGCTCCGGCTGGCCAGGATCGAGGTTCGCGGCAACCTGCGGGCTGTTGCGACGCTCGCGGCACTGTTCGGCGGGGCGCTGCTGCTAGTCCTCGTCTCGCTGGTGCTGCTGCTGATCGCGCTGCGGGATGCTATCGCGGCGCTGATCGGCTCCGATGCGCTGGCCGGGGTGATCGTGGCTCTGCCGTTCCTCGTGGCCACGGCGATCCTTATGTGGGCTGGCTTTCGCAGGATGAGCATACGATCGGTCAGGACGTAAGCGCGGCCTGGTTCTGCGTCAGCGGCGCCTACCTCGGCTCCTATTCCGGGGAAAGGTGGCAGCCGGAGGACAATCGCCGCCTGGCGAACAGCGCGCAGTACGAGCGGATTGCTGGGCTGGCGATGAAGCGCGGGCCGTCGATGGACTCCTGCAGCTACTGGCAGCGGCATCTCGCCTCCGCCCCACGCCATATAGCCAAATCGAACCGTCACACGCTCAAAAGCGTTGCGCAGCGGCAACGTAGGCGTAGAACGTGCTTCGGAATGGATTGGAGCATTGCATGAATCCCCTGCGATGGATTGCGCTCTCCCGACCTAACGGTCAAGCTTATGTCCCGCATCGGGAGCATACGATCTTGAGCGCTGTCGGGGCAATCCAGCATGCGGGTCAGAGACAAAGCCATTGTTGGCTTGGTAGCAGTCATCGCGGCTATACTAGTCATATCAAATCAGAACAATATTCGCCTCAACGACAGCGCATTATACTGGGTACAGGTTTTTTCCGGGAATTGGTCGCCAGATTATGGCAGGCAAGAAGGCGCAGAGAAGCATTACCTGGAATTTTTTGCAGGATCGCTTATAGCGCTTATACTTAATTTGGGTACAATATCTGCGCTTTTGTTCGCTATCATGAGAATTACTATTGACCAAGTAGGTGCTGCGGTGATCATCAAAGATGCCTTCGACGCAAAAGATGATATTTTCATTCGCAGAATGGAAAGTTTTCTGCATTCGGCTGATGCTGACCATCTGATTCCTGAACTGCAGACTGTGTTATCTGAAACTAATAATGAATGGGAAACAGGGTTTCTGCGTAAATTTCTAAGGCCATCAGCCTATCGAATTTTCATGGCATTAATAAATAAGCCGGTCAGTCATGTCGCGGAAAGCGTGTCTGAATAAACAATAAATAACTATAGGGGGGTGAACGGTGGACCCACTACACGAGGGTACTCTTGACCGCTTGGTGCAAAGATGGCGTGCAAAATTACCTCCACGCTCGCCATCTTTGATAACTGATATGGTCCGGTACCAAGCGTCTAATATGAATCCGGCAATTGATCCTGCCGATTTGAATAACTTCTTGAGAGCACGTGGCCTCCCTCTTTGAAATCCATTATTTCAGCATTTATTCATCCTGGGCCCGCGCCCACCCCTTCAACTCCCCCTCAATCGCAACCTCCCGCACCAGATCGCGCTGCTTGAGCTTCCACATGCAGGCGATCCCGCACGGGTGGTTCATCCGGCCGGTGGCGCTGCTGCGGGAATGGTTCGATGCCGTGGGGATCACCGAAGGCCCGCTGTTCCGGCCGGTGTCGCGGTCGGGCCGGGTGCGCTCCGTCAGTTCGAATGCACCAGGGGGAACCGAACCGTCGGCACCTTGCCTCACGACCCAGGCGGTGGCGGCTATTCTGAAGAAGCACATCGAGGTGGCCGGACTCGATCCGACGGCGTTCGGGGCACACTCCCTGCGGGCCGGGTTCGTCACGTCCGGCGCGGAGCGGGGCGCCGATCTAGCGAAGATCATGGAAGTGTCGGGGCACAAAGACCTGCGCACGGTGCTGAGATACATCCGCTGGCCGAATGCCTTTAAGGATCATGCGAGCGGGGGGGTAGGCCGAGGCAGCCATCAAGCCGCCCCGGCGCACGCTGTGTCAGACGATGAAGAAGTCGGAGTGGGTGAGCGCCGCCTTGTTGTCGAGCACGGCAAACTTCACCGCTGCCGCCTTGCCCGAGCCGTCGGCATCGTAAGACAGACTGCCGCTGCGGCTGTCGTAGAGGATGTGGTCGTCGGCATCGACCTTACCCTTGGCGACGTCCTTGAATTCATTGGCCTTGAGTTCGCCCGGCGCCAGCGCACGGAAGATCGCATCGTCCAGCCGAATTGTATCAGCCCCCGTGAAATCGGTGATGTGATCGACGTTGCCGGACCCGAGCTTAGTGGCGAACACGAACGTGTCGGCGCCCTTGCCGCCCATCAGCACATCATTGCCGAAACCGCCGTTGAGGACGTTGGTGCCGGCATTGCCGACCAGCGACTGGCCGAACTCATTGCCCGTCAGATTGGCGGAGCCGGCCTTGCTGGTCAGGCGCAGGCTCTCGATCTCCTGACCGGCCTTGAGAGCGTAGCTGACGGACGAGAGCACCGTGTCCGTCCCGCCCCGAAGCGCCTCGATCACGACATCCTTGGCGTGGTTGATCACGTAGGTGTCGTTACCAGCTCCGCCCCGCATCTCGTCGATGCCGGCCCCTCCGTCGAGCGTGTTGGCGCCGGCATTGCCGACGAGCTTGTTGCCGAACTCGTTGCCGGTGAGCTTCAGGGCGGCACGGCCGTTGGCGTCGGCGGTCTGCAGAACCTCGATTTCCTGGCCGGCAGCGAGCCGGTAGCTCACCGTGGTGATCACCGTGTCCCGGCCCCCGCCGACCGCCTCGACGATCCGGTCGGAAGCGTGATCGACGCGGTAGACGTCATTGCCTGCGCTGCCCTCCATGAGGTCGGCGCCGCCCTTGCCGTCGAGGACGTTGTTGCCGCCGTTGCCAACGAGGCGGTTGGCGAGCGCGTTGCCGGTGGCGTTGATCGCCCCCCTCCCTGAGAGCGTCAGCATCTCTACGTTGGCGGCAAGCGTGTAGGAGACGGACGCGACGACCCGATCGTAGCCCTTGCCGGCATTCTCGAAGATTACGTCGCGGTTGTTGTCGACGCTGTAGGTATCGTTGCCGGCCCCGCCCTCCATCCGGTCTGCTCCCTGGCGGCCGTCGATGATGTCATTTCCGTCAAAACCATGGAGTTCATCATTTCCGACATAACCCCAAATTTTGTCGGGGCCTTCCCTCCCCGCGCGATAGATGCCAAAGAACGGGTTGCTCACAACAAACACATCCACCGAAGAATTTGTATCAGTCGAAGGCGTATCGCCCGCAACAAGATTATATGCATCGGAAATGAAGGTTATAGTTCTGCCGTCCGCGGATATAGCCGGCTTATCAACCAGCCTATTGGGCTGATCACCATGCGCTGATAAGCTGACTAGAGCTGTATTGCCTGTCCATAGATCACGGACAAAAATATCTGCATTATCGTTTGCATCCCCTTCGACTAAATTGCTAGCGTAGCTTCTAAATACAACATAATGCCCATTGGCGGAGATGTCGCCAAAGACTGAGAGTCCATTGCCGCTGGCGCCATCGATAGACACTGATACTAGTGTTTGAGTGGACCTCGCTATGTCGAATAAGTATATATTCTTTGATCCATTATTGCTTGAAATTGATGACGAAAATACTGCATAGCGGCCGTTATCTGTGATAGAAATATCGGGTATTTCATTCGCGTAGTGTGAATTGATCGAGGTTGACGCTTTAGTTTTATTATCAATTATCGACCAGCCAGCTACTGCGTATCTGCCATCCGTGGATATACGGTTAGGCCCCAGTCCCCCAGCTTGACTTGTTGATCTTGAATCGGGCTCTAAATTCGTCGTTTTATCGAGTTTCGTGTCATAAATATATGTAGTTGCATATCCCGACTTCCAGGATTGATATAATACAAACCTTCCATCGCTAGATATGCTTGGATCAGACGCTGAAAAGCCTGTGCCGTCCGATTGGGATATCAACTTAGTGGTTTTGGCATCAACATCCCGCAGATAGATCCCATCTGAGTCACAAAAAGCAACGAATTTACCGTTATCAGAGATCGAAGAAGACTCGGCCCAGCCTTCGAACTGATTGCCTTCGGTATTTATACTAATTAGTGAGGTCTTCCCTGTGGCAACATCACGTACAAAAATATCACCTTTTCCATTTATGTCGCCATTTACAAGATTTGTTCCCTCGCTATAAAACGTAATATAGCGGCCATCTCCCGAAATCGCAGCCCTATGCGAAGCGTACCCTTCTTTGTTTGATGCCGGCCCAAGACTTGACATATTCACGCGGGCGATCTTTATGGCTGACATCTTGCGCCGCTTTTTGTTGCTATGGATTCATTGTTTTCGCAGAGTAGGTTTGTTTCGGCGCCAATTACGATTTGGCGATCCGAGGACAATTTTACCCTGCTCCGGTGGCCGCTGGTTCCCCTAGGATTGTCTTCGATCCGTTCGTGGCCGATTTGTGGCCTCTGCGAGAGTGCGGGCGATATGCCGACGGGTGTGTTGATAAAACAACGATTCATTCGTCGTGAAAGCCTACTGTGGGCGCAACAGTTCAGGGGCAGACGATGGCTTAAGTTCCGAAAAGGCCGAAGGAGCAGGTCGCGATCGGGATCGCGCAAGACGCTGAGGCGTACCGGCTGGCCGCCGTTAGGGTCGAGCCGGGGGCAGACATCCTTGAAATCGATATTCAGATGGCGATCCCCGCGTGGCACCTGCTCAGTCACGCGGCCGAATTGGCTCTTAAGGCGTACCTGCTCAGTCATGGTGTGGCCGATGGATCGAAGGCCGGGGAGTTGAAGCATCCGGCCCTTCGGCACTGCCTGCTCCCGTTGCTTGAACTAACGATCAAGCATAATTTTCGGCCACCGAGTGACGCCTTCGGCGATATCATCGAACAACTCGACCCGTACCACCGCACACACTTTTTCCGATGCCGGCAAATCGGGCGGTTCAGTCTACCGATGCCCCATGCCATTTCTGAGGTGTTGCGGCCGGGCATTGCGAGTAT
Organism: Methylorubrum subtropicum; assembly: GCF_038442325.1. Classification (NCBI taxonomy): domain Bacteria; kingdom Pseudomonadati; phylum Pseudomonadota; class Alphaproteobacteria; order Hyphomicrobiales; family Methylobacteriaceae; genus Methylorubrum; species Methylorubrum subtropicum. The sequence continues at coordinate 259,493 of NZ_JBBXMW010000001.1, read as the reverse complement.
CCTGGCCGAAGTGGAAAATCGTTGGCGCGCAATGCAGAGAGCGTGATCGCCAAGTGATCCGTCGTGTAGCGAACCACCGTCGGATTGCTTTCAGGCGCTAGATCCAAGGCTCTCCGCAAAAGGATGGGCGTGAATTCTGTGGGGTTCCCCATCGTAAAGCGAACCGAGGGCGGCGCAGATCTTGCTCCATTCGTCGCTCGGGGACACGCGTCGCAGATTGAGTAACCGCAGCACGGCATCGTCATAGCGTTCGGCCCAAAGGTCGGGCACCGAACTCCGCGCTTCCAAGGCAGCGCGCATGTCCCGCGGTCCCTGAAAGCCGAGCGCACGGGCCTGTGCTTCAGCGATGCTCTCGCCCTCGCCGAGTTGGCCAAGGTAATGCGCCATCAGCAGGATCAAGAGACGGTCAAACGGATCGAGCCCCGCGGGCTGGACGCCAACCGGCGACGCGGCTGCCTCCAAGGCGGAAAGCCTACGGTTCAATGAGGCTGCGTTCATGGCAGGGGCTCCTGCCGAAACTCGGGACGATCCCAAGACGCTGGTCCTCCACGCAGGTACTCGCCTGTGTCGGCCGCGAGCGGATGGAGATCGACGGATTGCCAGTAGGCCACCATTTCAGGCGGCGGAGGCGGTGGGTTCGCCAACAGGTCTTCGTATACGAGCCGTGCAGGCGGCTCAGCTCGGCGGCCTCCGATGGGGTGATCTCGCCTGCGGCGACGCCTTGAAGCAGGGCGCTCGTGGCCCTCGGCAGGTCGGCCGCTTCCTCGATCTGCGGAAGCTCGAAGGCGATCGGCCTGTCCTTCCTCACCGGCATCAAGCGGTCCAAGCACAGCCACATGGCTGTTGTGTCGCCGTCTCAAGCAAGCTCGATGGCTCGGCGGGTGAGGGCTTCCGCCTCCCCTTCCAGCAGGCTTTCAACGACGATCGTCGCCTTGTTGCGGGCCCCCTTCGGCCGTCCGTTCGGGTTGCCACTCCTGCCTGCCTCGAAACGCCCACTCGTCATATTGAACATGCGGCGGCGCGGTCGCCGCTGTGTGACGGGGAGAGGCATCGGTTCCTTACTGCATGACGGCGATACAGCCCGCCCCTTCGCATCGGACGTGGACGTGGCCGTTGCTGTCGTCTTTGATCCAAGCGAGCCGGCCAGAGCACTGCGGGCAGGTCGTAGTTCCTGAAGTTTCGAGAGATGAAGCGATGGCCTCCATGATGTCCAGCAAGCCGGAGGCGACGGGGACCTCCGGCCGGGCCTCGGCCTTCAAGCCCTCGGCGAGCCCGCGCAGCGCCTCGATGGCCGCGCGCTGGCGAATCTCGCCCGCGTCGTCTCGGAGTTCGATCCTCAGGGCGGTGATGAGGGCGTGTTCCGTGGCCTGCCGGAGACCGGCACGGAAGGCGTCGAGTTCACGGGGCGTCATGCGGTGCGGGCTTCGGGCTGGGGACGGTGGAGGGCGGCGTAGGAGCTGAGCACCTGGCGACGATCAAGAGGGGCCAGGCTGTCGAGAGCGGCCAGCGCGAAGGGGAGGCGGGAGGCATCGCGCTCGGCGCGGTGCAACTCGTCGGCGAGGGCTTCGCCACGCGGGCCGGTGGTAAGGCGTACGATGGCCCGGAGGGACCGGAGCCGGGCCAGTCGCTCGGCGGCGTCGATGTGGTCGGACCAGGGGCCGAAGCGGGCGTCGGCAGGGATCATCGGGCGACGCCCTTCGTCAGCGCGACCCGTAGCGCGGCCCCCTCCCCTGCCAGCTCTAAAGGCTGTGGGACACTACGCCGAAAAGCGTAATGATCCGGTGGGATGAAGTGGTGTCCCACTTTCGAGCAAGTCATTGATCTTGCTCATCTTGGACGCCCCTACCGGGGTCGCCAGTTTCTTCGTTTTCGCTCGAACGATCGAGCGCCGCCCTTTGGGGGGCGGGCGCTTTCGAGGTTTGCCCTTGGTGCCCAGGCCGCCGGGATGTGCCGGCAGCCTGGGCCTGTCGTTTTCTATCGGCCCACGTTTAGTTGAACAGGCCGAGCGCGATGAGTTTGGCGCGCAGTTCATTGGCCAGCGTCTGGGTCGCTTCCGGGGTGGTCGCGGCCGCCGGGAGCGTCTGCTTGGTCGTGCCGGTGGTGCCGTAGAAACTCAGCGCGTTGCCGGTCTGGCCGACCGACACCGTCCCCGATCCCTTGCCATAGAGGCGCAGCGGGATGTTGGTGTCGGTGCCGGCGGCGGTGAAGATGATGCCGTTGCCCGAAATCGAACCCGCCAGGACCGGAAAGTTGACGGCATTGGTCGGACTGTCGACCGCGAGCTGCGTGGTGCCGGCGTAGTTGAAGCCGGAGTTCCGCGCCGATGTGAAAAGACCTCGCTTCGTATAGGGTCCGACGTACTCGTCGGCCTGCTTGGTGTTGCCGACACGGCTCGTGCCGTCGAACGGCGCGGTCAGCACGGCGTCGTCGATCGAGCCGGCCTCGGCGAGGATCTCCCGGAACGAGCCGCTTGCGCGCCGCACCATGAACAGGCCGGCGATGCGTTCGACCTGTGCGGTGAGACGGACGAGGCTGTCGGCCGCCTCGGGATCCACATCCGTTTCCAGATAGAGATACGGCAGGTCGGCGATGATCCCGTTGATGCCGCTGCCCGTGGCGCCCGCCCCGCCGACCACCTGCTTCGTGGACGGCTTGTTGATGTAGGCCCGGATGCGCGGCTGACCGTTGACCGTCGTGGCGCCGCCCTCCTCGAAATAGATGCTGTTCTTGCGGATCGAGAAGCGGGTGTCGACGCTGATCCCCTTCGGCAGCCAGGTCGTGGCCCTGGGCCGGAGCCAGAACAGCAGCGTGAGGGTCTTGTTGGGGCGCCGGACGATGATGTGGTTGTTCTCCGCCACGAGATTGCGCGGCATCTCGATCGGGCGGCCGTAGTCGCGCGCTTCGTCGAAGAGCCGGAAATCGAGCAGGCGGTATTCCGACACGTCGCCATCGAAGACGACGCGGTTGTTCGAGAAGATCACGTCGTCGGCGCACTGGTAGTTGTCCGTCCTGACCCGGAATGCGGCCGTTGCCAATTGCGAGACGTAAACGTCGGCGTTGGTGCAGTAGAAGCCGCCGCCGGCCACCAGGACCGCGTGCGGGTTCTCGGCGAACTGTTTTTCGCCGCCGCGAATGCCGGTCGCGCTGACGATCCCGCCATCGGAACCGATCCACCAGCCCCAATGCGCACCCCAGCCGTTGTGCAGCTCGCAATCCTGCATGTGCACGTTCTTGCCGCGCTGCACGTCGACGCCGCGGCGGCAGTGATAGGTGCGGCACTTGGTGAAGGTGACGCTGGCGCTCCCCCCGACCTGGAAACCGTAATGGGTGGTTCCGCCGGTCGGTCCGCCGATGAGCCCGTCCACGAGGCAATTCTCGAAGTCGACGAAGCAGGATTTGTTAATATTGTACCCGACAAGCATCTGTCGGTTCGACTTGTTGAAGATCGAGCAGTCCTGCATCCGGGTCCGGCACCGTCGAATGGACACCCCTGCCTTGCAGGGCTCGGTGCTCCCATCATCATACATGATGAGTGTCAGGCCGTTGATCTCGATCGGCGCCCGCAGCGTCTTGGCGTAGTAGGTGTTCTTACGAACCTCGCCGAGACTGACGTCCTCGGCCGAGTTGATCCAGTCCGCACGCGAGTTCGGTTGCCGCACGTCAGCGTTGGCGTAGAGCGCGTGAAACAGCTCGCCGTCGTCGGTCGCGACGAGGAACGGATCGAGGAAGCCGTAGGCATCGTCGATGTCCGGTCCGCGTAAGGACAGATACTGGATGCTCTCGTCCACTTCAGGTGTGATAAACTGACCCTTACGGTTCTTCAGGTTGCCGAGTTTGCGCGAGTACCGCTCCCACCCGGTCCAGCTCTGTACTTCCGAAACGTCGATGTTTTCCATCGCGTCGGGCTCTGTTCTGATGATCAATCCGGGTGCATTGCTCGCATTGTTGTTCGGCATATAAATTCGGGCGCCTGCTGCGTAAATCGGCACGCCGATCATATCCAACTTATTCTTGACGACATAATCGCCCGGCGGGATGATCATCGGCTTGTTGTTGTAATAGCAGTACTTCGCATAGGTATTGAAGATCGTGGTGTGGCTGAGCACCGTTGACGGGAAAAGGCTGCCGTCGATGTAACTCGGCGTCGTGGCAGTCGCCGGCTTCGTCGCCGCCGCCAACTCGCTGGCCGTCATCGGCTTGGCGCCGAAATCCGCGAATGTGAGGTTTCGCCCGAGTACTGCGGCGAGGTCGCTCGTCACGGTCGCGCCGACCGGCCGGATGGTCATCGCACCGGCATCGGTCGCGATCTGATCGGTCGGGGGGATCTCGGCGGTCGCGCCGTTGATGTAACCCAATGCTTTGCGAACGGCCATTTTCAGCTCCGATTATCGAGTTTTGATCGTCAAAGGAATGATGTGAGCCTTCGTCCGATGGACGGCTCGCGCTTATCGTTTCGCCTTCGGTGCCACCGACGCAGGTTTGCCGGTGTCCGGGCTGGGAAAGCCCGGCATAGGGTTCGGCCTCTTCTTGCAATGAGAATCCACCTCTGCGGCGGATCGGTCTTGGCTAATCGTCGTGACGATCGAGACCGAATCCGTTCATTCGACGAACGCCGGCTGCGATGCAGGGCGCACTGGACATGAACGCGAACGCACGATCTCGATGACTTTGCTACGGAAAAACAGAAACTTCAGAACGGACTATCTTCTTACGCATCGACACCGGAAGGCTCGATCCAATTGTTCATCCGAGTGACAGGTAGATATATATTCCTAATATCCGGAGATGTCAATGGCCCTCGCCGAGATCGGACGCCGAGGCCGCGTACTCGGCCGCCGGCCGATCGATGGCGCGGCGGGCTTTCCTTGTCGGTCCGCGGGGTGTGTCGAGGCGGCCTGTATCCAGGCCGCGGGATCGGCTATCTTGGCCGTATGGACAGGCTGATCGCTCCCCGTTCCCTGCGTCGCCGGGTGGCTCTTCTCGTCCTCGGGGGCGGCCTCCTCGGGCCTGCGCCCGCGCTCGCGCAGAGCGCCCTCCCCTTCGCCGGCTTCGCGCCGCTGCCCTCGTTCGCGTGGTCGCAGCCGCGCGGGGACGAGGCCGGGCGGTGGTCCGGCTCCTACGCCGCCGTCTCGACCGGCTACGCGTTCTCGTCGTCAAAGGCCTTCGGCAGCTTCGGCGGGCCGACGCTCGGCTTCGAGGGCGGGCGGATGTGGCAGAACGGGCGGTTCGTCTACGGCATCGTCGGCGGGGTCGATTGGCTGATCCCTGGGGCCGGGAGCAACACGCTCGGGTTCAGCGGTCTCGGCTACTCGCGCGACCTGTCCGGCGCGGTGCAGGTGCAGGTCGGGACGCTGCTGACCGACAACGTGCTGCTCTACGGCAAGGCCGGGGCCTGGGCGGTGCACGAGCGGCTGCGCTTCGGTGGCACGCCCGTAGCCCCCGTCTACGATCGCGAGCAGATCGCCGTGCGGCCCGATGCCCGCGTCGGCGTCGAGTGGGCGATCACCGACCGGCTCTCCGTGGCGGTCGAGGCGGGCGTGGTCGGGAACCGGCTGCACTGACGCGCCGGCTCGGGCCCTCAATCCCCGTTCCAGTTCCAGTCGCCGTAATCGGGCTCGCGGCAGCGGTAGCCGATCGGGCATTGCGGGTTGTCGCGGGTCGGTACGAAGCGCAGTTCGGCGATCTCGGTGAGTTCGCACAGGCTGCGGTCGCGCACGAAGCGCTCGGGCGCGCGCCCGCCGATGCCCAGCGTCACCGTGCCTTCCGCCTTCACGATCGCCATCGCCTCGGCGCAGGTCAGCCGGACGGTCGGCGTGCGCGGCTGCGCGCCCGCCGGGAGCGACGCCAGGGTAGTGCCGAGGACGGCGAGGGCGACGGGCTTCATCACTCGGAGCATCGGCCCGAAAGGTGGGAACCGGCTTTCGGAAAAAGCCGATGCGGCACGACAACCGAGAGACTCGGCCTGGATCGCAGATCCTGGACGATCCTCTCGGGTAGGGGCGACGGCCGGAGGGCGGCCGCCAAGCTTGACCATGGCAGGTTCCGCGAGCGCCGGGAAGGGGTTGCCCCGCGCTTGCCGCAATCGCACCGTCTACCGTTGATGCCGGGCCCCGTTCGGTCCACTCTCACACATCGCGCCGGCCGTCTTCGTCGGGCCGCGCCTTCCTTGACGGGACAGACGAGCCATGTCGGGCCTCTCGATCCTCAACGTCGATGCCGTGCGCGCCGCGCCGGTCTCCCGCGACCCCTACACCTTCTTCCTCGGCAACGGCGTGCTCAACGAGGGCGCCATCGCCGAGATCCGCCAGGACTTCCCGGCCATCGCCAAGCCCGGCTACCTCACCGTGGACGAGGTGGCGTTGAAGGGCCGGTTCAAGGCGCTGATCGACGAATTGGAGAGCGACGAGTTCTCCCGCATCCTCGGCGACAAGTTCGGCATCGACCTCGTGTCGTGCCCGCGGCTCACCACCATCATGAAGAAGAGCCAGCCGAAATACGGCTCGATCCACACCGACGGCCCGTCCAAGGTGATGACGCTGCTCGTCTACATGAACGACGCCTGGGACGCGCCCGCCGCCGGGCGGCTGCGGGTGCTCTACGACGGCAAGAACTACGAGCCCTTCGCCGTCGAGGTGCCGCCGACCATGGGGACGATGTTCGCCTTCCTGCGCGCCGACAATTCCTGGCACGGCCACGAGCCGTTCGAGGGCGAGCGCCGCGTGGTGCAGGTCGCCTGGGTCAAGGACGCGGCCGAGCTGGAGCGCAAGAAGAAGCGCAACCGCACCGCCCAGTTCCTGAAAGGCATTTTTGGGCGCTGAGGCGGGAGCGCGCGATGGCGACGGATGCGAGCGAGCCCGGCGAGATGACGCGGGCGACGGCCACCGGGGACCGGGGCGTGTCGCGTCGGCTGCTGGCCATTCCCGTCGTCCTCGCCGCGGGCTGGGGCGCGCTGTTCTCCTACACCCTCCTGGCCCTCACCGACGACGGCCGCGAGGCCTCGGCCCGGCCTGCCCGCTACGCCAGCGCCGACCACGGCGGCATCGACGTGCCGGAGGTGCGCCTGCCCGAGCCCGAGCGGGTGGCGGCGCTCGTTCCCCCCGCTCCCCAGCAGCCCCGCCTCGTCCCGGTCGCCGCCGTGGCGACGGCGCCCGAGGCGCTCGCACCGCCCGAGCCGCCGCGGCCCGCCGCGCCGGTCCTGGAGCGCGCGGCCTATGTCGGCGTGTGGGGGCCCAACGCGGTCGCCTGCGGCCAGCGCCAGCGCCGCCGCGGCTTCCTGCCCGCCACCATCACCGAGGAGGGAGCGAAGGCCGGCCGCACGAGCTGCCGCTTCCGCAACAACCGCCGCGACGGCGCCGCCTGGACCATGGCGGCCGATTGCAGCGAGCGCGGTCGCCGCTGGACCTCACAGGTGCGCCTCCTCGTGGAGCAGGATCGCCTGACATGGTCGAGTCCGAAGGGGCTGGCGAGCTATATCCGCTGCAGCCGCAAGGCGGGCTGATCAGGCTGCGCCGAACCGCAGCGGCAGCGCGCGGGGGCGAAACACCACCCGCTCCGGCACGAGCCGCCATAGCCGCTCGGCGCCGTCGAAATCCGCGATCTCGGGCGAATCCAGCACCAACTCCGTCCGCCCGGTGATCTGAAGCAGGTCGCCGCTCGCGAAATCCGGCACGGCGATGCCGGCGCGTGGGTTCGAGAGCAGATTGCCGAGCGTGTTGAAGAAGCGGTTGCCCGCGTAGTCCGGCACCGTGAGGGTGCCGTCCTCGGCCACCCGCACGAAGCCCGCCGGCCCGCCGCGATGCGAGACGTCGACCTGTCGCTCCCCGCCCGTCTCGGTGGAACTCGCCACGAACAGCGTGTCGGTGGCGGCCAGCAGCGCCCGCGCCCGTCCGTCGAGCCGGTCCGACACGGACGGCGCCTGGGCCTTGCGGAGCGTGCCGGAGAACATCGCCGGGCGGGGCCGGATGTAGCGCGGGCAGTTCCCGAAACTCTGCTCCACGGCCACCGTGAAGCCGCTCATCCCCCTCCGCTCCACCGTGCCGTTGAGGCGGTTGCGGCGGCGCGTCTCGAGTTCGATGCCGAGCAGCCCGACGCCCGCGCCGTCGTGCAATCCCGCTTCCGCCGGATCGTCGGGCTCGGGTGCCGCCACGACCGTGAGGTGGTACGGGTCGGGCACCCCCAGAAAAGAGCCGGGCGGGCCGGCCCGCAGGGTCGCCCAGGGGGCGCCGCGGGCATCGACCGTGCCGAGCACCACGAAGGGCAGCAGCGGGTAGAACCCGGCATGCTGCTCGATGAGATGGTCGCGGATCACCCGCGGGCCGATCTCGGCCATGCGGGCGGCGGAGCCGACGCGCGTCTGGAGCGCGACTTCGCCGCCATGCCACGGCGTCGTGTCCATGGGGGGACTCCTTCAGACGTTGAGGCCGGCGGCGGTCCTGGGGAACGGCAGGAAGCCCGGCAGCGCCTCGATCCGGGCGAGCCACGCGCGGATCGCCGGATAGGGCGCGAGATCGACGTTTCCCTCGGGCGCCGCTGCGACGTAGCTGTAGAGCGCCACGTCGGCGATGGTCGGATGCGCGGCGGCGAGCCAATCGCGGTCCGAAAGTTCGGCCTCGACCAGGGTGAGGATGGCGTGCGCCCGCGCGATCACCTCCTCGGGTCGGAACGCGGCGCCGAACACGGTGACGAGGCGCGCGGCGGCCGGGCCGAAGGCGATGGGCCCGGCGGCGACCGAGAGCCAGCGCTGCACCCGGGCGGCGCCCTCCGGGTCCTCGGGCAGCCAGTCGGTGCGCCCCAGCTTCTTCGCCACGTAGACCAGGATGGCGTTGGAATCGGAAATAATGGTCCCGTCGTCGTCGAGCACCGGCACCTGCCCGAACGGGTTGAGCTTGAGGAAGGCCGGCGTCTTGTGCTCGCCGCCCCTGAGATCGACCGGCACGGTCTCGAACGGCACGCCGAGCAGCGACAGGAACAGACGCGCCCGGTGGGCATGGCCGGACAGGGGCAGATCGTAGAGCTTCACGGGTTTTCCTAGGGTTCGGGCCGTCGAACCGGCCGGTCCCCGCATCAAAACCGTTTCGCCGATCCTTGAGAACCGTCATTCTCCGCAAGCGATTGTTGCTCGAAGCGGAATGATCGGAGCCCGCGATGGACCGCTGGCAGGGGATGCGGGTGTTCGTGCGGGTGGCCGAGAGCGGCGGCTTCGCCGGTGCGGCCCGCGCGCTCAACATGAGCCCGCCCGCGGTGACCCGCGCGGTGGCGGCGCTCGAAGCGCGGATCGGCGCGCGGCTTCTCACCCGCACCACCCGCCGGGTCGCGCTGACCGAAGCTGGCGCGCGCTATCTCGACGATTGCCGCCGCATCCTCTCGGAGATCGAGGAGGCGGAAGCGACCGCTGCGGGCGCCATGGCGACGCCGACCGGCACGCTGACCGTGACGGCCCCGGTGCAGTTCGGCCGCCTCTACGTGCTGCCGGTGATCGGCGAATACCTCGACCGCCACCCCGCGGTGGCGGCCCGCGCCCTGTTCCTCGACCGGGTGATCGACCTCGTCGAGGAGGGGGCGGATGTGGCCCTCAGGATCGGGCCGTTGCCGAATTCGGGGCTCTCGGCGATCCGCGTCGGCAGCGTGCGCAGCGTCGTCTGCGCCGCGCCGGCCTATATGGAGCGGCACGGCACGCCGCGCGAGCCGGCGGATCTGACCGGCCACGCGATCATCGGCCGGAGCGACAAGGCCGGGGTGGCCGAATGGCGCTTCGGCCCGGAGCGGCGGATGGCGGTTCCGCTGCGGCCCCGGCTCGTCTGCAACACGATCGACGCGGCGCTCACTGCGGCCCTCGACGGTTGGGGGATCGTGCGGCTCCTGTCCTATCAGGTCGCGCCGGCTCTGGCCGAGGGCCGGCTGGTGCGTCTGTTCGAGGCCCACGAGGGCCCGCCGATGCCGGTCCACGTGGTGAGCCCGGAGGGCCGCCGGGCGCCGGCCAAGGTGCGGGCCTTCGTCGAGCTGGCCGTGGAGCGACTGCGGGCCGACCCGCGGGTGAACCCGCCCGTGGGATGAGCGGGGCTTGGGTGATCGCGACGGTATGACCCCCACTGCCGTCATTCCGAGGCCGCGGAGCGGAACCCGAAATCTACCCGTGATGTGCGGCCATACAATGCGTCGCGGCCGGTCATGGATTCCGGGTTCGCCTGCAGCGCCCCGGAATGACGGCAGAGGGAAAATTCGAAGTTCTACAAGACCCTCTCCCGTCGCGCGGTCGGGAGAGGGCTGCTCGCGACTAAGAGAAAACTAATCCTTCAGGTCGGCAGGGACCTTGCCGCCGTTCTCTTCCAGCTTCTTGATGACCTGCTTGTGCAGCCAGACATTCATCGAAGCGGAGTCGTTCTTGTCGCCCGAGTAGTGCAGTTCGTCGGCGAGCTGCTGGCGGGCGTGCAGGCTCGAATCGAGGTCGAGCAGCTTCATCAGATCGACGATGGAGGTGCGCCAGTTGAGCTTCTGCCCGTTCTTGGCGGCCATGTCGTTGAGCACGGCCTCGACATCGACCGGGCCGCCGGAGGCGCCGCCGCTGGTCGGGGTGGAGGCCGGCGCGTTGCCGCCGCCGGAGGTCGGCTGCGCCTCGGTCGAGGCCGGCTTGTCGGACGGCGCGGCCTGCGCCTCGGAGGTGCCGAACGGATGGAGGATCTTGCTGACGATGCTGCCGAGGAGGCTCATGGCGGTCGGGTCCTGTCGTCTCGCGCGGCCGAGGTGCCGCTACGGTCCCGTTAACATCGCTTAAGGAGCGCCCGTTCCGCCCTGCCCTCTCGCCAAGGCCATCGCTCGAAGCGATGGCCTTGGTTTTTTTGTTGCCTCAGTCGCTGGCGCCCGCCTCCGCGGGCTGAGGCTCTCGCTCCACTCTACGCCTCGGCTCACGCCGAGGCACGCTGCGCGCGGCGCTCTTCGCGCCGCGAAGCCGCCCATGCGGCTTCGGGCGATTGGAAGATCGCGCCCGCTGTGCCATGGGGCGGGATCAGTCCTGCCGGAACCCGTCCCCGATGCGCATCCTGATCAAGGCCTTCGCCCTTCTGGCGAGCCTCGCCGCCGCCCTCCCCGCCGCCGCCCAGCAGGTGCCGGTGCGCATCGGCGTGATCCCGGTGATCGGCGCCGCCCCGGTCTTCGTCGCCAACGGCGAGGGCTGGCTGAAGGAGGCGGGGCTGGCGCCGGCCTTCACCACCTTCGAGTCGGGCCCGAACATGATCCAGGCGCTCGCATCCGGCACCATCGACGTCTACGTCGCCGGCATCGCGCCGCTGGCGGTCGCCCGCACCAAGGGCATCGACGTGCGCGTCGTGGCCGCCACCGCCATCGAGGAGATGGTGTTCGTGGCCGCCCCCAAGCTCGCCCCCTACTTCGCGAGCGCCCCGAGCAAGGCGGACGCCTTCAAGCAGTTCAAGGCGAAGGAGGGCCGCGCGGCCCGGCTTGCCACCCAGCCGCCGGGCTCGGTGCCGAACACCACGCTCCAGCACTGGCTCTGGCAGGTCGCCAAGGCCGACAAGGCCGATGTCGAGATCGTCGCCATGGGCATCGACGCGACCCAGCAGGCGCTTCTCGCCGGGGCCGTCGACGGCGCCTCGATCCGCGAGCCGGCGCTCACCATCGTGCAAGGCCGCAACCCGAAGGTCGCGCTGATCGCCACCGGGGCTGAGATGTTCCCCGACCAGCCGGGCACGGTGGTCGCCGTCTACGGCAAGTTCGCCGAGGCCAACCCGAAGGCCGTCGAGGGCCTCGTCGCGGCCCTCGTCAAGGCGACGGCGCTGCTGAAGAACGACCCGGCCAAGGCCGCGGTGCCGGTCGAGGCGGCGCTCGGCAAGGGCATCACCGACGTGGCGACGATCCAGAAGGCGATCTCTTCGCCGGCGGCGAAGTTCGTCACCGACCCGCGCACCATCATCGAGGCGACGAAGGCGATGCAGGCCTATCAGGTCTCCATCGGCACCCTCGACAAGGAGGCGCCGACCGACGGCCTGTTCGACGTGAAGCCGTTCGACGCGGTGAAGAAGCCCTGATCGGACCCGCATGAGTGCCATCCGCTCGGCCGCGCTCGCGGCCGCCGGGCTCGCCGCCTTCCTCGGTGTCTGGGAGGCGGCGCCCCGGCTCGATCTCGTCAACCCGGCCTTCCTGCCGCCGCCCTCCTCCATCCCCGCCGCCTTCGGCCGGGAGATCGCGGGCGGCGCATGGCCGCGCGCGGTCGCCGAGAGCCTGAGCCACTACGTCGTCGGCCTCGGGGTCGGCGCGGGGGCGGGCATCGCGCTCGGGCTGCTGTCCGGCATGTTCCGCTGGTTCGAGAGCCTGACCGCCTGGATCGTGCGGCTGCTGCGCCCCATCCCCGGCCTCGCCTGGGTGCCGTTCGCCATCATCTGGTTCGGCGTGCAGCCCTCGGCCGCGGTGTTCATCATCGCGGTCGGCGTGTTCTGGATCGTCTTTTTTGCGACACAGGGGGCCGTCCGCGGGGTTGATCGCGACCTGATCGAGGTCGCCCAGGCCTTCGGCTTCCGCGGGCCCTTCGCCCGGCTGACGAAAATCCTGCTGCCCGCGGCGACGCCCGGCATTCTGGTCGGCGTGCGCACGGCGCTCGGTCAGGCCTGGATGGCGGTGGTCGCGGCCGAAATTTTTGGCGTGCCCGGCATCGGCGCGCGGATGATGCAAGCCTCCTCGCTCCTCTCCACCGACATCGTCGTGGTCTACATGCTGACCATGGCCGCCCTCTACGGCCTGTTCGACACCGGCTTCGTCGCCCTCCAGGGCTGGCTGCTGCGGTGGCGCGCATGAACAATCTTGAGAACCAGCGCCCGATCATCGACATCAAGGGCCTGTCGCTCGCCTACGAGCGCGACGGGCGGCGCACCGAAATCCTCGCCGCGCTCGACCTCGCGGTGCCGCGGGGCCAGTTCCTCGTCATCGTCGGCGAGTCCGGCGTCGGCAAGTCGACGCTGCTGCGGGTGCTGATCGATCTGGCCAAGCCCAGCACCGGCACCGTCACCCTCGACACGGCGCCGGAGACGCGCAGCCCGATGGCGCTGGTGTTCCAAGATGCCCGAATGCTGCCCTGGCGGCGCGTCATCGACAACGTCGCCTTCGGCCTGGAGCGCCACGGCCTTCCGAAGGCCGAGCGCCGGGCGCGGGCGGAAAAAATGCTCAAGCTCGTCGGTCTCGCCGACCTCGCGCAGCGCTGGCCGCACCAGCTCTCCGGCGGCCAGCGCCAGCGCGTCGCCATCGCCCGCGCGCTGGCGGTCGATCCCGAGGTGCTGCTGATGGACGAGCCGTTCTCCGCGCTCGACAGCTTCACCCGCGAGGGGCTGCAGGACGAGATTCAGCGCATCAAGGCGCAGACGGGCAAGACGGTGCTGTTCGTCACCCACGACATCGACGAGGCGGTCTACCTCGCCGACCGGGTGGTGGTGCTGGCCGGCAGCCCCGGCCGGATCGCGGCCGATGTGTCGATCACCCTGCCCCGCCCGCGCCTGCGCCGGGACACGGAACTGGTCGAGGCGGCGCGCCAGTTGCGCGGGGAGCTGTCGCGGCGGTCCTCGGACCTCTGAGGCGTGGAACGCGAGCGTCGCCGTTCGGGTTCGTTGCCTGTGTCGGGAAAACCTTGACGGTGGCGCCCGCGCTAGAAACCATCGCGCGGCCCTGCGGGGCGACGCCGGGAGTATCGGGATGGGATTTTTTCAAGACGCCCTCCTCCGCCTGAATCGCGTGGTGCAATCCTACGCGGGCGATGCCGAGTTCATGCAGGCGGCGGTCTCGGCGGCGGCCAACGTCATCGTCGCCGACGGCGACACCGACGAGGAGGAGATCGAGGCCGCCCTCGTCAGCATGCGGGCCAACCCCATCCTCGAGAAATCCTACGACACGCTGACCCTGGAGAAGGCCCTGTTCGAGGCGCTGGCCCGCGGCGAACTGCGCGCCGGGCGACTCGAAAACCTCCAGCACGTCGCGGCCATCGCCGACCGTCCGGTCGAGCACCGCCAGTACGTCTTCCTGATCGCCGCGGACGCCGCCGACAAGGGCGGCATCACCGAGAGCGAGCATAAAGTGCTCGATGAGCTGGCCGCGGCGCTTGCCGTCGACAAGGCGTCGCTGCTGGGTTGAAGCGGCACGGGGCCGCCCGTCGCGCCCTCGCGAACCGGCCGCGGAGGGCGTATGATGCCCTGCCGCTCGGGAGTGTTGTGAACGATGTACAAGGTGACGGGAACGGACCCGGCGGGACGCGAGATGACGTTCGCCTGCGGCACCGACGAGCAGGCCCTGGAAAAGACCTGGGAACTCGCCCGCCGCGGCTTCCGCGACGTGGCGGTCTCCGACCCGAGCGGCAAGCGCATGAGCGCCGGGGCGTTCGAGCGGTCGCTGGATTTCGATTACGATTGAGCCGCCCCGGCGGGCGAAGCGACCTTTGTTCGCCAAGGCTCGTCCTACCCGATCCCCTCATCCTGAGGTGCGGAGCGCAGCGAAGCCTCGAAGGAGGGCTCCAGCGAATCGCGCGATCCTTGGGACGCCCTCCTTCGAGGCCGCTGACGCGGCACCTCAGGATGAGGGTGAGGGTGGGACGAGGGGTCTACGGACGCCGCTCATGCCGCCCGCTTCTGATAATCCTTCACGTCCGTGAACCGGATCTTCTCCCACCGCTCCTCCTCGTAGCGCAGCGAGAAGGCGGTCGACGCCATGAAGACCGGGGCGCCGTCGAGGTCGCTCGCCATCGACGAGCCGTGGGCGTTCACGAACTTGTCGATCTCGGTCTCCGAGTCCGACTCGATCCAGCGGCAGACCGAGAACCGGCTCGTCTCGAAGTCGATCGGCAGGCCGTATTCCGCCTGGAGCCGCTCCTTCAGCACGTCGAGCTGCAGCGCGCCGACCACGCCGACGATGGCGGGCGAGCCGTCCTGCGGCACGAACACCTGCACGACGCCCTCCTCGCCCATCTGCTGGAGCGCCTCCTTCAGCTTCTTGGCCTTCATCGCGTCGGTGAGCTTGATCCGGCGCATGATCTCGGGGGCGAAGCTCGGCACGCCGCGAAACACCAGCTCCTCGCCCTCGGTGAGGGTGTCGCCGATGCGCAGCGTCCCGTGGTTGGGGATGCCGACCACGTCGCCGGCATAGGCCTCGTCGGCGATGGCGCGATCCTGCGCGAAGAAGAACTGCGGCGCCGAGAGCGACATCGGCTTGCCGGTGCGCACGAGCTTGGCCTTCATCCCGCGCCGGAGCTGGCCGGAGCAGACCCGCATGAAGGCGATGCGGTCGCGGTGGTTCGGGTCCATGTTCGCCTGGATCTTGAACACGAAGCCCGTCATCTTCGGTTCGGTCGGCTGCACGGCGCGCTTGTCGGCCTCCTGGCCCCGCGGCGGGGGGGCGAAGCGGGAGAGCCCGTCGATCAGGTCGCGCACGCCGAAGTTCCGCAGGGCCGAGCCGAAGAAGACCGGCGTCAGGTGCCCCTCGCGGAACGCGTCGAGATCGAAGGTTTTCAGGCCGCCCTCGGCGAGTTCAACCTCGTCGCGCCACGCCTGCGCGGCGCCGTCCTCGGTGAGCAGCTCGTCGAACAGCGGATCGTCGGCGCCGGAGACCGCGATGGTGCCGGCATCGTCTGCCGCATCCAGGCGGCGCACCCGGTTGCCACCGAGTTCGTAGGTGCCGGCGAAGTTGCGCCCGAGCCCGATCGGCCACGTCACCGGAGCGACATCGAGGGCGAGCGTCTTCTCGATCTCGTCGAGCAGCTCGAACGGGTCGCGGGCCTCGCGGTCGAGCTTGTTCACGAAGGTGACGATCGGGATGTCGCGCAGCCGGCACACCTCGAACAGCTTCCGCGTGCGCGCCTCGATGCCCTTGGCCGCATCGATCACCATCACGGCCGAATCGACCGCGGTCAGCGTGCGATACGTATCTTCCGAGAAGTCCTCGTGGCCCGGCGTGTCGAGCAGGTTGAAGACGCAGTCGCCGTACTCGAAGGTCATCACCGAGGTGACGACCGAGATGCCGCGTTCCTTCTCGATGCCCATCCAGTCGGAGCGGGTCGAGACGCGGTTGCGCTTGGCCTTCACCTCACCGGCGAGCTGGATCGCGCCGCCGAACAGCAGCAGCTTCTCGGTGAGCGTGGTCTTGCCCGCGTCCGGGTGCGAGATGATCGCGAAGGTGCGCCGCCGCGCGACCGGGTCGGCTTTGGGGTCGGCGGGCTTGGGGTCGGCAATTTTTGGGTCAGATTGCATCAGCATGGCGGGCACCGGCCGCGCCACTGGCGGCCACTCGTCTTATAGGAATCCGGGGTCGGGCCTCTGTACGCGCTCCGCGCGTCCCGCGCAAAGCCGGGCGAGCGTCTACCCCCGCCCGACATAGGGCATGCCGGTCGCCATCACGGTCATGAACAGCACGTTGGCCGAGAGCGGCAGCCCGGCCATGTAGACCACCGCCTCGGCGACGTGCCGCGCCTCCATGAACGGCTCCGGCCGGATCGTGCCGTCGGCCTGCCGCGCGCCCTTGCCGAAGCCCTGCGTCATCTCGGTCTCGGCGTTGCCGATATCGATCTGGCCGCAGGCGATGTCGAAGGGGCGCCCGTCCAGCGCGGTGGCGCGGGTGAGGCCGGTGATGGCGTGCTTGGTGGCCGCATAGGGCGCCGACATCGGCCGCGGCACGGTCGCCGAGATCGAGCCGTTGTTGACGATCCGCCCGCCTTGCGGATCCTGCGCCCGCATCATCGCGAACGCCGCCCGCGTGCACAGGAAGGCACCGGTGAGGTTGACGTTCACGCTGCGCATCCAGTCCTCGACCGCGACCTCATCGACGGTCGCGGCCGGGGTGAAGATGCCGGCATTGTTGAACAGCAGGTCGATCCGCCCGAAGTTTTTTGCGATCTCGGCGAACAGCGCCTCGACCGCGGCGGGGTCGGCGACATCGGTCGGCACGCAAAGCACTTCACCCGAAAGTTCACCGGCGACCGCCTCCAGCGCCTCCCGCCGCCGCCCGGCCAGCACCAGCCGCCACCCGGCCCCCGACAGCCCCCGCGCCACCGCCCGCCCGATCCCGGACCCGGCCCCCGTCACCAACGCCACGCCGCCCATCTCCGCCTCCCCGCGCCGCCCCTCCCTCTATCGCAGCTTCGCGTGACCGGTTGCCAGCCCCGCGCAGCCCGTCTAGAGAACCCACGACCTTCGCGTCGGTGGGGCGTCGCCAAGTGGTAAGGCAGCGGTTTTTGGTACCGCCATTCCCAGGTTCGAATCCTGGCGCCCCAGCCAAGCCTCAGCTAAGTCGTTGATCTGATTGCGATCCGCGCTCGGCCGCTCTGGCGGCTGCGCCGATTGTACGCAGAGCTGTTGCACGCGCTTGTCCACAGGGGCAGGCCGTTGACGATTTGTTCTAACGTGTACCGACGCGGTGCGGTATACTGGTGGCGTAGGCGATTCCGTTGCGATGAGCGGACGCGACCGCTTGGTGCCTCTGTTAAGGGGAATTCCACCACGGTCGCTCTGAGCCTGGGCACGACCGACCCATCCAGTGCGCGCACACTCGGCTGGGCGCTCAACGCGGAAAGCCTCCGCGTCCGGGACGATCCCGCCATGCGCACCACCAGCCAGATCCGAGACCACCTGCGCGCGTATGTCGACCGGGAGCGGGGCGCGCGGTTGACGCGTCTGCAGCGCGACCTCGATCCGCCGCGTGATCCGCTCGTCGGCGACTGGCCCGCACTGATGGAGAGACGCGCCCGGGAATACCGCATCTTCGGGCGCCTGCAGGCCCTGGCCGCCGAGGAAGGCTTCGAAGCCGGGTACGACAGCGAACTCGATGCTCGCCTAAAGCGGGAAGGCTTCAGCCTGACGGAACGCGGGGCGATCAGGCGACGCATCACGAATGGCTACCTGCGCGATCTCGGACGCCCGGACGAGACCGGGCGGCTCACGCCGCCCCGCGCCTATCTCGAGGCGATGCTGATGAGCATGGACGAGCCCGTCACCGAAGCGGGCCTGATCCGATGCCTACGCGGCCTCGCGGCTGTCTCCGGCCATGTCTCGCGCGAGTTCGCTGCAACTTATGCCGAGGCCCGTTGCGATCCGCGTGAGGCCTGGGCCAATCTCTCTGCCATGCGCGTCAGGGGCGAAATGCCACGCGACGAGCTAGGCTGGGCCTCGTCCGACTTCGATGGCGCCGACAGCTTCGAATGGGGCGACTTCGAGATCCACGCTCCGCCGATACTTCGGCAGACCGCGAGTGATGATGGTGGCGGTTCTCCCCCTCACCTATCCGAATCTGCCCGCTATCCCGTACCCGAGGAGGGTCCTGCACCGGCTAGGAAGCACCCGCCCGCTGCGCCAGCACCTGCGTCGTACCCTTCGGACACGGAGGCCGCCGCTCCAGAAGCGGTTCCAGATCAATCGCATATGCGGTCCGAGCTGGATGGCGAGGATGCCATTCAAGACACCGCCGACTGCGCTACTGAATACGAACAGCGAGTTCAGGACGATGCGAGCACGGGCGTGGAAGCCGTCTCCGAGCCCATCACGAACTCCCTGACGACAATGGTCGAAGAGCTCGTCATCCACAAAGGTGTCACCTGGGACGAGAAGACCCAGCGGCAGCATCGGGCCGTCGCCAGGATGCTGGGCGACATCGCCGGGACCGACGACCTGCGGCGGATCACGCACGCGCATCTCGCTGCCTACGTCCAGAACCTCTCGAACCTGCCCAAATCCTACGGCAAGAGTTCACGCGATGCGGATCTATCGATCGCAGATCTCATTGAGCGTGGACGAACGATGCGGGCCGCGGGTCAGGCTGAGAAGGTTGGGCTCAGCCCCGCGACGGTCAACCGGCATATCACGCAGCTCTCGACGATCGCGAAGTACTGCCGCGCCAAGCAGCGCCCGATCGGGCAGGTCGAACTTCTGAGCGACTTCCGGC
Source organism: Methylorubrum subtropicum (assembly GCF_038442325.1). NCBI lineage: Bacteria > Pseudomonadati > Pseudomonadota > Alphaproteobacteria > Hyphomicrobiales > Methylobacteriaceae > Methylorubrum > Methylorubrum subtropicum. The sequence continues at coordinate 240,581 of NZ_JBBXMW010000001.1, read as the reverse complement.
TGATCGACCCGGAGCGGGATGGTGAGAAGCGACCGGCCTTCGAAGCTCACGAGGTAGAGAAGCTGTTCGCACATCCCGTTTGGACCTCGACGGCCTCGGAGCCGGAGATGCTGCGGATCGCGCGGAGGCAGCAGATCTTCGCAGCCGTCTACTGGCTGCCACTTCTCGGCTACTACTCCTGCGCGCGCTTGTCCGAGCTGGCCTATCTCGAACTCGGCGACATCGACGTGGAGCGGGGCACGCTCAAGATCCAACCGACACGCCGGCGGCGTCTCAAGAATGCGGTGTCTCGCCGGACGCTGCCGATCCATCCCGAGCTCATCCGCCTCGGCTTTCTGGATTTCGTGCGGACCAAAGCGGGCGGGCGACACGATCTGATTTTCTCGGAGATCGCACAGCTTGGCGAGAACACACCCCTGTCGAACCTGTTCGACAAGCGCTGGACAGTCGTTCTGGACGAAGCCGTGCCGTCGGCTCGGGAGGAGGGAAAGACGTTCCATTCCTTCCGGCATTTCGGCAATACGGAGATGATCAGGCGTTTGGTGCTCGATCCGATCCGCGAGTCGATGCTGGGCCATGAGGGCGCCACGGTGAACTCGCGCAACTACAAGAAGACGCTCAAACCCGAAGACTTGCTCACGGCCATTGCGGCCATACCCGAGGTCACGCGGGATCTACGGACGTATGATTGGGCGCTTCTTGGAACAGTGATCACGGACGGCTCGTCGAAGGAGTGCGTGATGGGGAGGCGACGGCGGTCAAGACGCCCGTCATCCTCTTCATCGACGCATCCATCCGCGCGTAAAGGCGACGCCGCGGGATCGGGACGGTCTCCGCCGACAACGGTATTCCGTTCACGGCCAGACCAGAAGTCGCTTCACGCGACTTGAAGCCTGATGCGGCAAGCCCCGATCCATACAGCCGACCCTCGCCGCTTCTCCGATGCGGGCGCTCAAGCAGCTCAGCTGGCGTTTCTCATTTGCGCCATGAGCGGACATCGGCGCACTGCCCGGAAGCGGACGACACCTGCAAGTATGCAACCTTCCGGCGTCGACCCTAATTGGGCCTTCAGACCATTACACGGGAACGTCAGAGCGAGCATTGGAGCGGGCAATCTATCGCTTCGCGAACCCCACGTCGGCAGCAATGCTATTCAACCGTTCTGGCGCGCGCTCCTTCCGCTCGCTGTAGCGGTTGACCAGGTAGTCGGCCCGCTCGCGGGTCAGGAGCGTGAACTTCATCAGCTCCTCGCACACGTCCACGACGCGCTCGTAGAGCGGCCCCGGCTTCATCCGACCGGCGTCGTCGAACTCCTTGTAAGCCATCGGCACCGACGACTGGTTTGGGATGGTGATCATCCGCATCCAGCGGCCGAGCAGGCGTAGGCTATTCACCGCGTTGAAGCTCTGCGAGCCGCCCGAGACCTGCATCACGGCAAGGGTTCGTCCCTGGGTCGGCCGGACGGAGCCCTCTGACAGGGGCAGCCAGTCGACCTGGCTCTTCATCACCCCGGTCATGTTGCCGTGCCGCTCGGGGCTGACCCAGACCTGCCCCTCGGACCAGATCGACAACTCCCGCAGTTCCTGCACTTTCGGGTGGTCGGCGGTGCTGTCGTCAGGCAGGGGCAGGCCGTGCGCGTCGTAGATCCACACCTCGCCGCCCATGGCTTCCAGCAGGCGCGCGGCCTCGTAGGCCAGGAAGCGGCTGAACGAGCGCTCTCGCAGCGAGCCGTACAGGATCAGGATCCGCGGCGCATGTGTAAACGGCGCGGTCGAATGCACGCGGTCGCGGGTCGGCACCTCGAAATGCGCCACGCTCAGGTTCGGCAGGCCGTCGGCGAAGGGCTGGGCGGGCTTGTCCAAGGATCAACTTTCTTGTACGTTCAAGCAATAATTTGAATATTGTATCGAAAATGGATGAACCGCAAGCCCTCGCTGCGTTCGCGGCCCTCGCTCAAGAACACCGCTTGCGCCTGGTGCGGGCGCTCGTGAGCGCCGGCCCGGACGGGCTGGCCTCCGGCGTGCTGGCTGAGGCGGTCGGAGTGTCCGCCGCCACCGTGTCCCATCACCTCAAGGAACTGAGCCACGCCGGGCTGGTCGCCTCACGGCGCGAGGGCCGCTCGATCATCTACAGCGCCGCCTACCCGGTGCTGTCCGACCTGATCGCCTTCCTCATGCGCGACTGCTGCCAGGGCCGCCCGGAGGTCTGCGCCCCGGCGATGGCTGCGCTGGCTACCTGCTGCCCCCCTTCCGGAGAGACCGCCCATGCCTGAGCCGTTCGATGTTGTGATCTACCACAACCCGGAATGCGGCACCTCGCGCAACACCCTGGCGATGATCCGCAACGCCGGCATCGAGCCGCACGTGGTCGAGTACGTCAAAACCCCGCCGACACGGGCGCTGCTGGTGCAACTCCTGCTTCGTGCCGGCCTGAGCGTCCGCGACGTGCTGCGGGATAAGGGCACCCCGTTCGCCGAACTGAACCTCGGCGATCCGGCACTGACCGACGCGCAACTGCTCGATGCGATCGAGGCGCACCCGATCCTCATCAACCGCCCGCTCGTCGTCACACCGAAGGGCGTGCGCCTGTGCCGGCCGTCCGAGGCCGTGCTGGATCTCCTGCCAGTGCAGCAGGGCGAGTTCGTCAGGGAGGACGGCGAGCGGGTAATGGACGAGCATGGCCGCCGCGTCGTTGCCGCCTGAGCCTCACGCCGATTAACGAGAAGAAAACGCTCGGATGCTCGCGCTCGCCATCTTTCTCGTCACCCTCGTGTTCGTCATTTGGCAGCCCAAGGGCCTGGGGATCGGGTGGAGCACCCTGGCCGGTGCGGGGATAGCCCTTGCCACGGGCGTGATCCACCCGGGCGACATCCCGGTGGTCTGGCAAATCGTCTGGGACGCCACCTTCACGTTCGTGGCGCTCATCATCATCTCGCTGCTGCTGGACGAGGCCGGGTTCTTCCACTGGGCCGCGCTTCACATCGCCCGCTGGGGCGGTGGCCGGGGCCGGCGGCTGTTCCCGCTCGTTGTCCTTCTCGGCGCGGCCATCGCGGCGGTGTTCGCCAACGACGGCGCCGCGCTGTTGCTGACCCCCATCGTGCTGGCGATCCTGCTCCGGCTGGACTTCGAGCCGGCGGCGTCCCTGGCCTTCATCGTCGCCTGCGGGTTCGTGGCGGACAGCACCTCCCTGCCGCTGGTGATCTCCAACCTCGTCAACATCGTCTCGGCGAACTTCTTCGACGTGACCTTCGGCCGGTACGCGGCCGTGATGGTGCCGGTGAACCTCGTCTCCCTGGCGGCGACCCTGCTGGTGCTGTGGGCCTACTTCCGGCGCGACGTGCCGGCGGCCTATCCCGTGGATGCGCTCGAACGCCCGAACGACGCGATCCGCGACCCGCTGGTGTTCCGGGCGGCGTTCCCGCTGCTCGGCGTGCTGCTGCTTGCCTACTTCGTCACCGCGCCGTTCGGCGTGCCGGTCTCGGTCGTGACCTTTGCCGGCGCTGCGGTGCTCCTGCTGCTCGCGAACCGAGGCGGGATCATCCCGATCCGCAAGGTGCTGACCGGCGCCCCCTGGCAGATCGTCCTGTTCAGCCTCGGCATGTATCTGGTGGTCTACGGCCTCCGGAGCGCCGGCCTGACCGACGAGCTGGCGAAGGGGCTGGTCTGGCTTGCCGGGCATGGACCGTGGGTCGCCACCGTCGGCACCGGTTTCGCCGCCGCGATCCTGTCGTCCGTCATGAACAACATGCCGAGCGTGCTGATCGGGGCGCTCTCGATCCAGCAGGCCCCGGACCTGTCGCCGCTGACCCGCGAGCTGATGGTCTACGCCAACGTGATCGGGTGCGACCTCGGTCCGAAGTTCACGCCCATCGGCAGCCTTGCCACCCTGCTCTGGCTGCACGTCCTGGATAGCAAGGGCCAAAGGATCACCTGGGGCCAGTACATGAAGGTCGGGCTGGTCATCACCCCGCCCGTGCTGCTGGTCACGCTGCTGGCGCTGGCGGCCTGGCTGCCGCTGCTCGGCGCTCGGTAGCCCGCCCGCGCCCGAGAACCGCCGGCTGGCCGGTGATCTCCGCCTTCGGCCGGCTCTACGGCGCGGAGGCTCGGCTGCCACACACTGTAAAACATGACCGGGCGACGTTTGAGAGCGTGGCAGAACGTTGCGCACCGCTTCGAGTGGCCCTGCGGCAATATCAGGCCTCCCACCATCCAAAATCATCGACACGGATGGCGCTGCTGTCTCCTCATGCGTCGTTATGATAAGGAGCACGGGGGGACGATACGTCAGGATGCGATCCATCGGCCAGCACCTCGTCGAAGCGTGGCCGCGCCTGTTCCGCTACGCCCTGACACTGACGCGGGAGCCTGACGCCGCGCGCGACCTGATGCAGCAGAGCGCCCTCAAGGCGCTCTCGACGGGGACGACGCCGAGCGAACCACGGGCGGCCCGCGCCTATCTGTTCCGGATCGTGCGCCACGCCTGGATCGACCGCATCCGCCGGAACCGATCCCGGCGCGAGGACGATCTCGTGGATTGGCCCGACGAAGGGTTCGACGACCGCCTGATCGAGGCCATCGCCGTGCGCCAGCCTTTCGCCGCCCTTGATGCGCCCTGCCGGACGGTCGTGACCTGCGTGGACGTCGAGGGCCTAAGCTACCGGGAAACCGCCGAACGGCTCGGCATTCCCGTCGGCACGGTCATGAGCCGTCTGCACCGGGCGAGGCGGATCATGCTGCACCGGATCGCCGGGCCGTCCGATGGGAGCGAGGGGCGGTGATGCGCTGGGAGACCCTAAATGCCTACGTCGATGGGGAACTCGACGCGCAGGACCGGCGCGCTGTCGCGGAGACGCTGGCCCGGGACCCGATCCTGGCCGCGCGGGTCGCGACCCTGACCCGGCTGAAGCAGGGGGTGAAGCAAGGGGTAACGGCGGCGGCCGTGCCGCCCCGGCGCGCGCCGATCGCCCGCGCCTACATCGGATGGGCGTGCGCCGCGGCCCTGGTCGTCCTCGTCGGCACCGGCTGGCTCGCCCTGTCGTCTCGCGCGCCGGCCGACTCCGCGCGCGCAGCCTTCACGGCCTGGAGCGCGGCGGGCTCACCCGCGAACGACGTACGGCTCGCGGGCGGCCCCCCTGGCTTCCCCCTCGATCTCGGGGCGGCCGGCTTCCGCTTGGTCTACCTGTCCCCGGACGATGGTTCGGTCGGTCGCCTCGCCGGTTACGAGGGGCGTCACGGCTGCCGGCTCGCCATCTGGAGCGGACCGTCGCGCGGACAGGCCGGTCTGGAGATCGCGCAAGGGAGCGGCGGCCTGCGTATGGCGCGCTGGGACAGCGAGGGGCGCCGCTACGTCCTCCTGTCCGAGATGGTGCCGACCGAGCGGTTCGCCCTGCTGGCCGAGGCAGCCGTGCTGCTCACCGAACCGAACAAGACGGACCGCCTGCGGCTCGCCCTGGACCGGGCCACCGGCCTCTCGGAGCGCCCCTGCACCGGCTGACCGGCGCGCGCCGCGGGATTTATTTCGACCCGCCGCGAATAGACCGGGGGCGACGTGCGTCTCCTCCTCCGCACGTCGCGGGCCCGGTCGCCGGAGCCTTGCGCGGATCGGGGAGGAATCGGATGCTCGACAGACGCGATCTCATCAGGCGGGCGGGCCTCACCGCCCTGGCGGGCCTGGGCGGCAGCAGCTTCGCGTCGTTGCGGGCGCTCGCGGGCGACACCGCCACGCTGCCCTTCGGCCACGGCGAGCGGCCCCTGGCGGCCTATCCGGGCAAGCGCCCGCTGCTTCAGATGACCGCGCGGCCGCCGCAGCTGGAGACCCCGTTCTCGGTGTTCGACGAGGGCGCCATCACGCCCAATGACGCGTTCTTCGTGCGCTATCATCTCGCCGACATCCCGACCGAGATCGATCCCGAGACCTACCGCGTCGCGATCAAGGGCCATGTCGAGCGGGAGGTCTCGCTCTCGCTCGCTGACCTGAAGGCGATGCCGACGACCGAGATCGTCGCGGTCAACCAGTGCTCGGGCAATTCCCGCGGCTTCTTTGAACCGCGCATGGCCGGGGGGCAGCTCGCCAACGGGGCGATGGGCTGCGCCCGCTGGACCGGCGTGCCGCTGAAGGCCGTGCTCGACAAGGCCGGGGTGAAGGCGGGCGCCGTGGAGGTCGCCTTTACCGGCCTCGACGGCCCGGTGATCCCGGAGACGCCGGACTTCGCCAAGTCGCTCAAGCTCGACCACGCCCGCGATGGGCAGGTGATGCTGGCCTGGGGCATGAACGGGCAGGACCTGCCCTGGCTCAACGGCTATCCCCTGCGCCTCGTCGTGCCGGGCTTCTACGGCACCTACTGGGTCAAGCATTTGGAGAGCATCAGCGTGCTCGACAAACCCTTCGACGGCTTCTGGATGCAAAAGGCCTACCGCATCCCCGACAACGACTGCGCCTGCACCGAACCCGGCAAGGCGGCGGACAAGACCGTGCCGATCAACCGCTTCACGGTGCGCTCCTTCCTGACCAACCTGACCGACGGGGCGGAGGTGAAGGCCGGGCGCACCCCCTTGCGCGGCATCGCCTTCGACGGCGGCTCCGGGATCAAGGCGGTGGCGGTCTCGACCGACGACGGCAAGACCTGGATGGAGGCGCGGCTCGGGCAGGATCTCGGCCCCTACGCCTTCCGGCCGTGGACCCTCGACGCGGAGCTATCGCCGGGGGCGCACGCGATCCGGGCGCGGGCAACCGCCAACGACGGGGCGAGCCAGCCGATGGAGCCACGCTGGAACCCGGCCGGGTACCTGCGCAACGTGGTCGAGACCACCCACGTGCGCGCGGCCTGAGGGAGTGACGACGATGACCCGTATCACCCTCGCCCTGGCGGCGGCCCTCGCCCTCGCCCTCGCGACCGGCGCGGCGCTCGCCGCGCCGAAATCCTACGAGGTGCCCGAACCGACCGCGACCCTGCGGGCGCCGAAGGCCGGCACGCACGCGGAAGGCTTCGAGGCGGCCCAGACGAACTGCCTCGTCTGCCATTCGGTGGACTACATCGCGATGCAGCCGCCCGGCAAAGGCGTGGCCTTCTGGGAGTCCGAGGTGACTAAGATGGTCAAGGTCTACCACGCGCCGATCGACGAGGCGCAGACCAAGGCCATCGCCGCCTATCTGGCGGAGACGTACTGAAGCGTTGCACGGGCAGTCCGCTCTCCGCGCGTGCGCACGCGCGGAGAGCGTGGCTTGACAGGCAACTCCGCGGCTGACACACCGCCAGCACGGCAATGGATTTCTGCCGGGCCATCGTGGCCGAACCGCCCTCGGGCTGATGATTCCTACCTTTTGCGATCTCGCAACAAGGGGGAATCGTGCGCGCCTCGTTCCAGAATCTTCTCTCTCAGCTCGACCTCATCGCCTTCCTGCGACTCAGGCGGGTCCACGCCCTGTCGGTCGTGCGCTGGCTGATCGCCCTCGTGCCGATGGCCGCGGCGGTCGGGACGCTCTGCGCCGCCTTTCTGTGGAGCCTCGACGCCGCGACTGCTGCGCGGTTCGCCCAGCCTTGGCTGCTGCTCGGACTGCCCCTCGGAGGCCTCGCCGTTGGCCTGCTCTACCACCGGCTCGGCCGGTCGGTAGAGGGCGGCAACAATCTCATTGTCGAGCAGATCCACGAGCCCGGCGGCGGCGTGCCGCTGCGCATGGCCCCGCTCATCTTCCTCGGTACCGTCGTCACGCACCTGTTCGGCGGCTCTGCCGGACGCGAGGGCACGGCCGTCCAGCTCGGTGGCTCCCTGGCGAGCGCCTGCGTCCGGCTGTTCCGCCTCGATGCCCAGAGCGCCCGGATCATGCTCATGGCCGGCATCGCGGCCGGGTTCGGTGCGGTGTTCGGCACCCCGCTGGCCGGTGCGGTCTTCGCTCTGGAGGTGCTGGCGATCGGTCGCGTCGAGTACGCAGCCCTCGTCCCCTGCCTGATCGCGGCGGTCGTGGGCGACTGGACGTGCCGTCTCTGGGGCATCCATCATGGCCTGTTCCGCATCGATGATCTCGCGGAGGGCGCGCACGGGGCCGGGCCGCTGCTTCTGGCCAAGGTGGCCCTCGCCGGCGTCGCCTTCGGGCTTGCCGGCCTGCTCTTCGCGGAGCTGAACCACTGGCTCGGCGGCTGGTGCAAGCGGCTCATCGCCTACGCCCCGCTGAGGCCCGTCGTCGGGGGCCTCGCCGTCATCGGCCTGGTCTCCGTGTGCGGCACCCGCGACTATCTCGGGTTGGGCGTGTGGTCGCCCGACCCGCACGCCCTGATCATCGCGAGCTTTTTCGGGCCGGACGTGCATCCCTGGAGCTGGGCGCTCAAGATCCTCTTCACCACTGTGACCCTCGCCACCGGCTTCAAGGGCGGCGAAGTCACACCGCTCTTCTTCATCGGGGCGGCCCTCGGCAACGCGCTCGCGGGGCTTCTGGGGGCACCCATCGACCTGATGGCGGGCCTCGGCTTCGTTGCGGTCTTCGCGGGGGCCGCCAACACGCCGCTCGCCTGCACTCTGATGGGCATCGAGCTGTTCGGTGCCACCCATGCCGTCCCAACCGCCATCGCCTGCTTCGTGGCCTATCTCTGCTCCGGGCATAGCGGCATCTACCTGTCGCAGCGCATCGCCGTTCCGAAGGTCGCCACCCAGGATGCGTCGATCCTCGGCGCCACCCTGCGGCAGGCCCGCACGGTCCGGACCGCTTCCCGTCGCACCGTCGCACCCGTGAAGGACTGAGGAGAGCCGATGCCGCAGGCACACACCGTGATTCCGGCCGAGGTCGGCATGCTGCGCGTTTATGTCAGACGGGCGGACAGGGCCGCATCGCGCGGGCGGCGCTCGTTCTGGCAGCTCGGAACGGGAGCAAAGCCCCTTTACCGGGAACTGATCCTGCGGGCCAAGACCGCAGGCCTGATGAACGCGGTCGCCCACCCGGCTCAGTACGGATTCAGCGACCACGGGCCGATCCGAGAAGACGGTTCGGAGCTTTCCGATCCTCAGCTCACCATCTGCGTCGAGTTGATCGGCCGGCGCGCCCAACTCGAACAATTCTGCCGTCAACAGGGCGATCTGTTGACCGACAAGATCGTCGTCTACAAGCCTCTGGAACACTGGTGCGTCGGGCCTACCGGGATCACGCAGGCCAATGCCCCTCAGGACGTGGCGGGGCTCGAGCCATGAAGGCCCTTCTGGCATCCTGGCAGATCTGGGCACTGCTCTCCGCCGCATTCGCGGCCTTGACGGCGATCTTCGCCAAGATCGGGATCGAGGCGGTCAATTCCGATTTCGCCACGCTGATCCGCACGGTCGTGATCGTCTGCGTCCTCAGCCTGATTCTGCTCGCCACCGGGCAATGGCAGCCGCTCGGGTCGATTTCGCGGAAGACCTACCTGTTCCTCGTCCTCTCGGGGCTCGCCACCGGCGGCTCGTGGCTCTGCTACTTCCGCGCCTTGAAGCTCGGCGATGCGGCCCGCGTTGCACCTCTGGACAAGCTCAGCGTCGTGCTGGTCGCGGTGTTCGGCGTCATGTTCCTGGGCGAGCGATTGGCTGCCCCAAACTGGTTGGGCATCGCCTTGATCGCCGCCGGCGCCGTGCTGGTCGCCTACAGGGCGTGAGGACAAGCCATCGGGATAGGACGCGAGGGGGCCGTCCGGCGACCGCCCCCCACGCGCGTCAGTGCGGTGCCTGGGTCTGGACCGTGGCGCCGGTCTCGCCAGGCTTGCCCTCGACGATGACGAGGCTGCGCCGCGCAGCCGCATCGGCGTTCTGCGTCACCTGCCTGATCGGGCCCACGGCGTTGACGATGGCCGCGCCCGCCGGGTTCGTCATGAAGGCGGCCAGCGGCTCCAGCGGCCCGGCGCCCTTCGGATCGGCCGAGAGGGCCAGCACGTAGGGCTTCTTCGGTGTGAGGTCCGTCACCGCCGCCTGCAGGGTCTGCAGCACCCCCTGGTCGAACAGCGTGACCTGCGTGGCCGCCTTGCCGTCCGGCCCGGCCAGCGTCAGCGTGCTCGACTGGCCCGCCGCGCCCAGCGGCTGGAGGTTCGGCGCGCCGGCCCCCTCCGGCACCGCGTCCGGGACGTAGGCCACCCCCTGCGGCCCTTGGCCGATCGGGATCGTGGCGATCACCGCGTTGCTGCCGGTGTCGATCACCGCGACCGCATCGGCGTTCTCCAGGCCGACATAGATCCGCGAACCGTCGCCTGAGGGCCAGAGGCCGTGCGGGAGCGCGCCGGTGGGAATCGTCGCGACCTGCGAGAAGTCGTCGGTGCGGAACACCTTCACCTGGTTCAGGCCGCCGACCGTCACGTAGGCGAACTGCCCGGCCTTCGTGCGCGCGATGTTGACGTGGTTGGTGATCGGTCCCGTCTCGATGGTCTTGAGCGCCTTGAACGGCGGCGTGGCCTCGAACACCTGGACGCGGCCGACGTCCTTGAGGGTGAACCAAACCTGCTTGCCGTCGGGCGTCGCCGCGATGTCGGGGCAGAACGGGCTCTCCTGCTTGATCCGCCCGACGATCTCGCGGCTCTTCACGTCGATGGCGACCGTCTCGGGGCTGAAGCTGGAGCAGACGTAGCCGTAACGCCCGTCGGGCGAGAAGATCGTCATGCCGGGCCCGTTCGGCACCGTGATCCGACCCGTCTCCTTGCCGGTCCCCGCGTCGAGGATCGCGACGTAGTCCTCGCCGCGCACGCTGACCCAGACCTCCCGCCCGTCCGGCGTGAAGAACGCCTCGTGCGGCGAGCGTCCGACATAGGTCGTGCGGCGCACCGTGTTGGTGGCGGTGTCGATGAAACTGACCGAGTTCGAGCCGATCGAGACGGCGAGCAGGGTCTTGCGGTCGGGCGAGAAGCCCATGCCGTGGACGAGGAGTTGGCCGCGATAGAGCGGGCTCAGGTTCGCGGGCGTCGTGTCGCCGAGGCGGATCACGCCGAGGAGCGTGTTGGCGGCGGGATCGATCACCGAGACCGTGTTGGAGAACTGGTCCGAGGTGTAGAAGCGGTCGCGGGGGCTGACGGGCACGTCTGGCGCCGAGGCGGGCCCCGGCGCCTGACCCGCAAGCGAGGTCCCGCCGAGGAGGGCGAGCAGCAGGGTCGCCGGAATGAGGTGTCGCATCGTGAAGGTCTCTTCGCGCTGATGGTCGGGACGGTGGGCGGCGATCCGCTCAGTGACGGTGATGGGCCGGCGGCTGCGTCGGCGGGGTCTGCGCAACCGGTCGCTCGGCGAGGGCGCGGCGCATGACCTCGATCTCCTGCGCCTGCTCGACGATGATGCCCTGCGCGAGCCGACGCAGGACCGGGTCGCGGCCGTAGGCGAGTTCGGCCTTCGCCATCTCGATCGCGCCCTGATGGTGCGGGATCATCATGGCGGCGAAGTCCCGGTCGGGGTCGCCGGACGGCGCCACCGCCATGTCGGCGTGCATTCGCGCCATCGATCGGGCCATCATCGCTTCGAAGCCGCCGGGGGCGGTCTCCGCATGCCCGGCGCGCATCATCATCCCGCCGCCCAGGACGCCTCCGGCCGTGAGTAGGGTGATGAGGATCGCCGTCGGTGCTCCGCGCATGGTCTCTCCCGCAGTGTCGAGGTCACGCGGGGAGAGATGCCGGCCGGGCCGGGGATATTCCCGGCCGCTCCCGACAAGCCGATCACCGATGCGTGATCGATTGGCCGGGGCGAGGCTTGGAATAGTTCGGCTGCTTCCGGCATCTCTGTTCCGAACGGCGGCGCGCGCGTGCCGTCGCCGTGATCCGGAGACCGCCCTTGGACGACCTCGCCGTCCTGATCGAACCGCAGATTCCGGCCTTGCGGCGCTACGCGACCGCGCTGCTGCGACAGCGCGAGGCGGCCGACGACCTCGTTCAGGACACGCTGGAACGGGCCATCCGCGCCTGGCCGCAACGCCGCGAGGGCGATCTGCGGGCGTGGCTGTTCGCCATCCTGCGCAACCGCTACCTCGAAGGCATCCGGCGCCGCCGGGGCATCGAGGTCGGCCCCGAGGCGCTGATGGAGATCGCGGAGGCCGGGGTCGATCCTGAGGCGGCCCTGGGGGCGCGGGACGTGCTCGACGGGATCGCCGCACTTCCCGAGGAACAGCGGTCCGTCCTGCTCCTCGTCGCGGTCGAGGACATGTCCTATGCCGAGGTCGCCGCCGTGCTCGCGGTCCCCATCGGCACCGTGATGTCGCGCCTCAGCCGGGCCCGCGGCCGGATGCGCGCTTTCCTCGATCAGGCCCCCACGATCGTCACCGGGCATCTGCGGAGGGTGAAATGACCGCGTCCGACCCGCGTCCCGTCGGCGAGGACGACCTGCACGCCTTTGTGGACGGACGGCTCGATCCGGGTCGCTGCGCCCGCGTCGAGGCGTGGCTGGCCGCGCACCCGGAGGCGGCCGCCCGGGTTGCTGCCGACCGGGCGATGCGGGACCGGCTGCGGGCGCGCCTCGCGCCCGTGGCGGACGAGCCGATCCCCGCCCGCCTGCGCATCGCGAACCTCGCGGGTCCGCGCAGGAGGCCCATCCTGCGCTGGTGGCCGAACGCCGCGGCAGCGGCGCTCCTGCTCACCCTCGGCGGCGCGGCCGGGTGGGTCGGGCGCGGCGCCGTGCCGAGCGCGGGCACTCCAGCCGAACCAATGACGCAGGCGGCCGTCTCCGCCTTCCGCACCTACGTGGTCGAGGCCGCCCATCCGGTCGAGGTCCGCGCCGACGGCTCGACCGACCTCGTGCGATGGCTCAGCGCGCGCCTGGGCCGGCCCGTCACCGTGCCGGACCTGCGGGCGCAGGGCTTCCGGTTGATGGGCGGTCGCCTGCTCCCCGCCGGAGACGAGCCGGCGGCGATGCTGATGTACGACGACGACCGGGGCACCCGCCTGACGCTCTACAGCCGGGCCGGGCCGACCGGCGGGCGCGGCGTGTTCCGCTACGCCCGCGCCGACGACGTCGCCGCCTTCTCGTGGATCGATGCTGGGATGTCCTACGTGGTGACCGCCCGCACGGACGAGGCGCGGCTGCTCCGGGTCGCCGAGGCGGTCGATGCGCAGGTCTCGGGCAAGCGCGCGGGCGCGCGGTGACGCTCGTGTCCGAACCCTGCCGTACCACGGCCCCCGCCGAGCCCGAGACGCTATGACACTCGACCAGTTGCGCATCTTCGTGGCGGTCGCCGAGCGCCAGCACGTCACCCGGGCGGCCGAGGCGCTGAACCTCGTCCAGTCGGCGGTCAGCACGGCGATCGCCAACATTGAGGGTCGGCACGCGACGAAACTCTTTCACCGGATCGGCCGCGGGATCGAGCTGACCGAGGCGGGGCGCGTGTTCCTCGTTGAGGCCCGCGCGGTGCTCGCCCGGGCGGAAGCCGCCGAACTGGTGCTCGCCGACCTCAGCGGCATGCGGCGCGGGACGCTGGCCCTCTACGCTAGCCAGACCATCGCCAGCGACTGGGTGCCACGCCACCTCGTCGCCTTCCGCCGGGCCTACCCTGAGATCGCTATAAGGTTGGCAGTGGGCAACACCACCGACGCCGCCGACGCGGTGCGCGCGGGGCAGGCCGAACTCGGGTTTGTCGAGGGGGCACTGGACGACCCGACGCTCGCAAGCACGACCATAGCGCATGACCAACTGGTCCTCGTGGTCGCCCCCGGCCATCCCTTCGCCGGGGCGACCGAACTCGAACCCGAAAACCTCGCCGGGGTCGATTGGGTGCTGCGCGAGGCGGGATCGGGAACCCGCTCGGCCTTTGAGGCGGCCCTGGGCACGGCTGGCCTCTCAGCCGCCCAGCTTCGGGTCACGCTTGAACTGCCCTCTAACGAGGCGGTCCGCGCTGCCGTCGAGGCCGGAGGCGGGGCCGCCGTACTGTCCGAGACCGTGGTAGCCGCCGCGCTTCGGGCCGGAACCCTGGTGCGGGCGGCGTTCGACTTACCGAGCCGGCCGTTCCGGGTGCTGCGCCACAAGGAGCGCTACCGCAGCCGGGCCGCCGACGCACTTCTCGACCTTATCGCGACGGCGAACATCAAATGAGCGAGCCCGCGAAACCCGTGCCCCCCGACGACCCGCGGGTGAGGCTCGCCGAGGACCGGACCGTGCTGGCGGCCGAGCGCACCTTCGTCGCGTGGCTTCGCACCGGGCTCGCCTTCCTCGGCGTCGGCCTTGCCGCGCAGCGCTTCCTGCGGGAAGTGCTGGCGGTCTGGCCGCTGAAGGTGCTGTCGCTGACGCTGATCGCCTGCGCGCTCGCCTCGTTCGCCGGCGCCGTGTGGCGGGACCGGGCGATCCGGGCGCGACTCGCCCATGCCGAGATCCCGATGATGCCGCGCCTCCTCACCATCGGAATCGCAGCCCTGCTGATCGCGATCTCGGGCCTCGCGGCCACCGCCCTGCTCTGGGCGTGAGGGTCAAGCTACAGTCACCCGCACCCGGTGCCAGGCGGCGCTGAGGTAGCCCTTGTAGTTCCAGGTATCGTCGGGGGCGGCCGGCTGGGTCTGGCCGGCGGAATCCCAAGCCCGCACTGCGAGTTCGTGCTCGCCCGTTGTCAACTCGCGCTCGATCTCCCAGAACGTCCAGGCGTAGGGCGCGTCGGCATCGCGCTCGATCCGGGCCTGCGCCCAGCTACGGCCGCCATCCGTCGAGACGTCGACGCGGGCGACCGCGCGGTCGCTGGCGATGGCGTAGCCGCGGATCGCGTGCCGGCCGACCGCCAGGCACGCGCCGCGGGCGGGCTCGCAGATCGCGCTGTTCAGCGGCATCGCCTCGATGGTGATGCCGTGGGCGGGGTCGGCGGTCTCGGCCGTCACGTCGGGCGGAAACAGCTTGTAGTCGTCGGCCTGCATCGGGTTGTCGGAGGGCCGGTCCTGCACCGTGATGCGGGCGAGCCATTTCGGGCTGCGGATGCCGGCAAATCCCGGCACCACCACGCGCAACGGATGGCCGTGCTCGGGGGCGAGCGGTTCGCCGTTCATCGCGAAGGCAAGCAGCGTCTCGGGGGCCAGCGCCTTAGCGCGCGGGATCGAGGCACCGAAGCGCGTGTCCGTGTCCGCGATCCGGTCGTGGCTCTCGAAGGCGACGTGGCGCTCATCCACCGCATCGATCCCGGCCGCGCGCAGGACATCGGCGAGGCGCACCCCGGTCCATTCCGCGTTGCCGATGGCGCCGGGCGCCCACGGGTCGCCGGAGACCGGGGCCACCGCCAGCATGTCGGCCCGGCGGTTGCCGGCGCATTGCATCACCGCCGTGACGGTCACGTGGGCGAAGCGCGTCTTGAGGTCGGCGAGGGAGAGATCGAGCGGCATGGCGACCATCCCGTCGACGGTCAAGCGGTAGCTGTCGGCGTCGAGGTCCGGGATGTCGCCGTGGCTGCGGACGTAGAAGTCGGCCTGATCGGTGAGGAAGGCCGCGCGCAGACGATCGAGCGGTGGCTCGGCGTTGTAGGGCGCCTCGCCGTGGACGATGAGGCGGTCCTTGCGCTGGAACAGGCCGAGCATGGGGTCTTTGTCCTGCGTTCGTGACGTGTCGTCGATGAGAACGCGCCGGGAGCCGGTAAGGCACCCGACGCGCGATCGGTCACGGCTTCATCGTCGAGACCACCGCGTTCTTGGCGCGATCCACCACGGCGACGCTGAGGTCGCGGTTGAGGACGTAGGCGTGGGCGTTGTCGGCGGAGAACGCGATCGCCTGGCGCGGCTCGTTCAGGCCGGTCACAGTGCCGACGACCTTGAGCGTGCCGGTGTCGATCACCGAAAGCGAATTGTCCTTGAGGTTGCCCGAATAGACGAAGCGCCCGTCCGGTGTCAGCGCGGCCCCGTAGGGATCCTTGCCCACCGCCACCTCGGAGGTGACCTTGCGGGCGGCGACGTCGACCACGCCGATGGTATTGCGGCCGCTGTTGGCAGCAAACAACGTCCTGCCGTCCTTGGTGATCGAGATGGCCCGCAGCTTGTCGAACCCGGCGATCTCGCCGGTGATCTTGTTGGTGACGGTGTCGACCAACGTGATCTTGTCGCCGAGGAAGTTCGTCACGAACACGGTCTTGCCGTCCGGAGACAGCTTCACGCCCTGGCGCGGCTGCGAAAAGCCGGGGATCACGGCGTCTGCCAGCAGGGTCTTGGTGTCGAACACGGTCAGCGTGCTCGCGGCTTCGTTGTTGACGTAGAGCTTGGTTCCGTCGGCCGAGAGCACCGTGCCGAAGGCCCCGGGGCCGGCGGCGAGAACGCCGGCCTCCTTGCCGGTGGCGGTCTCGTAGATCGTGATCCGGCCGGTGCCGCTGTCGGAGACGTAGAAGCGGGCGCCGTCCGGTGCGAACACGATGTTGCGCGGCGTCACGAAGCCGTCGAGGCGGCGCAGCACCGTGCCCTTGGCGACGTCGTAGACGATGACGGCGCTTTCCTCGCTGTTCGACACTGCGGCGACCGTGCCGGCGGCGTTCAGGGCCAGCGCGTTGTTCTTGATCGCGCCGTCGAAGCCGGCGGCGAACCCGGGCTGGCCCTGGACGAGGAGCAAGGCGGCTCCCGCAAGGAGGGCACGCAGGCTGGTGCGGATTTGGGTCATGAAGCGTGTCTTTCGGGCATGCGCGCTCGTTCGGCAGCCAGGGGCCGGCCGTGAGGGCGGGTTCGTAGTCGGTTTGCGTAGTGCGGGACCGGTCCGGCCGTACATCGCCTCAAGGAGATGCCAGCGAGGGTGGTCTATTCCCCGAGGCCGGCGAAAAAAGTGCGACGGCCTCGGGGTTCAGGGGGCTCAGGGTGTGGGCTTCAGCGCCGTGAGGTAATCGACGATGGTCTGCACGTCGGCCTGATCGACCGGCGCCTTGTAGACGTGGAGCATCTTGTTCACGGTCTCGGTCCACTGCGCCTTCGTGAGCTTGGGCTGGGTCAGCACCATCCCGGCCGAGTGGCAGGCGAGGCAGTTGTTGTTGACCGCCTCCGCCCCCGGCCCATCCGGAAAGATTCGGTCGGAAGTCGGCATCTCGATCGACTGCGAGGTGAATCGCATCGGCTCGGGAGCCGGGGCGGCGAGCGCCACCAGGGGCGACAGTATGAGCGCGGCGATCAAGGCCGCAGGGCGGATGTCAATCATGGCTGGTCTCCTCAAGCGGCCTGGAGAGATACGGTCTCGATGCCGTTCTGCATGAATCCGGCACCGTTCCAGACGCGGTCCATCGGTTGCGCGACGCCGTTGGCGTTGGTGCAGCGGACCCTCACCGTGTGGGTCCCGGCGGCCAGCGCCGGCAGGCTGCCGTCGAAGCGGCGGAAACTGTAGGGGCCCTCGTCCGCGCCGAGCTGCGCCGGAAACCACGTCGCTCCGCCGTCTCCGGAGAACTCGACCGTCTTCACCCCGCAATCGCCGCCGAAGGCGATGCCGCGGATGGCCACCGGCGTTCCGGCCGCCACTGTGGCGCCGTCCTGCAGGTTGGTGACAAACGAGCGCGGCACCATCCTGTTGATCGGCACCGTCTTGAAGCCGGTCTGGCCGGGCTTGATGTTGGCGCCCGGCACGTCCGGGATGCGGTAGGCGGTCTTCATCCAGTATTGCTCGTCGGGCTTGTCCAAGACCTCGATGTCGGACAGCATCTTGATCCAGTAGGTCGAGTACCAGCCCGGCACCACGAGGCGGAGCGGGAAGCCGTTGAGAAGCGGCAATTGCTCACCATTCATCGCGTAGGCGATCATCACCTCACCATTGTTGGCGTGGTCGAGATCGAGCGATTTCTTGAAGTCCGGCGCCTCGTCGACCACCGGTGCGTCGAGGCCGTTGAAGCGCACCTGCACGGCACCGGCCTTCACCCCGGCCTTTGCGAGCACATCTTTAAGGCGCACGCCGGTCCAGCGGGCATTGCCCATCGAGCCGTTGGCCCATTGCGCGCCGGGCACCCGCGGCTCGAACAGCCCACGCGAATTGCCCGAGCACTGGTTCACCGCGGCGATCTCGAAGCGCGGCAGACCGGCGATGGCGTCGAGGGAGAGGGAGAGCTCCTTCTCGACATGGCCGTGGACCTTTAGCCGAAAGGTACCAGCATCGACCTCGGTCGGGATCGAGGCCCAGTGCCAGCGCACGTAGAAGCGGTCGTTGGGGGTGAACACGCCCTCGTCGAACACCGAGAACGGCGTCTCCAACAGCGGCGGATGGGTGCGCTGGAGGATCATCTCGCCCTTGCCAGGAAAGGCCGTGGTCAGCGCCCGCTCGTCCGGGCCGCCGGGGAGCGGAAGCTTTACCGAGCCCGCGGCCCAAGCCGGCATCGCCGCGGCGAGGCTACCGAGGCCGAGGCCACCCAGGACGAGGCGGCGATTAAACGGTTCGTGCAGATGGCGCATGATGTCTTCCCAGACTCGTTTGTTGGGCCGCGTTGGCCAGTCGCCGGATCTCGGTGTCGACGGCCTTGGCGTCGGTCGGAACGGTCCGGTCTCGCCGCCGGAAACCCGTGTCGTCGATTCAGGGCTTCCCGGCGGAAAGGTGTTCCCCCGTGCAGGAGATGCTGCGGCGAGACGATTATTCCATCCAATGATCGTTCGAGATCTCAACGATCTCCCATTGCGATCATCCGAAGATTTCCGATCTCCGGTCAATGGCGGGCGGCCGGGTCAGATGAGCGTCAGCCAGGCGGTTCCGACGGCGACGACGGTCAGGGCGACTGTCCAGAACAGAACCCAGCGCATGTGACTGCTGGTTTCACCCTGCCGGGCCTCGTCGGTGGTCTCGATAGTGGGTCGGGTCATGATGGATCTCCCTGCCATTCGGATGGTCGAAGCCTTCACGCACCGCCGGACGGATGCCCGGCGGCCAAAGGGGGGCGCTCTCAGCGGCCGATCAGTTCCCGCGCCGGGCCGCCGGTCTCCTGGCCGCGGCCACGGGCGTAGGCCGGAAGCGCCGGGTTCTTGGCGTTGGCGCCATCGGTGTCGCCGTAGACCAGAGCAGATGGGTTGGTGAAGGAGCGGGTCTGCGGCGCGCGGAGGTCCTGGGCCTGCGAAAGGCCCGTCATGCCGACAAGGGCGGAGGCGGCAAGGACGACGGCGGCGATCGTACGGGTCATGGTCGATATCCTTCTGGTGGGGTCGTCACGTCCGTTCGTGATGACGAAAAGGTAGCGGCCTGAAACCATTCTTACTAATAGTTTGATCAGCTGATTCTAATCGGTGTTATCGATGCGATAGCGCCGCGTGCGAGCTGCTTTCTATCGCGGCGGCGCGTGATGCGGGGTCGTGCTAGAGCCTGTGCGTCGACCCTCCGAAGCCCAAGAGCGCCCCGTGTCCGAATCCAGTCTGCTGGCGATCAGCACAGGCCTGAAGCCGCTCTCGCGCCTCCAGCATCCCCGGGACGTGATCCGGCAATTCACGCCCAACTGGTTCACTGTGGTAATGGGCACAGGTGTGGTCGCCTTGGCCCTCGACCGACTGCCGGCGACGCATGACCTGCTGGTCCCGGTCCCGCTCGGTCTCTGGCTCGTCTCCGTCCTGCTCTTCGCCACCTTCTGCCTGGTCTACGGCGCGCGCTGGATCTTCTTCTTCGACGGGGCCCGGCGGATTTTCGGACACTCGACGGTGTCGATGTTTTTCGGAGCGATCCCGATGGCGCTGGCGACGCTGCTGAACGGGCTGCTGATCTTCGGTCCACCGTATCTCGGCGCCGAGACCGTCCGCATCGCCCTGCCGCTGTGGTGGATCGACGTGGTGCTCGCCATGATCTGCGCCGTGGCGATCCCCTATCTCATGTTCACACGCCAGGAGCACCGCATCGACCAGATGACGGCCGTCTGGCTGCTGCCGGTGGTTACCGCCGAGGTCGTCGCCGTCTCCGGCGGCCTGCTCGCCCCGGCTCTGGTCGGCGAGAGCCAGCAGCTTGCCGTCATCGTCACGAGCTTCGTACTCTGGGGCGTCTCGGTCCCGCTGGCGCTGAGTATCCTGGCAATCCTGGTGCTACGCATGGCGCTCCACAACCTGCCGCCGCGGGAGATGGCCGCATCGAGCTGGCTTTCCCTCGGACCGCTTGGAACCGGGGCGCTCGGCCTGCTCGTGCTGGGGCAGGCCGGTGGCCCGATCCTCGCGGCGGGCGGCTTTCCCGCCGCGCCCGAGATCCTCCGGATCACGGGCCTGATCGGCGCGCTGATCCTCTGGGGCTACGGTGCCTGGTGGTTCCTGCTCTCGCTCGCCGTCACAGTGCGCTATCTGCGCGCCGGCGTTCCGTTCAACCTCGGCTGGTGGGGCTACATCTTCCCCCTCGGCGTCTATGCTCTGGCGACCCTCCGAATTGGCGAGGTGACGGAGCTGAGCGGCTTTGCCTGGCTCGGAGCGGGCCTCGTCGGCTTGCTGACGCTGCTCTGGCTGGTCGTGTCCGTGCGCACCCTACGCGGGGCCTATCGCGGCGAGCTCTTCGTCTCGCCGTGCCTCGCCAGTGCCTAACTTGGCCTCAGCGTAGCCGACCGGTTCAGGCTAGGCCGAGCACGCGGATCAGGCCGAGGCTGACGGCGCCGAGCGCGAGGAGCGAGGCGACCACCGCCAGGGTCACCCGCGCGCCGGCCTTGGCGACGCTGCGCACGTCGACGCCGAGGCCGAGCGCCGCCATCGAGATCACGGTGAGCACGTTGGCGGTCTCTGACATCGGCGCGAGGGCGACCTGCGGGATCAACCTGGCCGAGCGAAGGCCCGCGAGCGCCAGGAAGGCCAAGATGAACCACGGCACCAGGCGATGGATTGCGAGGCTGCCGCGTGTCGGGCGAACGCCGGCGGTGACGGCCTCGTCGGACTCCTCGCGCAGCCGGCTGGCACCGAGCGAGAGCGCCAGAACGACCGGGCCGAGCATCAGCACCCGGACGAGCTTCACCAGTGTCCCGAGCTGGACGCTGAGCGCCGCGACCGGCGCGGTCGCCGCCAGCACCTGCGGCACGGCGTAGACGGTAAGGCCGGCGAGCACCCCGTATTGCATCGGCGACAGGCCGAGCAGCGGCACCAGCAGCGGCAAGCCGAGCACCACCAGCACGCCGAGCACCGCGGTGAAGGCGATGGAGGCCGCGACGTCCTCGCCGTCAGCACCGATCACCGGTGCCGTAGCGGCGATCGCCGAGTTGCCGCAGATCGAGTTGCCGCAGGCGACGAGGATCGCCATGCGCGGATGCAGGCCGAGCGCCCGGCCGATGCCGTAGCTCGACAGGATCGCGACCACGACGACGCCCGCGATGCCGAAAAGCAGGCCCGGACCGGCGGCCAGGATCGTCGCGAGGCTGAGCGAGGCACCGAGCAGGACGACAGCGATTTCTAGGACGGTCTTAGCGCCGAATGCGATCCCGCGAACGAAGCGTCGACCAGGGTTCCAGGCCGTGCGGACAGCCGTGCCCAGGACAATGGCGAGGACCAGAGCCTCCAGCCACGCACGGCCGAAGACGTGTTCCTCGACCCTCTCCAGCCCGAGTGCGACGCCCGTCACCGCGAGGCAAAGGCTCAGGCCGGGCAGGATGGACGACAGGGCAAGCGCGCGTGATCGGAGAAAGGTTGCTACGGGCATGGTGCGTGCATCTCGTGGACTGGATCTGCCACGACCATGACCGCGTCCATTCGTTCGTTCCAACAGAACGTATCGATTGTTTTGATCGCTCGATGAGATGATTTGGTCGGCAACGACGGACGTCGTGCTTTGGCTCAAGCCAGCCTTGTCAATCGAGCAACCCGAGTTTGCGAGTTCGCCGACATAAGGGAGCGTTGTAGATTCCCGCTGACTGTTTCTCCGGAGACAGAAGCCGTTGAGGTCGGAGGCTAGGCGTCAGGTTGGTGAATGGGCGGATGCCTGAATGACGGCATGATCGATGTTCACCCGCTCCGCCCAGTCCTTGGCCGATGAGAACGGGCTTTCGGCCTTCCCACCTGAAGCTCACATTCCGCGACCGACACAACACAGTCATTCATGCGCGTGCCGTGCGGATCCTGAAACCGGACGTATGTTCCGTCGCTTCACAGGCAAAACAGTGACCGCTTGGGCAGATCGTGCTGGTCGGCCTTGCCAATGGCTGAATCGGTTGGGAGGGCATCCGCAACGGTCATTACGATCGTTCGGTCGCCCCGGGTCGTGCAGGCCTCGGCCGAAGAGCATCATCTCGCCCCTTGACCTTACAACGGTTGGAAGCTCCATATCGTTGTGACGTCATCTGAAGGAGAGCGTCATGGTCCGCTTCAAGATCGACAGGATGGGTTGCGGCGGCTGCGCCAAGTCGGTGACCCGCGCCGTCCTCTCCGTCGAGCCGAAAGCCAGGGTCGAAGTCGATCTGGGTGCCAAGCTGGTGACCGTGTCGGGTGCGAGAGGTCAGGCGGACCAGCTCGTCCTCGCCATCGCCGCGGCCGGCTTCCCCGCCGAAACGCTGTCCGCGGCGGCCTGAAACCGCGCGTCGGCAACCAAACCTGCATTTCTGCATTCACGTCCCACCCGTGGACATAGTCCCGCAACCGGAACCAGTGTAAGCCTGAATCCATGAGCCTCGACCGGCAAATCGTGCGCCTGATGGCGGCGATGATCCTCGCGATCATCGCCTATGTCGCGCCGTCTGCCGTCCAGGCCCACGGGGGCCATGCGCACCACGCCCACCACGTGGCCGTGTCCCAGCCCACAGCTGTCCCTGCGACGGCCGAGGCGGCGGTGCCCCCCCACGCCAAGCCGGCGATCCGGTCGGAGGCACTGACCTGGTCGAAGGTCGCGCTCCTGGCGGTCGAGCCGGCGCGCATCGACCCCACTCGGGACGATTGCTGCCGGCCCGGTTGCCAGACCCGCTGCTGCGGAACGATGGCCTGCTGCGCCACCGGTGTCCTGTCCGGCCCCTCGGTTCTGTCCCTGTCCCTGTTCCGGACCGTCACGCTGATCCCGCGCGACGTTGGCGGCCGTTCGGGCCCCGGCCCCGAGGCCCTGCCCAAGCCCCCACGAACCCTCGCGTGAAGTAGGGCGCGCCTGAGGCGCGCGACGCCCGGAGTGCGCCCGCGAACGGCGCCGTCCGGACTTCCCGACGCGAGGATTCCCGTTCATGCCGATCCGTATTGCCGCCGCCTATGGCGCGGTGGCGCTGCTTGCCGCCGTTCTGGCGGGGCCCGTGCACGCCCACGAGGGCCACGACCACGGCGCCGCCCCGCCGCCCGTCTCGAAGACCATCGCCCCGCGTGGCGAGGCGCTCTCGGACACGTTCGAGCTCGTCGCCATCCCGCGCAACGGCACCCTGACGCTGTTCCTCGACCGTTTCCGGACGAACGAGCCGGTGCCCGGCGCGACCATCGAGGTCGAGACGCCGGACGGTCCCAAGGTCGCGGCCGCAACGCCCGACGGCGGCTACGCGCTGCCGGCCCCGTGGCTGTCGAAGCCCGGCCGGCACGAGCTCGTCGCGACAGTCACCGCGGGCGAGGACGTCGACGTGCTCGCCGTCGCGGTCACCGAGCCCGACCCGAAGGCCGTGGCGCCCGCCAAGCCGGCTCCGGCGCAGGCCGCCCTGGCGCGCGTCTCCGAGGTGGCCCGCGGCGTCCAGGAGCGCCTGACCGCCAAGGACCCGACCCTCGTGGCTGCGGTCGCCCTCGCCCTCCTGCTCGGCGTGCTGGTGACGGCGCTCGCCCGCGGCCGACGGGGCGCTCCGGCCGTGGCGCTCATCGCCATCGGCCTCACTCTCGTCCTCGGCACCGCAGCCTTCGCGCACGGCGACGAGAACCACGATACGCCGGTTCTGGGTGCGGCGCTGATTGAGCCGCGGCAAGTGGATCCCGCGACTTCCGACTTGGCGCAGCGCCTGCCCGATGGCTCCGTCTTCGTGCCCAAGCCGACCCAGCGCCTATTGGTCCTGCGCACCACCATGACCGAGCAGGGCAGCTTCCACCGCTCGGTCGAGCTGCCCGGCCGCATCTTCCCGGACCCGAACGCCAGCGGCGTCGTGCAGTCCTCGGTCGGCGGCCGCCTCTCGCCGCCGCCGTCCGGCCTGTTTCCCCGCCTGGGCACCAAGGTGCGCAAGGGCGACGTGCTCGCCATGGTGACCCCGCCGGTCCAGGCTGTCGATGTCTCCGATATGCGCCAGCGCCAGGGCGAGCTCGATCAGCAGATCGCCATCGTCGAGCGCCGGGTCGAGCGCTACCGCAAGCTCGCCACGAGCGGCGCCGTCGCCCAAACGCAACTCGACGACGCGGTCGCGGAGGTCAACGGCCTGCATGACCGCCGCGTTGCCCTCGACAAGATCCGGCAGCAGCCCGAGACTTTGGTCGCACCTGTCGACGGCGTCGTGGCGCAGGCGACTGCGGTCGCGGGCCAGATGGCGGCGCCCGGCGCCATGGTCTTCCAGATCGTCGACCCGAACCGCCTCTGGGTCGAGGCGCTGAGCTTCGACGCCCTGACCGCGGCCCAGGACGCCACGGCGCGGTTCGCCGACGGGCGCACCCTGAAGCTCGCCTACCAGGGCACGGGGCTCGCCGACCGCAACCAGGCCATCCCGGTTCAGTTCGCGGTGCAAGGCGACGCCTCCGGCCTCCGGGTCGGCCAGTTCGTCACCGTGCTGGCCGGGACCGACACCGAGCAGTCCGGCCTGGCGCTGCCGCGCTCGGCTGTCGTGCGCACTGGCAACGGACAGGACGTCGTCTACGAGCACACCACCGCTGAGCGCTTCGAGGCCCGACCGGTCCGCGTGGAGCCGCTCGACGGTGGCCGCGTGCTGGTGGCGGAGGGGATCGGGCCCGGCAAGCGGGTGGTGACCCAGGGCGCCGAACTCCTCGACCAGGTCCGCTGAGGAGGCCGGCCCGATGTTCACTTTCCTCGTCAGCCAGTCGGTCCGCAACCGTCTGCTCGTCCTCGCCATGGCCTCGGTGCTGGTGCTCTTCGGCGCCCTCACCGCGACCAAGCTGCCGGTCGACGTCTTCCCCGACCTCAACAAGCCGACCGTCACCATCATGACCGAAGCTGAGGGCTACGCGCCCCAGGAGGTCGAGCAACTCGTCACCTATCCGATCGAGACCCGGATGAACGGCCTGCCAGGGGTGACCCGGGTGCGCTCGGTCTCGGGCGTGGGGCTGTCGATCACCTACGTCGAGTTCGACTGGGGCACGGACATCTACCGCAACCGCCAGCAGGTCGCCGAGCGGTTGGCGCTGGTGCAGGACCAGCTTCCCCGGGGCGTGACCCCGGTTATGGGGCCGGTCTCCTCGATCATGGGCCAGATCCTGCTGGTGGCGGTCACGAGCGACACCGCCAGCCCGATGCAGGTGCGCGAGATCGCGGACTTCACCATTCGGCCGCGGCTCCTGACTATCCCGGGCGTGGCGCAGGTCATCCCCATTGGCGGCGAGGTGCGCCAGTTCCGGGTCAGCCCGAACCCGGCCGCTATGCGCTCGCTCGGGGTGACGAACGCCGGGCTTGAGGCGGCGCTCGCCCAGTTCGGCACCAATGCCGGCGGCGGCTTCACCGACCAGCATTCCCGCGAGTACCTGATCCGGAGCATCGGCCGGACCATGAGCCTCGACGACCTGCGCAACCTCGTGGTCGCGACGGTCGCCGACACGCCGGTCCACCTTCGTCAGGTCGCCGAGGTGTCCTTCGCCGCGAAGGTAAAGCGGGGCGACGCCGGCTACATGGCCAAGCCCGCGGTCATCGTCTCGGTCGAGAAGCAGCCCGATGTCGACACGGTGCGGCTGACGCGCAGCATCGAGACTGCCCTTAAGGAGATGTCGCCGACCCTGCCGGCCAGCATCCGGGCCGACCAAGTCCTGTTCCGTCAGGCCGACTTCATCGAGACCTCGATCCGCAACGTCGAGCGCGTCCTCGTCGAGGCCGTGCTGGTGGTGGCGGTGGTGCTGTTCGCCTTCCTGCTGAACGTGCGCACCACGGCCATCTCGCTGCTCGCCATCCCGGTCTCGGTTCTGACGACCGCGGTGGTGTTCCACCTGTTCGGGCTGTCCATCAACACGATGACCCTCGGCGGCCTGGCCATCGCCATCGGCGAACTTGTCGACGACGCCGTCGTGGACGTGGAGAACATCTACCGACGCCTCGGCGAGAACCGGCGGGCGGGTAACCCGAAGAGCGTGTTGCAGGTGGTGGTCGAGGCCTCGAACGAGGTCCGCTCCGGCATCGTCTACGCGACGCTCATCATCATCCTGGTGTTCGTGCCGCTGTTCGCGCTGTCGGGCATCGAGGGCCGGCTCTTCGCCCCACTGGGGCAGGCCTACATCATTTCGATCCTGGCGAGCCTGCTCACCTCCATCACCCTGACCCCGGTGCTGGCATCCCTGCTGCTGCCCGGCATGAAGAACCTGGAGGAGCACGACAGCCGCTTCCTGAAGCTGTTGAAGCTCGGCAACGCCGCCCTGCTGCGGGCCGCCTTCCGGCACAAGGGCCTGCTGGTCGGCAGCGTCGCCGTGGCCGTGCTCACCGCGGGCGTAGCGGCCTGGAGCCTGCCGCGGGCCTTCCTGCCGCCGTTCAACGAGGGATCGTTCACGGTCAACATGACCTTCAATCCGGGCATCTCGCTCGCCGAGAGCAACCGGGTCGGGTTGATCGCCGAGCGGCTCCTACTGGATATCCCGGGCGTGAAGGCGGTCGGCCGCCGCACCGGCCGGGCCGAACTCGACGAGCACGCAGAGGGCGTCCACTCCTCCGAGATCGAGGTCGCCCTCGACGACGGCGCCAAGCGTCCGAAGGAAGCGCTGGTCGCCGACATCCGCAGCCGCCTCGCCGCCCTGCCGGTGGCGGTGAACGTTGGCCAGCCCATCTCGCACCGGCTCGACCACATGCTCTCGGGCGTGCGGGCCGAGATCGCCCTCAAGGTGTTCGGCGAGGATCTCGACGCCCTGCGGCGGGTCGCCAACTCCCTGCGCGACCGGATGGCCGCGATCCCGGGCCTCGTCGACCTGCAGGTCGAGCGGCAGGTTCGCATCCCGCAGCTTGAGGTGCGCGTCGACTACACCCGGGCGGCCCTCTACGGCGTCCAGCCCGCGGCAGTCGTGGAGCAGATCAGCCGCCTCTCGAACGGGCGGGTGGTCTCGACCGTGGTCGACGGCGTACGCCGCTTCGACGTGGTCCTGCGCCTGTCGGAAAACCGCCGGACCACCGCGGGCCTCGGCGACCTGCTGCTGGAGACGCCCTCGGGCTGGGTGCCGGCGCGGCAGGTGGCCGACATCCGCGAGACCGACGGGCCGAACCAGATCCTGCGCGAGAACGCCCGCCGCCGCATCGTGGTGCAGGCCAACACCGACGGCGCGAGCGACATGGCGACCGTCGTGGCGGCCATCCGCGAGGCCGTGGCGAAGGAACCGCTGCCGCCCGGCTTCTTCACTAGCCTGGAGGGCACCTTCCAGGCGCAGGAAGAGGCCAGCCGGACCATCGCGGCGCTCTCGGCGCTGTCCTTGGCACTCGTCTTCGCCATCCTCTACAGCCGCTACCGTTCGGCCGCGCTCGCGCTCATCATCATGGGCAACGTGCCCCTGGCGCTGATCGGGTCGGTCGCTGCGCTGTGGCTCGTCGGGCAGCCGCTCTCGGTGGCGTCGATGATCGGCTTCATCACGCTGACCGGCATCGCGGCGCGCAACGGCATCCTCAAGATTAGCCACTACCTGAACCTCGCCATCTACGAGGGCGTGCCGTTTGGCCCCGACCTCGTGGTGCGCGGCAGCCTGGAGCGGCTGACCCCGGTGCTGATGACGGCTCTGTCGGCCGGGGTCGCGCTGGTGCCGCTGCTCTACGACGCCGCGAGCCCGGGCAAGGAGATCCTGCACCCGGTCGCGGTGACGATCTTCGGCGGCCTCGTCAGCGCGACGCTGCTCGACACCTTCCTGACCCCCGTCCTGTTCCTAAGCTTCGGACGCAAGCCGCTGGAGCGGCTGCGCGCCCTCCACGCCGAGGCGCCGGCCCTCCCATCCCCGGACGGAGCGCGCCCGCGCCCGGCCGAGGCCTACTGACCCACGAGAGGAGACGAGAGCGTGATCCTACCGAGACTGACCCTGGTCGCCGGCCTGCTCGCCGCGACGACCGTGTGCGCCCACGAGACCTCCGGCCAGCACGGCGGCCGGGTGGCGGACGCCGGTAAGTTCCACGTCGAGCTCGTCGCCAAGGGCGACACCGTCGACGTGTTCCTGTCCGACGAGGGCCAGAAGGCGGTCCCGGCCGCGGGCTTCAAGGGAACGGCCATCCTCGTCGTCGACGGCAAGCCGGCCCGCGTGCCGCTTGAGCCGGCCGATGGCAACCGCCTGACCGGCAAGGCCGCGATCGCCCTCGGCGCGAACCCGAAGGGCGCCGTGCAGCTCACCGGCCCCGACGGCGCGACCACCAGCGGCAAGTTCAACTGATCCCCACCGAGAGAGGAAGACCTTTGACACACCTTCGCACCCTCGCCGTCCTCGCCCTCCTGTCAGCCGGCCTCGCCGGCCCCGCCGCCGCCCAGGGCACGCACGACCACAGCTCCATGTCAGGCAAGGACATGGGCTCGATGAGCTCGATGAAGCCGGACCCGAAGGACAACGCCTCGACCAAGGAGTTCAAGGCCGCCGACATGGCGATGATGAAGGACATGGACGTCCCCTACACCGGCGACCCGGACATCGACTTTCGCACGCACATGATCCCGCACCACAAAGGCGCGGTCGCCATGGCCCACATCGCGCTGAAGCACGCCAAGGACCCGGCCACCAAGGCAATGGCCCAGAAGATCATCGACGATCAGGAGAAGGAGATCTCCGACATGGAGGCTTGGCTGAAGCGGCACGGGAAGTAGCCGCCGATCCCGGGGCCGCTCGTCAGTGTGGTCCCGGCCCGCCTCCCCGATGTACCCCCGCCAGGAGAGCGTTATGCAAGCCGCCCGCAAGGCCGTCCTCTATCGGATGGTCACCCCCGAACACACCTGCCCCTACGGCCTGAAGGCCAAGGACCTCCTCGAACGCCAGGGCTTCGAGGTCGAGGACCACCTCCTGACCGACCGGGCGGAGACCGACCGGTTCAAGGCCGAGCACCACGTCAAGTCGACGCCGCAGACCTTCATCAACGGCGAGCGCGTCGGCGGCTTCGACGACCTGCAGCGCCACTTCGGCAAGGCCGCCAACGACCCGAATGCCACGACCTACATGCCCGTCATCGCGGTGTTCTCGATGACCGCGCTGATGGCTCTGGCGGCAAGCCATGCCGTGTACGGCACGCCGTTGACGATGCGCGCGGCCGAGTGGTTCATCGCCTTCAGCATGTGCGTGCTCGCCTTGCTGAAGCTGCAGGACGTCGAGAGCTTCTCCTCGATGTACCTGGGCTACGACCTGCTGGGACAACGCTGGGTGCGCTACGCCTACGCCTATCCGTTCCTGGAGGGCATCGCCGGCGTCCTGATGGTGGCGGGCGCCCTGAACTGGATCTCGATCCCGGTGGCGCTGTTCATCGGCACGGTCGGCGCGGTGTCGGTGTTCAAAGCGGTCTACGTCGACAAACGCGACATCAAGTGCGCCTGCGTCGGCGGGTCGAGCAAGGTGCCGCTCGGCTTTGTCTCGCTGACCGAGAACGTGATGATGGTCGCCATGGCCGTCTGGATGCTGGCGGTGCACCAGTGAGCGCCGCCTTCGCCGCCCTGGGCTGGCTCCATGCCCTCTCCGTCGCGTGCCTTCTGCTCGGGGCCGCCTGCTCGATCCTGCTGTCGGTGCAGGTGATCCGGCACCCGCAGCACATGACGGTGATGAACGTCGTCTGGCCGGTCTGCGCCCTGTTCGGTATGCTCGCCGTGGTCTGGGCGTACTTCCGCTACGGGCGGCTCGCCACGATGGAGGCGCACCACCACGCGATGGAGCGGGACGAGAAGCCCCCGAACATGACGCAAACGCCGTTCTCGGTCATGGTGGGCAAGGGCGCGCTCCATTGTGGCAGCGGCTGCATGCTGGGCGACGTCGCCGCCGAGTGGCTGGCTTTCCTGGTGCCGGCTGTAGCGGTGTGGTTCGGCTGGCACTCTCTGTTCGAGGAGAAGATGTACGCGGTCTGGGGGCTGGACTTCGTCTTCGCCTACGCGCTCGGCATCGTGTTCCAGTACTACGCTATCGTGCCGATGCGGGGCCTTTCGCCGGGCAAGGGCCTGTTCGCGGCGGTGAAGGCGGACACCCTGTCGCTGATTTCATGGCAGGTCGGCATGTACGGGTTCATGGCGCTCGCCCAGTTCTACCTGTTCCCGCACCTCACGGGGGACCGGGCGCCAGTGAACTCGTCCGAGTTTTGGGCCGCCATGCAGGTAGCGATGGTAGCGGGCTTCCTGACCAGCTACCCAATCAACTGGTGGCTGGTGCGCTCTGGCATCAAGGAGCGGATGTAGGTTGGACGCTCACTTTGTGTGTTCGACGCTCGAAAGCCGACTGGCAGAAAACCACTGAGGCTGTGTGAGAACGTGGTTGGGTGTGTCGGCGCGGATTGGTGACGGGGTGCGAGGTGCCGCGTGCCCTCACGCCCGCAGGGCGGTGAGGAGAGGTCCGGTTCCGAGGATCGCCAAGACCCGCTTCAGATTGTAGGCCAGGACCTGCAGGCTCATCTCGGTGGCCACGTTTCTCAACCGTCGCATCCGGAAGTGCGTCGCCCCTATCCAGCCTTTGAGCGTCCCGAACACGTGCTCGACCGTCTGGCGCCGCGTGCGCATCGCATGAGGATCCGCGTCGAGCCGGCGCTGTACGGCTTCCAAGACAGCCTCGTGCTCCCACCGCGTCACCCGCCGCTCCTTGGCCGGCGTGCAGCGTGCCTTGATCGCGCAGTCGTGGCAGGCCGTCGTCCAGTAGCGGCGTAGCGTCAGTCCGCCCTCCACGTTCGTGTAACGGTAGGAGAGCCGCTCGCCGGCCGGACACCGGTAGGCGTCCGCCTCTGGCTCGTAGACGAAGTCTTGTTTGCCGAAGCGCCCCTCCGCCTTGGCGCCCGAGGTCAGCGGCTTGGGCAGCGTCACCGCGATGCCGGCCTGCTCGCAGGCCAGGATCTCCTTGCCCGAGAAGTAGCCCCGGTCGGCCAGCACGCTGAGCCCTTCATGCCCGGTCGCCACCTGGCCTTGGCGGCTCATGTGCGCCAGCTGGGTGCGGTCGTGACCGACGTTGGTCACCTCATGCGTGACGATCAGATGATGCTCGGTGTCGACGACCGCCTGCACGTTATAGCCGACCATCCCCGTGCCCTTACCGCTCGTGGCCATCGCCCGCGCGTCCGGGTCTGTCAGCGAGATCTGCCGGTCGGGGGCAGCCTCGACGAGCGTCTCCATCGCCTGCAACTCGCGCATTCGCGTCCGCAGGGCGTCCAGACGCTCGGCGATGCGCACCTTGCGCACGCGCGCGACCTCGTCTTCCTGGCGGTCGGCGGTGTCGAGGGCGGCGAGATAGCGTGCGATGCTCGCCTCGACCTGCTCGATGCGGCGCCGGACCGCGGCTGGGGTGAAGTTGCGATCACGGGCGTTCACCGCTTTGAAGCGGCTGCCGTCCAGCGCCACGACACCACCGGCCAGGAGGCCGAGTTGGCGACACAGCACCACGAACTGGCGGCAGGCGGCTTGGATCGCAGGACCAGTGTCGCGCCGGAAGTCGGCGATGGTCTTGAAGTCCGGGGCGAGGCGGCCGGTCAGCCACATCAGCTCGACGTTGCGGCCGGCCTCGCGCTCCAGGCGGCGGCTGGAGGCGACTTGGTGGAGATAGCCGTAGAGGTAGATCTTCAGCAGCGTCGCGGGATGGTAGCCGGGCCGGCCCGTCGTGGCCGGCACCACGCCGTCAAAACCCAGAGCCGCGAGATCGAGTGCGTCGACGAATGCATCGACGACGCGCACCGGATTGTCCTCGGATACGTAATCGTCTAGCCGGTTCGGCAGAAACGTGACTTGATGGCGATCAGCACCACAAACAAAACGCGCCATAGCCGCCTCCGCCGTCCCGCAGAGACTATCAGAACAGCAGCGTTTTCACACAGCCTCCACTCAACCCGGCCGCTGGCCTCTGTCCTTGGCAGCATAGAAGCGGACCTTCCAAGGGTCTGCAATGGGTCACGAGGAGCCCATCAACTGAGCTTTACTGAACGGCCGCCTGTTTCTTTGCCAAGCTTTGAGGACGGACCACGATTGGCCAGGAGGTGCAGAAATCGACAGCTAGCCTCGCGATTTTCCGCTTCGGATCATGTGTCTGTCGATGCCGATCTGATGATTCGTCCAGAGCGGTTAGCGCTTCCGGGGTTTTGGACCGTGCTCATGCCTATGTAGCAGGGCTCCCCGAGCTGACCTCTCAGTATGTCAAAGCACAACCGCCGCCGATGAATCCTCATCGGCGGTGGTTGTGCTGTATATTACGCGCTGCGGCGACGTAGCTCGTAGATCCGCTCGTTCAGTACGGCGCGTAGCTCTTGCACCTCGGTATAGGCAGCCTCAGCCTTCTCGAAGGCGGCCAGCCCATCGCGGCGGATCTCTTGGGTCAGCGCTTCGATGCGCTTGACCGCTGCCAGGAAGCTCAGTGTTTCGGGGGAATGGGGCATGGTATCGGTGTCCTTGTTGAGTGTTCAGTGAGTGGTTGAAGACAAGGGTTCGACCCGGACGGGTACGGCGCCGTCCGGGAATTGCAGCAGCAGCGGCAGGCCCGCTGAGAGATCCTGGACGCGGGTGACGATGAAGCCTGTGTCGGTCGCGATCACCAGCGCCAGGGCTTTGCTTAGGAGGACGTCGTCCTCGGTGTCATCGAGAGGCCCCACCTCGACGGGATCGGCATCCGGCTCTTTCCGCACGATCCCACCAACTGCCACGCTCAATCCCTGCAGCAGGCTCTGCTCGACAGCCCGATCGAGCTGTCGCAGGCGTGCTTCGGCCGCAGTGACGAGATCCTGCAGCGCCGCGTCGAAAGCGGTCGTGGCTCGTGCCAGGGCGATGCGGCCGGCCGCCCCAAGATCCTCCTCGATCGCAGCGTCAAAGGCGGCGAGTGCGCGCTCGGCCCAGAGCCCGGTGCGCTCGACGAGGTGGCGCACAAGCATCGCGGCCGCCGTCGGGGTCGGCTCGGAGCACGCTGCCACCGCATCGAGGGCAGTGCGTGGCGTGCCAGCATGTCCGAGGCCGACGATCAGGTTCGGCAGCCGATCAGCTGTCGCGGCACGAGAAACCGTGTACGCGTTGAGCGCACGGAATGCTTCGATCGGCCCACCGCCGCGGCAGACCAGGGTCGCCGACAGGCCGTACTCGGCGTGCAGGCTCGTAACGCGGGCCAATGCCTCGGCCAGGGAGCGTTCGGCCCCTGCCCCCTCGAAGCTGGCGGAGATCCGGTGGAGGCGGAGGAGGCCGGCCGCTTCGAGCGGCTGCAGCACATGCTCGACGTCGCGCCGCGCCTCGCCATGTTCTGAGACGACGAGCGCGATGTGATGGGGATCCTCCGGCTCGATCCAGCTGTCCGGCCCGAAACGGGCCCCCTCGAGCCTCAACCGCTGCAGCATGCGCTCGCGCTCGAGTTCCGCTTCGAGCGGGATTTGCCCGAGCGAGAGCAGGGCCATGAGCTTGGCCTGCACGCCGGCTCCGCGGCCGAATCGCTGACGCAGGCCGGTGCGCAACTGAACCTCGACGGTGCGGTTGACGAGGTCGGCCGGATCGAAGTCAACGCCATGCTCCGCTCGGATTAGGGCGAGCTCGGGGGCATCGAGACGGACCTTCAGGCGCGGTGGATCGTAGCTCAGGCTTGCCTGCGCTTCGCCGAGCAAGAGGAGATAGCTGTCGGGACCGGCGGCCTCGACCGTGAGGATGCAGGCCCGCACGCAGTGTTCGCCGCGCAGCCGCTGGCGCAGCCAGCCAATCAGGTCGCGCAGTTCGTGCACGTCGTCGGCGGCTCGGGCGGGTTCGAGCGCGCTGCCGCGTTCGTGACGGGCGCCCGGTGGCGCGTCGCCGCCGGGATGAGGCTGGTGTGGCGGCGTGTCCCGCCAGGCGGGGAATCGGTGATGTCGCATCGTGTCCGTTCGTGTGTCGTCGTGTGAATGGCGGGGGCGAGCGACCCGGCGGCCGTCATGCGGTCGCCGGGACTGTGGGCGGGAGCGCGTCAGTCGAAGAGCGCTGCCCCGTCGGCCGGCCGGTCCTCGGCCATCGGTGCCGGTTCGAGTTCGCGAGCGATCGCCTCGAGGCGGGGCCGGTCGGCCTCACGCAGTTCTCGATGCAGGATCTCGATCAGCAGCGCGGCGAGGTCGGGTGCGGTGTCGAAGCTGCGGAAAGCGAGCCCGTCGAGCAGCGTCTCGGGCCGGGTCCGACGCGCCAGGATCGGCACCGGGAATGTGCATAGCCGCTCTGCCAGGCCTGCGTCCGACAGGGCGCGGAAAGCGAAGCCGGTACCCGGTTCGACGATCACAGCGTCGAGCGTGCCCCACTCATATTGATCGTGGGCGGCATCGAGAGCGCGGTGGAGCGCCACCACCGAACCCGGCTCCTCGAACGCGAGCGGGTGGCGGATCAGGGCGATCATCCCGAGTTCGTGCCAGCGAGCGAGACCGTCCGCGATCGCGTGCGGCGCGCCGTCATCTGGCTCGATCAGGAACACCCGGCGTAGCCGGCGCGGCATCGGCAGCTCGCGCTGTCGCTCCCACAGGCCGTTGGCGTCGAGCGCCTCCCGCACGCTCGCGTCGCGCTCGGCCCAGACCCTTAGCATCAGCCCGCGATCCAAACCGATGATCCGCCCGGTCAAGCCGAGCAGCGGATCGACGGTGAGCGTCAGCAGAACGGTGTGATCGCCGACGAGATCTTCTTCGTGCAGCATGATGCCCGAAGCTTGTTCGACCTGCTGGGTGAAGTTAGCGGACATGAAGGCGGTAAGCCGACCGCTGCGCGTCGGATCGAGCGCTTGGAGGTCGAACAACCAGCCGTCGTGGTGACGCCGTGGCCGGCTCGCCGTGGCCCGCACCCAGAGGCCGGTGGGCTCGAGCGGGCAAGCGGCCGCGTCCGCACCGGCGGGCATGTCGTGATGTGTCATTTGGGGAGATCCATTGTCGGAGAAGAGATCGAAGGAGCCTCGCCGATGCGAAGCGGACGCTGTCCCAGCGCCGCCCTGCCTCACCCGTCCTTTCCGGGATTTTCAGCGAAGGTGCCTTCGCCCTTTCCCCTTCAATCCCTGCTCTCCCAGCACCCGAGCAACGGCTTGGGTGCGCGGGTTCTTCCCGTTTTTCGTGATATCCAACGCAGGCGCGCGCATACTGTCGGGGGCCTGTGTCCAAGGCATCGCGGCGCCGAGTGACGAACGCTGTTGCGCTCCGCCTCGATCCGGCCCTGCCTCGGGTGCAGCGCGTCCACAGTCTCCCTGAGCGCCGATCTCACCGCTCCCCCGGGCCGTCCGGATCACCACGGCCGTTCCTCGATCTCCTGCGTGTCGTACCCAACTTGGCTTCGTTCTTCGGCGGGAGAGGCACCGGTCCGGCGAACGGCGGCACAGGTAAGGGTGAAGGCTTGGGCTTATCCGGCCGCGCGCGTGCCTTCACGGCCTGTTCCAGCTCGGCCCACATCGCCGGTGTCGCTCGGTCGAACGCCCAGCAGCTGTCGGCCTCGTCGCGGAAGGCATGGGCCGCCGCGCGCCGGCCGTAGCCGGTCCAGACATGACGGCCGATGCGTGGCACCCCCGGCGCACAGGCGGTGACGAGGGCAGCAACCGCGGCTTCGCTGTGCCCGGTGCTGCGTAGGCGGCGGGCAATCAGCGCATCGACCCGCGAGGGATCGGGCCAGCGACCCTGCCAGCGCGCGAGCAGGTCGGCGCGGTGAGCCCAGTACAGCGCCGCGTCGGCGTGCGGCGTGCCATCGTCCGGGTCCGCGCCGCGGCCCAGGCGCGAGCCCGGACCGAGCCCGAAACGCCGGGCGAACACAGCGATGAAGTGCGAGATGAGACGGCCCAGCCGCTCGCAGGTCGCCCCCGTCGCGGTCACGATCTGCGC
Source organism: Methylorubrum subtropicum (assembly GCF_038442325.1). NCBI lineage: Bacteria > Pseudomonadati > Pseudomonadota > Alphaproteobacteria > Hyphomicrobiales > Methylobacteriaceae > Methylorubrum > Methylorubrum subtropicum. The sequence continues at coordinate 204,774 of NZ_JBBXMW010000001.1, read as the reverse complement.
GTAGATCCGGGGGGCGGGACGCTCGTCACCGGGCAGAGCGGTGCCTGGGCGATCGGCCGCGTCGATGCGCAGGCCAAAGCGTGTGCGGCCGAGGCCGAGGCTGAGCCGGAGATGCTCACGCGCCTCGGCCAGCGCGGCCCCTTCGTAGGGCCGGTTCCGGTTCGGTGCGGTGAGCACGACCTCGTGGCGCCCGTCCCGCCGGTCCAGCACCAGGGTTGGGGCGAAGCCCGCCGCCTGCAATCGGCCGACATCCTCGATTTGCAGCCCTGAGAGCACGACGTGGTGCCGCTCGTCCGAGAAGGGCGTCAGATAAATGGCACTGTCCCGCCCGGCCGCCTGTTCGAGCGCCAACCGGCCGGCGGCGATCCCGACCATCGGTCGCGGCGTCAGTTGCACCAGCCGGTCGGGAGCCGGTCGATGCCGTCCGTCCTGATCGGAGGAGGCCGGTGGGCGGGTGCGCTCGGCCACGGCTCGGTAGCGCTCGGCTTGCAGTCCGGCGTGGTAGAGCGCGAGTAGGCCGGACAGGTTCGAGCCGCTTGCTTCCGGCTGTCGCAGCGGAGCGAGGCGCGGCAGCGGCTTGCCGATCCGCTGCGCCAGCGTGCGGGCGCTCGGGGTGGCGCGCGGGGCCGGGCCGACGACAGCGGCCTTCAGTAGAGGCGCGATGTTCAGTTCCGGATAGGTCGCGTCGTACGCCTCACGCGCCGCACTTGCCGCACTCTGCGCCTGTCGGGCGACGGCGAACAGCGCCGCATCGATGCCGGGGGCGGCCCGCGGCGACGGGACCGCCGGTGCTCGGCGATGGCCCTGCGGCAGTGGCGCACCGTCACCTGCCGGGCCCGGCTGGAACGGGCCGAGACGCGCCTCCAACTTGGCTCGACTGGCCGCGCGGCAGGTCGAGGCCTTCAGCACGATCCCGTCGACGAGGAACACCGCGCCCGAACCCTTTGCAGCGTACGCGATGCCGTGTTCGGCGAGGCTCGTGTGCAGGTCGGCCCACGATCGGGACCGCGTCACGATCGGACCGGCGATCTCGATCACCCGCCGCGCGGCACTTTCCTCGCCGCGGTACACTTCGGCTCTCGCCGCTCCCGCCGGCAGAGCATCGCTCGGCTCCACGCTGCGCGCGAGCAGCGGCGCGGACGCTGCTGCGCGGTGGGCTTGCCGGGCGCTGACCGCCGCGACGAGGCGGGCGCGGGCCGCTTCCGGTGTCGGTGCCGAGACCGCGCGCAGCCGTTCGATGACCCGCTCGGCCCTGACCACGTCCGGATCGGCACCGGGATCGAGCTGCCGTGCCGCGGCGGCCCGAACACGCGCGGCGTGGCTCAGGCGGGCTTCGGCGAGTCGGCGGACTGCGCGGGCCTTGTCGTTGCCCGCACCAGCCTGTCGTAGGTTTCGTCGCACCGCGTCTGCAGCCTCTGCACCTGCGTCCCCAGCGTCTGCATCTCCAGACGCAGGGCCTGCATCTCCAGGCCATGCCCGTCCTGTCCGGTCCGGATCTCGCCGACGACCGCGAGCACCGTCCGGAGCAGATCGAGCACCTTCGCCTGCCGCTCGATCGTCAGCAGTTGCCCCTCCGAGATCGCCGCGAGCGGGTCCGCTTCCTCGTCGCGTTCCCGCAGCATCTTCAGGATCTCGCCCGTGTCCTGATGCGCCCCCGCGGCCTCGCAATGCGCGCCGAGCGCCTCCCGCGCCGCTCGCTCGACCCAGGGCATCGTCGGTGCCCCGCCCGCCGTGTGTCCGGTACCGGATGACATGCTGCTCTCCTGTTCGTTCCTCGAGGACCTCGAAGTGCGCGTAGGGCTCCCGTTGCCAGCCCTGTACGTGCTCAATCCGAGCGACGGCGCGCCCGATCGCGTTGTGGAAGAAAGCGACCCGCGTCGGCCTGTCCGCATCCGGTGCGACGCGCGAGATCAGCGCGTGCAGGTGTTGGTTGCCGGATCCGCCGAGATGCAGGGTCCAAATCACTTGGTGTCCGCGCAGGCCGGTCTCCTCGAGTATGATCGCGAGTGCCTGTTCGATTTGGCGGACCGTCGGCTGCTCACCGGCCCGCCAGGACAGCACGAGGTGCTCGATCGCGCCCCGGGCGCGGGGGGCGCCCATCGCGGTGGCGATCATCTCAGCGACCTGTCCCGTGCGTGTGTCGGCGATGAGATGGAGCTGGCCCTGGGCCAGGATATCGCCGCGCTCCGCTCCGCCCGTGCCACCGTCGATGTATGCGGCCAGCTGAGCTACTTGCCGAGCGACCGGCGCGCCATCAAGGCGCTTGGGCATGCGCTTGCCGATCACGACGGCGGCTCGGCCAGATGCGCGATGGCCGAGCGGATGTCGGCGAGCGCGAGGCGTCCCGCTTCCGCCATTCCCGGCGTGCGAATGGCGAGCTTCGCGAGCCCTCCCAGCCGGCGCAGCTCCCGGATCAGTTCGCCATCGACCTGCGCGGTGATGTGCAAGCCGAGCAGCCGCTTTCGGGTGAGCGTGGCGAGCGTGAGGCCGGCGGCATGGGCCTCTCCGACGAGGTGCTCGAACTGCTCGGGCGTGAGCCGGATCCCGACCTGTTGAGTGAGCTTCCGCGTCTCTGATCCGCGTTGGCCGGGCATCGGCGTCCTCTCTGGGAGTACTTCAGGGAACGGGGTCCAGGGGCTCGCCCCGGCAGGCTGGAGGGGAAGGTGAGAAGCGTCAGCGCCGAACGGCCCCGTCTCGTTGCTGCCCGCGCCCGGCTTGGCCGGCGCGGATAGCAAAGAGCATCCTGCCCGCCTCTTTCTCCCTGGGACCGTCCTTCCGGGTAGACCCGGTGAGCGATAGCGATGACCGGCCCATCCGTGCACGGACAGCGACGGCCCGGCCCGCGCACCCGTGGTCCTGCTCCGGCACCATCGACCCACCTGGGGCGCGTACATCGGCATCTACGTAGATCGACACAGACTCAACTCCGCAGCTTCGACCGCCTCGCGCCCGCCCTTCAGGCACAGCGCAGGTTCAGGTGCAGGATAAGCGCAAGGAAAAGCTTGATGTCAAATATGCTCGATTCGCGAATAGCGATTCGCAAGTTCCGAGATGATGGTGAGACCAAAATTTATCGACCGAATCGTTGCGGACACGTTGCCAAAGCTTGCAACAAGCGTGACCATACGCGTGTCGGGTCAGCAGCCAAGCGGTCCGACCGGCCCCACCACCAACCCGTGAGACATGCGATGACCAAAGCCCGAACCCGACCGATGCCGATCCTGCTGAGCGAGATGGACGCCAACCGCGCGGCCCTCGCCGGGCTGAAGCGGGAGACACCGCTGCCGCCACCGGAGCGGATGACAACGGCCAAAGCGGTGGCCGAACTCGCGCCCGAGATCCGGGCGCTGCTCAAGGCGGGGCATTCGCTCGACGAGATCGCCAAGCGCCTGATCTTCGGCGGGCGCTCGCTGAGCGCGCGGCAACTGCAGCGCTACCTCACCGAAGCTCAATCGCACGCGGCGAAGAAGAAGGGTCACACGGCCAAGAACCCGACGCCGCCCGCGAACCGGGGTGCGACAGGCGCCGGGTCACAGGATAGGCCGATCGTCGTCCCATCGACACGGCCCACCGGCGCGCAGCCGGATCTGCCGCCACGCGGCGCGGCCACGCCCGTGACGGCAGCGCCGGTCAGCCCCAGCTTGGAGGCTCAGGCTCGGGGAATAGCAGGTCCACTGTCAGCCCCGCTGCTCAACACCCCGGGGAGCGTCGCGCCGACCGGTCCGGCCGCCCACATGGCGAACCCGGCGACGGCTGCCGGTCCGGCCCTGGCGAAGCCGCAAAGCACGGCCTCGCCGGCGATCGACGGCCTTTCCGTGTCGGAGGCACAGAGACGGTCGATCGACATGCTGACGCGAACCGCACCTGCTAACGCGAAGGTCGATCGTCCGCGCGAGACGAACATCACCTGGAGCGGGATCGGTACGACGACACCGTCGCGAGACGATGCTCAGGCCCATGTGCAGCCCGAGCCCGGCACGCTGCTCTGAACGATCATATTACCATCGCTCTGCCCGCGGCGCGATCCGCCCTGGGCAGAGCTGCCATCAATGCCTCCCGCTGCTGACGCCGATGAAGCAACGGCCCTGGCCTCACGGCAGCGGACATGAGGCAACGCGGCCAAGACGTTCCTAGCCGCGACATCCTGCGATCTCGAGTGGCGCTCCTTTCCAGGCGCGCCACCGAATGTCATCCCAAGCGGACGAGTCTACCGTTGTCGTTCGGCAGGCTCGTTCGCAATCACGATAGCTCTCCCGACACTGCGGCTCCCGTTAGGCGAACCATCCGTGTCTGATATCCCTACTCACCCGTGTCTTGCTATTCTCACGGGCGATCGCCCGACCGGACCGCTGCATCTCGGCCAGTTCTGCGGCAGCCTGCGTATTCCGACGAAGCCGGCCGGGGATTCCGATCTGAAGCCGGCCGTCATTCCGAGGCGAAGCCGGCCACCGGTCCGATCTGAAGCCGGTCAGTGACGGGGCGCTCCCGCGGGTCTGGGGTGAAGATCACGAGGTCGGTCCGACAGGTCAAGCGGTCGGCTCGGCCGCCTTGCGTTTGCGCAGGCTCTCGCCGGCGAGTTCGATGCGGTGCGCGCTGTGCAGCAGCCGGTCGAGGACGGCATCGGCGAGCGTGGGGATGCCGATGATCTCGTACCAGCGATCCACCGGCACCTGGCTGGTGATCAGGGTCGAGCCGGCGTCGTAGCGGTCCTCGACGATCTCCAGGAGATCGCGCGCCTGCTCGGGCAGGAGCGGCTCGGGGCCCCAATCGTCGAGGATCAGCAGGTTCACCTTGGCGATCTGGCGCAGCAGCCGGCCGTAGCGTCCATCGCCACGGGCGAGGCTCAAGGCCGCAAACAGGCGCGGGACCCGGTAGTACAGCACAGAGAGGTCGTCCCGGCAGGCCTTGTGCCCGAGCGCGCAGGCCAGCCAGCTCTTGCCCACGCCGCAGGGGCCGGTGATCACGAGGTTGCGCCGGGTCCGGATCCAGTCGCCGGTGGCGAGCTTGAGGAACAGCGCCCGGTCCAGGCCGCGATGGCTGCGGTAATCGACGTCCTCGACGCTGGCGGGATGGCGCAGCCGCGCGGCGCGGGCGCGGGCCTCGAAGCGCTTCTGCCGCCGGGCCGTGGCCTCGTGGTCGAGGAGCAAGCCGAGCCACTCGGCGTGGTCGAGGGCGCGGGCCTCCGGGTTGGCGTCGAGCGACTTGAAGCCCGAGGCCATGCCGCTCAGGCCGAGTTCGTGCAGGAGATCAAGCGTGGGGTGGGTGAGCATCGTCGTCTCCGTCAGTGGAAGTAGCGCGGGCCGCGCAGGTTGGGGTGGAGCATCACGGGAGCGGCCTCGGCCGGCGGGGCTGAGCGGTCGAGGCCCAGGCTGAGGATCGAGGCGATGCTCTTGTAGGTGAGCGCACCGACCGCCACGGCCCGGGCCGAGGCGGCCTCCGCCCGGCCGGGGTCGAGCCCGCGGTAGAGGCGCAGGATACCCAGGCAGGTGCGGAAGCCCTGCTCGGGATGGGGCCGGTCGTGCAGGATGGCGATAACCAGCCCTTCCGTCTCCGGCCCGATGCCGCGCGCCCAGCGCCGGAAGCGCTCGGGGCTCCACTCGGCGTAGCGGCGATGGGCGCTGGGCATGTGGTCGGGATCGGTGCCGTGCCGCCGGCCGGTGTAGCGGCGCTCGTGGGCGGCGACGCGCTGACCGCGATGGAACACCTCGACGGTGCGCGCCGTGAGGCGGACGTCGACCTGCTCGCGGATCAGGGCATGGGGCACCGAGTACAGGAAGCCGCCCGCCTCGACATGGTAGTCGAGGTTGACCCGGGCCAGCCGCCACTCGGCGAAGGTGTAGTCCTGTTCCGGCAGGGGCCGCAGCGCTGCGCGCTCGATCGCCTCGAACAGGGCGCGGCGGGTGGTGCCGAGCCGGCGCATGCGGTGGGCGTTGATGCGCTCCACCATCGCGGCGATGGCGGCGTTGCACTCGGCCAGGGAGAAGAACGTCTGCCGGCGCAGCCGTCCCAGGATGTAGCTCTGGGCGAAGCGCACGCCGGCCTCGACCTTGGCCTTGTCGCGCGGCTTGCGAGGTCGGGCCGGCAGGACGCCGATGCCGTAATGCTCGGCCAGCATCCCGTAGGAGCGGTTGATCTCGGGATCGTAGAACGACGCCTTGTGGACCCCGCTCTTGAGGTTGTCGGGCACGACGAGGCGGGGGACGCCGCCGAGGAAGCGGAACAGGCGGACATGCGCGCCGATCCAGTCGGGCAGCGTCTGGGTCCAGGTCGCCTCGGCGTAGGTCAGGCTCGACGCGCCCAGCACCGCCACGAAGATCTCGGCCTCGCGCACGATGCCGGTGGTGGGATCGACGATCCCGACCTTCTTGCCGGAGTAGTCGACGAAGACCTTGTCGCCGGCCCCATGGTGCTGGCGCATCACCGGGGTGAGCCGGCGTTCGAACTCCCTGTAGAGGTCGCAGAACCGGGAGTAACCGTAGCCGTCCGGATGGACCTCCCGGTACTCCTCCCAGAGCACCGTGAGGTTGACCCCGGGGCGGCGCATCTCCCGGATGACGGAGGGCCAGTCCGGCTCGGGCAGGCGGCGCATGCCCTGCTTCACCCCGGCCCGGGCGAACAGGCGCTGCTCCAGCACCGTATCGGTGACCTCGCGGTCGAGCGGCCAGGTCAGGCCGGCCGCGCTCGCCCGAACGAGGTTGTCCTGCACGGTCGAGCGGGCGATCCCCAGCGTTCGTCCGATCTCACGCGAACTCACCCCCTCATGGGCGAGCCGCAGCATCTGTTTGATCTGTCGCATGGTCAGCTGTCTCCTGGCCGGCATCCCGCTCTCCTCGTGGTCGAGGACAGGGATGCCGCGGTTGCTGACCCGCGGAGATGCGCCGTGCCCGATATCGGCTACCGGGTGGCCGGCTTCATCTCGGAATGGTGGCCGACATCAAATCGGAACGCTGGCCGGCTTCGCGTCGGAATGGGTGGCCGGCTTCCATCGGAATCCGCAGCAGCCAGCGCGATCGCGTCATCCTCCAGCACGCCACGATTATTTCGTGCTGATCGCCGACGCGCAGGCGCTCACCGAAAACGCCGACGATCCCAAGCGCGTCACCCGCCACGTCATCGACCTCGCCCGCGACGATCCCGCCGTGGCATCGATCCGAGCCTCACCACGATCTACGATCAGGCGGCCCTGCCAGCACTGTACACCGACCCCGACCATTTGCGCGTCGCTGATCCTGGGGGGCCAGGGGGTGATGTGGTGTTCCCGACCTCGACGCGTTCGGTCCTGATCGCGACCCGGTCACCGAGCCGGAGGTGCGCGATCACCGCGGCGGTCACGGCGACATCGCGGTGAGGCAGCGTTTGGAGGCCGTCCTGCTCGATCTGCTCGCGACGCCTGGGCCGAACGACCGGACGACGTCCACGACATCCTGCGGAATGAGACCCGTCGCGCCCGTGGCGTGACATCGGCAAGGCGCGACACCATCGAGGACGTCCTCGGCCTGTACCACGTCGCCGCGTAGCGAATGCCCATCCTTCGGCCTATGGCAGGTGCGAGCCGCGGGTGCGACGGGGCAACCGATCGCGCCCGTTTCGCGTGCCTCATCGACCCTACAGCCAGGCGAGGCTGCTTGTTGCCGACCCGCGACGGTCAGCGGGCAGGACGACAGCGATCATCCGGTCGGGTGCGAGCGCGTGACGATATCGTCACGAAACTTCGGTGTCGGCCGCAGCGCCGGAACCCGAGATCTGTCACGCATTGCATCACGAAAAGGGTCGGCGGCAGCCCTGGCGCCCCGTCATGGAATCGGTCACAAAAGATGGGCGACGCTCGCTTTTAGGGAGACAGGCCATCTTGTCTGGCACGATAAAGCCGTTCCGGTGCGATGCGGTGACGAAGAACGGGCTGGAGAGCCTTTGTGACGAAATGCGATCGGAGTACGCGCGCCACCTGAAGGAGCGGATCGACCCGATCTGCGAACGATACAGGCGAGCCGTGGCCAACCGGCTCAGGAAGAGAGCGTCGATCCTCCAGAGGGATGAAGACTCAGCTTCGGCCCCTCCCGGCATAGAGAGCGTCACGGTCACAGCCAACATCGCGACTTATCGCGAGCGACAGCGCTGGCCGTTCGTCGTCGTCTATCATCGGCGTGCCTACCGGGAGTACGGCCTCACCGGCGTGTTGTGGCTGATGCGGAGCCTGAGCCGTGATACGAAGGCTCCGAAGCTCTCGGCCGTGGTGCTGCTGATGATGACGCGGCCGGACGATTTGACGCCCGGCGTAATCATGCGTTGGATCAGACAACTGGAGGGCGAGGGCCTTCCCGTTGCGCCGACGATGAAAAGACCGGGGCGTCGGGCGCTCGGGGCGACCGCGATGACGCCCGCGGAGCGGCAACGCCGGCATCGAGTACGGAAGCGGGCGGCGTCCGACAAGTAGACTCGGATCGCTCAGAACCCGCGGCCGGACTGATCGAGCGGCCATGCCGACCGCGCGATGCTCGGCATGACTCAGCCCACGTTCCCGCCGCGCGGCCTCCGAAGGGTGCGACGGAGCGCGGTTCTTCGGCAAAAGCGCTACCACATCCGGGCGGCGATCTCGCGTTCCTCGGCTCCCAGCACGTCGGCGTAGATCGCGGTGGTCGATAGACTCGCATGTCCGAGCCAGCGCTGCAGCAGGGTGAGCGGCACACCGGAGCGCAGCGCGTGGACGCCAAACGCGTGGCGCAGGCCTTTCGGCGAGGCGGCCGAGGCGGCGACACCGGCCTCTCGCATCACCGCCTTGACCCGCTGCCAGGCGGTACTGCGGCTGATCGGCCAGAGCCGCTGCTCTATCGGTCCGATGTCGTGCACGAAGTCGAGGATAGCCATCACGCCATCGGGCACTGGCACGTCACGCATGACGCCCGTTCGACGCTTCTTCAAGCAGTGCAGGCTGACGATGCAGCCGGCTTGGTCGAGATCGGCGTGGGTGAGAGCCAGGGCCTCGGAGATGCGGCAGCCAGTCCATGCCAAAATCAGGCAGAGGGTGAGGGTCTCGGGCTGCTGACGGGATGCGGCTGCGAGGAAGCGGGCCCGCTCGTCGGGGGTGAGATACTTGCGCCGACCCTGCTCGGTGTGAAGCGACATGCGGGCGGGACCGGGGCAGCGGGTGGAGCGGTCCCTCTCCGCGATTCCAGTGGGATTGGCGACGCGGTGGGAAACAGTCCGGCTGGGTGGCCGATCATGGAGCCGTGACGGTCGGCCCGACAAGCCGGATGGAGCTGATGTGTGGGCCATGGCGGCGCGTCCTCGCACGCGGCAGTGCAGCCCGTGCTTGTGTGACCAGAATTGCCAATTTTGTTCGGCGCCGCCCTGGGAAGCGCCTGGCGCGCTCTGTGGTGGGATGCAACAGCCGCGCTTATACCGCAGTCTGCTCGGCCTTTGCAAGCTGAAAAGACGTTATGGATCAAAGTACGACAGAATTGGCAATTCTGTTCGGTGTTCTGATGCTTGTGTAGCGCCGATGCGAGGCTGCGTAAAGATCGATGTGTGCCATCGCACGCGATTCGATACATTCGGTGACTTTCTCCGATCCTTCGGCCAGCCAGGATCACCGAGTCGAGCATGATATCCAACGCAGGGCTAAGCTGTTGGCGAGAATGCGGTACTCACCGCGAGAAGATATCCAACGCACCTGCTGGTGCAGTCTCCCCTCAAGCGAAGCCGCTTCCCTGCGTTGGATATCACCGCGATGCGGACGGTGATGTCCAACGCGGGCCACCGACGCCGCTGGGCGCTGTCGCGGGACGTCCGCGCCAGGGCCGCAGCTGAGGTCGGTGTCGACGAGCCTCAGCTGGAGCGGCCGGCGCCGCGATGAGGCGAGAGCCGACCCCTGAAAGCTTCGCCGTCTGCTTTGCCCTCGTTTTGGTTGCCTACCTGTTCACCCTGGTGGTCGGTGGCTGGCTCGGCTGACTCCTGTCGTACCCTCAACCTGTAGATCCCAGCCCATGTCCGAGAGCCGCCGCTCCTCTTCGCACCCTCGCCGGTCCCGGCAGCGGCTACGTCGCGCTGCCGACCTGCTTCTGCCAGGCGAGCGCCTATCGGACCTCGCTGCCTGGGCCGTGTTGCTGCTGCTGGCTGCCTTACTGCTGCTGTTCGCCGTGCGTGAGATCCGCGACGGCGTTCTCACCGGCTGCCCAGGATACGATGGCGTCACGCACAAGCGGGAGGCTGAAGCGCTCTGTGCAGAACCCTGAAGGTAACCGGCACCATTCTGAGAGTTTGGGAATATGTCCCCTACTCGCTCAACGCGGTCGAACATGCTCCTGTGGCCCCAGCAACGGCTTCGAAGTTCACTGGAAGCAGGAGGGGGAGTGAGCTACTGACCATCAACCGACGTTCGGAAGGTCTGCTAGCTTGCAACCTGTAACCGGGTTGTCCCGATGAACCCCGCTTGGGCGCCGATTAACAGTCGCGGAGGCGGCCGGTGGTGACAGGCGAAGGTTTTCGTGACCCGAGGCTGGCCGCCCTCGTGGCGGGCGCGCGCCCCGGCGGGACCGGCTCTCGAACGGTAAACCGGGTGGCTGGAAAAGGGATGACCGCGAACTCAGGCCGCCACCCGCAAGGCGGTCTCCTCGCGATAGCTGCGCCGGTCGGCTGTACACAGGCTGTCCTGATGGACGCCGCGGGACAGTTCGAGCGCGAGCAGGCTATCCTCCGGATAGGCTGGGCTCAATTCCAGCCGGAGGTACTCGAACAGATGCCGGTCGTGGACGGCAATCATCACTTGGCGGCCATGCTCCTTAGCGAGGATGCGCAGCAACGCCGCGAAGTTCGCTATGTGCACATCGTCCATCGACTGAACGGGATCGTCTAGGATCATCCAAGGGCGCTGGGCTGGAACAGTGAGATGAAGGGCGATGAACAGCGTCAACGCGGCCGTGTTCAAGTTGCCTGCGCTAAGCATGGCCCCTGGGGTGCCGCCGGAACCGCCGCCCCTGTGCTCCGTAATCAATCGCGGTTGCAGGCGGTGGGTGGTGACCTCAGGGATCTTGAACGCCGGCACGAACGGCTCATTCGGCGCGAGCCGAATGAAGAGATCGCGCCAGAGCCTATTGAGACGGTCGTTGAACTCGCGCCGTATGATGTCCCCCCGGACGTTCTCGACGAGCCCACGGAGGGTTTGACCGCTCGCGCGCAGAGCGTTCGCGCGCCGCAACGCCTCGGTGTTCTGTCCGACGACCGTGGCGTCGCCAGTGAGAACCGCATCGAGTTCCGTCCGGCGCCGGATCTCGGCCTTTGCCTTTCGTATCGCCTCGACCCCCTTCCTGCGGGCCGACAGGCGTCGCTCGAACTCCGACGCCCTGGCCTGGAAGACCGACGACAGGCGCTCGACCGCGTCGTCGACGGTCTCGTTCTCGGTGGGTGGGGCTTGGTTCGCCAACATGGCGAACTCCCGAAGCGTCGCCGTCGCCGATGTCCGGGCCAGATCCCGCGCCTGGCGTTCCGAGAGCACCCGTCGGGCCGCCGTCTCGGAGCGGGTCAGGACCTCGCCCTCCGCCAAGATGTTGGCGAGGGCCTCGATCTCCGAGACCGCCGCATCCAACGCAGCTGAAACGCGGGATAGGTTCGAGGCCTGCCCCTCGTCGACCATGCGTGAGTACAGCGTCGCCAACTCGCGCTCTAAAGCCTCGATCCTGCCCTGCTGCTGGCCGCGCGTCCGGCTGAGGTCCAGCAGACGCCGGGCCGAGGTCGAGAGTGTGTGCACCTTGCGGTGGACGTGGTCGGCGAGCCTCCCCGCTTCCCGCTCGGTAAAATCACGGTCGCAGACCGGGCAGACGTCATCGATGATGAAGGAGGTGATCTGCGCCAGCGCCGCCGCGAGATCGCCAGCAGTGGGCACGACGCGCCCGATCTCGCCGTCGATGGCTTCGAGCTGCTTTCGGGCGACTTCAAGCTCCGCCTCGGCCGCCGACCGCCGCCGGATGGCCTGGGCGGCAAGATCCGACCGCCCCGCGGCCTGCTGGCGTTCCGCCCGAAGGAGCTTGAGGCTCGAATCCGCGAAGGCCTGAGGGGAGACCGGGAGGTCGGCCGAGGGCAAGAGCGTCTCGGTGTGCTTGCGGGCGGCCGTCACGCGCGCCTCGTGCTTCCGCTGCCACTCCTCAAGGGCTACCAGCGCTAGCGCGTGGGCGGCGGACAGCGACGGCTCGTCCCCGGGCGCCGCGACGTAGCGGTCGCGCGCGGCTTCCCGCCGGATGGCTTCGAGTTGCCGGCGCAGGTCGGCGAGGTGCGCCAGATCGCTCTCCTCCGGCGACGGGGACAGCTCGGCCAGCGATCGGTCGAGGGATCCCTCGTCGACGGCCGGGGGCAGGCCGATGGCGATGCGGGCAGCCGTCAATTCCGCCATGGCCTCGGTGAGCGCCGTACCGATGCCTTCGAGGTTGCGACGATGGTCCGCGACGAGGCGCTCCGACCGGGCCTTCTCGGACTCGGCGCTGCCGTACCCGTCGGCGATCTTCCGGAAGTTGCGGAGATCCTGCAGCGGCCTCAGCCCGGCGTCGAGGGCGTCGAGGCGATCTAGGCCGAGCAACTCGCCGACAAACCGGGCCAGTGGGGAGCCGAGCTCGTCGTTCGAGGACTGGTAGATGTGCAGGAGCTGTCCGAGCAGCGACTGCGGCAGGTAGCAGCGTTCGCTGAAGAAGGCCGCTGCGGCATCCGGCAGCCTGGTCCCCACCCTGGCACCCTCCGCCGACAGGGTCGTCTCGAACGCCGCGCCGTCGTCCGTGTCGAGTCTGATCGATCCAGCTTGCGTGGACCAGTGCAGGAGGTGGCGCTGGTAGGCGGGGTCGGCGCGTTCGAGGGGCAGCGCGCGCCCCGTCAGGGCAAGCTCGATGGCCGAGAGCAGGCTCGTCTTCCCGGCGCCGTTCTCCCCGTGGACTAGGACGATCCGCGCGTCCAACGGGGCGGCGATGCGTCCCTTGATGCTCCGGAAGTTGGAAATCTCGATGTTGCTCAGGAGCATGTCTAGGCCCTCGGGCGTAGGACGAGGGCGCGGGCGAGGATGTCCGACAGGGCGCCGGTCACCGCTCCTTCCCCGCGGGCGGAGGCGGCGATGACGGACGAGGAGAGTTCGGCGTCGAGATTCGCGGACAGAGATGCATGAAGCGATGCCATCGCGTCTAGGCGGCCTTCCGGCGCACCCTCGTCGGAGGGCAGCGTGAGCGGGAGCAGGAGCCGGATCTGATCGTCCAGCGCCTCGGCCGCGTCGGCGTCGACGGGCCGCCCCTCAACGTCGAGCCCGGCGGCCTCGACGTTGAGAACTCGTCCGACCTGGGTTAGGGCGTCGACGTCCCCGGCGAGCGCTGCGCCCGCGAGGACGATCGTCAGGACGTAGCGCGACTGGGTGACGTCCAGGGCGCGGCTCAGCGCCTCGACGCGCAGTCGGACGGAACGCGGGTCGCGGTCGCCGAAATCCCCGGTCGATGTATCCACGACGAGGACGAGATCGAGCGCGCGCGCCTTGCGGCCGCGCAGCGCCGCGGTGAACTGGAAGTCGACGCTCGCGACCCGGAACGGCGTCGGGACGTCGTCGTAGCCCGCTTCGTGCAGGCGTCGCAGGAGGGCGCGGACGAGGGTGGATTCGCTCACAGCGCGACCTCACGAACGAAATGGTCCTGCAGCGCGACGCCGTCGGGGGCGGTCTCGACGAGTCGGTCGATGCTGACGTGGAGGGTCTGCGCCGCGCCGCTGCGACCCGGCGGCCGGCTCGGGCTGCGCGCCCCGCCGGAAAGCGCGCCCGCGAGGTCCTGCCAAGCGCCGTCAGCGTGGATCACGACGGTGTTGTCGTTGGCGAACGCCCCCGCCTTCTCCAGCGCAATGGCTATGCCCGCCGACCGGACTAGGAACACCGGACGGCCCGTGGCCCCCGTCCAGGCCCCCGTCGCCGTGAGCGCGCCGGAGTCCAGGTCGAGCGAGACGGGGTCCGAGAGCGTCCAGCGTCCGTCGCGCCGCCCTCGCTCCAGCAATGCCATCGCGATGGCGAACTGGGCGAGACCCGTCGCCTTCGCGTTCTCGTCCGCGGCCAGCTGCTTAGGCCGTGATGCGCTCAGAACCTCGTAGGCGGCGGGGTCGCGCTGGAGCGAGCCGTTCCGGAATAGGCAGAGCGCCCGTGACCAGACCGCGATCGCGCGATTGGCGAAGGCAGTCCGGTCGCCCTCCGCCAGCCCGGCCACGAGGTCACGCAGGCTCGTAAGGGCGTCGGCGAGGACGCCCGATGACGCCGAGAGCGGCGTGGCCTCAAGCCTAACCTTGACCAGTACGGCCAGCTTGTCGCCAATCAACCTGAGGACCAGGGCGAGCAGGACCTGCTCCGCCCAGGCCCTGAGGTGGGCGCTCCGTTCGATATCGACGATGTGGTCGTTGTAGCTGCCGGCGTAGACCGTCTTGAGCATGGTCTTCTGGCCGGGCTGCAGCGCGTCCTCGCAGAAGACGTGCCCCGGGGCGTCCGGTACGCAAGGCCATGGCCACGGGTTCGTCCTCCGGGCCGCCGAGAAGAGACCCTTCAGGTTGCCGTCTTGAAGCGATAGTCCCAGCATCAGCGTCTTGAAGTTGGTCGCCATCGCAGTGACGGCGGCGCGGACCGAAGCGAACCTGTCGTTGTCCGGCCAACCGATGATCTGGGTCTCGCTCCCGGTCAGGAACTCGCGGTAGAGCCCGGGATCCTGCGTCGCGTACAGGATGCATCCGTGGAACTTCAGGAGGCGGGCCTTCGCCGCCGCGCCGCGGAGGTGGTTGGGGTCGACGACCACCTGCAACAGATCGGTGTCGCCGCCGGAGAGGCGCGAGACGGCGGCCTCAATGAAACCGTCCCAGTTCGCGGAGGCTATCTCGTGAACCGCGCCTTCGAGGATAAGGACGGCGATCGCCATATGGGTGGCGGCCGGTGGGTTCGGCGATGCGAACGCGGCCCGGACGTCGATCGCCTCCCAGAGCATGTAGTCCTCGTGTTCGCCAGGTATCCGGACGTCGAGCAGCCTGGAATAGTTGCCCCACAGCTCGTTCACGACAGCGTCACGCATCGGCCATGCCGCGAACGGCGTGCCGAAATGGGCGCGCGCGGCGGCGACGTCCGCGCGTCCGATCGTCAACGCCTCCACCAACGCGGGTTCGAAGACGGACTGGGTCGCGGGATCAACGGCCTTCTCGCGGATGAACTCGATGGCGCGGGCGATCAGGTCTCCCAGGTTCGGAGCCTGCCGGGATATCCCTGAACCGACCCAAAGGGCGAACTCGCCGTTAGCGACGGCGCTCGCCATGGGCGCGAATTCGGCGTCCAGCTTCGCCACTGTCTCCAATACGGTGATCTCGGTCGCGGTCGGCATCGTCCTCACGCACTAAGTCGTCGGGCAATCCTGCGGGGTCTATGCACCCGGGTGATATACCTGTTCAATCCATATCGTGCGCCGTCGGGCGCGACCGACCGGGGAGTCCCCGCCGTCGTCTGGGTCAGGAGGTTGAGGGGCCAACCGTGCGGGTCGCCGTGGCCCAGCTGGGAGTGATAGGCTGGTGCGGACGCCGACCTTGCCCCATCGCCGCCGGTCGACCCGTACGCGGTCCCGTTCGGCGCCGAGGTCGTGGGTAACGGAGACGACCGCTCATTTCCCCCTTCCGGCGAGATAACCCCGGGCACCACGAGCCGCCGCGGCGCCTCGCCCGCGACAACGCTGGTCGACCGGATGTTAGTGGCCCGGAGGCCTGCCGCCACCCGCCCTCCGCCGGCAAGCCAATGGTGGTTCGATCTACGCTCCATGTACAGGACCCAGTGAGGCACCGTCAGTTCGCGCGGCCAGGGCCGCAATCGGACCGCCGCAATGTTTGTTCTATATTTGTTCCTGTTTCAAGTCGAGTCCGTATCCCGGGATGTCGGGCACAGCGATGGCGTGGTCTGAGGCCTATCGTCGAACGCGGCGTTGGTCGGCGCGGTGTGCGCGCCATCCTCCTGGAAAGGACCGTACATGTAGAGTGCGTATCGCGTCGGGCCCACCCGCGGGATAGGACGGCGCCCATGCAGGCGACATCCGCTACCAGAGACAGTAAGATCGCCTCGAATTTGCCGTCGGAGCGGTCCGGGCGTCATGACGGCCATGGCGCAGGCAAGGCGGTTTGACGCCAGGATCGCATGTCTGAAAGCGTGGGGGGATGAGCTTGGACGAGGGACAAGGAAACCAGCCCCCGGTAGCTGTCTCGCACCCCTCGAAAGCTGGAACTACCTCGCGCGATCAAGTCGAGATGCCGGCCGACAAGGTGCTAGAGCACCTCTGGAGATACTTCGCCCTGCATGCCCAGCAGCGGATATCCGTATTCAACTTCTTCGTCGTCCTCTCGGGCGTGATCTCGGCCGCGATTGGCGGCGCGCTCCAGGTCGGCGGACCGCTGAATTTCGTGGTCGTTATCCTCGGTCTCCTCCTGCCGCTCCTGTCCTTCGTCTTCTGGAGGCTCGACCAACGTAACTCGGACTTGATCAAGATTGCCGAGAGGGCCTTGCGCCGGGGCGAAGAGGCCCACCTGCCCATTTACGCACGCATCTTCGTCCGAGAATCCCTGGCCGGTACCAGCGCGGCCGCGACCGAGGACCGGATCACCCAGACGAGGTGGACCTTCAGGATGTCCTTCAGGTTGATCTTCGTCGTTATGGGGATCGCCGGGACCTTGGCGAGCGCCTTTGCCGTCTATCGGTGGGTTTCCTATCCGGCGGCCAACGTTGGGGAGGCGCAAAGGGTCGGGACGCCGCCTGGGGCGGATCCGGGACCGGCCGTGCCTCCGGGATCGCGGGCCGGATCGTCGCAAGGGCCAGGCCCGGAACGGCCGCAGGTACCGGGCCAGCCGGGGAGGCCGGCAACCGTGCCTCGTTCGGCCCCTGGGACCGAGCCGACGCCTGGGGAGGTCGAGGCTCCGAAACATTGAGCTTCGGACTTTAGGTCGCGAACCCATAATGGCTGGCACGGTTGAGCCGCAGCATCGTTAGCCCCCTGAGCAGGAGAGGCCTGGATGGCGCGGTCTGACCTAACGGATGCGGAGTGGGCGGTGATCGAGCCGCTTCTGCCGACGGATGTGCGCGGCAAGGAGCGGGTAGACGACCGGCGGGTTCTGAACGGGATCTTCTGGCGGCTACGCACGGGTGCACCCTGGGCCAATATCCCGGCGCGCTATGGCCCGCATACGACCTGCGGCAACCGCTTCCGGCGCTGGCGCAAGCGTGGCATCTGGGATCGGCTTCTGGACGCGGCGTCAAAGGCTTACGACGGCGACCTGCAGATGATCGACGCCACGAGCGTGCGGGTGCATCAGCATGCCGCCTGCGCCCAAAAAAGAGGGCGGATCCGGTGGCATGGGTCGCTCGCGCGGCGGCCTGACAAGCAAGATCCACGCGCTGGTGGATGCTGAGGGGCGCCCCGTGGCCCTCAAGATCACAGTAGGCCAAGCGCATGATGGGCGCTCGGCCGCAGACATGCTGGGCGGTTTGGGCGCGGGCCAGATCCTGCTGGGGGATCGGGCCTACGACAGTGACGCGTTGCGGACCCGGATGGCTGAGCAAGGTGCGTGGGCGAACGTGAAGCCAATGCCCAACCGCAAGCGGGTGCTGGCCTTCAGCCCGTTCCTGTACAAGTACCGCAACTTGGTCGAGCGCTTCTCCAGCAAGATCAAGTACTTCCGAGCTGTTGCCACGCGCTACGACAGGGATCCCGACAATTTCCTGGCCAGCGTCAAGCTCGCAGCCCTGCGGGTCTGGCTGCGAGCTTTATGAGGCCGCGACCTAGTGCTTGGGCCGGACTCGACGTGCCGGTCGCGGGTCCGAGATCCTCGCTCCCGCTCGCGACGGCGGCCGAGCCTATTCAGCCGAGCCGCCGGCCGGACTGCGAGGCAACGGATCGACGCGCTCGCCTTCATCAAGGCGGCCGATGACGTCACGGTGTTTGTGGCAGCCCCTGCAGCTTCCGCACGCCCATTCGCCGGTATGGCAGGAAAAGGTCCAGCCGAGCACGGATCGCGGCACTGCGGCCTTCCTCACCAGTTCCAGGGTTGTCATTCCGAGCGCCGGGGCGACGACCCTGACACCGGACTGCTGGCTCACGACGCGGTCCATGGCGTCCAGGAACTCTGGGCGTCCGTCGGGATGAGCGTCGTCGCCGACCACCGTCCCTATCACGATCTCCGCCAGTGGCTCGGCCGCGTAGGTCATCGCGGCGAGGGTGATCAGCATCTGGTTCCGATAGGGCCAGAACTCCGGAGCGCTGCGTGCCGATGGGAGTGCGACTCCCGTCGCCGACATCGTGCCGTGACCGAACGCGGACAGATCGACACGCCGGATGTCCAAGGGGATGCTGAGGGCTTCGGCGACGGCCCGCGCGGCCCGCTCCTCCCCCTTCGCGGGCCGCTGCCCGTAGTCCACGAACAGCGCCCGCTCAATCTTGAGCATCCAGGCAAGCGCGGCCGAGTCCAACCCGCCAGTCAGGAGAAGCACCCTCAAAGCGGCACCCACTGCGTTTGGTAGAGGGCAGAGCAGAGGTCGGCACTTCCCGGGATGCCCAGCTTCCTGGCGGCCTCGAGAGCGGCCGGATCGTCCGCGAACACGACCACGGGCTTCCCGAGCGCGAGGGCCGCCCGCAATACGGCGGCGGCGGTGCGCCTGTCATCGGCATGCGCGAGGACGACGTCGAACGTCGCCCGATCGACGGCGGCAGGGACCGGTCCCCGGTCCCGGGGGAAGCAGCCGTCTCCAGGCACGACCGTTGCCCCGAGGTCCCGCAGCCCGCGGACCGCCTCCTCGCGGACCCAACGTCGCGACGCTGTCCCGCCGTCGACAGCGAGCAGCACCCGACGACCCCGGGCATCCGTCCGCCGTGGCACCCGGTTCGGGAGTTTGGACGGAAGCGGGAAGACCGGCGCCTCGACGTATTGGGCCGTTCGGCGCGAGGCCCGGTCCGCGGCCTCGGCGGCCTCGGCCCGGTGGGACATCCAGGCATGCGCGAAGGTGGCGGAGAAAACATCGCCGGACCCTATCTTGTAGACCGAGTCCGTCGGATATGCCGGTACGTATCGCGGCGAGCCGGGGCCCTCGAACACGTAGGCACCGGCCGGGCCGTCCTTAACGACAAGCACCGTCGATGCGGCATCGCGCATCACGTACGTGGCCGCGTGACCCAGGTCATCTGTGCCGGCCATTCCGCGCAGTTCGTTTGCGTTCAGGATCATCGCCAAGCTCCCGGCCGTCGAGCCGTTGGCGCCGAACGGCGCCGGGTCTGAGCCGGACTGTGGATCGTAAACGGCCCGCGCGGCCGCCACCCGGAAGTCACCCTCGATGCAGCCGAAGCGCAGTACCTGCTCCCCTTCGAGCGGAACGGTGATCGCGCGCCCAGCCGGAAATGGGGTGATTCGCGGCCGGGCCATCGGATGCAGATATTCGAAACACAGGCGATGCGGGCTCGGGTGCACGATGACCCGGATGCCGGCCGGGTTGAAGTTCGCTTCAATGTCGTCTCGCAGCGCCTCCGGGTGGAAGGTGTGCAGGACGACCACGCCGCCTAGATCGGCCGCAACCATCGCCGCGCGGCCGCCGGAGCCAAAGAGGGCGATTCGCGCCGGTGTGACGCAGGTCTCGGCGTAGACGCCGCCACCAATCAGCAAGCCGCTAGCCCCTGATGACGGTGACGTCGATCCGACCGCCGTCCACGTGGTCGACATAAGCCCTGTAGGGAATGTCCTGCTCCAGGCACCTGATCAAAGTCGCCAGGTCGGGGATGCCGGCGAGGGAGCCGACCGTCGCAAGCGTCACCTCGTCGACAAGAACGACGCGGGGGTGGCCACCCGTCCTGTCGACACGCACGTCCAGCCATTCCCCCTTGGCGATGCCCGCGGCCGGTCCCGCGATGGTTGTGGCGATCCGCGAGGGGCAGTTCCCGCCCGATCCGAGCCCCTGCGAAGGGCCGCGGTTCGGCGGATTCGGATCGGACCCGCCCATATGCTCTAGTCTCCCTGCCCGACGTGGCCGCCGGCATCAACGCGGCGCCGCCCTCGTCTCCGTCCACATCACAGCGTCGAGGAGCGAGGATCGCACGTTTATCGCCCTGGCGAAATTGAGAAACGCCTTCTCGAGGCTGAGGTAGTCCCGAGGAAGCGAGATGTCCTCTGGAAACAGGCCCATGCGCCGGCAAGCCCGGAGGACGTGGACGTCGATGATGGCGACCTCGTCGCTGTCGAGGTGGTTTCGTACGATCCAAGAGGCCGTCTTCGGCCCGATGCCGTCGAAGGTCATAAGGTCGTCGCGCAAGACCTGCGCCGAGGTGGGAGCCGGCGGCGCTTCGATCATGCGGCGGCGCATGGCGGAGATCCGCATCGCGCGCTGGTTCGGGAAGCGATAGCGACGCGGTCGGCCATCGACGACCAAGGGCGTGGATAGGAGCTTCACGATTTCGTCGGCGTCAATCTCGGCTTCGAGGTCGAACACATCGTTTTGTCTCAGCCAGGCGAATGCCGCCATGTTGGCCTCGAAGGTGACGCTGTAGCCTCCGAGCAGGCAGAAGCCGATTTCTTCCGCGAGCGTGCCAGCACCGCACGCGAAGCTGGGCACGTCGTCCCAGCCCCATTGGCACCGCACGGCCCAATAAGCCGGCGTTCCGGGGAAATCCGGGCTGCCCCAACGAACTCCGTGCACGACCTCCTCCGCGCCGTCCGGCAACGCGATCAGCCGCGCCGTCGCGCCATGTCCAGCCCATACCGCCTGCATCGCCGTGAACTCCTTGCGGTTTTATGCAGGAATATGCATAAAACCGCAATGGAAAAGTCCTTCGCTCAGATCCGCATGGCAGCAACGATCTCGCAGTGCGGGTTGTCCGACGCGCAGATTGCGGTGGTTCTCGGTGTCAGCCAGCCGACGGTCTCTCGGCTAAGGAACTGTCTCATTCAGAAGGTAGGGAAGTACCAGTCGGCCCTGGACCGCCATCTCGGTACATCGCCAGCCGACGGCGCCGGCGAGATTCGGGATCTATTCGCCATGGCAATGCTGTCGCCACCGCTGCGGAATGCGCTAATCGCGATTCGGCGTCTTATGCAGGAAAACGCATAGATGGCTGAGCGTGTCGCCAATTTTTGCAAGCGGGATCGGGTGTCTTCCCTCGATGACCGCCTTGCTGCAGTATCCAGTTCTCGCGTGCCCCAATAGGGCGCCTCCTCTCGCGGCGCATCGGGCGGGTGCGGCGTCATTTGGATGATCGATGCCGCAGTCGAGTTCGCGCGGGCCCCGCCCAATATTCGTCGGAGGCAAGGTCGTCGTCGAGGGACCGCTCGTGGTTCCGTCCTATTCCAGCAAGGCTCTCCCGAGGATCTCGGTGAGCACTGCATTGAAGATGACCGCAGACTTCATTGTCAGCCCCGTCCTCGTCAGCGCGTATGACATCCGCCACCACGCGGTCGATCCGAGGCGATTCCAAGTTCCCCTGATCATCGTCGACAGCGGCGGCTACGAGGGGCTGGTCGACGATGAGGGCCGGCGCAGGGGAGGAAACCCCGACCATGCCGCCTTTGAGTGGTCCGCGGAGATATACGCCGAGACGCTGGCGGAGATAGAGATCGATGTTCCCGTCATCGCGGTTAGCTACGACCGCACGTCACTGTCCATCGGTCGGCAAATCGAGGCCGCCCTCGACGAGCGGCGGTCGCGCTTCGGGAGCGCGTTCCTCCTCAAGCCGATGGACGGGGAACGCTTGACGATAGAGTCCGTGACCGAGCACGTCCCGCTACTTGATGGCTTCGATGTCATCGGCGTCACGGAGAAGGAGGCCGGATCCTCGCTCATCGAACGGCTGACGTTTGTCGCGCGCCTGCGTGCTCTCCTCGACGAGTGCGGCGTCGACAAGCCGATCCATGCCTTCGGCGCCCTAGATCCGTTCATGACGCCTCTCTACTTCCTCGCCGGCGCCGATATCGTCGACGGCCTGACGTGGCTCCGCTTCGAATTCTCGGAGGACGGCGCCCGCTATCTCCAGTCGCGGGCCGCCTTCGTCGACCCGATAGCGACGATCAAGGATACTGAATGGCTCATCCGGCGCGCTAACTACGCGCGCGCCGTGGACATGCAGATCGCTTTTCGACGGTACCTTCGCTCGGGCCGGTATGCCGACCTATCCAAGAGTGCTGACCTCGTCGAGACCATCATCAAGATCCACGGGACACTGCGATCCGCGTCGTACCCGGCACGCTGAACCCCGCGCCCAAGGACCCCTGGGCTTATTCGCAGCCCAGGCGTGGTACTCGGCCTTCGACACGCCGAGCATGCGCGCCATGACAGTGACCGGGAAGGTGGCCTAGTTCGCAATCATGAACCGAAAGACCCCAACGGCAGACCCTCGACCTGCCTCAGATCAAGCTGAGTGAGCAAAAACGCGCTGCTTTTTGGCTGCCTGTGGATTGCAAGAAGGGCCCCTTGGCAATGAGCGCAGGATCGTATCCACTGCGTGTGCGCAAGAAGCTAAAGTGCCTGCAATTGCAATAACTTAGTTGATGCGGTCTGCTGAGGTCATGCTGGGTGGGAATCCTGGCGCCCCAGCCAACTTCTAAGCCAAGTCCTTCAGATCGCTCAGCTTCTCGCCCAGCCGTCCTGCGGAGCGAGCCGGTTGCTACACTTCGCTGCTACACAAGCCGTCTCAAGGGCGGCGAAGGAGCTTGGTGGCAGCCCTCTTCAACGTCGTCCTACGCAAGACAACCTACCATTTCCGGCGGCGGGTACCGGACGACCTGCGGCCGTGGCTTGGACGCCGCGAGCTTGTGCGCAGCCTGGCTACGTCAGACCCGCGCACTGCCAAGCTGCGCGCATGTCGGTTATACGTCGCCTCTGAGAACCTCTTCTTGGTCCTGCGCACGACGCCGATGCTGACCCAAGCGCAACTCGCCCGGATGGTGCAGGACTTTTACAGCCAGCTCCTTGACACGGAGAACCTGTGCCGCCTGCGGGAGCAGCCGATCGACGAGGCCCGGCGCTCAGGCCGGGCTCGACACTACGGCGCGGTTGCACAACGGGCGCGCGAGGCCCTGGCCTGCAACCGTCTTGACGAGGCCCGTTTCCTCGCAGAGGGAATGCTGAAGAAGCAGGGGATCGTGCTTCGAGGCCTACCACCCGACGACCTCGCCCGCGCCGACTGACGGCGCGAGGCGCCCTCGGACACGGCCTTCACGACGCGCTCGCGCGGATCCGATGACGACGGTGACCCCATCGATCCGTCGAGAAAACCCCCAACCGGTTCAGGGCGGTCGGCAACAGCGCTAGGTGCCGGCCTCGGAGGGTGGTAGTTCGGCGCGGCGGCAGCGACCGTCCCGGTCGGGAATGCGGAGCTATGGAATGAACGAAGCCGAGATCGTGCGGCCTCGGGCCGGGCCCGGGCCGGCGGGGCTATCGACGGCGCTCGGCCGGTCCGCGGTGCCCCGGAACCGCCTCTGAGCCGAGGCCGGGAGCCGACAGGCGCGGTGCGGGGGCGCCGTGAAGCCGACGACGGAAGGCCGGGCCTCGCTGCTCCGGGATCGCGGCGCTTCGTTTCACTTACGGACAATCCGATGCTGACGACAATCAATATTAAAGACGCGGCCCATCAGGCCGACGAGATCGTCAAGAACGTGGCGCGCATCTTCAAGAGCGTCAACGGTTATACGCACGACCGGAAGCTGAGGAAGTATCAAAGCCGGCGCAACGAGGAAATCGGCTGGGCGATGCCGCACCCGCTGCTGAACATCGAGGCGCGCGCCAAGCGCTCGATCATCCATTTGCCGAAGTCGTTCTCCTACGAGTTCGTGTCGAAGATGGGCGGCACGATCTGGCTGATCTCGACGCCGATCGCGACCGGCTACGCCATCCAGGGGGCGTACGTCGTCGATTCCGAGACGCTGTACTACGATCCGAGCTTCATCGGCCTGTCCTATTTCGAAGGACGCGTCGCGGAAATCAAGGCCGACCGATCATCGGACGAGCCGCTTGCGCCGTTCGTCTACGTCTACGGCCACGAGAACTTCGCCCATGAGTTCTGGAACGAGTTCTCCGGGCTGCTGAAGCTCGACGAGAGAAAGTTCTGCAACACCGCGATCATGGCCCAGCCGGGAACGGTCGCCAAGCTGCCGGAGCTTCTGGAGCGAACGAAGCTCGCGGAGAAATTCGCGGGCGTGCAGAAGAACACGCTTCGATACGGGGTGAAATACAACGCCCTGCTCTACGCCGCCGGCTCGGAAGTGCTGTCCAACGAGGCGAAGGGAATCATCACCGCGGTCTGCCTCGACAAGCATCCGCTGGATTCGTTCTTCGCCGCCGACGACCGGTACCGCGTCGTCATCACCCTGCGCTCGCTCTACCGGCACGCGCTCAACGAGGACGAGGCGTTCCGCGCGATCATCGTCGAGCTGTGCGCGCTGTCGGACAAGATCGACATCTATCTCGACGGCTATTCCGTGCCGACGGACCCGGACGGCATCGCGCCGGCGGCTATGGATCGGCACCTCGCCATCAGTCGCCGGGTGTCGGAGCGGGCGGCGGCCCTGATCGCCGCGCTGCCCGAGGGGCTGGCCGGGCGGGTGTTCGACGGGACCGCCTGCACGCTGGCGCAGAGCATCGCCAACGGCTCCCGCTGCCACTTCTACATCTCGCATCACGGAACGCAGCAGCACAAGTTCGGCTGGCTGTTCGTCATGCCCGGCATCGTCCACGCCAACCGGTCCATCCTGCAGAGCTTGCCGGCCGGATGGGTCCAGAAGCAGTCGCAGGATTCGATCCTGCCCCACTACGTTGCGCTCGAAGACATCGCGGACACCGACGATCCGACCAACGACCGCAACCACGCGCCGTATTTCAGCAATTACCTCTTCGCTGACATCCCCCGTTTCGTGAAATTCTGCATCGACCTCGTCAAGGTCGATCTCGAGCGGGCGAAGAGCGTCGAGCCGGTGAAGAGCGTCGAGCCGACCGCGACGGCCCCCGTCGCGCCGTCCGCGCGCACGATCGAGCCGCGGCACGGCTTCAACCTTCAGAAGAACAATTCGAAGGTCGATGCCATGAACGAGCTGGGCCGGCATCTCGCGCCCGGAACGCCGCTCGGCAACTCGAACGAGATCAAGCAATTCTACGATCGCCTGATGAATCAGGAGGTCAAGACCTGCAACACGACCTATTTCACCGCCCGCGACATCATCGAGGTCGAGGAGGCCTCGGTCAGCCTGCTGTGCCCGCCGATCCTTTTCAACGGCGCGCCGATCAACTTCCCGAAGTGGGATTTCACGCGTCCGATGGTGACGGCGACGCAGCCGTTCACGGTGGCGAAGGTCGAGAATGGCTTCGTCGGCATGGTCTACGATGCGCCGACCCTGTTCGATGCCGACTTGAACATCGAGCCGAACTACAGCTCCTACTACAGTCTCCTGTACGGCTATGTCGATAACGGGCGGATGATCGATTTCGCCAACGCGAAGCAGATCGACGGCGACGTGTTCGTCATGCTGGACGATGTCGGCGGGTTGAATTTCAGCCACTGGCTCTGCGACTGGCTCCCGCGGCTCAAGGCGATCCGGGACAATCCCGACATCTTCGTGTTGACGCTGCCCCTGACGAGCCGC
This sequence comes from Methylorubrum subtropicum, assembly GCF_038442325.1. NCBI lineage: Bacteria > Pseudomonadati > Pseudomonadota > Alphaproteobacteria > Hyphomicrobiales > Methylobacteriaceae > Methylorubrum > Methylorubrum subtropicum. Next base: position 179,157 of record NZ_JBBXMW010000001.1, on the reverse strand, counting down.
TGGCAGACCGAGCTGCTGGAGGCGTTCGGCATCGGACCCGAGCGCTGTCTCAGCCTGCCGAAATGGGGCGCGCTGCGCGCCCGGAACGTCTACATGCCGTCCGGGCTGTCGCACATCTTCCACCCGGCCTACAAGGGCGCGCCCTGGGCGGTCGAGTTCCTGCGCGAGAACATCCTGCCCCGCTCCGATGTCGACTTGGGCTCGAAGATCTATCTCTCGCGCAGCGATGCCCCCGATCGGAGGGTGGTGAACGAGGACGCGTTCGAGACTTATCTCAAATCGATCGGCTTCCGGTGCTTCGCCGCCTCCGAATATACGCCCGTGGAGCAGGCCTCGATCTTCCACCACGCGGACACGGTCGTGTCGCTGCACGGCGCCGGCATGACCAACGTCCTGTTCTGCAAGCCGGGCACGAAGGTGCTGGAGATCATCCCGTCCACCTACTCGACGCCGGCCTTCTGGGTTCTGGCGGCGGCCCGCCGGATGATCTACGGGACGTACATCTGCGAGAACATCGTCAAATCGGTCAAGCGCGACCACCCGCAGGCCGATAGCGTGAGGATCGACATCGATCACTTCCGCCGCTTGGTGGGCGACTACCTGCGTTACGACTGACGGCCGGCGGCCTCCGGTCGGGCCCGGCCGCCGATCCAGGTCCCGACGACGGAGAGGTCCGGCCCCAGGGCGACGAGGTCGGCGCAAAAACCCGGCGCGATCCGGCCGAGCCGGTGATCGAGGCCGAGGAAGCGGGCGGGGGTGAGCGCGGCCATCGCCAGCGCCTCGGCCAGGGTCGCGCCGCCGCGCCCGCTCATGTGGCGCACCGCCTCGGCCATGGTGATGGCCGCGCCCGCGAGCGTGCCGTCCGCGCCGGTGAGGCGGTCGCCGTCGCGGCGGATGCGGCGGCCGAACAGGGTGAAGCCGTCGGACGCGTCGCCGACCGGCGGCATCGCGTCGGAGACCAGCATCAGGCGGTCCCGGCCCTTGAGGCGCAGGGCGAGGCGAAGCTGGAGGTCGCCGACATGGTGGCCGTCGGCGATGATGCCGGCATAGGCGCCCTCCTCCGCCAGAGCGACGCCGACGGCGCCGGGCTCGCGCGGGCCGACCTGCGACATGGCGTTGAACAGGTGGGTGAAGCCGGAAAGCCCCTCTCCGAGCGCCCGCCGGATCGCCGCGCCGTCGTCGGCGGTGTGGCCGGCGCAGACGCGGGCGCCGCGGGCGACGAGATCGGCCACCGCGCCGGGCGGCACCTCTTCGGGAGCCAGCGTCACCAGGGTGATGCCGCGGGTGCCCAAGCCGGTGAGGAGCGCCGCGTCGCCCTCGCCGAAGCGGGCGAGCCGGGCCGGATCGTGGATGCCGATGCGCTTGGGACTTAAGAAAGGCCCTTCGAGATGGATGCCGAGCAGGCCGGGCACGCCGGCCCGGATCGCTTCCGCCACACCCTTGATGGCGCGTGCAATCGCGGGGCGCGTGTCGGTGATCAGCGTCGCCAGGAACCCGGTGGTGCCGCCGGCCCGGTGCGCTTCGGCGATGCGCCGGATGCCCTCGACGCTGCCATCGTCGTTGAGCAGCACCCCGCCGCCGCCGTTGACCTGAACATCGATGAAGCCCGGCGCCAGGATCGCGCCCGGCGGCAGGCGCGTCACCGGCACGCCCGGCGGCGGCGCGTCGGTCACGTCGATGATCGCGCCGCCTCGGAGCAGCACCACGTGGTTATGTCGAAAGAAATCGCCGTCGAAGACGCGCTCGGCGGCGATGGCGTGGTCCGGCGGCGCCGTCACAGGGTCTCCGTGACCTTGGTCAGCCCCGCGGGCGCGTCCGGATCGAGGCCGCGGCGGCGGGATTCGGCCTCAATGGCGCGGTAGGCCGGCACCAGCATGGCGATGGGATCGCAGGCCGGATGGCCGTCGCCGAGCCAGGGCAGCGTGCCGGCGGGCCCGCCGCAGGCCTGCACCCGCACGCCGTCGCGGCGGAGGTCGCGCACGAGGTCGTCGATGCCGTCGGCCACCGCATCGGCCTGCCGCAGGGCGAGCACGGGCGTGCCGGCCGAGACGGAGGCCCGCGGCCCGTGGCGCAATTCGGCCGCCGAGTAGCCGAGTGCCGGCAGCCGCAGGGTCTCGGCGAGCTTCAGGGCGATCTCGCGCACGGTGCCGAGGCCGTGTCCGCGCCCCGTCACGAAGGCGGCGGGGGCGCCGTCGAGGTCGGCGCCCCAGGGCGACCAGTCGAGGGCGAGCGCTGGGCCGAGGCGTCCGGGCAGGGCGTCGAGCCCCTCCGCAAGCGCCCGGTCGCCCGCCCAGGCGGCCACGAGGGCGGCGCCCGCGATCATCGAATTGGTCACCGTCTTGGTCGCCGCCACTGCCCGCTCGGGGCCGGCGAGGATCGGCAGGACGAGGTCGCTCGCCCGTGCCGCGGGGGAGTCGGCATCGTTGACGAGCGCCAGCGTCAGCGCGCCGCCGGCCCGCGCCGCTTCGGTCGCGGCGACGAGATCGGGCGAGCGGCCCGATTGCGAGACGACGACGAACAGCGCGCCCTCGACCCGCGGCGGCCGGGCATAGCCGGTGACGACCGAGGGCGCCGAGGCCGAGACCGGCAGGCCGAGCCGGGTCTCGATGAGGTAGCGCAGCGCCACGCCGGCATGGCCCGAGCTGCCCCGCCCGCACACCACCACGAACGGAATTTTTTTCGGGTTCAAGGCCTTGGCGATCCGCGTCGCCTCGCCCCCGGCGATCAGCCGCTCGGCGGCCTGCGGGATCTCGGCGATCTCCCGCGCCATGAAGGTCGCGCTCATCGGTCGTCCCCCTCGCTGAGCGCCCGGCGCAGGTTGCCGTCGTGGCGGGCGAGCAGGGCTTCGGCCCGCTCGCGGCTGGCCCCACCCGCGATCAGCACGCCGAGCTTCACGTCGCCGCCCGCTTCCGCCGCCGCGCGCTCGGCGACGCCCGCGTCGCAGCCGGCGAGTTCCGCCACCATGGCGACGCCGCGGGCGCGCAGCTTCCGGTTGGTCGGGCGCATCGCCACCATCCGCCCGCGATAGACCCGCCCGAGGCGAATCATCAGCAGCGTCGAGAACAGGTTGAGGATCACCTTCTGCGCGGTGCCGGCCTTCAGCCGGGTCGAGCCCGCCAGCACCTCCGCGCCGGTGGCGGCGAGGATGCCGTATTCGGCCGTCTCCAGGATCGGCGTGCCGGGGTTGTTGGCGATGCCGACCGTGACGGCGCCGCGGGCGCGGGAGTCGCGCAGCACGGCGAGCGTGTACGGCGTGCTGCCGCTCGCGGCCAAGCCCACCACCACGTCGCCGGGGCCGATTTCACTCCGCGCGACCCAGGCGGCGCCGTCCGCACCCGAATCCTCGGCATCCTCCACCGCCTGCATCAACGCGCCCTCGCCGCCCGCGATGGCGAAGGCCAGCCGCTCGCCCGGCCAGTCGAAGGTCGGCGGCAACTCGGCCCCGTCCTGCACGCCGATGCGGGCGGAGGTGCCCGCCCCGACATAGGCGAGCCGCCCGCCGGCCCGCAGACCCTTCTCCGCGGCCATCGCCGCCGCCTGGATCGCGGGCAGGGCCGGCCCCACCGCCGCCACGGCGGCGAGCTGCCCCTCCCACAACGCCTGCAGGATGTCGCCGCCGCCCCAGGCGTCGAGGTCGGCATAGCGGGCGCTGGCGTCCTCGGTCCTCATGCTCCCGTCATCCTCGGCCGTCCCGTCTGTCTTCCCAACAAGTCGCGGCGGCGCCGCGCGATCCCGCTCCGATATGGTGCGGTGCAGGAAACGCGCGAGGGTCGGCAGGGATCGGTTCGCGCCGCGCGGCGTTCGGTTCGCGGCAGGCGGCGGGGAGACGGCGTGGATCAGGGGGCAATCGCAGGGGGAGGCGGCGCCGTCGCCGGGGTGGACGGCCGGGTCCGCCTCCTCACCTACAACATCCGCCATTGCCGCGGCACCGACGGCCGGGTCGCGCCGGAGCGGATCGCCGAGGTGATCGCCGCGACGGGGGCCGACACCGTCGCCTTGCAGGAGGTCGATGTCGGGCGCGCCCGCACCAACGGCCTCGATCAGGCCGACGAGATCGCCCGGCGGCTCGGCATGACCCCGCATTTCCATCCCGCGCTGCACGTCGAGGAGGAGCGCTACGGCGACGCGATCCTCACCCGCCTCCCCTCGCGGCTGCAACGCGCCGGCCTCCTGCCCGGCCTGATCCGCAAGCCGAAGCTCGAACCCCGCGGCGCGCTCTGGGTCGAGGTCGAGGTCGGCGCCGCACGGCTTCAGGTGCTCAACACCCATCTCGGCCTGCTCGGCGCCGAGCGCATCGCCCAGGCCGAGGCGATGCTCGGCCCCGACTGGCTCGCCGACCCTGCCTGCCGGGCCCCGACCGTGCTCATGGGCGACTTCAACGCCACCGGCTGGACCCGCGCCTACCGCCGCCTCGCCCGCCATCTCACCGACGCGCGCGGCGTCGCCGCCCGGATCGAGGGCCGCGCGAGCTTCCCGAGCCGCCTCCCCCTCTTACGCCTCGACCGCGTCTTCGTCGGCGCGGGCGTCACGGTCGAACGCCTCGCGGTCGTGGACGGCCCCCTGCCCCGCCGCGCCTCCGACCATCTCCCGGTGCTCGCCGAAATCCGGCTGTCGATGAGCCCGTAAGGGGTTCCCAAAGGACGAGTCCTTTGGCGGGGCACCGGGGCAGAGCCCCGGTTTCCCTCCCAAACCAGGGCTCCGCCCTGGACCCGCGAAAGGACTTGTCCTTTCGAAACCCGGATTTTGGGCGATGCGCTATAACGGGTGGGACGGTCCGGACGGACCACCAGCGAAGACGGCGATCCGACGATGACGAAGACCATCGGCAACCTGACCGCGTTCGGCCTCATGGCTGCGGCGACCCTCGGCGGTGGGCCCGCCGCCGCCGAGCCGCCGAAGATCGCGGTCGTCGCCACCGGCGGCACCATCGCGATGAAGCTCGATCCGCAGACCCATGCGCCGGTGCCCGCGCTCTCGGGCGAGGATCTCGTCTCGGCGGTGCCGAAGCTGAAGGACATCGCCACGATCCAGGTGACCGAGTTCAGCAACGTGCCGAGCGACTACATGGGGCCCGACCGCTGGCCCGCGCTCGCCCGCCGGATCGACGCGATCCTGGCCGATCCCGAAATCCGCGGCGCCATCGTCCTGCACGGCACCGACACCCTCGACCAGACCGCCTACTTCCTCGACCTGACCCTGACGAGCCCGAAGCCCGTCGTGCTGGTCGGCGCCCAGCGCAACGCCTCGGACGCGGACGCCGACGGCCCGCGCAATCTCCTCAACGCCGCCCGCCAGATCCTCGCCGAGGGTGCGGCCGAGATGGGCGTGACGGTGACGCTCAACCACCGCATCAACGCGGCGCGCGAGGTGCGCAAGACCCACACGAGCAACGTCGAGACCTTCGATTCGGGCGATGCCGGCATCCTCGGCTACGTCGATGAGGACCGCGTCGTGTTCAGCCGCAAGTCCCTGCGGCGCCAGACCCTGCCGCTGCCGGAGCGGATGCCGCGGGTCGATCTCGTCTCGATGTATGCCGGCGCCGACGGCTCGCAGGTCCGCCACGCCGCCGAGAGCGGCGCCGAGGCCATCGTGGTCGAGGCCTATGGCTGGGGCAACGTCAACGCCGAGATGCATGACGCCATCGCGGACGCCATCGCCAAGGGCGTGCCGGTGATCGTCGCCACCAAGGTCTATGACGGTCGCGCGCTGCCGGTCTACGGCTTCAAGGGCGGCGGCAACACCCTGCGCAAGGCCGGCGCCGTGTTCGCGGGCGACCTGACGCCGGACAAGGCCCGCATCCTGACCCTGATCGCCCTGCCGGGCACCAAGGATCGCGCCGCCTTGCAGGCCCTTTTCGACCGGTAACCACCGCTCACACGGCTACGCATCGATCCGAGCCGTTCGCGCGTTAGCGGCCATGCTTGCGCCGAACGACATCAGGGATGCAACCGAACGGGCGACGGAATCCGTCGGCGCGATCGAGGCCGCGGATATCCGTGCCGGGGTCGCGCTCGCGGGGGCCAAGGACCATCCGGTGATGCCCGCGGTGATCGCCGCGGGCGAGGTCGGGAGCTGGGAGGCGCTGCTGGCGATGTCCGTCGGCACACTGGGTTGGGGCCTCGCCACCCGCGACCGGGCGCTGACCGAGACCGGCGGGCGGATGCTCGCTGCGGGCGTGCTGGCGAGCCTCGTCAAGACCAGCCTGAAGCGCACGCTCCACCGCACCCGGCCCAACGTCCTGATGGACACCGGCCGCTACGTGCGCGGGCCGATGGGGCCGAACGACGGCCCCTGGCAATCCTTCCCCTCGGGCCACGCCGCGCTCAGCACGGCGGTTGCCCGCGCCGTGGCCCGCTCCCGGCCGGAGCTGGCGGGCGCGGCCTACGCCACCGCCGCCGGGGTCATCGCGGTGCAGCTCGTGCGCGGCGCGCATTTCCCCGTCGATGTGGCGGTGGGTGCCGCGATCGGGGTCGCGGCCGAGGCGGTGACGGACCGGGTGATCTCGGCAAGGATGCCGGGGGCGTAGCCCGGCCCCGGTTGGACGTCTCGCCGTCCGCTCCACCCCGTCATTGCGAGGCGGAACTGACGCAATCCAGCGCTCCGCAGGCTCAGAATGAAGCGCGCCGAGAACCGCTGCGTCGGCTCGGTTTCGCTCTGTCTGGAAAGCGCGCGCCCTGGATTGCTTCGGCTTCGCCTCGCAATGACGGCGAGCCTATGCCTCAACCGTCTCCACCGGGGGCACCGCTTCCACCGGCTCCCCGTGTCGCACCCGGCGCAGCACCCTGCGCCGCCGCCACGGGCGCCACGCGTCCTCCGAACTGGCCGGATCGCCGAGGTGAAAAGCCTCGACCAAGCGGGCGATGGGGCCGCGGTGGGAGGGGACGAGGGTGCAGAGCCGCGGCGAGGGCATCAGCGCGGGATCGTCGATGACGGCGCGCAAGCTGCCCCGCTCGGCATAGGCCCGCGCGAAGGTGTCGGACGGGCAGCCGCCGTGATGGCCCAGCAGCGCGTGCAGTACCCGGTCGAGCGCCGCGCGGCCCGCTGCGTCGTCGGGGCGGAGTTCGATGGAAAGGTCGCACTCGGTGTCGTAGCCGAAGGAGCGGTTGTTGAGGTTGGTCGAGCCGATCCGTAGGAAGCGGTGGTCGATGAGCGCGACCTTGGAATGGATCAGGATCGGCTGGCCCTTGGGCGTGTGCGGGGCGACGATCCGCAGGCGGCCGTGCCGGTCGGCCCGGCGCAGGCCCTTGATCAGGCCGCGGCGGGCGCTGTCCATGGTCAGCTGGTCGAAGCCGTTGGGGCTGCGCTCGGACAGCACGATCACGATCTCGGGCCCGTCCGGCTCGGCGAGCCGCGCCCGCAGGGCGTCGGCCACCACCGGCGAGGCGAGGTACTGGTTCTCCAGATAGATGACCTCCTTCGCGGCCCGGATCGTCGCGAGGTAGAGCGCGGCGTTCTCCGCCACCGCCGCGCGGCCGGACACCGCCGGCTCGGTGCGTGAGAGCCCGACCTCGACCTCGGTGAGGAGCGGCGCCACGGTCTCGGGCCAGGGATCGACCGGCGTGTCGAGCGTGGGCAAGAGGGTTTCGCCGGTGGCGCGGCGCCAGCGCTCGCGGGCGAGGTCGGCCAGCGCGTTCGCGGCGGGGCCGTCCACCAGCATCATCACGTCGTGGCGCGGCGGGTAGTCCTCGCCCGACGGCAGGCGGCGGCGCGGGTCGCGGTCGCGGTGGGCCGGCGTGTCCCAGCGGTTCACCTCGAAGTCGCTGCCGCCGCAGAAGGCGATCCGATCATCGATCACAAGGATCTTCTGGTGCTGGCAGGCGCCGTAGGGCAGCGTGTCGTCGATGCGGAAATCGATGCCGGTGCCGAGGCTCGCCCGCACGCTGTCGGGGGTGTGGTCGTTGCCCGCCGAGATCGGCCAGGGCATGTCCCAGATCAGGATGCGGATGGTCAGCTCCGGCCGCGCCGCCTTGAGGGCGCGCAGCAGGTCGGCCATGGTCTGATCGGAATCCGGGTCACCGGCGGAGGGCAGGAGGCGCACCCGCGGGTCGAAGCTCCAGCCGATCAGGGTGATGGTGTCTTGCGCCTTCACCAAAGCGGCGCGGGCGGCGGCGAAGTAGGCGGCGCCGTCGTGCAGCACCGCGGCGCGGTGCGCCCGCTCCCGGCGCCAGCAGGTGAGCCCCGGCCGCAGCCAGCCCGTCGCGGGGGCGCCGTCTTCGATGTCCGCTCTCATGCGCCCGCGCCGGCCCCGTCCGTCTCGCCAATCGCCGCCTTGCCCATCTCGGCCTGCTCCAGTTTGGCCTTCACCCGCCGCCGGGTGATCTCGACCGCGACGACGGTCGCAACCAGCCCGAGGCCGAGGGTGATCCAGTGGGTCGGCTCGTCGCTGCCGGCCCGGCGGCCGATGGCGCCGAGATAGACGCAGACCACCGTGCCGGGCAGCATGCCGATCACCGTCGACACCAGATAGGCGCCGGTGCGCACATCCGTCACCCCGAGGACGTAGTTCTGCGCGTTGAACGGCACGAACGGGCTGAGCCGCATCAGGGTCAGCAGGCGCCAGCCGCCGTCGCCGACCGCCTCCATGGTGGCGCGCCATCGCGGCTTGCGGGCGATGAGCCGCCGCACCCGCTCGCGGAACAGGTGCCGGGCGGCGAAGAAGGCGAGCCAGGAGCCGAGCGTGGCCGAGACCAGCACCACCGGCATCACCGCCCAGCCGTAGGCGACCGCGCCCGCGATGGTGAGCGGCGTGCCGGGCACGACGAGCAGCGTCGCGAGGAAGAAGAGAAGCCCGAACACGGCGAGGCCGTAGGGGCCGAAGCCGTTGGCCCAGCGGGAGAAAACCCGCAGCCACTCCTCGATCGGCAGCAGCATCCATGCCGCCACGCACAGGGCCAAGGCGGCGCCGGTCAGGAGGCCGGTGCGGACCCAGCTTCGGGCATTGTCCATGGGGCGGTGGCTCGGGCGCGAATTGTTACGCTACCGCCTCTAGCAGCGTTCGGCCTTCACGTCTCACCAGTCCCGCTGCAAGCGGGTGGCGATGCGGCTCGGGCGGGCGCCCGCCAGCGTCCGCTCCAGGGAAGCGAGCGCCGCCTTGGCCTTCATCAGCCGGGGGGCGCGCCAGTCGCGACCGCCGGTCGCCAGCACCGCCTCGCCGAGGCGGTCGCCCGCGGTCACGAGCCGGTCCACCGCCCGCTGGATGCGCGGCGTCTCCTCGGTCAGCACGCAGACGTCGGAGAGATGGTTGCGCAGCGCGTGCAGATCGTCGCGACCGCCGCCCTCGTCGGCCAGCCGCGCCAGCGTCCGGTCCATGCCGGCGATCAGCCCTGCCAGCGGCTCCGGGACGGAGCGGTCGGTCGGACGCGCGGGGGCCTCCGCCGGATGCGGGGCGGAAATGTCTCGGGCAGGCGGCACGTGCATGTCGGCTCCGCTCGATGGGGTTGCTGGGCTCAACTCCCGATCCGGCCACGGTTTCCCGCCCCGGTGCCGTGAAGTGCGTAATTCGTGAGGGTTCCCTGGAATTCTCAGTGGAACGATGCGCCAGGGCCACAACCCGTCGGTAGGGTGAACGCAGTGTTAGGATTAACAGCCCGGTGCGGTACCGGAAGCCTTCCGTTCCGACCGTGCGTGGAAAACAGCCTTGCCGTCGATCAAGAAACCGAGATGCAATCCGGAAACGAAGCTCAGATCTCGGCTCGCGGCCGCTTCAGAGCGTAGATCAGGGCGCCTGCGCTCATCAGGGCGAGGGTGAACCACGTCAGGGCGTAGACGAGGTGGTCGTTGCGGAAGGCCACGACCGTGAGGCCACCGACCGGGAGCCCGCCGGGATTGGGCGTGGCATCGGCGTCGATGAAATAGGGGGCGACGTCGTGCAGGTTTCGCGCGGCGGCGAGGCCTGAGACGTCGCGGGAATACCAGCGGTCGGCGGCCGGATCGTTGTGGCGCAGGAATCCGCCGCCGGGCTCCGGCAGGCGTAAGAGGCCGGTGATCGTGACGTCACCGACGGGCTCAGTACGGTCCGAGCGGTCCTTGCGGTCGCCGGGGACGAAGCCGCGGTTGATCAGGACGGTGGTACCCTCAGACTGGACGAGGGGCGTCAGGACCCAGAATCCGCTGCCGCGTTCGGTCAGCGCCTGCACCAGGGCCGTCCGATCGTGCTTGAGAATACCCGAAACGCGGACCCGACGATACTCGATCGCTGGTCCGTCCAAATGCGCCCAATCGGCCTTTTCGGGCGGTGACACGGGCTCCGCGCGGATGCGCGCCTCGACCCGCGCGATCAGGTCGAGCTTCCACGCGCGACGCTGGATCTGCCACGTGCCGAGCGCGAGAAAAACGCCGACGAGGCCGAGCCCGGCGAGCGCCAGGACGGCCCGCCGGACATCGAGCCTTGACACGAATCCCACTTACGGCGCGTGGCGCGCGTCGTCGGCGGTCATCGGCATCATGTTGGTGTTCAGATGGTGCATCACCCAGATCGAGCCGCACAGGGTGATGGCGACGATGGTGACGGTGAAGATCAGCGCCAGGAAGGTCCAGCCGCCCTCCGACTTGGTGTTCATGTGGAGGAAGTAGACCATGTGGACGATGATCTGCACCACGGCGAAGGCGAGGACGACGATGCCGGTGATCAGCTTGTCGCCGATCACGTCGCCCATCACCAGCCCGAACGGGATCGCGGTCAGGATCACCGACAGGACGAAGCCCGTCACGTAGTCCTTGAACGAGCCGTGGCCGTGAACCTCGCCGTGGCCGTGGCCGTGATCGGCGTGTCCGCTCGCGCCGCTCATTGCAGCACTCCCATCAGGTAGACGAAGGTGAAGACGCCGATCCAGATCACGTCGAGGAAGTGCCAGAACATCGACAGGCACATCAGCCGGCGCTTGTTCTCGACGATCAGGCCGCGCTGCTGCACCTGCAGCATCAGCACCACGAGCCAGATCAGGCCGAAGGTGACGTGCAGGCCGTGGGTGCCGACCAGCGTGAAGAACGAGGACAGGAAGGCGCTGCGCTGGGGCGTGGCGCCCTCGTGGAACAGGTGGGCGAACTCGTAGAGTTCGATGCCGAGGAAGGCCGCGCCGAACAGGCCGGTGACGGCGAGCCACAGTTGGGTCTTGCTCTGGTCCTCCCGCTCCATCGCCAGCATGGCGAAGCCGTAGGTGATGGACGAGAACAGCAGCATCGCGGTGTTCAGCGCGACGAGGTTGAGGTCGAACAGGTCCTTCGGCGAGGGCCCGGCCGCGTAGTTGCGGCCGAGCACGGCGTAGGTCGCGAACAGCACCGTGAAGATGAGGCAGTCGCTCATCAGGTAGAGCCAGAAGCCGAGCATCGTGCTCCCTTCCGGGTGATGCTCGTGCCCCATGTCCTGGAACGACAGCTCGTCGGCCTCGGCCACGGGGTCCCGGTGCAGCGCGTCGGTTGCGTGCGTCGCCATTCTGATCAGGCCCGTCCCGCCACGGCCAGCGCGTCGGTCCGCTGCCCTTCGGTGCGGACGACCGTCTCGGCCGGGATGTAGTAGTCACGGTTGTAGTTGAAGGTGTGGGCGATCGAGATCACCAGCGTCGCCGCGAAGGAGAGGGCGGCGAGCCACCAGATGTACCACACCATCGCGAACGAGAAGGCGATGCTGATCACGCCGAGGATCACGCCGGTGGCGGTGTTCTTCGGCATGTGGATCGACTGGAAGCCGGTCACCGGCCGCTTGAAGTTGCGGGCCTTCATCTGCCACCACGCGTCGAGCTGGTGCACGACCGGAGTGTAGGCGAAGTTGTAGTCCGGCGGCGGCGACGAGGTCGACCATTCGAGCGTCCGGCCGCCCCACGGGTCGCCGGTCACGTCGCGAAGCGCCTCGCGGTTCCGGATCGAGACCGCGAACTGCATGATCATCGCGCCGATGCCGAGCGCGATCAGGCCGGCGCCCGCGGCGGCGACGAGGAACCACGGCTGGAGCGAGGTGTCGTCGAAGTGCTGCGAGCGGCGGGTGACGCCCATCAGGCCGAGCACGTAGAGCGGCATGAAGGCGACGTAGAAGCCGACCGTCCAGAACCAGAACGAGACCTTGCCCCAGAACGCGTCGAGCTTGAACCCGAAGGCCTTGGGCCACCAGTAGTTCACGCCCGCGAACATGCCGAACAGCACGCCGCCGATGATCACGTTGTGGAAGTGGGCGATCAGGAACAGCGAGTTGTGGAGCACGAAGTCGGCCGGGGGCACGGCGAGCAGCACGCCGGTCATGCCGCCGATGGTGAAGGTGACCATGAAGCTCACGGCCCACAGCATCGGCACCTCGAACCGGATCCGGCCGCGGTACATCGTGAACAGCCAGTTGAACAGCTTGGCACCCGTCGGGATCGAGATGATCATCGTCGTGATGCCGAAGAACGAGTTCACGCTGGCGCCCGAGCCCATCGTGAAGAAGTGGTGCAGCCACACGAGGTACGACAGGATCGTGATGACGACGAGCGCGTAGACCATCGAGGTGTAGCCGAACAGGCGCTTGCCGGAGAAGGTCGAGATGATCTCCGAGAACACGCCGAAGGCCGGCAGGATGAGGATGTAGACCTCCGGGTGGCCCCAGATCCAGATGAGGTTGAAGTACATCATCGGGTTGCCGCCGAGGTCGTTGGTGAAGAAGTGCGTGCCGACGTAGCGGTCGAGCGTCAGCAGCACGAGGACGGCGCCGAGGATGGGGAAGGCGGCGACGATGAGCACGTTGGTGCACAGCGACGACCACGTGAAGATCGGCATCTTCATCATCGACATGCCGGGCGCGCGCATCTTCACGATGGTCGCGATCAGGTTGATGCCCGACAAGGTCGTGCCGACGCCCGCGATCTGCAGGCCCCAGATCCAGTAATCGACGCCCACTCCGGGGCTCATGTCGGCCCCCGAGAGCGGCGGGTAGCCGAGCCAGGTGGCGCGGGAGAACTCGCCGACGAACAGCGAGATCATGATGGTCACGGCGCCCGAGACCGTCATCCAGAAGGAGAAGTTGTTGAGGAACGGGAAGGCGACGTCGCGCGCGCCGATCTGCAGCGGCACGACGTAGTTCATCAGCCCCGTGACGAACGGCATCGCCACGAAGAAGATCATGATCACGCCGTGGGCCGTGAAGATCTGGTCGTAGTGGTGCGGCGGCAGGAAGCCTTCGTTGGCCCCGAAGGCGACGGCCTGCTGCGAGCGCATCAGCAGCGCGTCGGCGAAGCCCCGCAGCAGCATGACGAGGGCCAGCACCACGTACATGATGCCGATCTTCTTGTGATCGACCGAGGTCAGCCAGTCCCGCCACAGTGGGCCCCAGAACCGGAAGTAGGTGATGGCGGCCAGCACCGCGATGCCGCCGACGGCGACGCCCGCGAAGGTCACCTGCAGGATCGGCTCGTGATACGGGATGTCCGCGAGCGTCAGGCGCCCGAAGAGAAGCCGCTGGAGGTCCGTGTCAGAGAACATGGGATGTCTCGTACCGTGAATTCTCGTAGGCTCGGATCAGTTGTTGAGCTGGTTGGGCGCGGGCGAGTTCCCGCCCTTGCCGTGCGGACCGTGGTCCTGGGAATTGGCCGGCTTGTCGCTGCGCGGCGCGTGGTTCGAGGCGGGCCCGGTGGCGCCCGGCGCCTCGTCGCCCCGCTCGGTGTGGCGGTTGTCGTATTGCAGCCGCTCGACGTTCTCGCGGCTGTCCTTGCCGGCGCCGCCCTTGGCGTCGATCGACATCATCTCGTGCATGCACATCTTGCCGGGGACGGCGCACATGCCGAGGATCGATTTGAACAGGCCGTCGCCGTAGGAGGCGTAGTAGGTCACGGGCTCGCGCTCGCTCGGGCGTTCCAGTTCGAGGTAGGCGTCGCGGGACAGTTCCTTGCCCTCGCTCTTCACCTTGGCGATCCACTTGTCGAAGCCGTCGCCGTCGAAGCTGTGGACCTTGAAGGTCATGCGCGAGAAGCCGCTGCCGCTGTAATGCGAGGCCAGCCCCTCGAACTCGCCGGGCTTGTTGGCGACGGCGTGCAGCTTCGTCTCCATGCCGGGCATGGCGTAGATCATGCCGGCGAGCGCCGGAATGTAGAACGCGTTCATGACGGAGGCCGAGGTGAGCCGGAACGTGACCGGCCGGTTGACCGGCGTCGCCATCTCGTTGACCGACGCCACGCCGTATTCTGGGTAGAAGAACAGCCATTTCCAATCGAGTGCGACGACCTGCACCTCGAGCGGCTTGGTCTGCGCGGGAATCGGCTTGCCGGGCTCCAGGCGCGAGAGCGGCCGGAACGGGTCGAGGGTGTGGGTGCTGATCCACGTCAGCGCGCCGAGCGCGATGATGATGAGCAGCGGCGCGGTCCAGATCACCACTTCGAGGCCGGTCGAGTGGTCCCAGTCGGGATCGTGGCGGGCTTCCGTGTTCGTCGCGCGGTAGCGCCACGCGAACAGCAGGGTGAGCGCGATCACCGGCACGATGATGAGCAGCATCAGGCCGGTGGAGGCCAGGACGAGGTTGCGCTGCTGCATCGCCACGTCGCCCGAGGGGAACATGACGGTGAGGTTGCAGCCGGCGAGCAGCGGCAGCAGCGGCAGCAGGAGCAGGCCGCGCAAGGCGCGGCGGGCGGCCGATGCCGGGGTGCGGGGCGTCTGCTTGGCCGAGGGTGTCACCGAGGGTCCTGCCGAGGGTACTGCCACGGGGCTTCGTTCCATCTCACGGGTCGCGCTCAAGGGCCGCCTCGGGGCGACCGCGTTCGGTCCGTCCCGGCGCCGGCCGGGACGGGTCAAGATCACATCTGCCGCATTTCGGAGCGGTCGAGATACAGCGCCAGCAGCGTCGCGAGCGCGCCCGACAGCAGGTACACGCCGACGACGCCGAGCCCGTACTCGTTGGAGAGGTACAGCACCACCAGGGGGGCGAAGCCCGCTCCGAACAGCCATGCGAGGTCGGAGGTGAGCGCGGCGCCGGTGTAGCGGTAGCGCGTGCCGAGCCGCGAGGTCACGGCGCCCGCGGTCTGGCCGTAGGACAGGCCGAGCAGCATGAAGCCGATATTGACGTAGATGGTCTGGCCGATGGCGCTTTCGCCGAAGACCAGCGGCGCCAGGATCGAGCCGAAGGCGAAGGCGCCGATGAGGCCGGCGGTGATGATGAGGACGTTGCGCCGCCCGATCTGGTCGGCGATCAGCCCCGAGGCCGCCACCGCGCCCGCGCAGATGATGGCGCCGGAGAACTGCACCATCAGGAAGTCGCCCGCCGAGCGGTCGCTGTGCAGGGTGTTCCAGGCGATCGGCCAGATCGTGACGAGATGGAACAGGGCGAAGCTCGCCAGCGGCACGAAGGCGCCGATCCACACGTCGAGGGCGTGATGGGAGGCGAGGTCGCGCACGCCCACCGGCTCCAGGCGGCCCTTCTTGAGGAGGCGGGTGAATTCCGGCGTCGCGATCAGGCGCAGCCGCGCGAACAGGGCGACGACGTTGATGGTGAAGGCGCAGAAGAACGGAAACCGCCAGCCCCAGTCCAGGAAGTCCTCCGGCGTCAGGTTGACGACGAAGAACGAGAACAGCGCGCTCGACACCATGAAGGCGAGCGGCGCGCCGAGCTGCGGGATCATGGCGTACCAGCCGCGGCGCTCGCGCGGCGCGTTGAGGGCGAGCAGCGAGGCGAGCCCGTCCCAGGCGCCGCCGAGCGCGAGGCCCTGGAGGATGCGCAGGAAGGCGAGCATCTCGATCGCCACGAGGCCGATGGAGTTGTAGCTCGGCAGGAAGCTGACCGCCGCGGTCGAGCCGCCGAGCAGGAACAGGGCGGCGGTGAGCTTGACGCCGCGGCCGTAGCGCTCGTGGACCTTCATGAACACGATCGTGCCGATCGGCCGCGTGATGAAGGCCAGCGCGAAGATGCCGAACGAGTAGAGCGTGCCCGTGAGCGCGTCGGCGAAGGGAAAGAACACCTTCGGAAACACCAGCACCGAGGCGATGCCGAACACGAAGAAGTCGAAATACTCCGAGGCGCGCCCGATCACCACGCCGAGCGCGATGTCGTTGGGGCTGACGCCGTGGTGGTCCATCGCCACCTGCGCGTCGCGCTCGAGAGTGCTCGAATTGGCCGATGCGGGGTTGGTGGTCATCGCGTGCAGCCGGCTCGCCTCTGGCACTGTCGCCGCGCCCGTCTTCGGTGTTCACGCAGCGTTCGGTTCGTGCCTAGCGGATGGCTCAACATCCGCCTAGTGGATTCGGCGTCGCGCCCGTTACAGCAGTCCGGCCATGCAGGGAAATCGCGACTCATGCAGTCTTTCGCGCAGGCATGCGGAATAATGCATGACTCGTTGACGTGGGTTAGGCCCGATTCGCAGCGTTCAGTAGCGCACAAATAGATTGAGTGAGAGGATGTGGTTGACCTCGACGCGGGCGGCCGGCGCGTTCACCGTCTGGTTCAGGTAGCCGACCTCGACGGTCGATTTGCCCTGCGACTTCTCCTGCAGCGGTATTTCGAGCCCGACGAAGGTGCGGATCTGGTCGAAGCCGGCGCGTGCGCCCCAATCGGTGTCGTTCAATGCCACGAACACCTCGCTCCAGCCCACCGCCTTGAGGCCCCACGCCTCATCGAAGATCGGGTGGGAGGCGCGCAACTGCTCGCGGAACCGGAAGCCCACGTCGCGCCCGTCGGATTCCCAGCGCTGCTCGAACCGGGTGCGCGAGGACAGCTTGAATTTTTGGAACTCGCCGATCTCCCAGCTGAGCTGCTGGAAGCTGCGGTCCTCGCTGAAGGACGGCATGCCCGCGGGGGTGTTCTCGACGCGGGCGTAGCCCTGGTAGATCGTCAGCGCGTCGTTGAGCTTCCAGCCCACGGCCGGGCGCAGGATGAGCTGATCGAGCCGGGCGATGTCGTTGCCGAAGCGCGGCTGGACCTCGGCGAAGTAGACGAAGTCGCCGTGGGTACCGAACAGGGTGGTGTTGAGCCAGAGCTGGGTGTCCTGGCTCGTCTGCGCCGCGGCGGGGCTCGCCGCCGCGAGGGCCAGGGCCGTCAGGAGGGAGCGCGTCCGGCTGGGCACGAGGGGGACCTCTGGCGGCGTTGACCCGCAACCCGTCTGCGGCACGGGTTCCGGTGTCGGGCCTCGCGGGGGCGCGGTCCAGCGTTTTGCGCGGCGGCGGGGCGGTGGCGGGGCCTATGTGGCGCTTCGGTCACAACAGGCGCGTTCCCCTCCCCCTTGCGGGGAGGGGTCAGGGGTGGGGGTCGTGCAGGAGGCACCACTCGCGCTTCAGCCTGAACCACCCCCACCTCCTCCCTCCTCCCCGCAAGGGGGAGGAGAGCGCCCCGTCCGGCTACCCCTGCGCGGCGGCACCCCGCGGCGGCGCTTTGATCCGGTACCAGCCGACATAGAGCGCCGGCAGGAACAGCAGCGTCAGGAAGGTCGCGGCGAGGATGCCGCCGATCATCGCGTAGGCCATCGGCCCCCAAAAGACCTCGCGGGCGATCGGGATCAGGCCGAGGCTGGCCGCCGCCGCCGTCAGCAGGATCGGGCGCATGCGGTGGCGCGTGGCCTCGACCACGGCGTCCCAGGGGCCAAGCCCGTCCGCCTCGCATTCCTCGATCTGGCTCACCAGGATCACGGCGTTGCGCACGATGATGCCGATGAGCGCCAGGATGCCGAGGATCGCGACGAACCCCATCGGCTTGTCGAAGAGCAGGAGGGCGGGAACCACGCCGATCAGCCCGAGGGGCGCGACGGAAAACACCAGAAAAAGCTTCTGGAAGCTCTGGAGCTGGATCATCAAAAAGAGCGCCATGGCGAGCAGCATCACCGGCACCACCGCCGCGATCGGCCCCTGGCCCTTGCCGGCCTCCTCGACCGCGCCGCCGGTCGCCAGCGTGTAGCCCTCGGGCAGCGCCTTGACGTATTCGTCGATGGCCGGCTGGAGCGCGCTCACGATGGTGGGCGGCTGGGTCGCGTCGTTGATGGTGGCCCGCACCGTCACCGTCGGCACCCGGTCGCGGCGCCAGACGATCGGCTGCTCCAAGTCGTAGTCGATCTTGGCGAACGCCAGGATCGGCACCACCGAGCCGTTCGAGAGCGTGACCTGCAAGCTCTGGAGCGTGTCGAGGGAGGAGCGCTCGATGGCGCGCGCCCGGCCCACCACGTTCACGAGGTAGATCGAATCGCGCACCTGCGTGATCGCCTGACCGCCGACGACGGCGTTGAGGATGCCGGCGATGTCCTGGCTGGTGACGCCGAGCTGGCGCGCCTTGTCCTGCAGGATCTCGACGCGCAGCACCTTGCCGGGCTCGTTCCAGTCGAAGGTCGGCACGGCCACGCGCTTGTCGGTCGCCACCACGTCGGCGAGCCGGAGCGAGAGGCGGCGCACCTCCTGGATGTCCGGGCCCGACAGCCGGTACTGGATCGGGCGCCCGACCGGGGGGCCGAGGTTCAGGGGCTGCACCAGCACGTCGGTGCCGACGAAGTCGCGCCGCCCGATCTTCTGCAGGCGCGCGATCACCCGGTCGCGGATTTCGAGCGACTTCGTCACGATGACGATCTGGCCGTAGAACGCGTTGGCGAGCTGCTGGTCGAGCGGCAGGTAGAAGCGCACCGCGCCCTGGCCGACGTAAGAACTCCAGCGCTCGATGTCGGGATCGCCCTTGAGGTTCTGCTCGAACCGGTCGAGCTGCGCCTTCGTCTCGCGGATGGTGGCGTTCTGCGGCAGGGTCAGATCGACGAGGATCTCGGAGCGGTCGGAGGACGGGAAGAACTGCTGCTGCACGTGGCCCATGCCGACGATGGCGAGCCCCATCAGCCCGACGCAGATGATCACCGTGATCCAGCGCAGCCGCATCGCGACCCGCAGCACCGCCATGAAGAGACGGGTGAACAGCCCCTGCTTCTCGGCATGGTGCTTCACCTTTTTCGGCAGGATGGTGACGCCGAGCAAGGGTGCGAACAGCACCGCCACCACCCAGGAGACCAAGAGCGAGGCCGCGATCACGACGAAGAGCGAGTAGGTGTATTCACCCGCCGACGAGCCGTTGAAGCCGATCGGCAGGAAGCCCGCCACCGTCACCAGCGTGCCGGTGAGCATCGGGAAGGCGGTGGAGGTGTAGGCGAAGGTCGCAGCCTTCTTGAGGTTGTCGCCGAGTTCGAGACGCGCCACCATCATCTCGACGGTGATCATCGCGTCGTCCACCAGCAGCCCGAGCGCGATGATGAGCGCGCCGAGCGAGATGCGCTGGAGCGTGACGCCCATCACCTGCATCACCACGAAGACGATGGCGAGCACGAGCGGGATCGAGATCGCCACCACGAGGCCGGCGCGAAGGCCCAGGCTGACGAAGCTGACGACGAGCACGATGACGACCGCCTCGACCAGCGCCTTGGTGAAGCCGCCGACCGCCTCTTCCACGATCTTGGGCTGGTCCGAGACGAGATGGATGCCCACCCCGATGGGCAGCTTGCCCTCGATGACGTGCATGCGCGCCTTCAGATCCTCGCCGAACTTCAGCAGGTTGGCGTTGGGGCGCATGGCGATGGCGAGCCCGATGGCGGGCTTGCCGTCGACGCGGAACATGGCCGCGGGCGGGTCCTCGTAGCCGCGGCTGATGTCGGCGACGTCGGCGAGGCGAAAGAAGCGGTCGTTGAAGCGCAGGTTGACGTTGCGCAGGGACTCTTCCGAGGTGAACTGGCCGCTGACGCGCAGGGACACGCGCTCGGGGCCCGCCTGGACCACGCCGGAGGCCGCGACCGCGTTCTGCGCCTGCAGCGCCTTGATCAGCGCCTGGATGTCGATGCCGTAGCCCGCGAGCTTGCGGGTGGAGAAATCGAGGTCGATCGTCTCGCCCTGGATGCCCATCAGCAGGGTCTTGCCGATGTTGGGGACCTTCAGGATCTCGGTGCGCACGCCCTCGACGTAGTCGCGCAACTGCCGGTGGGTCAGGCCGTCGGCGGTGAAGGCGTAGACGTTGCCGTAGACGTCGCCGAACTCGTCGTTGAAGCTCGGGCCCTGCACCCCTTGCGGGAAGGTGTACTGGATGTCGCCGAGGCGCTTCCTGACCTGATAGAAGGCCGGCTGGATCTCGTTCTTGCTCGTCGTGTCGCGGAACTGCACGAACACGGTCGATTGGCCCGGCGTGGTGTAGCTGCGGACGTAATCGAGCACGCTGATCTGCTGCAATTCCTTCTCGATCCGGTCGGTGACCTGATCCAGCGTGTCCTTGATGGTGGCGCCGGGCCAGGACGCCTGCACCACCATGGTCTTGATGGCAAACGGTGGGTCCTCCTCGCGGCCGAGCCGCGAATAGGCCATCGCGCCGGCGGCCAGGCAGACCAGCATCAGGAACCAGACGAGCGAGCGGTGCGAGAGCGCCCAGTCGGAGAGGTTGAAGTCCTTCACGGGAAAAGCCTTCTTCCCTCGATCACTTCGGTTCGTCGGGCAGGCGCACGGGCTGCCCGTCGGTCAGGGAATGGACGCCGGCCACCACGACCCGCTCGCCGGGCTGCACCCCGCCGCCGACGGCGATCTTCGGGCCGCCATCGGGCTCGGCGGTGAGCGTCACGTCGCGGCGCGTCACCTGCCACTTCCCGTCCGTCTCCGACGCAATCCAGACCGAGCGGCGCCCGTCCGCGGTGAGGAGCGCGGTGGCCGGCAGCAGGAAGCGGCGCGGGGTCGGGCGCACCAGCGAGACCGTGATGGTCGCCCCCAGCCGGAAGGCGGGCCCTGGATTCTCCAGGGTCATGCGGATGCGGCGGGTGCGGGTGCCGGTGTCGGCGAAGGGGGCCACCTCGCGCACCCGGCCCCGCGCGGTGATCTCCGGCGCGCTCTGGAGCGAGACCGTGAACACCCCGTCCTGCGGCATCGCCCCAACCAGCGTCTCGGGGATGTCCACCACCGCCTCGCGGGTCTCGGGGCGGGCGAGCGTGACGATGCCCTGGCCGGGGCTCACCACCTGCCCCACCTCGGCGAGGCGCTGGGTGACGACGCCGTCGAAATCGGCATGCAGCTCGGTGTAGCCGATCTGGTCGCGCGCCTTCTGCAGGCTGGCGCCGGCTTGCGCGAGGCGCGCCTGCGCGGTGTCGCGCCGGGCCACCGCCGCGTCGAGCTGGGCTTGCGTGACGTTGCCGCCCTCCATCAGCCGCCGGGTGCGGGCCTCGGTGGCGGCGGCGTTCTCGGATTGCGCCCTGGCATCCGCGAGTTCGGCCTCGGCGCGGGTCAGGTCGAAGCGCGAGACGATGGGGTCGAGCGCGGCGAGGCGCTGGTCCTTCTTCACCACGTCTCCGACGGTGACGTCGCGCGCCACCACGCGGCCGCCGATCTGGAAGCCGAGCTGCGACTGGTAGCGCGGCTCCACCGTGCCGGCGAAGGGGCCGAAGATCACGCTCTCGGTGGGCTCGGCGCGGGTGGTCAGGACCGGGCGGACCGGGGGCGGGCCGGGTTCGTCCTGGGAGGGTTGGCAGGCGGCCAGCGTAAGCGGCAGCATCGCCAGCAGGGCGAAGCGCTTCACCCCGCCTCCCACCCACACCCTCATCCTGAGGTGCCCGCCCGAGCGGGCCTCGAAGGAGGGCTCCAGCGGATCGCGCGATCCCTGGAGCCCTCCTTCGAGGCTCCGCTTCGCTCCACACCTCAGGATGAGGGGGATGGTTTGGAGTGACGATGGTGCGGAGACCGGCAAAAACGTCATCGTCCGCCCTCCCCCGCATCCGCCGAGCTCGGCGCCACCGCCACACGCTGGCCCGGACGCAGGAACTGGATGCCGGCGACCACCACCGATTCCCCCGGCTGCACGCCCCCCTTGAGCACGATGTCGGCGCCGCCGTAGCGGTCGATCTCGACGTTGCGCACCGAGACCGTGCCCGCGGCCGGATCGTAGACCCACACCGCCGGCCGGTTGTCGAAGCGGTAGAGGGCCGACCAGGGCAGGACCACGGCCTCGCGCCCGCCGAAGCGCCCCCGCCCGATCACCACGGCGCCGAGCGTCATCGCGGGCGGCGTCGAATCGAGGCCCATCTTGACCCGCACCGTGCCGCTCTGCGGATCGACGGTCGGCGAGATTTCCCGCACGCGGCCCACCGCCGTCACCGACGGATCGGATTGAAGCACGACCTGGATCGCCTTGGCCTCGGGCGGGTTGGCGGTGAGCGCCTCGTAGACGTTGAACACCGCGTCGCGCGGGCCGTCCTGGGCCAGCACCATCACGGATTGGCCCGCCTGCACCACCTGCCCCACCTCGAAGGTCCGGCTGAGCACGATGCCGGGCACGCCCGCGCGCAGCTCGGTGTAGCTGAGCTGCTCCTCCGCCGTGCCGAGCGCGGCTTTCGCCGAATCGACCGCGGCCTGACTGGTGCGCAGCTGCTGCTCGGCGTTGTCGTAGGTCGGGCGCGTGGTGTAGCCGCCGGCCAAGAGCTGCTTCTGGCGCTCGAAGGTGACCTTGGCCTGGGTCAGCTGCGCCTCCGCCGAGACGAGGGCGGCCCGCGCGTTGTCGAGGTTGGCCCGCTGCACCAGCGGCTCCAGCACGGCCAGCACCTGATCGGCGGCGACGTGGTCGCCGACCTCGACCCGGCGCTCGGCCACCTTGCCATTGGTGCGGAAGGCGACGTTGGTCTGGGCCTGGGCCTGGATGTCGCCGGTCAGCACGACGTCGCTCGCCACCGCGCTCTTCTCGGCCCGGACGACGCGCACCAGCACGACCGTCGGATCGTCCAGCACGTCGGCATCCCCGGCGGCGCGAACGGAAGCCGGCGTCAGCGCGAGGGCGAGGAGCGGGAGCGCGCGCAGGAGGCACGCCAGAGGAGACGCCATGCGGGACATCGCGGCCTGAGCTTTCCGGGCGCCGGTTCCGCCGCCGCGGAGGACGGTGAAACGATGCGCTATCGCGCGCCAGACGTATCGTCTATCTTACCGACCGTCCAGACGGTTTTTTGCAGATGCGAACGAGACAGCGATGACGGAGCGGACGCGCAGCCGGCGCGACGACCGGGCGCAGACGATCCTCGACGCCGCCGGCGCGGTGCTGCGCCGGGGTGGCGGGCGGGCGCTCACCATCGACGCGGTGGCGGCGCAGGCGGGGCTGAGCAAGGGCGGCGTGCTGCACCACTACGCCTCGAAGGACGCGCTGATCCTGGCGCTCGTCGCCCGCAAGCTCACCGAGCTGCGCGAGGGCATCGCGGCCTGCGAGGCGGGCTCCCGCCCGGGACCGGCGGGGCTCGCGCTCGCCATGGTGGCGCATCTGCGCGAGGCCTATTGCGAGGACGACGACTTTTCCCGCGCGCTGCTGATCGCGGCGGCCGAGAACCCGGAGGCGCTCGCCGGCTACCGCGCCTTCGTCGCCGAGCGGTTGGAGCGGCTGGAGAGCGCCGACCCGCCCGGCGCCGGGCCGATGCTGTTCTTCGCCATCCTCGGCTTGGTCATGGGCCGTACGCTCGGCTTCCACGACATCGGCGGGGCGCAGGCCGAGGCGCTGTTCGGCGCGCTGGAGCGGGCTGCGGGCGCCCTCGGGGGTGATCCGACCCCTTTGCCGGATCGTCCCGCCTGAGAACGATGCGAGACTGGAACCCTTCCAGTTCTCGGGCGTAGAGCCCGTCGAGCGAGGCCGTGAACGGACCTCGCGGATAAACGAGCACCGGTTTCAGGGAGAGACGGGACGGAACGGTCGTCGCGCCGCGGAGCCATCCGGGGGCAGGCCGTCGATCGCGCGGGATATGACGATGCCTTCAAAGGATGCCGAAGCCCTGGCCGAACTGGCCCGGCTCTGCGGCGAGGTCCGCGCTAGCCTCTCCGAACCGGACCACAAGCGTCTGCGCGTCCTGCTCGACATGATCCTCATCGATCTCGCCCGCGAGGGGTTCTGTGCCCGGGCCGATGTCCCGCACGAGCCGGCGGGCGAACCGGACGCGTTGCAACCGCATAAATCGCTTTAAGCGATCTTGTTTCAGCTGGTATCAATTATAGGTTGGTGATATCCAGGGGCTGCGGAGTTGCGCGTCAGCGGTCGTCGATCTGGCAGACGAGACGGATCGTCATGATGCCGTCGCCGGTCTCGTTGCGCACGGTGAGCACCAGCGTGGAGTCCTGGCTGTCCTCGGCCTCGGCCGCCATCAGGCTGGTCATGACGCGCAGGGCCTCGCGCCGCAACGCGAGCGGATTGCCGATCTCGCGGCCGACCTCGTCACGCAGGTCGACCCCGTCGTGAATGTCGAAGAAGTAGCGCGGCATCGGCAGGAATGACTTCTGGTAAAATTTAACCAGTCTCCGGCGACGCGCCGACGACCGCCGTCTACGGCAGGCAACACGAAAGACAACGCGCGGGTTTGTGTACGGTTTCGAACCTAGCGTTTGGAATGACGTATACAATTTCGCTCGCGCTTGGCGAGAGGCGCGGCGCGAAAATCGCGCATCAGTGGGCGAGAATCTTCGACAAAAACTGCTGAGCGCGCTCGCTGCGGGGCTGGCCGAAGAACGCGTCCTTCGTCGCATCCTCGACGATCTCGCCGCGATCCATGAAGATCACCCGGTCGGCGACCTTGCGGGCGAAGCCCATCTCGTGGGTGACCACCATCATGGTCATGCCGTCGCGGGCGAGTTCGACCATCACGTCGAGCACCTCGCCGACCATCTCGGGGTCCAGCGCCGAGGTCGGCTCGTCGAACAGCATCACCACCGGGTTCATCGCGAGCGCGCGGGCGATCGCCACTCGCTGCTGCTGCCCGCCCGAGAGCTGGCCCGGATATTTCTTCGCGTGCGCCGAGAGGCCGACCCGGTCGAGCAGATCGAGGCCGCGCTTCTTCGCCTCCTCGCCCGAGCGTCCCAGCACCTTGCGCTGCGCGATGGTGAGGTTGTCCGTGATGGAGAGGTGCGGGAACAGCTCGAAATGCTGGAACACCATGCCGACGCGGGCGCGGAGCTTGGGCAGGTTGGTGCCCCGGTCCTTCACGCGGGTGCCGTCCACGGTGATCTGGCCCTGCTGGAACGGCTCCAGCGCGTTGACGCACTTGATCAGGGTCGACTTGCCCGAGCCCGAGGGGCCGCACACCACCACCACCTCGCCGCGCGCGACGCTGGTGGTGCAGTCGGTCAGCACCTTGAACTCGCCGTACCACTTCGAGACCGCCTCGATGGCGATCATCGCGCCGCCGGTCGCGGTGGCGGGCGGGGGCGTCACGAGCGGACCGGCGCGCAGGCCATCATCCGCGGGGGCCTCGCTCGCGGTGGCGGTCGGGGTTCCGGTCGCGGGGGCCGGCATCGGGGTCGAGGTCATGTTCGAAAAAACCTCAGCGGATGATGGCGACGCGGGTCTGCAGCCGGCGCACCAGCCATGAGGCGGTGAAGCAGACCGCGAAGTAGACGAGCGCGGCGAACAGGTACATCTCGACGAGCCGCCCGTCGCGCTGCGCGACCTTCGAGGCCGCGCCCATGAAGTCGGTCAGCGACAGGACGTAGACGAGCGAGGTGTCCTGAAACAGCACGATGGTCTGGGTCAGGAGCAGCGGCAGCATGTTGCGCAGGGCCTGCGGCAGCACCACGAGCCGCATCGTCTGCGCGTAGCTCATGCCGAGCGCGGAGGCCGCCGCGGTCTGGCCCTTGGGGATCGACTGGATGCCCGCCCGCATGATCTCGGCGAAGTAGGCCGCCTCGAACAGGGTGAAGGTGATGAGCGCGGAGGCGAAGGCCCCGACCTGGATCGGGCTCGACGCGCCGGTGATCCAGGCGCCGATATAGGGCACGAGGAAGTAGAACCAGAAGATCACGAGCACCAGCGGCAGCGAGCGCATCAGTTCGACGTAGATCTTGGCCGCATGCGTCACGCCGGGAATGCCCGACAGCCGCATCATCGCCAGCGCCGTGCCGAACACGAGGCCGCCGCTGGCGGCCAGCGCCGTCAGCGTGACCGTGAACACCATGCCCTGCCCGAACAGGTAGGGCAGCGACGCGCCGATGACCGAGAAGTCGAAGTTGGAGAACATCTAGCGCGCCCCCGGCACGGCGACGTACCGCTCCAGGGCGGTCGCGGCCGCGATCACCACGAGGTTGATCAGGACGTAGAGGATCGTCGCCGCGGTGAAGGCCTCGAACACCTGGAACGAGAATTCCTGCATCGAGCGGGCGCGGGCCGTCAGCTCCAACAGGCCGATGGTGAGCGCCACCGAGGTGTTCTTGAGGTTGTTCAGGAACTCGGAGGTCAGCGGCGGCAGGATGATGCGGTAGGCGTTGGGCAGGAGCACGTGGCGGTAGGTCTGCGCCGTGGTGAAGCCGAGCGCCGTGCCGGCCATGCGCTGGCCCCGCGGCAGCGACTGGATGCCCGCCCGCACCTGCTCGGCCACCCGCGAGGCGGTGAAGAAGCCGAGGCACAGAACCGCCGTGTAGAACGGCGCGTCGGGCAGTTGCTTGACCGCGGTGCCGATCTCGGTCGGCAGCACTTCCGGCAGCACGAAGTACCACAGGAACATCTGCACGAGCAGCGGCACGTTGCGGAACAGCTCGACATAGGCGGTGCCGACGGCGTTGGCGGCCTTGGACGGCAGCGTGCGCAGGACCCCGATCACCGAGCCGAGGCTGAAGGCGATCACCCAGGAGCAGAGCGCCGTGGCAACCGTCCACGACAGGCCGGAGAGCAGCATGTCGGCGTAGGTACCGACGCCCTCCGGCGAGGGCTCGAGGAAGATGCCCCAGTTCCAGTTGTAGTTCATTGCCTCAAGCCCCCGCCCGGCGCCTCAATCAGTAGGCGGCCGGGTCGGCGCTGTCGCTGGGGTTGGCGAAGGCCTTCTGCATCGCCTCGCTCATCGGGAGCTTCAGGTTGATGCCCCGCGGCGGGATGGCCTGCGTGAACCACTTCTCGTAGAGCGCCTTGCCCTCCGGGCTCTTGTAGAGCGCGGCGGTCGCGGCATCGGCCACGGCCTTGAACGGCGCGTCGTCCCTGCGCAGCATGATGCCGTAGGGCTCGGGGCTGGACTGGGCCTCCGAGGAGATCGCGTAGGCGTCGGGCGTCTTCGAGCCGGCGACCAGGGAGGCCAGCAGCACGTCGTCCATCACGAAGGCGTCGGCGCGGCCGGTCTCGACCATCAGGAACGCTTCCGCGTGGTCCTTGGCCGGCAGGATCTTCATGCCGAGCGAGCGCGCGGTGTTGATCTCGTTGATCTGGCGGATGTTGGTGGTGCCCGAGGTCGAGACCACGGTACGACCTTTAAGGTCGTCGGTCTTGGTCAGGCCCTTGTCCTTCTTGGCCACGAACCGCGTCGCGGTGAGGAAGTGGGTGTTGGTGAAGGCGGCTTGGCGTTGGCGGTCGGCGTTGTTGGTGGTCGAGCCGCATTCGAGGTCGATCGTGCCGTTGGCGATCAGCGGGATGCGGGTGGCCGAGGTCACGGGGTTGAACTTCACATCGAGCTTGTCGAGCTTGAGATGCGTCTTCACCGCGTCGGCGATCTTGAGGCAGATGTCGAGGGCGTAGCCCACCGGCTTCTGGTCGCCGTCGAGATAGGAGAACGGCACCGAGGAATCGCGGGTGCCGATGGTGATGGCGCCGGTCTCCTTCACCTTCTTGAGCGTCCCGGTCAGATCCTGCGCCTGCACGGGCGCCCCGGCGGTCAGGGCGGCGACGGCGGCGAGGAGGAACGCGTCTCTCAGGCGCATGCGGCGGACCTTCTTTGTCTTGACGGGCGGCCGAGGGCCGGATGGGGGCATAGTGAAGCCGGGCGAGACACTTGTCATCCGCCGAGCGGGTTTCTTGTCGTGGCAAGGCCCGTGCCGTGTAAGTCCGTCACACACGTTCGTTTGATCGCGGAGTTCATTCCCTCTCCCCGCTGTGCGGGGAGAGGGCTTCATGCCCCCTCGTCGGGGCATGAAGCGAGGCGGCAGCCGATGGTGAGGGGGCTTCGACGGATGAGGCTCCTCCGGAAGCGCCCCCTCACCCCCGCTACCGCTCGTCGCGACGACGACGAGGTCGTCGCGACCCTCTCCCCGCACGGCGGGGAGAGGGGGAGCCCGCCGCACCCCAGGCGACCGTCCGTGAAAGAAAAAAATCAAAAGTCGCGCTGCACCCGCATGCGGATCTGCGTGGTGTCGTAGCGCTTCTCGGCGTAGGCCGGCAGGCCGCCGATGGTGACGGGGCGGGTCTGGTCGGTGATGCGGCCGCTGAGCGGGCCGGTGCCGATGTAGGTGCCCTCGATGCCGATATCGAGGTCCTTGACCGGGGACCAGATCAGGCTGGTGCCGGCGATGATCTGGTAGTTGTCGCGCAGGATCGGGCTGAAGCCGAAGGCGGCGCCGCGCGGCGGGGCGGAGGCGCCGATGATGCCGTTGACGAGGCTGAACGCCTCCCGCGTCCCGCGGGGAAAGCTGACCTCGCCGTAGCTGCCGAAGAAGGCCGAGCGCCATTCGGGCGCCCAGTAATGCAGGTAGGAGGCGGAGGCGGTGAAGCTCTGCGACAGGGCGATCCGGCCGGTCAGCGGGTTCACCACCGCGTCGGCGAGCGCGTGGACGAAGGGCGCGCCCTGCACGGGCCCGAGCTGGCTCGCATAGGTGCCGGTGAAGATCGAGAAGCCGGTATAGATCAGCGCGCCCTCGCCGTAGGCACCCTGGAGGTAGAGCCCGTCGCCCGGCGCGATCCAGGGCAGGTTGAGCTTGAGCCCGCCCTGCACCGCCCAGCCGTACTCGGTCTGCGCGCCGGAGTTGAGGCCGCGGGCGGCGAGTAGCGCCGCGGCGGTGCCGGGCGTCACCGGCCCGGTGGCGGCGCCCCCCGTCGGGGTCAGGGTCGAGACCGCGGAATTGGCGATGAAGCCGCCGATGTTCACGTCCTTGACCGCCGCCGAGAGCTGCATCGAGCCCCAGGGGGCGTCGTAGCGCAGCGCGCCGACGAAATCGGGCATGCGCGAGCGCTGCACGGTGTCGAGGAAGACGACGGTGTTGGCGGTGCCGTCGGCGTTGGTGCCGAGGATGACCGGGCTCGGCGCCGTGTTGAACACGTTGTTGACGCCGGCCTGACCCGGCCCCGCCGCCGGGGCGCTGAACGAGGCGGCGTAGAACGGGTTCTTGCGGTAGTTCGGGTCCTCCATCGACAGGGTCGCCGACCAGTTCTCGCCGAACTTCTGGGTGTAGGCGAGCAGGTTGGTGGAGGAGACGTTCGAGCCCGCCGTCGAGCCGATCAGCTCGTAGTCGTGGGCGTAGAAATCGAAGAACGACGAGGCGCGGCCCGCCGTCAGCCCGGCGAACTGCACGAACGCCTTCTCGGGGATGATGAAGTTCTGCACCCGCCCGAGCTGGTCCTGGCCCACCGCCGGGAAGGCGTTGCCGATGCGCTGCTGCGTGCCCGAGGCCATGAACACCCCGGTGCGGCTCGCCGCCTCGAGGCGCAGGAAGGCCCGCAGCGTGCCGTAGCCGGTCTGGGTGCGCGCATCGAAGTTCATCCGCATCAGCCCGCGATACTGCGACAGGTCGCCGGACGAGTTGTTGCGGTTGTTGACCGGGATGTAACCGGCCTCGAACCGGGCGCGGCCCGAGACCCGCAGGCAGGTGTCGGTGCCGGGGATGTAGAAGAAGCCCGCGCCGGATGCCGAGCAGACCCGGACGTACTCGATCGGCACCGCCTTCTGCACCGGCAGGTCGGCGGCGCGGGCCGCGGGGGCGACGACGACGAGGAGCGCCGCACCGGAGAGAAGTGTTTTCGCGAGTTGACCCATGCCTGTCCCCAGCCGGGTCCGGCGATCGCCGCCCCGAATGCGCCCGCGTCACATCACGGCGCCGTCCGCCGTCTCGCGCGGCGTTCCGGGGCTCGACTTGCACAGCGACGGTGCAAGTTGATCGATGCTGATGCAGGACTTGATGATCGTTCGATAAACGAAGCGTGGCCGGGCGGATCGGCGAAGACAAGCCTGATCTTGCGGTCCACAGGCGCGCGCTTCGCAGTGTGACCTTTTTGCCGGCGCTGTGCTTTCCCGGTCGTGCGCGGGGATGAGGTGAGCGACTGCGGCGTAGGCACGGACACCATCGGGAGAGGCGGCCGGTGCGAGGCCGATCCCACCCATCTCCCTCATCCTGAGGTGCCGCGCAGCGGCCTCGAAGGAGCGCTCCAGAAGTCTCAGCGATCCCTGGAGCCCGCCTTCGAGGCTGCGCTACGCTTCGCACCTCAGGATGAGGGAGATGGGTGGGATCGGCTGGTCGGTTGCGACGGCGCGACGCCCTCGCCTACCCCTCCCGCTCCCCCTGCTCCGCGATGAACCGCCCAAGCGCGCTCGACGCGTTGAGCATGTGCGCCCGCATCCGCCTTGCGGCGGCCTCTCCGTCGCCCTCGGCCATGGCGGCGAGGACCGCGCCGTGCTCGGCCCGCGAGGCGTCGATGCGGCTGGCTTGGCGCAGCTGCGTGCGGCGGAAGGCGGCGAGCCGTTCGCGGATGGCGAGCGCCTGCTCGGCCAGGAAACCGTTATGGGTCGCGGCGTAGAGCGTCTCGTGGAAGGCGCGGTTGAAGCCGTCGTAGGCGTCCACGTCGCCCGCCGCCACCATCGCGGCGGAGGCCTCGTGCAGATCCATCAGGCGGCTGCGCTCCAGCGGCGTGATGCGGTAGGTGGCCAGCCGCACGCACATCGCCTCGATCTCGGCGGTGGTCTCGAACATCTCGGCGATGCGCTCGGGCGTGGTGCGGGCCACCACGCCGCCGCGGCGCGGGCGCAGCTCCACGAGGCCGGCGAAGGCGAGCTGGCGCAGGGCCTCCCGCACGGGGGTGCGCGAGGCGCCGAAGCGGTCGGCGAGTTCCTGCTCGTCGAGCGCCGTGCCGGCCGGCATCCGGCCGCCGGCGATCGCCTCGGACAGGGCGTTGCGGATGCGGTCCGAGATCAGACCGCGCTCCTCCGGGGCCTCGTCCATCCCGTCTCCGTTCGTGACCGTGCTCTTGATCGTGTGCTCCGACGAAGCCGGCGACGGTTCGTCGATAGGAGCGATGATACAAAAAGCGAGAGCCGTATCCGACCCGATGCCATCGGGTCCGATACGGCTCTCATGAGGCGCCCTGGATCGGAAATCCAGGGCGATCCCAAGTCCGATTCGGGTCTAGGCCTTGGCGCCGCCGAGGTAGCCGCTGACGTACGGCCAGACTTCGAGGCCGCCGCGGTAGATCATGTCGAAGGCGACGTAGAGGATGATCGCGAGGCCGACATAGGCGATCCAGGGGTAGCGCTGGAGCAGGCGGGCGATGAAGCTCGCGGCGAGCCCCATCAGGGCGATCGACAGGACGAGGCCGATGATGAGGACCGTCGGATGCTCGCGGGCGGCGCCGGCCACCGCCAGCACGTTGTCGAGGGACATCGAGACGTCCGCGACCACGATCTGCCACGCGGCCTGAGCGAAGGTCTTGCGGGGCGCCGACGCCTCGGCGGAGGCGATCGCGGCGTCCGGATCCCCCCCGTGCCCGGCGCGGATCTCGTGCCACATCTTCCAGCAGACCCACAGCAGCAGCAGGCCGCCGACGAGGAGCAGGCCGACGATGGCGAGAAGCTGGGTGACGAGGCCGGCGAAGATGATGCGCAGGATGGTCGCGGCGATGATGCCGATCAGGATCGCCTTGTTGCGCTGCTCCTTCGGCAGGCCGGCCGCGGCCAGCCCGATCACCACCGCGTTGTCGCCGGCAAGCACGAGGTCGATCATGATGACTTGGAGGAGAGCCGACAACGCCTCCGTCGTCAGAAGTTCACTCATGCTGGAAAAGCCCCCGGTCGTTAAGGTGAAGACTCGGGCGGATGCTGCCGCGGTCCGCAGGTCGGACGCGCCGGGCCGCATGCGGGAAGCGTGGCGATTGCCCTTCCGCCCTCATGGCACTGCGCTCCGGAGGTTCGCAACCCCCGGAGCGCGAGACGCGGGCCGATCTGTCACAGGACGATGAACAGGAGCCAGACCACGACGGGGGCGACGACCGTGACCAGGGCGCCGTAGGCCATCAGTTTGCGGAAGAAGGCGTCCCGATCGACGTTCTTGGCAGTGGCGAGCACGATCGCGCCGTTGGTCGAGAACGGGCTCACGTCGACGATGGTGGAGGAGACCGCCATCGCGCCGATGAAGCCCACCGGGTTCACCCCCGTGCCGGCCTGCAGGAACGGCACGGCGAGCGGGATCAGCGAGCCCAGCACCGCCGTCGAGGAGGCGAAGGCCGAGACCACGGCGCCGATGAAGCACAGGAGCAGCGCCGCCATCATCGGCGAGGCGAGCCCGGCGACGCTGGTGCCGACGAAGGAGATGGTGCCCATCTTCTCCAGCACGACCACGTAGGTGCTCACGCCGGTGATCAGCATGATCTCGGGCCAGCTCACCTGGCCGATCGCCCGCTTCTGCAGGTTCGGCGCGACGAGCGACAGGATGAGGCCGATGGTGATCGAGACGAAGCCGATGTCTTGGTTGAAGGCCAGCACCAGCACGGCGAGCGCCACGAGGCCGACCAGCGTGAGGGCCTGATAGGCGCGGGACGACGCCATCGGCTCCGGGGCGGCCCGCTCATCGGCCAGCGGATCGTCGAGGCCGCGTTCCAGCTTGCGCTCCTCGCTGAACGATTCGGATTCCGAATCGCCGAAGGCCTGGGGCCCGCGCTGGGCCACCGTCACCCGCACCGGCGGCAGGGCCTCGCCGCCGCCGGACACGCCCGCCACCGCGGCCCGCGTCCCCATCAGCTTGCGCCCGCCCATGAGGAAGAACAGCAGCACCGCGACCGCGAGGTTGACGCCGAGGCTCGCGAAAAAGGTGAACAGCTCGTTGAGCGGCAGGCCCGCCTTGGCCACCACCGTGTTGGTGATGCCGCCGTAGATGCTGATCGGCGAGAAGCCGCCGCCCTGCGCCCCGTGGATCACCAGCAGGCCCATCAGCAGCGGGTTGATGTTGTAGCGGGCGGCAAAGCCCATCGCGATCGGGGCGATGATCGCCACCGCCGCCGGGCTCACCGCGCCGACCGCGGTCAGGGCCGCCGTGATGCCGAACATGATCCACGGGATCGCGGCGATGCGGCCCCGTACGGCGCGCACGGCGAGCTGGACCAGCCAGTCGATGGTGCCGTTGTTCTGCGCGATGGCGAACAGGTAGGTGATGCCGACGAGCGTCAGGAACAGGCTGCCGGGAAAGCCGGCGATGATGTCCTTGGCGGTCATCCCGGCGACCAGCGTGCCGACGAGGAAGGCGCCGACGAAGGCCAGCACCCCCATGTTGATCGGCCAGATCGTGGCGACCACGAACATCGCGCACAGCGCGTAGATCGATATCAATTGTGGCGTCATCGGCGTGTCTCCCGGGGCGCTGTTGCGCGCATGCTCGGCCGCCGCCGAACCGGGGCCGGTCGGCGGGGCGGCTTATGGTGCCGCCTCCGCTTGTTCGCCTCGTAGGCCGTTTCGTACTCTAAGGCAATATCCTTGTATACAAGAATTGCCTTGTGGAATTATAACCGCGGGCCTACGATCCGCATCGTTCCGGGGGGAATGAGGCATGCGCCGCGCCGAAGCGCTCAGGGATCAGCTGGAGCAGGACATCGTCACCGGCCATTTCCGGCCGGGGGAGCGCCTGGACGAGCAGAGCCTCGCCACGCGGTTCGGCGTGTCGCGCACGCCGATCCGGGAGGCGCTGATGCAGCTCGCCTCGACCGGCATGGTGGAGCTTCAGCCGCGGCGTGGCGCCTTCGTGGCCAGCCTGTCGCTGCGCGCGGTGGTCGAGCGCTTCGAGGCGATGGCGGCCCTGGAAGGCATGTGCGGCGCGCTCGCCGCCCGCCGGATCACCGACGCGCAGCGCACCGCGCTCGTATCCGCG
Organism: Methylorubrum subtropicum; assembly: GCF_038442325.1. Taxonomy (NCBI): domain Bacteria; kingdom Pseudomonadati; phylum Pseudomonadota; class Alphaproteobacteria; order Hyphomicrobiales; family Methylobacteriaceae; genus Methylorubrum; species Methylorubrum subtropicum. The sequence continues at coordinate 145,455 of NZ_JBBXMW010000001.1, read as the reverse complement.
CACGAAGCCTGCGAGGCGGCGACGCGGGCGGGCTGCGCCGACACCTACTATTACGCCAACGAGCGCTTCCACCGGGCGATCTACGAGGCGTGCCACAACCAGTACCTCGCCGAGCAGGCGGGGCAGCTCCACACCCTGTTGAAGCCCTATCGCCGGCTGCAGCTGCGGGCGCGCCACCGCGTCGGGCAATCGCTCGCCGAGCACGGGGCGATCGTGGCGGCGATCCTCGCGGGCGATTCGGGCCGCGCCGAGCAGGCGTTGCGCGAGCACATCCTGATCCAGGGCGAGCGCCTGAACGACTTCATCAGCAGCTTCGGGACGGCGGAGGTCGCGTGACCGGAGCGGCGCCCCTCGGACAACGCGTGCCGGGCGCGGATGCCCGGCACGAAGCGAGCGTCACCGCACCGGGACGCCGAACCGCCAGGACAGGGCATGCCCGAGGTCCGGGCGCGCCGCGTCGCGGGGGCCGGCGAACCGGGCGACCTCGGCGCGCAGCCGCGCCCGGTGGGCCGCGGCGAGCCCGGCGAGGACGCGCCGGACCGGGGTCCGCGGCTCGGTCGCTCCGCGCGGAGCGGTCTGGGATTTGAATCGAGTGGCCATGATGCGTCTCCGGAGCACGGGGCTCGGTCACGTCAGGCGTTTCCTCCGAACCCGATATGGGCGGCGGACTGCTGCGCTGCAACATGGGTCCGGTTCGATGCCAGCCTTGCGTATGCGTCATGCGGATCGGAACGGCGCTCCGCATACGAAATCGCCGTTATGTCATGGTTTCGTATGCGGAGACTTGACCCATGCACGGATCGCCATACAACGATCCGCGGCGGGCCGGTCTCGGGATACGGTCGAGCCGACATCGCCCGGATGCGCGGTGAGCCGGAGGGAGCGGGCCGGATGAACGAGTGGCGTCAGGAACGGGCGGCGCGCGACGCGCGGATCGCGGCGGGGTCCGCCTTCGCGACCGGCAAGGTCGTGCCGGCGGCGAGCGTCACCGACCTTCTGGAGGCGGTTTTGCGCCCCGGCGACCGGGTCTGCCTGGAGGGCGACAACCAGAAGCAGGCCGATTGCCTCGCCCGCGGGCTCGCCGCCTGCGACCCTTCAAGAATCCACGACCTGCACATGGTCCAGTCGGGCATCGTGCTGCCCGAGCATCTCGACGTGTTCGAGACCGGCGTCGCCAAGCGCCTCGACTATTCGTATTCGGGCCCGCAGGGCGCGCGCATCGCAAAAATGCTCTACGGCGGCACAATCGCGCTCGGCGCGGTGCACACGTATCTGGAGCTGTTCGCGCGCTACTTCGTCGATCTGACGCCCCACGTCGCGCTGATCGCGGGCGTCTCGGCCGACCGCGACGGCAACCTGTATACGGGGCCCAACACCGAGGACACGCCGACCGTCGTCGAGGCGACCCATTTCAAGAACGGGCTCGTCATCGCCCAGGTCAACGAGATCGTGGACCGGGTGCCCCGCGTCGATATCCCCGGCGACCGCATCGACTTCGTGGTGGAGGCCGATAAGCCGTTCTACGTCGAGCCGCTGTTCACCCGCGATCCGGCGGCGATGACCGAGACGCAGATCCTCATCGCCATGATGGCGATCAAGGGAATCTACGCCGAGTACAGCGTGAGGCGCCTCAACCACGGCATCGGCTTCGGCACGGCGGCGATCGAATTGCTGCTGCCGACCTACGGCGAGCGGCTGGGCCTGAAGGGCGAGATCGCCACCCATTGGGCGCTCAACCCGCACCCGACGCTGATCCCGGCGATCGAGTCGGGCTGGGTCAAACAGGTCCACTGCTTCGGCTCGGAAGTCGGCATGGACCGCTATATCCGCGAGCGGCCGGACGTGTTTTTTACGGGCTCCGACGGAAGCCTCCGCTCGAACCGCGCCTTCTGCCAGACGGCGGGCTTGTACGCCTGCGATATGTTCATCGGCGCGACGCTGCAGATCGACCTGATGGGGCACTCCTCCACCGTCACCCAGTCGCGGGTGGCGGGCTTCGGCGGCGCGCCGAACATGGGCTCGGACCCGCACGGCCGCCGCCACCCCTCCGACACGTGGATGAAGGCCGGGCGCGAGGCGCAAACGTCGGGTGAGCCTTCCCTGATGCGCGGGCGAAAACTCGTGGTGCAGCTGGTCGAGACGTTCGGGGACGGCTTGGTGCCGACCTTCGTCGAGCGTCTCGACGCGATGGAACTGGCGAAGAAGACCGGGCTCGAACTCGCCCCCGTGATGATCTACGCCGACGACGTGACCCACATCGTCACGGAAGAGGGCATCGCCAACCTGCTCTTGTGCCGCGACGCCGACGAGCGCGAGCAGGCGATCCGCGGCGTGGCCGGCTACACCCCCATCGGCCGGGGCCGCGACCGCGCCAAGGTCGAGGAACTGCGGGCCCGCGGGGTGATCCGCCGCCCGGAAGACCTCGGCATCTCGGCGCTGGACGCCGACCGCTCGCTGCTCGCCGCGCGTTCGATCAAGGATTTGGTGCACTGGTCGGGCGGTCTCTACGAGCCGCCCGCGAAGTTCCGGAACTGGTAAATCTCCCCTCCCCCTTGCGGGGAGGGGCCGGGGGTGGGGGTCGGGCAGAAGGCACCGCTTCGCTCCATCCTGCACCACCCCCAACCTCCAACTCCTCCCCGCAAGGGGGGAGGAGAGCGGCGCATGCGGAGACCCCGATGGAATCCCTGACCTTCCGCCACAAAACCCAAAAGCCCCTCCCCGGCACGAAGCCGGCGGCGATCACCGGGGTCGTGGCCTCGGGCAACCTCGAAGTGCTGCTGGAGCGGGTGCTGGCGCCCGATGCCTGCGAGGTCGCGGTCGAGACTGCGATCAACGGCTACGGCGATGTCTGGGAGGCGGTGGTGGCCGATTTCGTCGCCCGCGCCCAGCCGGGGGGGCTGCGCATCAGCATCAACGACGGCGGCGCCCGCCCCGACACCGTGTCCCTGCGCCTGCTCCAGGGCGTGCGCCTGATGGAGGCCTGAGATGGCAGCCCCCGATGCCGTGAGCTGGTACGAGGCGAGCGCCCGCCAGCGCGTGGCCGCCTTCCTCGACGCCGACAGTTTCGAGGAATTCGTCGGCCCGACCGAGCGGGCGATGAGCCCGCACCTGCCGCTGTTCGAGCTGCCCCGCGCCTTCGACGACGGCATCGTCGTCGGCCGCGGGGGCCTCGACGGCAAGCCGGTGCTGGTCGCCGCGCAGGAAGGCCGCTTCATGGGCGGGGCCTTCGGCGAGGTGCACGGCGCCAAGCTCGTCGGGCTGTTGCGCGCCGCGCTGGAGGTGCGGCCGGCCGCGGTGCTGATCCTGTTCGACACCGGCGGCGTGCGGTTGCAGGAGGCCAATGCGGGCGAGACCGCCATCGCCGAGGCGATGCGGGCCATCACGGAAGTCCGCGCCGCCGGCATCCCGGTGGTCGGCCTGATCGGCGGCCGGGCCGGGGCCTATGGCGGCGGCGGCCTCATCGCCGGCACCTGCGCCCGGCTCGCGGTGTCGGAGAGCGGGCGCATCTCGGTCTCGGGGCCGGAGGTGATCGAGACCAATCGGGGCGCGGAAGAATTCGATTCCCGCGACCGGGCGCTGGTCTGGCGCACCATGGGCGGCAAGCACCGCCGCCTCACCGGCGGCGCCGACGCCTACGTGGCCGACACCGTCGCGGCGTTTCGCGCCGCCGCCCTCGACCTGATCGCCCGCGCCCCGGCCTTCGACCTCGCCACGCTGGACGCCGAACAGGCTCGGCTGGAGGCGCGGCTCGCCCGCTTCGGCGAGTGCCGCGACGGCGCCGAGGTCTGGGCGCGGATGGGCGTCAACGACGCGCAGGCGGTGCCGGCCATGACCGACGCCGCGTTCCTCGAAACCGCGGCCGGCGTGCCGGAGGCCAGCCACGATGCCCGCTAAGATGGCTCTCGATGCGATCCTCGCCTCGCTCTTCCCCACCGGGCATTTGGTCACCGTGACGGACGGCCTGATCTCGGGCGAGGGCCCGTTCGACGGCGGTCGCCTCGTCGTCGTCGGCATCGACGGCGACACGCCGCTCGGCGTCGAGGGCGCGCTGTCGCTGTCGCGCACCGTGCTCGACGCGGTTCGTGCGGGCGACAAGGCGCCGATCCTCGTCGCGGTCGATTCCGACAGCCAGCGCATGAGCCGCCGCGACGAGCTGCTCGGCCTCTACGAATGCCTCGCGCATCTGGCCAAGACGCTGCTTCTGGCCGACCGCCTCGGCCATCCGACGGTGGGGCTGATCTACGGCCACTCGGCGGCGGGCGCCTTCATCGCCACCGCGCTCGCGACCCGCGTGCTCGCCGCGCTTCCGGGCGCCAATCCGAGCGTGATGGACCTGCCCTCTGTGGCCCGCGTCACCAAGCTGCCGCTCGACAAGTTGGAGGCCATGGCGGCCTCGACCCCGGTCTTCGCGCCGGGCCTCGACAACATGGTGGCGACCGGCGCCGTCCACGCGGTGCTCGACCCCGCGCAGCCCCTCGACGCGCAGCTCTCCGCGCTCATCGCCGACCTGCCCGCGGGCGACACCCGCGACCGCCTCGGCCGCGAACGCGGCGGGCGCCCGGTGGCGCAGACCATCGCCGAGCGGGTGGTGCAGCAGGCGCGCGGTGGCTGAGTTTTTTGCCCCAAGGCCCCCGGGTGAAGCGCGGGTCTCTCCTCCCCCTTGCGGGGAGGAGGTGGGAGGTGGGGGTGGTTCAGGAGGAACCGCTACAGCCTCATTCTGCACGACCCCCACCCCTACCCCTCCCCGCAAGGGGGAGGGGAATCCGCGCCTCCATCGCCATGACCTCGTCCGCGTCGATCCCGCCGCCTGGGGTCCCCTCCTCGCCGCCCGGCCGGACCTCGCGAGCGTGCCGCCGCTCGCCGGCTGGGCCGCGGCCGGCTGGCCGCTGATCCTGCGCCGCCGCGCGCCCGGCGAGGACCCGGCGCTGGTCCCCCTCGGCCTGCCGCTGCCGCCGACGCTCGGCAAGCGCCGCATCGGGTTCACCCTACCGGCCGACATCCTTGCGCCCTGCTCCGCACCCACGCTCGCCGCGACCCGCGCCGCCGCGCCGCCCGCGTGGCAGCCGACGCTCGACGCGCTCCTCGTCCTCGGCGCCCGCCACGGCCTCGTCCCGCGCCCGTTCGGCGGCCTGCTGTGGCAGGCGCTGACCGGCCTGCCCTACCTCACCGACACGTCCGACCTCGACCTGCTCTGGCCGCTGACCGGTTCTTTGCCCGAAACCTTCCTCGACGATCTCGCGACCATCGCCGCGACGGCCCCGATGCGCCTCGACGGCGAGCTGATCCTGCCCGACGGCGGCGGGGTGCAGTGGCGCGAGTGGCACGAGAGTGGGAATGGGGAGGTGCTGGTGAAGCACCGCGACCGGCTGGAGATGCGGGCCGTGGTGCTGCTGAACTCACGGATCGCGACCGAGCAAGCTCAGACGCGCGTCCCCTCCCCCTTGCGGGGAGGGGTTCGGGGTGGGGGTGGTTCAGAAGGCACCGCAGAGCCCCATCCGGCACCACCCCCACCTCCTCCCTCCTCCCCGCAAGGGGGAGGAGAAGCGCTTGGCTCGTCCTCCGCCGAGGCTCTTGAAGCCGCAAGCCCGTGCAGGGCGGCGTTACTATGAGCGCCCTCCCCGCCCGCCCCACACCCGCCGTCGGCGATCCGGCCGCCCTCGCCCGCCTCGCGGTCGAAGCTTTGCGCCTCGAACTCGACACCTACCCGAAACCCGGCCTCGTCAGCCGGATCGACAGCGGCAGCCACGACGACATGGATGCCGCGACCTTCGAGGCCAGCGCGGCGGCGCTCAAACCCCACTTCGCCGCCCTCGCCCGCGCCGGGGCCGAGGGCCTGCCCATGGCGCAACTGCGCCGCATCGGCCTCGACGCGGAAGCCGCGATGCGGGCGGCGACGGGGGGCGTGAACACCCATCGCGGCGCGATCTTCGGACTCGGCCTGCTGGTCTCGGCGGCCGGCTCGCTCGCGGCGCCGGGGCGCGCCCTCGCCCCCGGCGCGCTCGGCGCCCATGTGCGGGCGCGGCATGCCCGCGCCATCCTCGACGGGCCGGTGCTGCTGCACGCCCCCGGCGCGCGGGCGCGGCGGCGCTTTCGCGTCGGCGGGGCGCCGGCGGAGGCCGCCTCCGGCTTCCCGACGCTCTACCGGGTCGGCCTGCCGGCGCTCCGGCGCGGGCGCCGCGCGCGGCCGGGTGACGCGGAGGCTGCGCGGGTCGAGAGCTGCCTCGCCCTGATCGCGGCGCTCGACGACACCAACCTGCTCCATCGCGGCGGCGAGGCCGGCGCCCGCTTCGCCCGCGACGAGGCCGCGGCCTTCCTCGCGGACGGCGGTGTCGCGCAGGACGGATGGCGCGCGCGTGCAGAAGCGTTGCACCGCGCCTTCGTCGCCCGCCGCCTCAGCCCCGGCGGGGCCGCAGACCTGCTCGCCATGACGCTGTTCGTGGACCGGCTGGAGCGGGTACTTTGACGCTCGCGCTGCTCCTCTCCGGCCAGGGCGGCCAGCATCCGGGCATGTTCGCCCTCACGGCCGAGCGCCCGGAGGCCGAAGGCGTGTTCGCGGCGGCCCGGCCGATCCTGGGCGAAGACCCGCGCGATCTCGCCACTGCCGGCGGGCCGCGCCTGCACGAGAACCGCACCGGGCAGGTGCTGTGCTGCACCGCCGCGCTCGCCGCCTGGGCCGTGATCGCGGCGGACAAACCCGGCCGCGCGGTGGTGGCCGGCTACAGCATCGGCGATCTCGCCGCCTGGGGCGTCGCCGGGCGCCTCACGCCCGAGGCGGTGCTGCGGCTGGCGGCGCAGCGCGCCGAGGTGATGGATGCGGCCTCGGGCGAGGGCTTCGGGCTCGCCGGCCTGCGCGGCCTGCCGCTCGACACGATCCGCATCCTGGCCGAGCGCCACGCCTGCGATCTCGCCATCCGCAACGCCCCCGACAGCGGCGTCGTCGGCGGCTCCCGCGTCGCCCTCGACGCGCTCTGCACGGAAGCGCTCGCCGCGGGCGCCCGGCGCGCCGTGGTGCTCCCGGTCCACACGCCCTCGCACACCCCGCGCCTCGCGCCTGCCGCTGCGGCGTTCGCCGACGCGCTCGCCCGCGAGAGCCTGCACCGTCCGCCCCCCGGCGCCCCGCGCCTGCTGAGCGGCCTCGACGGCGCGCCGGTCTTCGATGCCGCCAAGGGCCTCGACAAGCTCGCCGGCCAGATCGCGCAAAGCATCGACTGGGCCGCCTGTCTCGACGCCGCCCGCGAGTTCGGCGCGACCCGCGTCCTCGAACTCGGCCCCGGCCACGCGCTCGCCACCATGGCCCGCGCGGCGATGCCCGATGCGCGCGTCCACGCGCTGGAGGATTTTCGGACCGTGGAGGGGTTGCTGGGCTGGATCGGCGGGGGAGACTGAACACATGCTCGTCCCACCCTCCCCCTCATCCTGAGGTGCGGAGCGTAGCGGAGCCTCGAAGGAGGGCTCCAGACATCGCGCGATCCGCTGGAGCCCTCCTTCGAGGCTGCTGCGCAGCACCTCAGGATGAGGGGGTGGGTGGGAGCAGCCCCGGCCGCCCCTCAGGCGAACGCCGCCCGCAACGCCTCCGCGTCGTAGGGCTTGCGGATCACGGGCACGGCACCGAGGTCGGGGGGAATGCGAAAGCTCTCGCCGTAGCCGGTGGCGAAGGCGAAGGGGATGCCGCGCTCCGTCAGGCGGCGGGCGACGCCGACGCTGGTCTCGGAGCCGAGGTTGACATCGAGGATGGCACGGTCGGGGGGCGCGGCCTCGATCAGGCGCAGGGCCTCGCGCACGGTGCCGGCGAGATCGACCGCGGTGGCGCCGAGCGCGGTCAGTACCTCCTCGGCCTCCAGGGCGATGATCATGTTGTCCTCGACGACGAGCACCGTGCCGTCGAGCCGCAGCGGCGGCGGCGCGGGCGCGCGGGCCGGCGCGCGCTCCGGCTTCGGCGGGGCGGCGCGCACGAGGTCGGGGGGGATGGTGAAGCGGGCTTCCACCCCGGAGACGGCGTAGCGGATCTCCGCCTCGCCCTTCAGCTCGTAGGGGATCGAGCGCTCGATCAGCGTCGTGCCGAAGCCGCGGCGGGTGGGCGCGCGCACCGGCGGGCCACCGCTCTCGCGCCAGTGGATCACGAGGTAGTCGAGGGCGTCGCGCGACCATTCCACGTCGATGCGCCCGTGCGCGCCGCTGAGCGCGCCGTACTTGGCCGAGTTCGTCATCAACTCGTGGACGACCAGCGCCAGCGTCGAGAAGGCCTGCGGATCGAGCAGCACGTCGGCGCCCGACAGCACCACCCGCTCGGCCCTGGCGCCGAGATAGGCCCCGGCTTCGAGCAGGATGAGGTCGCGGAGCGAGCCCGGCCCCCAGTTCGTGGTGGTGATCTGGTCGTGGGCGCGCGCCAAAGCCTGTATTCGCGCGCCGACGACTTCGGCGAATTCTTCCGCCGAGCCGCCCGCGGTGCGGCTCTGGGTGACGACGCCGCGGATCAGGTTGAGGATGTTGCGCACGCGATGGTTGAGTTCGGCGATCAGCAGCTCCTGGCGCTCCTGTGCGCCCTTCCGCTCCTTCTCGGCGGAATCGGTCAGCCGCAGGATGACCTCGAGCAGCGTGATCCGCAGGGCTTCCGCCGTGCGCAGCTCCACCTCCGAGAACGGGAGCGAGCGCCCGTGCACCACCTCGCGCCACGCCTCGAAGCTCTTGCGCGGGGTCAGGCGCACGCCGTTGGGACCGGGATTCGCGGGTTTTTCCGGGTTGCCGGCCCAGGTGACGGTGCGGGAGACCTCGCGGCGGAAGAACACGAGGAAATCGCGCGGCGTGCGCGAGACCGGGACGGCGAGCATGCCCGCGGCGCGCTCGGTGAAGTCGCGGCCCGGCTCGTGGACGCGGCCGATCTCGTCGGTGGCGTAGGCGCGGCTCGCCGCCGTGCGGTTCAGGAAGCGCACGAGGCCGGTGAACTCCTCCCGCGTCGGCGTCGCACCCTGCAGCGTGATCTCGCCGTTCACCCACAGGCCGATGCCGTCGCAGGGGATGATGGCGGCGAGTTCGTCGAGGAACTCGGACAGGCCCTCCAGGCTGGTGCCGCCGGAGGCGAGCGCGCTCATCAGCCGGTTGTGGATCTCGCGGGAGCGCGCTTCCTGCGCCGCCTCGATCTCGCGCTCGCGGCTCTCCAGAATCCACGAGAACATCTGCCCGAACAGCTCCGCCCCGGTGCGGCGCTCCAGCGAGATGTGGCGCGGCTCCATGTGGTGGCAGGCGAACAGGCCCCAGAGCCGCCCGTTGCGCAGGATCGAGACCGAGAGCGAGGCGGCGACCCCCATGTTGCGCAGGTATTCGAGATGGATCGGCGAGACGCTGCGCAGCGTCGAGAGCGACAGGTCGAGCAGCGCCCCCTCGGGATCGCGGGCCGGCAGCACGGGCACGCCCGGCGCCTCGATGTCGCTGATGATGCGCAGCCAGCTCCGCTCGTACAGGGCGCGGGCCTGTTTGGGGATGTCGGAGGCCGGGTAGTGCAGGCCGAGATAGCGGTCGAGCCCGGAGCGGACGGATTCGGCGACGACCTCGCCCGAGCCGTCGGGGGCGAAGCGGTAGAGCATCACCCGGTCGAAGCCGGTCAGCGCGCGCATCTGCCGGGTGGCCTCGCGGCAGAGCGGCTCGAAATCGACCGTCAGGCGCAGCCGCGAGACCATGTTGCGCACGAGGTTGCCCGCGCTCAGATGCTCGGGGGCGCTCGGCTCCGCCTCGATCACGATCGCCGCGCCCGACATATGCAGCGCCACGTCGAACAGCGGCCCGCCGGTCAGGAGCCGCACGCCGAAGACGCGGTCCACGGCGTCGGGCCCGCGGAGCGTCTGGAGATGGCCACGCAGGAGGTGGATCGCCTCCCCGTCGAGGATCGAAGGCGCGGGCGCGCCGAGCAGCGCCTCGATCGGTTGCCCGAGCCAGTCCGGCGCGTTGGCGCTGGCGCGCAGCACGATCCAGTCGGGCGAGACCGCCAGCAGGAAGCCGAAGGACTGGACCGCGCCGAGCACGTGGATCGGCTCGCGGTCGCAGGACGACAGGTCGACCGTCGGTTCGGGCTGTCCGGCGGAGATCAGGGTCATGCGCTCGTCGGGGATGTCGGGAAGGGGGCGCGCGGCTCGCCTTACCCGTTTCCTTCGCCCAAATCCCGCGGCGCCACAACCCGCTTGCGCGCAATCTTTAAGGTCAAGCTACGTCGGTGGCGCCTTCGGTCCGGCCGGTCGGCGACGGGCCGACGAAGCCGCCGGCCGCGTCCGATGGGGCGAGGCTCACGCGTCGTCGGACTGGGTCTCGTCCTCGTCCTCCGCGGCCTCCGCCGCGCCGGGGCGCGGGCCGGTGACGGCGGTGACGAAGTCGCCCTTGCGCTGGGCCTCGTTGTTCGAGACCATCACGCTGATGTAGGAGGCGAGCGTGTTCGGCGCGACGTCCGGCAGGCGCCGGGCGATCTCGGCCTGGGACAGGCCGGTCGGCCCCGCGTTCTCCAGGAGCGCCCGCAGCCGGCCCTTGGCCGAGTTCGCCCGCGGCCCGCGGCTGCCGCGCCCGCGGCCGGTGCGGGGGGCGCCGTCGCCCTCCATCCCGGACATCGCTTCGGGAAGCGGCGTGCCCTCGACGATGGCGGCGAGCGAGCGCTCGGCGAGCCGCAGCTTGGCCAGCTCTTCCGAGACCCGCTCGTACTCGCTCTCGAGGTCGGCCAGGCGACGACGGATGTCGGTCAGCGTGGACGCCAGCATGTCTCCATCGCTCATCGGCGGACTCAACTCCTGATATGGTCCGCCCCTCTCAGTCATAGCGGGGGGCGCGCGTCAATTCTTCCGGGGGCGGGAGCGCGGATCGGCGGGAGTGTTGCACAAACTTCCCACTCGTCCGCGTCCTCGGGGCGTCTCACCGCCAGGGGCCCGAACGCCAGGGGCCCGGCCCCCTCCCCCCGAAGGAGAAGGCGGCCGGGCCCCGGCGGATCGGTCGTGTGTGCTCAGGCGCGGCGGCGGCGCTCGGCGAGATCGACGATGCCGGCGGCGGCTTGCGGGCCGACCCAGCGCGGCAGGGACGCCGCCGCGAGGTTCACCCGCAGGAACATCGTGCCGCGGCAGCCCTCCCACAGGGAGGCCGGCAGCGGGGTCGCGCCGTCGGTCCAGCGCCACTGCGCCGCGCCGTCGCTGTCGAGCCCGTGCAGGCCGGTCTCCAGGCGGGCGTCGTCGAGGGCGACGGCGCGCGCGCCGGTCAAGCCGTCGTCGAAGCTCAGCCCGGCGAGGCAGACGCCGAGGCACCGGTCGTCGCTGGTGCCCGAGCGGACATGGGCCGGGACGCTGACCTCGCTGACGAGGCGCACGTCGCGGGCGTCCGCCGGCAGGATGAAGCGGGCGACGAGGCCGTCGGTGTCGGGGCGGACCGTCTCCCCGTCGACGACGAGGTGCAGGTCGGCCAGCGGCGCCTCGACGAGGCTCCAGCCGAGCGCCTCGGCGCGGGCCTGAAGGCGGGCGCGCACGGCCTCGACCAGCGCGCCGTCCTCGTGGAACGGGCGGCAGAAGTCGGCGGTGGTATGGCCGACCGGAGCGTCCGGGCCGTGGCCGAAGCCGGCGCCCTCGAAGAACTCGCGGTTGCCCATGTCGAGGTAGCTCTCGGCGGGCAGGCCCTCGGCCAGCAGGATGTCGTGGCTCTCCAGCTCGACGTGCCAGTAGGTGACCTTGGCGACCTCGACCTGGGTGATCGTGGTGCCGTTGACGAGGCGGATCGCCGGGATCAGCACCTCGCCGAGGACATCGACGCAGACGGCGTGGCCGGGCGAGACCATGAGGTCGCGGGCCGGGCGGCCCTCGCCGAAGGCGCCCGCGGCGATCCGCACGGGCAGGAGGTCGGCGCGGGCGCGGCAGCGCACGGTCTTGTGGCCGATCCAGCGGATCGGGCGCTGCTGCCCGGAGGCGGTCACGGCCAGATCGCCGACCGCCAGATCCTCGACCGCAACTTCACCGCGCGCCGTCAGGATGCGCGTGCCGGTGACGTAGCAGGGCGCGGGCGTCTCGTTGCCGTTGCCGTCGATCTGGGTGACCTGGAAGCTGGTGACGTTGGTGCCGCCGGAGCTCGTCGTCCTGTACTGGAACTGCTCGGTGCCGGACTGTTGATTGAAGATCTTATAGTCGACGCCGCCCGCCGTCACGCCAAGGCCGTTGGCATCGAGGCCGTAATTGCTGTACGCGCCGCCGCCCTCGCCGTCATTGAGGAAGTACACGTTGTTGTATTGGCCGATCGAATTCGATCCGCCGCCGGTGTTGGCGTTGTCGAACGTGTTGGGATTGTTCGTGCCGGTGACGCCATTGGCTGGGTTGGTGCCCTGGTTGGCACTGGGCTTCAGCGTGACCGCCTGACCGTTGATGGTGCCGCTGATGCCCGTGATGGCATAGCCGGTCTCGGTGTTGTTGGCGATGACGTAGTCGCGCGTGGTCGCTTCGGTGGTGATCGTGAAGTCGGCGGTGAAGCCGTTGGGGCCGGTAAAGCGATAGCGAATGGTGGGCATGACGTAAGGTCCCCCTGCGTTCGACGATTCTGATTATCGGTTTCGACGCGAAAATGCGGAGCGAGTACTCCGGCGAAAGCCCCCGCCGAGCTGTCCACTTGTCCCGACAGGATAGAGATTGTCAGGGATTTGGAAATCATGATTGCAGGGCGGTCCACAGGTTGCCCGCAGGTGTTGTATTTATGCGACAAGCATGGGTTGTCCCGAACGTCAAGAGCCAATGCTCAAAAGTTTTCGATGCAACCCGCGTGACAAGCGTATCCTGCGTGCTGTATCCAACAACGGCGCCAACGCCGGAGGCCGATTCGGGTAAAAGTATAGTCATGCGTCCAGCCGCCATGTATGCTGTTGTTGGTATTTATTCTTTCTTGGGCGCGCTCGGTAAGCAAAATAGAGTAATCACAGTTTTGTTTCGAGTATATTTGTGTAGTCTATCTCGTAATATTATCGATCTGTGATTCAGTTGAGCGACCGGCCGGACGATGTGGATCGTCCAAATATCGTATGGTTGTCAAAATACCGGCATCATAGCCTTGTTGCCGTCGCGCGTCTCGAAAGAGCGGAATCTCGGGAGGAAAAAATGGACGATTGCTACCTCGGTGAAATCAGGCTCGTCGGGTACGGCTGGCTGCCGCGGAATTTCATGTATTGTAACGGCGATTTGCTGTCGATCTCTCAAAATACCGCGCTCTACTCCCTGATCGGCACGATCTATGGCGGAAACGGGACGACGAATTTCGCGTTGCCGAACCTGCAGAGCCGCGTCGTCGTCAACCAGGGCACCGGGCCCGGCCTGTCCCAATACCCGATCGGCCAGGCCGGCGGCGCCGAAAACGTCACGTTGCTGCCGTCGCAGATGCCGCTTCACACCCACCCTTATGCGATGCAGGTCGATGGCTCCCCGGGCTCGACCGACGACCCGACCAACGCGCACATCGCGCAGGTGACCAACCCGGGGTCAGGTTCGCCCCTCCAGAGCTTCACGAACGTGGCCATGAACAACCCGGTCAACCTCGCCGGCCAGAACACGGGCCCCAACCAGGGTGGCGGTCAATCCCACACGAACATTCAGCCCTACCTCGTCATGAACTACATCATCTGCGTTCAAGGCCTCTTCCCGACGCGTGCCTGACGACGCGCCCGCACGGGCCGGCGGCGCAGAGACCCTCCGCCGCCGTCCCAAAGGCGAGGCGGACACCGCGTTCCGCGGCGCCCTCCGCACCGCCGACCACGGCGCGCCCTTCCGGGACCTCGCGCCGCCGCGGCGCGACCCCATGCGGCGGCCCATGTTCGACGGCTCGCGCCTGCTTCACCGGCTGCGCTTCCCCCACGCCCGCCGGGAGATCGCGGAGGCGGACGGGGCGCCGGTCGGCCGGATCGTCACCGACCGGGGGGCGCGAGGCCTCACCCTGATCGACCTCGCCGTCGTGCCCGGGCGCCGCGGCGGGGCCTCGGCGCCCGCCTGATCGAAGATCAGGTTTTCCTGGGTGCGCTCGATAAATCAAATAAAGCAATCATATATTTTCTACGATCCTATTTTCATGGTCTGTAGCGTGATATTTTCGGCCTGTAATTCAATCGACCGGCCGACCGGACGATGTGTCTCGTTGGAATGTCGTGTGGTTGTTGTAATTCCGGCATCATAGCGTCGTCGCGCGTCTCGAAAAAGCGGAATCTTGGGAGGAAAAAATGGAAGATTGCTACATCGGTGAAGTCAGGCTCGTCGCGTTCCCCTTCCAGCCTCGGAATTTCTTGTTTTGTAACGGCCAGTTGCTGCCGATCTCCAACTATACCCCGCTCTACGCCGTGCTCGGCACGACCTATGGCGGAAACGGGACGACGAATTTCGCGTTGCCGAACCTGCAGAGCCGCGTCGTCGTCAACCAGGGCACCGGGCCCGGCCTGTCCCAATACCCGATCGGCCAGGCCGGCGGCGCCGAAAGCGTCACGTTGCTGCCGTCGCAGATGCCGCTTCACACCCACCCTTATGCGATGCAGGTCGATGGCTCCCCGGGCTCGACCGACGACCCGACCAACGCGCACATCGCGCAGGTGACCAACCCGGGGTCAGGTTCGCCCCTCCAGAGCTTCACGAACGTGGCCATGAACAACCCGGTCAACCTCGCCGGCCAGAACACGGGCCCCAATCAGGGGGGCGGTCAACCTCACACGAACATTCAGCCCTACCTCGCCATGAACTACATTATCTGCTTCATGGGCATCTTCCCGTCGCGTGCCTGACGACGCGCCCGCACGGGCCGGCGTCGGAGAGACCCTCCGCCGCCGTCCCAAAGGCGAGGCGGACACCGCGTTCCGCCTCGCCCTCCCCACCGCCGACCACGGCGCGCCCTTCCGGGACCTCGCGCCGCTGCGGCGCGACCCGCTGCGGCGGCCCGCGCCTCCTTCGCGGCTGAACCGAGGCTCCGCCCCTCGGGACGAGGGGGCGGGTTACGGATCGAGGCGCATCGCCAGCCCGGCGGCGGCCATGTGGGCCTTGGCCTCGCCGACCGTGTGCTGTCCGAAGTGGAAGATCGAGGCGGCCAGCACCGCGCTCGCCCCGCCGTCGCGCACGCCCGCCACGAGGTCGTCGAGCCCGCCGACGCCGCCGGAGGCGATCACCGGCACTCGCACCGCGTCGGCGATGGCGCGGGTCAGCGCGAGGTCGTACCCTGAGCGGGTGCCGTCCTTGTCCATGGAGGTGACGAGCAGCTCGCCCGCCCCGCCCTCCGAGATCTTTTGCGCGAATTCGACCGCGTCGATCCCGGTCGGGTTGCGCCCGCCATGGGTGAAGATCTCCCAGCGGGCGGGCTCGTCGGCGGCGGAGACGCGCTTGGCGTCGATCGCCACGACGATGCACTGGTCGCCGAACTTTTCCGCGGCCTCCGCCACCAGTTCGGGGTTCTTCACGGCGGCCGTGTTGATCCCGACCTTGTCGGCGCCCGCCAGCAGCAGGGTGCGGACATCCGCCACCGTGCGCACGCCCCCGCCGACGGTCAGCGGCATGAAGCAGGCCTCCGCCGTGCGGCTCACCACGTCGAGCAGCGTGCCGCGGGCCTCGTGGCTCGCGGTGATGTCGAGGAAGCACAATTCGTCGGCCCCGGCCGCGTCGTAGGCCTTGGCCGATTCCACCGGATCGCCCGCGTCGCGCAGTTCGAGGAACTGCACGCCCTTGACGACACGCCCGTCCTTCACGTCGAGGCAGGGGATGATGCGGGTCTTGAGCACGGCTTTTCTCTCAGGCGGTCGTGTCGTCGGGATCGACGGGGAAGGGCCGCGACCGGATGTCGTCGAGGGTGTAGGGGCAAATTTTTGGGAACGTCTTGAGGGTGAGCCCGGTCTCGTCCGCGGCTTCAAGCCGGGCGATTCCGTAGGCGCGTCCGACGGCTTGCGCCATCCGCTTCGTGAGGCCCGGACTATCCGTCAGGACGTCTTCGGCTTCGTTTCGATGAATCCGGATCGCGAAACTCCCCTCGCGCGTCCATCGATCCGGCCGATGATCGGCCTTGAGCATGTGGCGCAGCACGACCCGCCACGCTCCGACGAGCTTGTTGAACTCGCCGCGTCCCAGGCACTCGATTTCCTCGGCTAGGTTCGCGAGGTCCAGTCGCAAAAAATCGCCCGCGCACAGGCGGGCGCCCTGCTCCTGGGTCCACGTGTAGAAGTCGTGCTCGTACGCTGTGCCGGGCTGAGCCGGCTTGGTGGCTTTGAGAGCGGTCATGCGAGCCTCCTGCCCGCATCCTATCACGGTGCGGCCGTGCCCCGGGAGCGCGCGATGGCGGCGAGCGCCTCGGCCGGGTCGATGCGGCCGTCGTAGAGGGCGCGGCCCGTGATGGCGCCGGCCAGCACGGCGCAGTCGGGCTCCAGCAGGCGATCCACGTCGGCCATGGAGGCGAGCCCGCCCGAGGCGATGACCGGGATGCGCACGGCGTTGGCGAGCGCCAGCGTCATCTCGATGTTGAGCCCCTTGAGGATGCCGTCGCGGGCGATGTCGGTGTAGATGATGGCCGCGACGCCCGCGTCCTCGAAGCGGCGACCGAGGTCTTCCGCCGTCATGGAGGAGGTCTGGGCCCAGCCCTCGACGGCGACGCGCCCGTCCTTGGCGTCGATGCCGACCGCGATCCGGCCCGGATGGCGCCGCGCGGCCTCGCGCACGAAGGCCGGATCGCGCACCGCGGCCGTGCCGATGATGACGCGGCTGATCCCCTTCTCGATCCAGCCCTCCAGGGTGCGCATCTCGCGCACGCCGCCGCCGAGCTGCACCGGCATGCTCACCCGGTCGAGGATCGCCTCGACGGCCTCGGCGTTGCGCGGCGCGCCCGCGAAGGCGCCGTCGAGATCGACCACGTGCAGCCAGGAAAAGCCCTGGCGCTCGAAGGTGGCGGCCTGGTCGGCGGGGTCGTCGTTGAAGACCTTGGCCTGGGCCATGTCCCCCTGCACGAGGCGGACGCAGCGCCCTTCCTTGAGGTCGATGGCCGGAAACAGGATCACGCGTCAGCTCGTCTCGTTGGAGGGGTCTAGATTCTTGTGCCGCATCGGCTTTTTTCGAAAGCCGGTTCCCGCCTTTCGGGCCGATGCTCTATCTCTTTGTGGTCGCACGATGATTTCGGAAAATCGGATTCCACTTTTCCGCATCGTGCTCTAAGGGCGCCAGCGCAGGAAGTTGGCGATGAGCGCGAGGCCGAGCCGCTGGCTCTTCTCGGGGTGGAACTGCGTGCCGACCATGTTGTCCCGCGCCACCATCGCGGTGACCGGGCCGCCGTACTCGGCGTGCGCCACCCTGTCCGCCGGTTCGGCGGGCTTCAGGGCGAAGCTGTGGACGAAGTAGGCGTGCAGGCCTTGCGCGCCGGTCTCGATGCCGTCGAGCAGCGGGTGGGCGCGGTCCACGGCGAGCGTGTTCCAGCCCATGTGGGGCACCTTCAGCGCCGGGTCGGCGGGCAGGATCGGGCCGACATCGCCCGGAATCCAGCCCAGCCCCGCCGTCTCCTCGTATTCGAGGCCGCGGCTCGCCATGAGCTGCATGCCGACGCAGATGCCGATGAACGGGCGGCCCTTGCGGCGCACGGCCTCCGTCATGGCCTCGACCATGCCGGGCACGGAATCGAGCCCGCGGCGGCAATCGGCGTAGGCGCCCACACCCGGCAGCACGATCCGGTCGGCCGCCGCCACCGTCTCGGGGGCGTCGGTGAGGACGATGCGGGTCTCGGCCTCGCCGGCCTCGCGGGCGGCGCGCTCGAAGGCCTTGACCGCCGAGTGGAGGTTGCCCGAGCCGTAATCGATGATCGCGACGGTTTGCCCGCTCACCGCACGCCCTCGCGTGCCGGGAAGAAGCCGAGGGCCGTGTCCTCGTCGTGGCGCGGGGTAGCGCGTGCGACCGGCGCGGGGCGCGGAGTGGCGTCGCGGTCGAGCCAGCGGGCGGCGAGCTTCATCTCGGCCTCCTCGTGCGAGGCCGCGATCACCGCGTCGCGCGCGGGGAGCCCCCGGCGGCCGTAGGTCCAGCGGCGCAGCGACGAGGCCTCCAGCCCGATCAGAAGGCTCGCGAGCCCCGTGACCAAAAGGCCCGCCCCCGGCGACAGGCCGAGCGCGTGGCCGGCGACGCTCAAGGCGACGAGCCCGGCAAGCACGAGGATCGCGGCGAGCCACAGCCGATGCCCGAGGAACCACAGCACCGTGAAGGCGAAGGCGCGCGGGGCGAAGCCGTCGCGGACGACCTGCGCCCGCTCGAGGGCGAGCGCATCGCCGCGGGCGGCGCCCTCGGGAACGTGCAGCGTGTAGGTGCGCATCCGGTCCGCCTCTCAGAGGGTGCCCTTGGTGGAGGGAACGCGCCCGTCCTCGCGTGGATCGACCGCCACGGCCTTGCGCAAGGCGCGGGCCAGACCCTTGAACAGGCTCTCGGCGATGTGGTGGGCGTTCTCGCCGTAGAGCGTCTCGACGTGCAGCGTAATCCCGGCGTTCATCGCGAAGGCCTGGAAGAACTCGCGCACCAGCTCGGTGTCGAACTGGCCGATCTTTTCCACGCGGAACGTGGTGCGGAACACGAGGAACGGGCGGCCGGAGATGTCGATGGCGACCCGGCTGAGCGTCTCGTCCATCGGCAGGTGGATGTCGGCGTAGCGGGCGATGCCGCGCTTGTCGCCGAGCGCACGCGCGAACGCCTGACCCAGCGCGATGCCGGCATCCTCGGTGGTGTGGTGCTGGTCGACGTGGAGGTCGCCCGTCACCCGGATCTCGGCGTCGAACAGGGCGTGGCGCGCAAAAAGCTCCAGCATGTGGTCGAGGAAGCCGACGCCGGTGGCGATCGCGGCCTTGCCGGTGCCGTCGAGGTCGAGCGAGACGGAGACGTCGGTCTCCGCCGTGCGGCGGCTGATGCTGGCGTTGCGCATCTGAGTGTCGAGACTGCCCTGAACTGTCGGCGGCCGGTTCGCCCCGTCCGCGCCCGCCTTGTAGTGTGGTTCCCCCCTCAGGGGAAAGGGCGTCGGCACATGCCGGGCCTCGCGTCATCGCCCGGTCATGCGGCGGCGCGAGGTTTTGCCGTCATCTTCCCGAGGAGGCCGCCATGCTGTCCCGCCGTACCGTTCTCGCCGGCAGCGCCGCGCTGCTCGCCCGGCCCGCCGGAGCGCAAGGTGCGTCGCTGCGCTTCGGCGTGATCGCCGACCCGCAATATGCCGACGTTCCGCCCAACACCGCGATGGGCCGCTACTACGCCAACAGCCTCGACAAGCTTTCCGCCGCGATCGAGACGCTCAATTCAGAAGACCTGCGCTTCGTCGTGACGCTCGGCGACACCATCGACCGGGATTTCGCGAGTTTCGAGCGCATCCTGCCGCTCTATCGAAAACTCCGGCACGAGACCCGGTTCGTGCTCGGCAACCACGATTTCGAGGTCGATGCCGCGCATCTCGGACAAGTGGTCGGGCGGCTCGGCATGCCGGGGCCGTATTACGACTTCGCAGTCCAAGGCGTGCGCTTCGTGGTGCTCGACGGCAACGACGTGTCGCTGTTCGCGCCCCCTCAGGGCGATCCACGCTGGCAACTCGCGCAGGAGCGGCTTGCCCGCGCCAGGGCCGCGGGCCTGCCGAACGCCAAGCCGTGGAACGGCTCGCTCGGCCCCGCGCAGACGGCGTGGCTGGAGCGGACGCTGGCGGCGGCGCAAGGGGCGGGCGAGCGCGTCGTCGTGCTGAACCATTACCCGGTCCTGCCGGACAACCCGCACAACCTGTGGGATTCGGCTGCGATCGTTGCGCTGCTCGCGCGGTTCCCCAACGTCGCAGCCTACTTCAACGGCCACAACCACGCAGGCAATTACGGGCAGGCCCACGGCATCCACTTCGTCAATTTCTGCGGGATGGTGGACACGCCGGACACCTCCGCCTTCGCCGTCGTGGAAATCTCGGGTGATCGATTGGACATCCGCGGCTACGGTCGCGAGCCGAGCCGCACGCTGCCGCTGCGCGCGGCCTGATCGTTTCCGTCTAAGCGGATCGGAGCCATCGACCCCCATGCGACGTCTCGCCCTGTCCGCCCTTCTGTCCGCTCTCTTGGCCTGCGCCGCGACCCCGGCCGCGGCGGCCTTCCCCTGCGACGAACTGTGGGGCGAGCGCAACGCGATCTACAAGGACGCGGGCTACTGCTTCCGCACCGACCGGGCGATCCGCGCGTTCGGCAATGCCGGCTGCAAGTACGACGACATCGCCGACGTGCCGCTCTCGGCCCGCCAGCGCGCCACCGTCGCCGACATCGTGCGCCAGGAGCGCGAGAACGGCTGCGCACGGTAATTTCCTGCGTGGTACCGCGTCGCGGAAGGAATCCGGGGTTCGAAGGGCGAGCCCTTCGCGGGGCCGGGGCGGAGCCCCGGAAAACGCGTCGGGCTCCGCCCGACACCCGCCGAAGGGCTCGCCCTTCGGGATCCCATGACCCGGGATTCCATCCACGTGGAGGTGTACCGATCGGCGATGATCCACGCATCGCCGCTCGCCGGTGCGACTGCACGGCGGCGGTCGTCCGCCGGACGCACGGAACAGGACCATCGATCATGGGCCGTGCAACTCGCTCAGAGCGTCCACATCAGTCGGGGCGTTCCGTCAGCCCTCCCGCGCCCCGGCCCTTGACCGGAGCGCCGCCCCTGGCCAGGGTCCGCTGAGCCGGCATCCGATCCTTCGATGCCGCAGCGGACGGGCCCAAGCGCCGGACTCGATGAAGACCTTCACCCTCGACGACCTCGCCGCCCTGGTGGACAGCCGGGCCGGCCAGCCCCCCGACACCTCCTACACGGCGAAGCTCCTCGCCGACGGGCCGGCCAAGGCGGCCAAGAAGCTCGGCGAGGAGGCGGTCGAGGCGGCCATCGCCGCGGTGCAGGGCGACCGCAAGGCCCTCACCGCGGAGGCCGCGGACGTGCTCTATCACCTGATCGTGACGCTGAAGGCCGTGGACGTGCCGCTCGCCGACGTGATGGCGGAACTCGGGCGCCGCACGGCGCAGAGCGGGCTGGCCGAGAAGGCGGCGCGGAGGCACACGTGATCGGCGCCCCGATCCCGCCGGCCGGGATCGAGCCCGCGGAGCGGCAGAACCCGGTGACCGGAGAGGGGCCGGGGCGGCTCTCCCCCTACCGGATCTTTTCCCGCGAGGAATGGGCGCACCTGCGCGCCGACGCGCCGCTGACGCTCACCGCCGAGGATATCGGCCGGCTGCAATCCTTGAACGATCCGATCTCCATCGAGGAGGTCGTGGCGATCTACCTGCCGCTGTCGCGCCTGCTCTCGCTCTACGTCGCGGCCACGCAAGGGCTGTTCAAGGCGACGCAACGCTTCCTGCTCGCCGAGCGCGAGGCCAAGGTGCCCTACATCATCGGGCTCGCAGGCTCGGTCGCCGTCGGCAAGTCGACCACGGCGCGGGTCCTGAAGGCGCTGCTGGCCCGCTGGCCCAACACCCCGAAGGTCGATCTCATCACCACCGACGGGTTCCTGCACCCGAACGCCGAGCTCCAGCGCATGGGCGCGATGGAGCGCAAGGGTTTTCCCGAGAGCTACGACAGCGCCGCCCTGCTGCGCTTCCTCGCCGACATCAAGGCGGGCCACAAGCGGGTCTCGGCGCCGGTCTATTCCCACCTCTTCTACGACGTGGTGCCGGGCGAGGAGCAGGTGATCGAATCCCCCGACATCCTCATCGTCGAGGGGCTGAACGTGCTCCAACCCGCCCGCCTGCCGCGGGACGGCACGGCGATCCCGTTCGTGTCCGACTTCTTCGACTTCTCGATCTATCTCGACGGGCACGAGGACGACCTGCACCGCTGGTACGTCAACCGCTTCCTGCGCCTGCGCCAGACAGCCTTCCGCGATCCCCTCTCCTACTTCCGCAAATACGCCGAGGTGGGCGAGGCGGAGGCGCTGGAGATCGCCGACCGGCTCTGGACCACGATCAACCTGCCGAACCTGCGCGACAACATCCTGCCGACCCGCCAGCGGGCGAGCCTGATCCTCGCCAAGGGCGCGAGCCACCGCATCGAGAGCGTCGCGCTGCGCCGCCTGTAAGGCCGGTGCCGCCGTGGCGGCCTTCGCGCCGCCGCTTTCCTGCCCGATGGGGCCCGATGGACGCGAATTTCTGGGCGGCCCTCGCAGGCATCGTGTGGATCGACCTGCTCCTATCGGGGGACAACGCCGTCGTGATCGCGATGGTGTGCGCGCGGCTGCCGCCGGCGCAGCGGCGGATGGGCATCGTGCTGGGCGCCACCGCGGCGGTGGGCCTGCGCATCGTCTTCGCGTTCGGCGTGGCGTGGCTGATGGCCGTGCCGGGCCTGAGCCTGGTCGGCGGCCTGTTCCTGCTCTGGGTGGCGACCAAGCTCGTGATCGATCACGGCGCGGACGACGAGGAGACCGAGCCCAGCAGCACGCTGCTGGGGGCCGTCACCACCATCGCCATCGCGGATGCCGGCATGAGCCTCGACAACGTGTTGGCCATCGCCGCCCTCGCCCACGGCAATTTCTGGCTGATGGCCCTCGGCGTGCTTCTGTCGATCCCGGTCGTCATCGCCGGCAGCACCCTGATTTCCGGGCTGCTCACGCGCTTCCCCGTGCTCGTCTGGGCCGGCGCCGCCCTGCTCGGCTGGGTCGCAGGCGGGATCATCGCCTCGGACAATTACGTGAAGGACTATCTGAAGCCTCACGTGCCGTTGAACGAGTCCGCATTCCACTACGGGCTCGCCGCCGCGGGCCTCGCCCTCACCCTGGCGGTCGGCCTGTTCGTCCGATTCCGGCATTCGCGCGCCGCCCGGGCCTGACGTCGCCCCGTGGCGGGCCCCGGCTCACGACCGATCGACCCGACGCCATCACACATCGTCAATCCCTATGCCGTACAAACCGGAGTGGAACGACGCCGACATCAATGATGGGCCCGAGATCATGTTCGCGTGGCTGCCGTCCATCTACAAGCGCTTCACCGTCCCGACCCGGCGCAAGGGGAAGAAGGCGTATTCGAAGACGCTGATCCCGGCGATCATCCGCGTCGGCAAGTCCCAGTACCCCTGCGACGTGGTGGACGGCCTGAGCGACAAGACCCTGGTCGAGCTGCGCCGCGCCGAGATCGGTCTCCTGCCGGAGCGGATCGAGCTGCGACTGGCCGACGAACTCACGTTCCGCTGGGCGCAGGTGCGCTGGCACCACAACAACCACGTCAGCATCAAGCCGATCACCCGCTGGGGCATCGCCGCCGGCCAATGAGGCGGCCGCCAACACAGAGCGGACTCGGACAATTCTGGCGATGTATCGAGAAAACCGACGCACCGTATCCCGGTCGTCGCAGGCACCCTCTCGTCAATCGCGTCGATTGAGAGAGTGGTGCGGCCAAGAGGACTCGAACCTCCACCCCTCGCGGGACTAGCACCTCAAGCTAGCGCGTCTACCAATTCCGCCATGGCCGCCCTTGCCGCCGGTCCGTCGGAGCGGGCCGGCATTTCGTCTGGGCGGCGCAGCGAATAACAGAAGCTTGGGGGGCGCACAAGCGCCGATCGCCTCTTTCTCGCGCCTCGCCCGCGGCGCCCTTACAGCGCCGGTCCGGCCTCCTCCAAGAGGGGGACCGCGCCCTCGCCGATCGTCACGCCCGCGGTGCGCACCACCTCGGCCTTGCGGATCAGCTCGGTCACCTCCACCGAGATGCGGTTGCCCGTCACCACGATCTGCCCGCGGGCGATCGGGTGGTCGTTGGCGAGGATTTCGACCATGTCGGTGTCGGTGGAGTCGAGTTCGATCACCGCGCCGCGGCCCATGCGCAGCAGCATGTGCAGCGGCATGTGGCTGCGCCCCAGCACGACCTTGAGATCGACCTTGAGTTCGTCCAGGACCGCCACGCGCGCATGCTCCGCCTACCGTGCGGGGAATCCTTCGCGAGGGATGGTGAAGCCTTGGTAAACGACGCCCCCCTTTCTTCCCGCCTCGCCGCGGCGCCCGCCGCCTTCCTGCCGCGCGACGGCAGCCCGCCGGTGGGCTGGCGCGTCTCGGACGCGCTGGTGCCCTACGAGGAGGCGCTGGCCTTCATGGAGGCGCGGGCCGCCGCCATCGCCCGCGGCGAAGCCGACGAACTGGTGTGGCTCCTAGAGCATCCGCCGCTCTACACCGCGGGCACCTCGGCCCGGGCCGCCGACCTCGTCGAGCCGGAGCGCTTTCCCGTTCATGCCACGGGGCGGGGCGGGCAATACACCTATCACGGGCCGGGCCAGCGCATCGCCTACGTGATGCTCGACCTCAACCGGCGCCGGCCGGATCTCAGGGCCTACGTGGCGAGCCTGGAGGCGTGGCTGATCGCGACGCTCGACGCCTTCAACGTCCGCGCCGAGCGGCGCGAGGACCGCGTCGGCGTCTGGGTGCGCCGGCCCGAGAAGGGCGCAACCGTCGAGGACAAGATCGCGGCGATCGGCATCCGGGTGCGGCGCTGGGTGAGCCTGCACGGCCTCAGCCTCAACGTCGAGCCGGATCTCTCCCACTTCTCCGGCATCGTGCCCTGCGGCGTGCGCGAGCACGGCGTCACCAGCCTCGCCGACCTCGGCCGCATCGTCAGCCTGCCCGAGGTCGACATCGCCCTGCGTGCCGCCTTCGAGCCGATCTTCGGCGAAACGCGGGACGAGGGGTAGGTCCGGGGTTTCCAAAGGACGAGTCCTTTGGCGGGGCACCGGGGCAGAGCCCCGGTTTCCCTCCAAGACCAGGGCTCTGCCCTGGACCCGCGAAAGGACTCGTCCCTTCGAAACCCGGATTCAGGCGTCGGCGGTGGCCGACGGTACGCTCGCGACCGGCGGTAGGGCGGGCTTGGCCCGGCGGAGGCGCAGGGCCAGGCGCAGCGCCGGCAGCACGGCGCGGGCGAGGCGGATCTGGCCCGGCAACTGCCGCGGCATCAGCGGGCGGTAGGTGAGGCGCGGGCTCGCGCGGTCCACCGCCGCGACGATCTCGCCGACCCGCGGCAGCGCCGCGATGCGGCGGGCCTCCGCCTCGGGGATGGCGAGGCGCCGCGCCCAGGCGAGGTCGTGCGCCATCCGCCCCTGCCCGTGCAGGCGGCGCAGGCGGGCGCGCCATGCATAACGGTGC
Organism: Methylorubrum subtropicum; assembly: GCF_038442325.1. Classification (NCBI taxonomy): domain Bacteria; kingdom Pseudomonadati; phylum Pseudomonadota; class Alphaproteobacteria; order Hyphomicrobiales; family Methylobacteriaceae; genus Methylorubrum; species Methylorubrum subtropicum. The sequence continues at coordinate 120,378 of NZ_JBBXMW010000001.1, read as the reverse complement.
AGCGCGCGGGGCACCGCCTCCATCCGGGCGTCGCACAGCGCGTCGGGCTCCTCGCAGCGCGAGCGGATCGTGTCGGCGACGCCCCCCGGCGCCCGGCCGGTGAGGCGGGCCGAAATCCACACCATCACGGCCCGGTCGTGCCGCACCCGGAACCCCCGCTCCAACAGCGCGGCGACGAAGGCGCCGTCCTCGCCGAGCGGAATCTCCGGCATGCCGCCGACCTGCTCGTAGGCCGAGCGGCGCACGGCGAGCGAGGCCCCGATGGTGGTGCGGTGGCACGGCCACGGATCGGACGGGTCGGGATCGATCCGCGCCTCCATCTCGGTGATGAGCGCGTCGTAGGTGTCCTCCAGCTTGCCGCGGGCCGGCAGCGAGGGCGGCAGCAGGGCCGCCTCCTCCGGGATCAGCTCGACCCGGCCCGCCACCGCGTCGGCGCCCGCATCGAGCGCAGCGAGGTTGGCCGCGACCCAATCCGGCGGCACGCGGCTGTCGGCGTCGGTGGTGAGCAGCGTGCCGGCCGAGCCCGCCTCGTCGAGCCACGCCGCCGCCGCATCCATCGCGGCCCGGCGCGCCCAGCCGGCATGGGCCCCGGCATAGTCGCGCTCGATCACCCGCACCGGGATCGACATCCGGGCCACGAGGTCGGCGACGATCCCCGGCGTGCCGTCGGTGCAGTTGTTGAGGAACAGCACGAGCCCGAGCCGGCCCGGCGCGAGCCCTTGCTGCGCATCGATCGCCCGCAGGCAGGCCGCGATCCGCTCGGCCTCGTTGCGGATGGGCACGGCGATGACGGTGTCGAGATGGGACGGCACGATCAGGCTCCGGGGAAACGGATGGGCCCCAATTCGAGGGCCGCGCCGTCCTTGTAGCCACGCTCGATGAACCGACGCTGAGGGACTTTGCCGCGGAAACACCGGCCTCGACCTCCGGTTTCACGGGCAGCGTCCCCAACCCTCGCGACGATCCCCTTCGATCTCCGTCCCTCCCCCTTGAGCCGCACCGCCTCCGGTGACGGCCCGCCAGGATGCGCCCCCATGATCCTCCTCTACGGTGTCGTCCTGATCGCGGGCATCGCCAACGCGATCCAGCCGGGCCAGACCACGCAGCTCGCCAAATCGCTCGGCGAACCCTTCACCGCGGGGCTGATCTCGATGTTCGTCGGCTCGGCCGGCATGCTCGCCATCGGCCTCGTCTCGGGGCACCTCACCTGGCCGAGCCTGCAGCAGGCCGGTCAGGCGCCGTGGTGGGCCTGGATCGGCGGCCTCGTCGGCGTCGGCCTCCTGATCGCGCAGCTTTTCGTGGCGCAGCGGGTCGGGGCGGCGCCGTTCCTCGGCCTGCTCGTGACCGCGGGCGTCGTCACCTCGATCGCCCTCGACCATTTCGGCCTCGTCGGCTTCGACGTGCACGCCGCCGGGCCGATGCGGCTGGTCGGCGGCGCCCTGATGATCGCGGGGGTGACCTTCGTCGCCCTCGGGTGAGCCGGGGTACGAGGGGCGGGCGGCCTCGGCTATGACGGGGCATGGCTCTGTTTCGCGGCTTGTCCGCCTTCCCGCTGACTCCGACCGATGCGGACGGCACCGTCCGGGCGCCGCTGCTCGGCCGCCTCATCGAGCGCATCGTCGCCGCGGGCGCCGACAGCATCGGTCTGCTCGGCAGCACCGGCGGCTACGCCTACCTGTCCCGCGCGCAGCGGCGCGCGGCCGTGCGGGTGGCGGTCGAGGCGGCCGGAGGGCGGGTGCCGGTCATCGTCGGCGTCGGGGCGCTGCGCACCGACGCGGCAATCGGGCTCGCCGAGGACGCCAGGGCGGCCGGCGCGGACGGCCTGCTGCTGGCGCCGATGTCCTACACGCCGCTGACGGACGAGGAGGTGTTCCACCACGTCGCCGCGGTGGCCGAGGCGGGCGGCCTGCCGCTCTGCCTCTACGACAACCCGGGCACGACGCATTTCACGTTCACGCACGATCTGATCGTCCGGCTGGCGACCCTGCCCCCCATCGCCGCGGTCAAGATGCCGCTTCCCGCCGACGGTGATTACGCGGGCGAGCTGGCCCGGCTGCGCGCGCGGGCGCCGAACGCGTTCGCGATCGGCTACAGCGGCGATTGGGGGGCGGCCGACGCGCTGCTGGCCGGCGCGGATGCCTGGTACAGCGTGGCCGCCGGGCTGATCCCGGCGCCCGCTCTCGCCCTCGCACGGGCCGCGCAGGCCGGGGACCGGGCCGAAGTTGCACGGATCGACGCGGCGTTCGGGCCGCTCTGGGCGCTGTTTCGCGCCTTCGGCAGCTTCCGCGTCATGCACGGGATGGCCGAGGCGCTGGGCCTCGGCCCGGTCGCGCCGCCCCGGCCGATCCTGCCCCTGGCCGAGGTGGAACGGAGCCGGATCGCGGCCGCCTTGCAGCGGCTCGACGGCATCGCGAAACGATGAATCATGCTTAATTGCCTGTTAACGCCCCCCCGCCATTCATCGGTCCCACGTCGCGTCCTCACGCGGGGTTGAACGGACCGATTCGATCACGGTGTCGCGATCGGACGCGTCCGGGCCCCCTGCCCTGCTCCATCCGCCGGAAGATCGACCCGTGACCAGCCTGCTGACCAACATCTCCGCCATGACGGCGCTGACGACGCTGAAGGGCATCAACAACCAGCTCGACGCGACCTCCAACCGGGTCTCGACCGGCCAGCGCGTCTCGGCGGCGGCGGACAACGCCGCCTATTGGTCGATCGCCACCACGGTGCGCACCGACAACGCCTCGCTCTCGGCGGTGAAGGATTCGCTGGGTCTCGGCTCCTCGGCGGTCGACACCGCCTATAACGGCCTGAACTCGGTGCTCGCCGACCTTCAGAACCTGCGCGCCAAGCTCCAGACCGCGCTCCAGCCCGGCATCGACCGCGCCAAGGTGCAGGTCGAGATCGACGCGATCCAGGACAAGATGAAGGCCACGGCCGATTCCTCGATCTCGTCGGGCCAGAACTGGCTCTCGGTCGATTCCTCGCCGAGCAACGGCATCTACCGGGCGACGCAGAGCGTGGTCGCAGGCTTCTCCCGCACCGCCTCCGGCACGGTGACGTTCTCGATGATCGGCGTCGATGTGAACGCGATCAAGCTCTACGACGTCAACGCCTCCAGCATCACCACGGCGGCGACCTCGGCCCAGATCTTCGGCACCACCTCGCTCACCGGCACCACCGCCTTCGCGGGCGGCACCGCCAACTTCAACACCACCAACGAGGTCGCCTTCTCGCTGACGCTCGGCGACGGCTCGACCGGCACGATCCGCCTCAACCGCACGGCGCTCGCCTCCGCCGCGGTCGATCTCACCAAGGTGACGACCCAGGAATTCCTCGACGCGATCAACAACCAGATCGCCTCCGACACCGACGCCACCCCGCTCGCCGGCAAGGTCACCGCCAGCCTCGATTCCTCCGGGCGGCTGAGCTTCGCCACCGCCGCCACCGGCGCTGCCGCGCTGGTGACGATCCAGAACGTCACGCCGAGCGCCGGCAACACCCTGGTCGATGTCGGCTACGGCACCGGCGTCGCCGGCACCGACGCGCGCACCGGCCGGGGCTCGGCCGCGGGCACCACGGCGGGCAAGGGCATCCTCGACACCGCCGACGGCGGCACCGGCGTGTCGGTCGCCACCATCGACATCTCGACGCTGTCGGGCACCACGGGCGACGCCACCCTGCGGGCGATCGTCACCCAGGTCGAGAAGGTCATCGCCAAGGTGACGGATGCCGGCACCAAGCTCGGCGCCAACAAGACCCAGATCGACGGCCAGAAGACCTTCGTGGACACGCTGATGAAGGCCAACGACCGCACCATCGGCATCCTGGTCGACGCCGACATCGAGGAGGAATCGACCAAGCTGAAGGCGCTCCAGACGCAGCAGCAGCTCGCGGTTCAGGCGCTGTCGATCGCCAATTCCAGCGGCCAGAACATCATGTCGCTGTTCCGCTCGTAAGTCTTTTGCCCCGCGTTGCCTCGTTCGGCGGCGCGGGCGCAGGCGCGCGTGGAGAAAAACCGCCGTTAGGCTGTCCCGCGCTCTCATGGAAGGCCAGGGCGGAAGGCAAAAAACTCGTTTCCATTTATGCGGGGCGTTTGTCCGGACCCTGCGGCATCCCGGTTGCACTTGCGGCCCGTGAATCCCTGTGACTATCGTGCGTTCGCGCACCGGCATCCGTGCCGGGCTGCCCGCCGATCGGTGGTTTCCCTGGATCTCGACCCGGCCTTTCGGCAGGCCGGCCTCATCGCTCGGACGCTGCCCGCGTGTCGCTCGCTACCCTCTTCGAACCCGGCCCCGGGACGGCCGGGGAGCAGGTCCAGGCCATCCTCCAGGCGGTGCGCCGCCATCTGGCGATGGATGTCGGCTTCGTCTCCGAATTCATCAGCGGGCGGCGGGTCTTCCGCTTCACCGACGGGCGGACCTCCAGCAACCCGATCACCGTCGGCGGGTCGGACCCCCTGGAGAAGAGCTTCTGCTACTACGTCGCCCGCGGCATGATGCCGGAACTGATGCACGACGCGCGCGAGGACCCGATCGCCGCCGACATGCCGGTGACCCACGACCTGCCGGTCGGCGCCCATCTCAGCGTGCCCCTGCGCCATCTCGACGGGACGACCTACGGCTCCGTCTGCTGCTTCAGCTTCACCCCCGACCGCTCCCTGACCAACCGCGACCTCGGCCTGCTACGGCTCTGCGCCGACCTCGTCGGCGCGATCCTGCACCGGGACCGCCGCGCCGCCGCCGAGCGCGACACGCGCCGCGCCCGCGTCGAGGCGGTGATCGCATCCAAGGCGATCGAGATCGCCTACCAGCCGATCTTCTCCCTCGGCGAGGGCCGGCTGAAGGCGTTCGAGGCCCTGTCCCGCTTCTCCGCCGAGCCCCGCCGCGGGCCGGACCTGTGGTTCGCGGAAGCCGCCGAGGTCGGGCTCGGCGAGGAGCTGGAGTTCCTCGCCGTCGAACGCGCCCTGGCGGGGCTCGACACCCTCGATCCCGCGCTCACCGTCACGGTCAACCTCTCGCCCGCGGCGATCGTGAGCCCGCGCCTGCCCGTCGCCTTCGCCGGGGTGCCGCTGGAGCGCGTCGTCGTCGAGCTGACCGAGCATGTCGGCGTCGAATCCTACGAGGCCCTGCGCCAGGCGCTGGCGCCGTTGCGGGCGCGGGGCCTGCGGCTCGCCATCGACGATGTCGGGGCGGGGCACGCGACCTTCCGGCACGTGCTCGACCTCGCCCCCGAATACATCAAGCTCGACATGAGCCTGATCCGCGGCATCGACCGCGACGCCGCCCGCCGGGCGCTGGCCGAATCGATCAGCACCTACGGCCGCCGCACCGGCTGCGACGTGGTGGCGGAGGGCATCGAGACCGAGGCCGAGTTCGGAGCGCTCCGCGACATCGGCGTCACCTGCGTCCAGGGCTACCTGCTCGGGCGCCCCATGTCGCTCGCCGAGGCGGTGCGGATGCCGCTCGCCGCGCGCTTTCCCGACGCGGGGCCTTGAGCGAAGCGTAGGCCGGCCCGGCGATCTGCGCCCCCGCCCTTCCGAAACCGACGTCGGAGGATTATTAAAGGGTTCCTCCTGACCGGATGCCCCCTGCCCCGTCGCCGCCCGGCGACCCGGCGGGCCGTTCCCCGGGCGGGGCCCGCAAACCCTCAGACACGTCTCGCCATGACCGCGCCGCGCACCCTCTACGACAAGATCTGGGACGACCATGTCGTCGATGTCCAGTCGGACGGCTCCGCCCTCCTCTACATCGACCGCCACCTCGTCCACGAGGTGACGAGCCCGCAGGCCTTCGAGGGGCTTCGCGTCGCCGGCCGCACCGTGCGCGCGCCGCACAAGACGCTCGCGGTGGTCGATCACAACGTCCAGACCTCGGACCGCTCCAAGGGCATCGAGGACCCGGAGAGCCGCACCCAGCTCGAGGCGCTCGCCGAGAACGTGCGCGATTTCGGCATCGAGTTCTACGACGCGCTCGACCGGCGCCAGGGCATCGTCCACATCATCGGGCCGGAGCAGGGCTTCACCCTGCCGGGCCAGACGATCGTCTGCGGCGATTCCCACACCTCGACCCACGGGGCCTTCGGGGCGCTCGCCCACGGCATCGGCACCTCCGAGGTCGAGCATGTTCTCGCCACCCAGACGCTGATCCAGCGCAAAGCCAGGAACATGCGCGTGACCGTCGACGGCACCCTGCCGCCGGGCGTCACCGCCAAGGACATCATCCTGGCGATCATCGGCGAGATCGGCACCGCGGGCGGCACCGGCCACGTCATCGAGTACGCGGGCGAGGCGATCCGCGCCCTCTCGATGGAGGGCCGCATGACGATCTGCAACATGTCGATCGAGGGCGGCGCGCGGGCCGGCATGGTGGCGCCGGACGCCACCACCTACGCCTACGTCAAGGACCGCCCGAAGGCGCCGAAGGGCGCCGCGTTCGACGCGGCCCGGCGCTACTGGGAGAGCCTGCTGACCGACGAGGGCGCCCATTTCGACCGGGAAATCCGGTTGGACGCGGCGAACCTCCCTCCCCTCGTCTCCTGGGGCACCTCGCCTGAGGACGTCGTCTCCATCGCCGGCCTCGTGCCCGACCCCGCGACCATCGCCGACGAGAACAAGCGCCAGTCCAAGGAGAAGGCGCTCGAATACATGGGCCTGACGCCGGGCACCCGCATCACCGACCTGACGCTCGACCGCGTCTTCATCGGCTCCTGCACCAATGGCCGCATTGAGGACCTTCGCGCGGTCGCCAAGGTGGTCGAGGGCCGCAAGGTGCACGAGGGCGTCTCGGCCATGGTGGTACCGGGCTCGGGCCTCGTAAAGGCGCAGGCCGAAGCCGAGGGGATCGACCGCATCCTGAAGGATGCGGGCTTCGACTGGCGCGAGCCGGGCTGCTCGATGTGCCTCGGCATGAATCCGGACAAGCTGCGTCCGGGCGAGCGCTGCGCCTCGACCTCGAACCGCAACTTCGAGGGCCGCCAGGGCCCGCGCGGGCGCACCCACCTCGTCTCCCCGGCCATGGCCGCCGCGGCCGCCGTCGCCGGCCGCTTCGTCGACATCCGCGACTGGCGCGGCTGACGATGGGGCCGGTCCGGCCCCCCGCCGGACCGGCCGAGCTTTTTTCCAAGGCGGCGCGAAACAGCGATTGACGCCCGCGCCGCCGCCCCCTAAACGAACCCCATCGCCGGTCGAAACCGACCCGGCGCCCAGGTGGCGGAATTGGTAGACGCGCTGGTTTCAGGTACCAGTCTCGCAAGAGGTGAAGGTTCGAGTCCTTTCCTGGGCACCATGCGACCGCTAAGCGGTTGATTCGCCGGTAAGTTCAATCAGATCATGTGGTTAGGCTCGCCCGAGTGATGCACACGGGTGATGCACATGGTCCTTGCGATGTCCCGTCCGTCCCGTCACCCGAAGACCGGCATTTTCTGGCTGCGCAAGCGCGTGCCGAGCGACCTCGTCGCCCGAGTGGGTCGCGCCATCGAGTACTTCAGCCTGCAGACCCGCGAGCCCGGAGAGGCCAAGCAGCGTCACGCCGAGGCGGTCGCCCGCCTTGAAGCGCGCTGGGCGGAACTGCGGTGTGGCGAGCCCGCCGCGGGACCGGGCGCGACCACCGACGCCACCCCATCTCCCCGTAGCCTGAGCGAGCGCGAGGCGGGCGAGCGCGCGGGGTGGATGTACGCGCACTGGCTCGGGCTGCACCGGGAGAATCCGAGCCAGCAACGCTTCTGGCCGACCGACCTCTACCGCCACCTGTGGCGTTCGCCGGGGGGCCGTATCGAGCACAAGGAAGACGGACGCACCGCCGTGCGCGCGGTCCTCAGCTTCGCGCAGGCCGAGAAGGTTGCCGAGCTGGAGGCGTGGTGCCGGGATCAGGCCGAGACGGTGCTCGCCCTGCACGACGTCGAAGCGGACGAGGCGAGCGTACTGCGAGTGGCCAAAGCCGTCGCGGCACAGGTGCAGCGCGCCAGCCTCACGTTGGCGGCGCTGGCTCGCGGCGAACCCGGGGTCGGTCCGGCGCCCGTTGCTACCGCCGCCCCGGCGGCCAAACCCGCCAAGGCCGTGGGACTGATCGAGCTCGTAGAGGCATGGTGGCGGGAGGCTGAGCGAACAGGTAAGTCCGAGTCCACCCGGGAGTCCTACACCAACACCTTCAAGCAACTCGTCGCCTTCCTCAAGCATGACGAGGCGTACCGTGTTACTGTCGAGGACGTCCGGCGCTTCAAGGATCACCGGCTGGCGACCCGCAAGCCCAACGGGCAGCTGCTCTCGCCCACGACGGTCAAGAACAGCGATCTGGCCGCTTTGAAGTCAGTGTTCGGTTGGGGCGTCGCTAACGGGCGCCTTGGCGAGAATCCGGCAACCGACGTGACCGTGGCGCGGGTCTCGAAGGTCCGGCTGCGGGAGCGGGAGTTCACCGCCGAGGAGGCACGGAGGCTGCTGGAGGCTGCTTCTACCATGGAGCGGGGAAGGGAGCTGCCCCAGACCCATGCCGCCAAACGATGGATCCCTTGGGTGCTGGCGTTCACCGGGGCGCGGGTTGGCGAGATCGCCCAACTGCGCCGGCAAGACCTCCGGAAGGAGGCAGTGGAGGGGCATCCTAATGGCGTGTGGGTGTTGCGCATCACGCCGGAGGCGGGTCGGGTGAAGACAAAGCATGCGCGCGAGGTGCCGCTGCACGCTCAGCTCGTCGAGATGGGCTTTCCTGAGTTCGTCGCGGGAGCGACCGGGGAGCGTCTGTTTCTCGTCCCTGATGCCAAAGGGGATATCGCCGGTCCCCTCCGGGGACTGAAGAATCGTTTGAGCGAAGCTGCGCGCGAGCACGTCGATGATCCGGGGGTAAGCCCAAACCACAGCTGGCGGCACCGCTTTCGCACGGTGGCCACCGAATCTGGCGTCTCGGGCAACGTCATCGACGCGATCTGTGGCTGGTCGGCGAAGAGCGTGGGGGAACGTTACGGTAGCGTCACGCTCAAAGCTCGGGCAGATGCCATTGCGCGTTTGAACAGGATTGAGGTTTGAGACTCGAAGCCAGCTATCCTGACGTTGAGGCCGTTTTTGACCCGTTGCGGACCTTCCGCCGTGCCTATTCGGATGTCCACTCGGAAGGCGAAGCGCCTCTGAGGGCGGCGGCCATGACATCAGGAGGTTGTGGCCCTGTAGTCGGCCCCGAGGCTGTGAAGCTCGTGACGTTGGCCGGGTCGACCGATAGGCGCCCGACGACGATGCCTCCGGATGACCTCGGGCTAGGCTGGGAAGAAGCCCCTTCGGCCTCCCGAGCCCTCGCTGCCGACGAACGTCGTTACCCTGGCCGCTTCGCCAAGGTCGAAGGGCGGGGCGTCGTTCTCGATCACGACGAACTGGGCCTTATCCGCGTTGTCGAGCAGGAACCGGTAGAAGTGCGCGTTGAGGCCACTCTCGGCGACCTGCTTCTCATCCGCGCCGGGCGCGCCATGCCGCGAAAGGGAATCGCGGTAGCTGAGCAAGGGACTGTCCAGGGCGACGATGCCGGGGTGCGGCAGCTCCTTCGACCGGCAGTAAAGCATTACGCCGATCTTGAAGGCGGCGTTCATGAGAGCTCGCACGCCTTTGCCGTTCGCACGGCGGTTCTTGCCGTTAATGAGGATGTCATGGCTTGCTGGGTCAAACGCCACGGTGGGCAGGCCCGGGAAGCGCCATGCGTGCAGGACCGACTGGATGGTCGTAGCCAACTCGTGCCCCACGACGCCCCCGATGCCGGCGGTGACCGACCCCCTCGGCACCGACGTGGGTCGGAAGGCCGCTAGCCTGGCGCGCCTGGCCCGAAGCCCCTCGACGTACCGAAGGTGGGCGATGCCCCTGCGCACCTCGTGGCGGGTGCGGTCGAGTTCCTCGTAGGCCAGACGGCTGGAGGCCTCCGCGGGCTTCGCCTCGGCGATGTCGGCTTCGAGCGCCTTAACCTCTGAGACGAGGCGCTCGCCGCGACGGTGCAGACCTTCCCGCTCGGCTCCAAGCGAGGCCATGGCCTTGCGCAGGTCCGAGCGTTCGAGACGGATCTTGGCAATCTCGGCGCGGGTGGCAGCCTGCGTGACCTCGATTTCCCCGAACCCGTGCTCGTGCTGCTGGTGGGCCGGATCGGCTCCGCAGACCGGACAGATTCGTCGCGCGCCGGCCAGGAGGGCCGCCCCGCCCTCCTCAAGCGCCTCAAGCCGCGCGACGTCGCTGTCATAGACGGCGTCGAGGAGCGCGAACCTGTCGAGGGTGACCGAGATGTCCGACCGCCGCTCCATCGCCTCGTTGGCGGCTTCGACCTTAGACCGCCGCTCGCGGCGCAGCCCGTCAAGCAGCGTCTGACGCTCGGTCATGGCCTGCTGAAGACCTTCGACCGTCGTCGAGATGCGCTCCAGCTGGCCTTCGAGGTCGCCGCTGTCCGGCCAGCGCCGTTCCAGTTCCTCCTCAGCCGTCGCGATCATGTCGTCGATAAGCTCGATCTTGCCGAGGTTCGCCGTCTTCTGCGCGTCGACGCTCCGTGTCGTCTGCATCGCGCTGTCGTCGATGCCGGTGACGATGAACTTCAGGACGTTCTTGTCGAAGGTCTCGCCGCTCTGCGCCGAGATCCGGATGGGGCTCCACTCACCCATCATATTCGTCTCTTCGGTAAAGACGTAGGGCGCGAAGTGGCGGAAGGTGAAAGGGCTCTTGTCGCCGATCAGGGTGCGGGCGATCTTCCGGTCGACGATGCCGAGCTCGGCCAGGAGGAAGGAAGAGATGTTCTCGCCCTTGCTCCGGTGATCGGCGCCGAGCGTCCGGTTGGGCTCGACGACATCGGCGCCGGGCTCCTTCGTGCCCTCGTAGATGCCGTAGGCCCCGCCGCTCAGCGCCCGGACCAGCGTGACCCGCCCGCTCGCTGGCAGGTCGAGTTCGAGCCATGCCCGTTCGTAACCCTGGATCTCCTCGATGTCGGGAAGGGCTGATCCGGCGCCCGTCATGAAGTCGAGCGCCTTCATGATGAACGTCTTTCCGGCGTTCGACGCGCCCCAAACGACGTTCACGCCCGGGACGAACCCGATGTCGGCGAGGGGAACGCGCGGCCCCGTGAAGGAGAGCCGCCGCAGGACGAAGCGGGCGGGATCGGGCATGTCAGGCGGGGCTCGTGCCATCGCCGACGCCGAACGCCTCGCTCCAGTCGCCGATGTAGTCGCGGACCCGCGCCTTGAAGGCGTCCTTGTCCTGCGCGCGCACCTCGCGGGCGATCCACGACGCGCACGCCTTGAGATGCTCCGAGTACGGGGTCTCCAGCAGCTCGACGTAGGAGGCGGCCTCATCCGAGGCGCGGTAGAAGATCCCGTCCGGCCCGCTTTCCTGGCGCACCAGGTGGCAGCGGAGCATCAGTTCGAGGCTCCTCTCCACGAGGCGACGGCGGACGAGGAGCTCGCCCTTCCGCCCGGGGACGTCCGGATGGAGGCTCGGCGGACCACCGACGTCTGCGGTGTGGACGACCACGTGGTCGAGCAGCACCATCTCGGCGAGGTCGACCCTCTCCGGGCGCAGGTGTTCCAGGACGATGACCGCCCGTATCCCGGCCTCCAAGGGCGAGTTGAAGAGGCGCCCAAACGAATCGACGCTCACGGAATCCACTTCATCAGCCCTTCGTTGGCGAGGTGGTGGCACATGCCTTGGCGGACCGGGATGCGGGCAAGTTTCCCCTTGATGGCGCAGGTCATCGTCGAGGCATGGCGCATGACGGCTCCGACCCGTTCGAGGCGGGTTCCGTACGGCAGCCTGTAGACGTCGACGACACCATGGTGGACCTCGGCCTCAAATTCCACGAGCGCCTCAACCGACGTGTTGTCGCGATGGAAGAGCCTGAACGAGGTCGCGTCGAAGAACCGGTTGCGCTGCTCGCGCAGATGGTCGCCGTGCATCCCGTCGGCGAGCACATCGTCGGCGGTGGCGAACGGGGTTCCCCTCGCCTCGCCGTACACCTGGCGCAGTTGGTCGATGTACTCCATCTCCTCGGCCTGGAGCAGGTCGGGCGCCGCGCCGACAGGCGCATCACCCGGCGGCAGGCCGAGGACCTGGGTCAGCGCCTTCAGGGAGGCCGGATGCTTCGCCAGGCCGGCGGCGCTCAGGTGGCTCACCTTCCCGAACTCGTAGCCTTCGATCAGGGCCTTGAGCTCGGGGGAAAGCGGGATCTTGCGGCGCTGGGTGATGGACCCGGCGCAATAGTCGTCCCAGTTCGCGATCAGCGCAGCCTTCAGGTCCGACGGGTTGAAGATCAGGTCCTGCAGCGGGCCCGTCACGCCGCGCGGCGCGACGAACACGTACTTCTCGGGCATCGTGCGGTAGGCGCCCTGGGAATGGTAATGGAAGACCTTCCCGAGTTCGCCGAGCGCCTCCGGCGCGCCAAGGGCGCTGCCGCGCGTTTTCCGCTTGCACTGGTAGAGGTGCCAGGGGCCCTCGTGCTTGGCCTGGGTGAGGAAGCCGATGACGTCGCGGCCCTTATCGTTGGCCTTCCCGATCCGCTCTACGAACTCGTAGCCGGAGCCGACGCGTTCGCACCAGAGCTCGATGAACTCCTCAAGCTCGTCCTCCTCCAGCTCCTTCAGGCGTATGGCGACGCTGGTCACGCGACCATTCCTCTACGTGCGACGGCTGGAGGGTAGGCCGACGCGCGATGGCCCGGGCCCACCCCGGAGCATAGCCCGTCGGACCTTAACGACCAGCATCGCCGGGCTGGCTGCATCCCTTGGTGTGATGGACCGGAGCTGCCTAACACACACTTCGGAGCCTCGCGCCAATCACTTTTGCCCTCGTTTTGCGTTGGCGCGATCCCATATAAGAACATATCAGGAACAGTCACATCAAGGGCCGTGTCGAAGTCGCGCGGGGTTATCCGGGCTCGTGTCTAAGGTGCGACGCCGCCCCAACCCGCTAGCCGCGGCGCGGTTCGGCCGTCATGATCCCGTGGCACTTCAACGGCATGGGCGGTCGCGACGGCTTCCGGCAGGTGTGTGTGATCGGAACCCCGCAGCCATGCAGCTCAGGATCCTCTTCGCGGCGGCCATCTACCTGGCATCCTACCTGCCCCTTAGCCTGATCCTGCTCGCGCAGGACCTCGACGTCGAGGTCGTGAAGCGCGGCATCTGCCCGGTCGGGTCGATGGTCGCGCTCGGATGCGCGAGCCCGCTCAAGAACCCGTTCTATTCTCTGGTGGCGGTCGCCGTCTGCGCGGTCGGCATGCTGGCCACCTTTCTCGCGCTCCGCGTCTTGCGGACCTCACAGCGCGTGAAGGTGACCGAGAGCAAGCACATACCGGCGGACCTGATCAACTACGTGATCCCGTACGTCGTTTCGTTCATCAGCCTGGACTTCGAGCAGGGCACCAAGCTCATCGGGTTCGCGGTGTTCTTGGGCTGGATCTTCTGGATCACCTACAGGTCCGGCCAGATCGTCCTCAATCCCGTTCTCGCGGCATTCGGCTGGAAGCTGTTCGAGGTGAAGTACGTCCATCACGGCGCGACAGCGATTTTTGTGGGTCGCATGTTGTCCAAGGTCGATATCGAGCCTGACCGTACCTACCTTCAGGGTCACCTCCAGGACGTGATGGTCGTCCGGGATAACGAGGAAGACGCCAGTCGATGACCACGCTTCCAGACCTGAAGGGTTTCGATCTGGCGGGTGCGGACGTCACGGTATGGGTGTTTAGAACCTCGTCCGGACAGGACGGTCGGCCAAGGTTCACGGGGCGGTGGGTTGGCATCACCGAGGACCTCGCCGCCAGGCTCAGGGAGGCGGTCGGCGGCGCGCTCGCCGGCATCACGGAGACCATCGAGTACGACGTGCTGGCCCAGAACAACGAGGGCAGTGCCCTCACCATCGAGACCGACGAGACGTACGTTCACCTGATCGCAGGAGCGGTGGCGGACGACACGCCCGGGCGTAAGGCACGTAACGTCAAGGACCTGGCCAACAGCAAGTTCACCGTCATCAAGTTCGTCCGGGACGGCCTGACCTTGCTGGCCGTGAGCCGAACCGACGCAAGCTGGTCGACGCGGAAGGCCTCAGGCCTCATTCGGGCGGTCTTTTCCGACAACGAGCTGGACGTGGAGGAGGACCCGGTCTTCACCATCCGCCCCGTCTTCGACTTCTTCGTGCTCGGGGACCGGATCTTCATCAAGAGCAAGCTGAATTTCGAGTCGGTGCTGGTGTACAAGGCCGGACATCAACAGGCGTTCACCGCCTTGAAGGAAGAGGCCGAGTTCGTCGCGATCTTCTCTGAGCTCAGTCCGCTGGACGCGTTCGTGGGATCGAACAAGATCCATCTCCGTCGGGCCATCGCGATCCAGTCGAAGGGGCACTACAAGGACACCGGCTTTATGGACCGACTCAGGGCCGAGCATGGCAACATGAGGCTTGTTATTGCCTTCGACGAACAGGGGCGGATCGTACCCACCCCGGAGACCTGCCGCCACATTTTCCAGGCCCTCCTTAATCACAGGCTCGAATCCAGGTTGGACTCACAGTTCTACGACGTGCCAAGCACGGAACCCGTCTCCTGAGCTTCCTGTATCGGTGTAGGCGCGACATGATTTGGCGGCTGACGGAGCCGTTGGGCCCACGCCCGGTGAGTGGTGGACTGCTCCGTCTAGGCAATCACACACGCTCTTCGAGAGATCCTCAACCGCGAAACGCGCGGTCCCGTACTCGTCCGATTGATCCTGGATTGTCGTGCCGCGTGCCGAGCCTCCGCGCTTGCGAGAGGCTACGATAGTTTGATTTCTCTCCAGTTTGACTATCACGTAGGCCACTCTCCAAACGGCCATTCCAATGTCTTAGGTCGAAGGCCCGCTCATGGAGCAGAACAGACAGACGAAGGCGTTTCGAATAACTTGGTTTTAAGGCGCATTCCACCGACTCACGAAACGCTCGCCCTGTTTGTACTGCGCGAGCTGAGGGCCGCTGCCGTCGCACGGCAACCCCACCGCTTCGCGCACCATCCCGAACTCCGCGTCGTTCACGTAGCCGGTCACGACGCACACGTCCCGGTACTCGCCGCGGAACCGGTTGCGCATCTTAATAATCGACGTCGCCAGCGCCGTCTCCAGCGACCGCTCCTTGTACATTGCCGTGCCGTAGTCGAGGATCGTCGTCTGCGCCGACATGAACTCCCAGCGGTCCTCGCGTAAGCCAGCGTAGACCCGCGCCAGCTTCGGATACCGGTCCGAAAACGTCGATGGGCGGCCGTCTGCGAACGCTTTCGCCTCCTCGCCGAGCGCCTGCTCGAAGAAGCGGGCCCGCTCGCCCCATTGCGCCCGCAGCGCGCGCTCGACGGACTCCCGCTTGCGCGCCTCCTCCGCCGCCTTGTCGCGCTCCACCGCGTCCCGGTCCCGTAGCTCCCGCTCGCGCGCGGCCTGATCTTCTACCTTCTGCCGCTTCTCCTGCTCGATGCCGGCCTGCGTGCGCGCGACCTCCTCCGGCGTGATCCAGAGCGGTAGGAAGCGGAAGCCCAGCCCGTCACGTCCCATCGCCTCGACCAGGGGCAGCAGGTCTGCCGCCGCAGCGTAGACCGCCCCGCACTCACCGCGCTTCACACCGATGAACGCACCGTCCGCCGACGTCGGCGAGATGATCGGCTGACTCGGCAATTCATCGCTCAGGCGCTTAGCCAGCCGCGCCAGGATCGCGTCCTGCGCCTCGGCGTTCGCATCGCCGACCCTGCACACGACGCTCGACGGGTTCGCCGCTACGATCACGCCAAACCCGTCGCCCTTCTTGCCGCGCACGGTCGCTTCGACCTCGTTGGCCTTTGCGGCCTCGGCCTGCCTGGCCGCCGCGAGCGCGGACGCGTCGATGACTGTCAGGCGCGCGTACAGCCCGCCGTTGACGGCCTCAGCGAGCGCGATCACCCGCTCGACCGGTTCGCGCAGGAGCCGGTCACGCTCGGCGAAGATCAGGTCTTGCTCGGCCAGCGTGCCGGGCGCGCAGGCGGCCAGCGGAAGGTCGAGCCGGGCGCCCAGCGCCGCGCTTCGGTCGCGGAACTGCCGGTTGAGGAACACGTCGGCCAACGGCGCGTGGTAGAGGCAGGCTACGGCCCGGCCGTCCTCGAACACGAGCTCACCGCGCAGGTTGCGCACCACCGAGGGCGCCTTGCCGCTGTCGTTGTAGAGCACGACGAGGTCGCCCCGCTCGCCCTCGATGAGGAAGCGGCTCTTCGGCGTCAGCGCGCGGGCCAGCCGGGCGGCCTCGTCGATGCGCCCACGCCGCTCCGCGTAGCGGTCGCCGAGTTCCTGCAGCCGGGTGAGCGCCGTGTCCGGTCCCAAGCTCGTGACGTCGGCGATAAACCCGGTGAGGAACGCCTGGAGGTCCGGCGGCACGCCCGCCTTCAGCGCGGCCTCCGCTTCGTCCTTCGACCGGTTCAGCCGCTCGACCACCGCCTGGCGGTCCCGACGCGCCTGCTCCTCGCCCCGCTCCCGGTCACGCTCAGCCTGCGCGCGGCGGCCCTGCTGGTCCCGGTCGGCGAGCTCCTGCCGGGCCTTCTCGACGGCCTCCGGCGCGATCCACACCGGCAGGTAGCGGATTGCGACGCCGTCCCGCGCGAACGCCTTACTCAGCGCCGCCATCTCCCGGGCGCTGGCGTAGATCGCCCCGCACTGCCCGCGCTTGGCCGACAAGAAGGCACCGTCTGCGCTCGACGTCACCGCGGTGACCGGCCCGCGCAACTCGCCCCGCAGCAGCGCCTCGTAGGGCTTCAGGAGGTGCTCGTGCAGCGCGGGCTCACTGGCGGCAACCCGGCACAGCGTGCGCGAGCCGTTCGCCAGCGCGAGCACCGTGAGCCCGTCCGAGGTGCCCCGCGCCACCTCGGTCTCGGCTTCCGCCGCGCGGATACCCTCGGCTTGGCGCACGGCGTCGATGTCGGCCTTCGTCACTGTGCCGGCCAGCGCATAGACACCGGTGTCGACGGCCGAGGCCACCGTGCCGAACAGACCGGCCTGCGCCCGCAGCGCCCCGCGCTCAAACACGACGAGGTCGGCGCTCTGCTGCTGTGCAGCCGTGCAGCGGGCGAGGGCATCCTTGACCGGCGCGCCGACGGCCCGGGCCTTGGCCGCGAGCTGCTCCTGCGCGATACGATCCGTCGGCGGGTCCGTGAGCGCGCAGGCGACCGTGCGCTCGGGGTCGAACACGAGGCCGCCGTCGAGCCCGCGCGCAACCCCGGTCGCCTTGGGCGAGCTATTGTAGAGCAGGACGAGGTCGCCCGCGTCGCTCTCGACCAGGAAGCGGTTCCGGTCGGTCACCGCCCGCTGCACCGCCTCGGCCTCGCGCAAGCGTGGTTCGAGCTGCGCCATGCGAAGCTGGAACCCGTCCGCCACGATGCGCGCGTCCGTGGTGCCCCGTGCCTCAGCCTGCCGCAAGGTCTCGGTGAGCTCCGCCCGCAAATCCTCGGGCACCGGGCCGGCCAGCAGCGCCTGCGCGCGCTGGCGCTGTTCGTCGAGACGAGTCTGCGACTGCGCCCGGGCGGACCGCTCACGCTCTTCGCTCCCGAGGTCGGCGAGGTAACTCTCGTAGCGGTTCGCCACCGCGTCGATGCGGGTGACGAGGCCGGGATCGACGATGACGCCGGCGCTCGGCGCGTCGCCCGACCGTTGGCCCAGCCGATCCGCCAACGCGTTCGAGAGGAACCCGTCGGCAGCCAGCCCCTGGGCGTCGGCGAAGGACGTGATCGCTCGGCGTGTGACGCTTCCGTAGACGCCGTCGGCCGGCGCGTCACCGGCAAGCACCCCCGCAGAGCGCAGCGCCTCCTGTAAGCGCACGTGCTCGGTGATCGGACGCGCAAGTTCCTGTCGGGCTCCGGTCGGCCCCTCGCGGGCGACGCGAGCGGCCCAAGAATCCCTCTGCCGCTGGTAGGTCGCCGCGATGCAGGGAATCGCCCGGGCACGCAGCGCACCGCTGACTTTGCCCGTGTCGGGCACGCGGCAGCTCTCCAGCGTCCGCTTGACGAACTCGTTCGACTCCGCCTTCAGCGCCACCCCGTCGTCCGGGCGGAGGTGGCGCAATGCGTAGAACGGCCGGGCGAGCTCGAGGTCGAGCCGACGCAGGCCGGCGTCCTCGCAGATCATGAGCGGCAGCGGCGTCGCGGCCTTCTCGCAGTCGAAGGACGGCCCAAGTTCGCGATCCGAGATTACGGCGGCCTTCTGAACCGATAACGTGCGGGGCGGTTCGGACACGGCAGCGGTCGCTGTGCGCAGTTCGGCTAGGCGGCGCTTCAGCCCGTCCGGGATGTCGCCCTTCGTGCGCGCCTCGGCCTGGGCGCGCAGGCCGTTCAGTCGGTCGAGCGCCGCAAGGCGCCTAGCCTCCGCGTCCGACAACGCGTCGAGGGCCTGGACCTCACGCTCGATGGCCTCAGCGTCCGGCGCGGTCGGACCGGTCCGGGCGGCGAGTTGCTGCTCGATGCGGCCCTGCAGGCGGGCCACCTCGGCGCGCACCACCGGCGACGGCTGGCGCCCGTAGTTCGCCAGGGTTGAGCGCAGCACCTGCAACTGCTCGGCCCGCCCCTGCGCCTCGACGCGAGCCGCGCGCGCCTGGCGCGCCTCGTCCGTCTCGACCTCGGTCACGAACACGCGGGTGCCGGAGAAATGCAGCTCGACCGCCTCCCGGACGTCGACCGGCCGCACGCCCCCGGCGTTGTCCCGGTAGGCGAACGACTGGTCGCAGGTCGTGACGACCGACCCACTCGCCTCGTCTCGGACATTGCAACTGACGCCGCGGCGCAGTGTGGCCTCGGTGAAGCGCCGGCACTGCGTCACGTAGGGACCGAGGCGACCGTCGTCCGGCCCGATCCCGCTGCGCGCGAGGCTCTCGATGTCCGTGTTGCGGGTGGCCAACGCACGCTGGAGGCAACTCCGGTCGGCGCCCGGCAGGCGAGCCCAAGCCTCCCGCGCGGCCTGTGCCTGGGCCGCGCCCATGAGGCCGCCGAAGATGTCGAGCGGGCTGACCTGCGCGGTCGCCGAACCAACTGCGCCCGCCGCGAAAAGCGTCAGCAGCGTGAAGCGCAAACCCGCGCGGACCATGCCGCGACCTCCCCAAAACGAGCCGTTGCGATGTTGTCCATTGTTCGGCAGCGGCATTCAAGGTTGCATCGGTAACAGAGCTACCGTCGCCCACGCCTGTTGTATAGGATTATATTCTTGACAACTGCCGCCGGTTCGGTCATGGTGACGGTGTTGGTCGGTGAGTTGGCGCGACCGCGCCGCTCGCCCCGCCCGCAATCAGGAGAGCCAGATGATCCGACGACACGAAGCGAGCACCCCGCGACCGGCGGCACCGCCCCCTCACCGGACCCGCTCCAGCCACCTCTTCCGCATCTCGCAAGGCCCCCGCCCGGGGGCCTTCGTCGTTTCAGGGGGCCCTCGATGAGCGCGCGCCGCAAGACCGCACGCATCAGCCTGCCAGCCGGCGTCGCCGAGACCCCGCTCGCCCCCCAGCCGCCCGCGCTCGTGCTGCTCGGCCGGGACGGCGGCGGGCGACCCCGCGCCGCATGGTTCGACGCCGCCGATGCCGAGGCCGCCATCGCCGCGGCCACAATCATGCGACTGCGCGCCCTGCCGATCACAGAGGCCGCCGGCCGCGAACTCGCCGGGCAGCTCGCCCGGGGGCGGGTCTTGCCCAGCGGCCGCGCCCTCGTGCCGTTCGCCAAGCGCGACCTCTACGCTCGGCTGATCGCGCTCGCCGGCGAGGAGGCCGGGCTCGCCGTCGCCGCCGGCGGTCGGGCTGACCCGCCCGAGGCCAGCGACGCTCCGCCCGTGGACCCGCCGGCGGACGCCCATCTCCCCTCGGCGAAGGAAGTCGACCCGGCGGCCCCATCGGGCGAGGAACGCCCATCGGACGACGGCGAGGCCTCGTCGCCCCCCGCCGATGAGCCGGCGGGCGCATCGCCGGCGCCACGCCCGGGCGCGCACCTGTTCGTCGGCCAGCCCCGCCCGGGGGACCGCAGCGAGATCGGGCTCGGCAGCATCGTGCTCGCCCACGAGGGGCCCGACGACGGCTGGTGGGAGGCTGAGGTGATCGGCACCAACGGCCGGACCTTCTCGCTGCGCTGGCGGGATTACGACCCCGCCGCCTTCCCGACCATCCTGCGCACCGCCGACGAGCTCGCCCTCCTGCCCCCCAAGGCACGCTAGCCGCCCGCGAACCGCGCCCGGGCAGCTCGCCGCCGCCCGGGCGCCATCAGCGCAGCGCCCCGCGCGAGCGCCGCCCAGACCACACCCCCCAGCCACACTCCGAGGTTCCCATGACCGCCGTCCTCGACGCGGAGCGCGTGCGCGCGCTCAACGACATCCTCCGCCGCACGCTTAGTGGCGGCACCCTCGTGCTCACCGCCGGCATCGTCGCGCTCGGCCGTGAGCGCCAGCAGGTCATTCTCGACGCGGTCGCCGCCTACGACCGCTTCGAGCCCGACAACGATCCGCACGGGGAGCACGACTTCGGCGCCGTCGAGGCTACGGGCGAACGGGTATTCTGGAAGATCGACTGCTACGACCGCGCCGGACGCTACGCCTCCCCGGACCCGGCCGACGCCAGCGTCACGCGCCGCGTGCTCACCGTCATGCTCGCCGGGGAGTACTGACCGTGGCTGGGCGTAGGATGCCGGCTACGGCCATTCCCACCCCCGGACCGTGGCTGGTGCGCGGCGAGGCGGAGACGGAGGCCCCGCCGGCGCGGGCGATGCTCGGCGTCGAACCGGCGGGTGACGACTGCCCTGGCGGCTGGCCGTACTTCGTGCGCCGAGACATTCCTGTCGAGCCGGGCGGCTGTCCGCTGCACATCGCGACGGGCATCCAGCGGCTGGCCGACGCTCGGCTGATCGCTGCCGCCCCGGACCTCGCTGCGGCACTGCTCGCGCTGCTCGTCGCCCCGGCCATCACCGCCCACGGCCTCGACGCACACACACGCACGGCGGTCGATGCGGCGTGGGCGCTTTTAGTCCGAGTCGCCCCGCACCTGGAGATCGGATCGTGAGGTCGGAGACGCCCGGCCAGGAATCGGGACCGCCCCGGCAGCCGTGGGCTCACCCGGCCTTCGCACGCCGCCCCGCCCGCAGCGGACGGGGCCGCTCCGCCCCGGGTTCGGGCTCGAGGAACAGCTCAGCGACGGGTACGCCGAGCGCGAGGGCCATCGCCTCCAGCGTCGCGATGGTGACGTTCTCCGAGCCGCGTTCGACCCGCCCGACGTAGGCCCGGTCGATGCCGGCCGCGAAGGCCAGCCGTTCCTGCGACAGGCCGCGCTCAACGCGCAGCCTCCGCAGATTCCAGCCGACGATGCCGCGCGCGTCCATCACGCGAGCAAGCCCTGCCGGCGGCTTGACAATCGACGGACTGACAATCCCTCATTCTTCGAGCTACGGCGGCCTTCCAGTCCCGCCCACCATCCCGCAGCACTACCGATGGAGACCGTCATGCACGACACGACGGGCGCTGCCGCGCCTTCACGGCTCGAGATCACACGACCGGGCGCACCGAGGGTGTCCCTCGGCCGCCGCTGCCGTATCCTCCTGGGCCGCAAGAAATTGGGCGGAACCCTGTCCCACGTGGCCGCGCTCGCCGTGGTGGGCGCCATCCTGGATGCTCCCCATTCGGCCACCGCGCAGACGCCCCATATGGTCGCGATGACGCCGCCGAGTTGCGAAACCTACCAGCGCGAGCACCCCCGCGGCGGCCCCTTCGAGCAACTGTCGGACTTGTTCGGCCTGTCAATCTACCGTTGGGAGGAGGCGGACTTCGGTCGCTACCGAGACTTTCTGCTCGCGTGCGGGCGCAGCCTGCCGAGCGTGCGCGGTGATGTCCCCTCCGAGGCATGGGATGCAGCTGTTGCGCAAGGCGTCGCCGGTTTGAAGGAGTACGCTGGCTTCGGGCAGGGCCGGCTTCGCACGAGGCTCGATCCGGACACACCGGACTACACACCGACCTTCCGCAAGATGAACTGCGACCGCTTCACCCGGGCAAGCATTGAGGGATGGGCGGGCAGCGGAGCGCCGGGCAAAATCGAGGGTTCGCCGTTCACCGTGCCGGTAGAGTATTGGAACGACGAAGTCTGGCAGGCGCTGGAGAACCGCCTGCTCGAATGCGAGCAAAAGAGGGGCTCGCCCCAAGCGAATCGAACCATAGTGCGTCTACTGATCGACACGCAGAGGGAGCGGTATCAAGGGGAGATTGATCGCGCCCAGGAGCCTGAGCGCAACAGAAAGATGATCACTTGGGCGCAGGAGCAGCAACGGAAGGAAGCCGAGGAGTTGGTTCAATCCCGGCGAGAGGAACAGGAACGGTTGGTGACCGACCCATGCAACCAGGTCGCGATGCGGCGGCGACTGATGCAGGCAGCCAACGGAATGGACCGGGCGCGCTACGGAGGACGCCGACTGATCGATTTGATGCGAGGCAGCTCCATAGGGGTGCAAGGATCGCCGGGGGTGTCGTGCATATTCCTGGGGCAGTGGTCGTCGGGCGAGCAGGGGCTGGTGACGATCACGGTGCGCAAGAACTCCCTGGGCGACGACCTGATTGAGGTCCGGCCGTGACGGAGCGTGGTTTGAATTGAGCCCGCAGACGTTCGGGCTACGATGCCGCAACGCTATTTCGGGGGAGATCGTATGAAAGCGCCGACGGAAACGCAGATCCGCGCGATGACGCCGGAGGGGCGGATGACGGTGCGCAGCCGCGCCGCCAAGCTCGACACGGATGTCGGCCGCGCAACCGTCGCGCTGATCGACGGGCTTGGATTGCCTCTGAGCAGCGGGGGGATGTCCCTCGACGACCCGGTCTATCGCGAAATGCAGGAGATCGTCTGGTCTGCCAGGGCTCGGCAAGCCGCGCTGGAGGCTGTCGCGAACGGCCAACCCGCCCTCGCTGGTGTCGATCCGATCCTGCAGGAGGTCATGGGCAGTCGATATGGGCGCACGGCGCAGGGGACTATGAACGCGGGATCGCTGGTCGCCGAGGTAATGCGGCACGCCGGCTACGAGAAGGATGGCGAGGGCCCTCTGCCAGCGACCTGCATTGCTCGAACGGCGGCGATGTGGAAGCCGACAAAGGCTCTGCGTTGACCCCAGTAGGTAAGATGTACTGCAAGAACAGCCACATTGCCTATAAAAAGAGATGGAACTTGGATTGGAAACGCAGGCGATAGAAGCCTGTGGGGGGAGGCGACATGGATTGGTTCGAGCAGCTAACTGGGTTTCAGGAGGCTGGCTACAAGGAGACACAAGCCCGGCTGCGCGTAGTGGACGACCGCCTCGTGCACGAGGCCACGGGCGAAACCTTCGCCTTTGGGACGCTGACACTGCCGTCGCTCGCGGAACTGCGCACAGCGGCAGCCGGTGTTCATCGTCCTGGCCGGGTGCGCCTCTCCATCGTCGAGGGCGATGCGCGCGCTCTGCACCGGGCGCCGCAGAATCGCGGTGCGCTGTTCCAGGTCGCCTCGCAGTTCAACATGCTGGAGATGGTTGGGCCGGACGTTACTCCGGAGGACGGCGTGGCCGGCTACGCTCACGACCGCACGCAGGGGCCGGCCTGTGCAATGGCCGCGGGCGCAGCCACCATCTACCGCAACTACCTCGCGCCGGTGGCGGGTGAGACTGGCCAGACGGCGGAGCGCCAACTCGACGGCCTCTTCGACTTCGGAAATGCGCTGGCGCAGCGGCTTAGCACCAACCGCGGCAGTCTCTGGGTGATGCGCAATGGCTATGCGCTGCCGACGCGGGCGGGGCTCGCGGCCATCGCGGAGCACCTGAGCAGAGCCGACGAGGCAGCCCTCGACGATTTACGCGGCCGGCTCCGGCTCGGACTGCACGCGGACGTCGAGGTTACCGACGGGGCAGCGCCGCGCCCGCTCGTCAGCCAGATTTTCTGTTCGGCGCTGCCGGTAGCCTACACGCGCCTGCCGGCATCGGCCTGGGCGCCGTTCGCGCGCCTTGTGCTGGAGGCGGCCTACGAAGGTACGCTGCTGGCTGGGGTGCTGAACGCGGCGCGTGGCGCCTCGAACCGCGTGCTGCTGACGCGGCTTGGCGGCGGCGCCTTCGGCAACGCCGACGATTGGATTGACGCGGCCATGCTACGGGCCCTGCGGCTCGCCAGCGACCGCGACCTTGAGGTAGCGGTTGTGAGCTACGGGCGGCCTTCGCAAGAGTTGCGCGAGCTTGTGCGCAGGTACGACGAGGCAGCTGACCGTTCGAAGACAGCGACGTGATTGTGAATCGCTCATCGCCCAAGGACGGTCGCCGGACGGATTAGTGGGCCGCTTGAGAGTCCTGAACGGCCCGAACCCCCTCGTTAACCAGATCCATCGCTGCCCTCAGTCGAAGCACAGTCGCATCGGGGTCGAACAGACCGTCCAAGCCGAGCTGCATCCAGTCACTTTGGTCAAGCCGCGCCACGGTCATCCAAGTTCCCGGTTTGCGGTGAAGTGGCTGGATCGTCTGCCCGGTGCGCTGCGCCGCGGCGGTCAGGGTCGAGCGCCACGCATCGCGCGGGCCCACCTTGTCTGGCCCGTCCTCGACCGCGATCTTGAAGCACAGCGGCCCTTGCTCGATTTGTAGATACACGTCGTATGTGCGGCCAGTCGCCGGATTAGTCCAGGACCGTCCGTGCCACCAAGCAGCAAGAAAACCTCCGCTTGGATTTGGGGTATATTGCCAGTTGAGGTCCGCGAACACAGTTTGCAGACTGATGTACAGGCCGATCCAAGGCGACGCTCCCTCCCAGGCGGCGGGGGGCACGGACCGAAAGGCTTGTACCGCCGCATCCAGCTCCTCCAAAACAGCGAGGAAATCATGGAGGATGGGGTGGCTGCTCCCAGCACAGGCTTGGCGGAGGAACTTCAGGAGCCTGTCTCGGCCGACCCGTTTGAACCCCGCCGCTTCGACCACGTCGTACCGCGCTTGGTCGCCAGTTTTGAGGAAAACGGGCGCGATGCGCCGTCCTGGAAATGCCTCGGTGATGCGGTCCCGGTATCGCGTGAGCTGATTGCCGTGGATGCCAGCGTGAACCTTGTCCTCGATCAGCAAGATCAGATCGTCGCCGACCTCGACAAGGATATCGACGTACTTGTACTGCCGGTGGACTAGAACGTGAGTTCGGCCATCCATCGCGAGAGTGTGCTCGCAGAGCAGCATGTCCACGAAGCCGCGCCCGATCCCATGCAGTGCGGCGTCCGCGGTAGCGAATGAGCTATCGGCCCACGCAAGGAGCCAGCAGAAGAACGCATCCTGCGACAGCTCCTTGGTGGCAAATTTGAACAAGTTCGGCGCCGCAGACGCAGGCGATTTGGCTGATGCTTGCAACGACCGTCTCCATGAATGCTCGCGGGGAGGACCTCGCGCGGTCGATACCGGCCGCGCAGCCTCAGGTGCGCGTAGGCATACCCGCTTCGGCTCTCTCCCGCTCCTCGGCCGCGTACCGCCGCGTCTCTTCTTCGAGATAGCGCGCTTCTTCCCCCAAGCAGCGTGCGTAGTCCTCCGAGATGCGCTCGAAGGTACCGTCCTCGACGAACGCCTTCAGCACGGCGCGAGCCGACCCCGTCGCGGCGAGCCTTTGCTCCGCACTGGCCGCGATCTCGGGATGATTTTCGACGAGGAAGGATAGGTACGCGACCGCCTCGCCTTGATCGGAGGGGATGTAGATGCACTCGACGATTGGTAAGATCATCAAATCGCCCCAGCAAGACCAACGGACTATGGACGACAAGCCGTTGACGAGCAAAGTTTTTATTTTTCGACCAAGCTACTGAACTATCCCTGCTGAAAGGATTCTGGCGTTTTGCCGATCCTGTTGCAGCTGCCAAGAGGTGAGCAGGCTGGTCACTTTCCACCTATCGGTAATGCGGATCGCCGCGCACGACGACGTCGGCCGCGTCCAACCCGAAGGCCGTGCGCAGGGAAGCGAGCGTCGCAGGCTGCTGCAACCGCCGGTCGGCGTAGAGCACGAACCGGGCGCTCGGCACCTCGTAGACCACCCGCCCGCGCGGCCACTCGTCGTACTCGGTTACACGGATGGCATCGGGGTGACCCTGCTTGCGTAGGCCACGCACGCCGAGCCGCTGCCATGCGTCCCACCGCTCGTAGTGCCCTGGCCCGTGGGTGAGGCAGTCGCCATAGGGTTCCGCGCGCGACAGGGGCGTGCGGTCCACGACAAGCACGCCGGCGACGCGCCAGAAGATGCCTACCGCTGGCTCGGGTCTGGGCCCGGTGTTAGGCGGGGCGAGCGCGCTCACGGGATCGTCCAGGTCTCGCCGTCGGCCAGACGTCGGACCCGCTCAAAGCCGGCCGCCGCGACGTCCCAGTTCTCCCCGTGCACCGGGATTACCGCCTTCGCGTCGACCGCGGCGGCCAGCGCGCGCAGGTCGGCGGGGGCGGCGTGGCCGCTACTGTGCAGGTAGGCGATCTCCGCCCCCGCCGACCGGCACCATTCCAGCGGCTCGGCGTAGTAAGGCGTGCTCAGGTAGCCGCGCCACATCGACAGGTTGAAGGCGTCGCGCGCCGTCGGGACGAGCCCGGCGCGGGTGTAGTCGCCGATCAGCGAGCGCCGGAGCATCACGACCGCGTCGGGCGGCACCGCGCGAGCAGCTACGCCGTCGCGGGCCATCCGCGCGACGAAGTCCTCCCGACCCCGGCTCGCGTACATCCGGCGCAGGCCGCTCGTGACCACCACCTTCAGGTTGGCGAAGCCCGCCCGCGGCAGCCGCGTGCCCTCGGCGATTCGGTCGAGCACGTCGGCGGTGTACAGGTCGATCACCAGCGTCCGCCCGGACTTCTTGGCGGCCCGGTAGAGGGTCACCGTGCGGTCGATGTTCTGGCCCGACCACGCCACGAACACCCGCCCGCCGGTGCGCCCGAACAGTTCGACGAAGGCGTCCTCCAGCGTCGCCTCGGTTTGCACCGGCTTGTCGGTGCCGAGGTTCGTCCCCTCGATCACCAGCGCGTCGAGGTCGGCCGGAGGGCGGGCGAGTAGCCCGTCAACGAGGCCCCCCTTGCGCCCGTGCCGCCGGAAGTCGCCGGTGTATAGCACGCGGCGGCCGGCGCCCGCGACAAGCAGCATGTAGGCGTCGAAGGCGCTGTGGTCGGTCAGCATCGGGGTGACCGCGAAGGGACCGACGGAGAACGGCCCCAAGCGACTGTCCCATGTCTCGAAGGTGCGCTTGGCCGGGCGGCCCGCAATCTCACCGGTGAGCGCGATCAGCCGCGCGGAGGCCGCCCCCGTCCACAGCGGCCAGTCGGCGGGCAGTTCGTCTACGAGGCCGTGATGGTCTTGGTGCGGATGGCTGATGAGCACGGTCGCCGGCCGCGACAGGTCGAGGCTCGCCGGCAGCAACCCGCTCGCCCCCTCCGGCGCGTCGAGGGGGCGACCGGCGTCGAGAACAAGTCGGGCCCCGTCTGGATGAGCGATCTCGATGCAAGTGCCGCCGATCTGTTGCGTGCCGCGGTGGACGGTCAGGCGTAGGCTCACGCTCAGACCCTAATGTCCACGGGCTTGCCCTTCGCCTGGACGTCGCCGATGGCCACGCCAAGCTTCCCCAAGTGCTTCTTCCAGCGCGGCTCGTTCTTCTGAGCGTTGTCGAAGCCGAAGACGAGGAGCCCGACTTTTGGGGTAGCACCCAGCGTTAGGCGCCGATCACCGCGTCCGACCGCTTCAATCACCGGCGACAACGCGCGGGTCCAGCCCATGTCCTTGAATGCCACGAGGTTGGCGGCCACCGCCGTGTAGCTCGCCTCGATATCCGTGCGGTGCTGGACCAGCGCGAGGCGGTAGGTCTCGATCTGCTCGCAGACCGGCGCGGTGCTGTCACCAAATGCGCGCAACTCCCCATTGGCGTAAGCTTTGGCCTCCCAGAACACGAGGCGCGCATTTTCGCCGTCTGCCTCCACGCTAGCCAAGTCGATGCGCGGGGCACTTCTTTCTTCGCCATCTGCGACGGCATAGCGCCCTGGAAAGGCGATCTCGACATCGAGCACGCTCGCGTTGCCCACGGCGATCTCGTGGCAGCCGGTCTTCTCCTCACCCGAGAACAGGGCGGCGGCGCGCTTCATCTTCGACAGCGTGGTCGGCCCCTCGAAGTCCCGAATGAGCGCGCGCTCTAGACTCGCCGCGGTGTCGAAGCGTCCGCCCAGCAGCGGTACCTGCCCGGCCAGTGCGGGATCGACGAGGAACTTTTCGTGGGTCGTGACGACGAGCTGCCCGCGCGGGCAACTGACGTTGAACAGGGCCTGCCCGCGCCAGTACACATTCAGATCCGTGCGGCGCGGCGCGATGAGCAGTTTGGGGTCGGCCAGCACGTCGCGCCACCAGCCGCCCGCGGCAGCCTCCTCGGCGAGGCGTTTCACGAAAGAATCGTTCAAGGCGCGGTCGAAGATCACGGCGGGCTCCTGCAAGGCGGCACTCCCTTATTCCCGTGAGCGGCCGCTGAATTTACACCTGAGGTTACATTTCTTGCCCAATGTCACGATGAAGGCGACGTCGAACATGCTGCGAAGCCACACGGTCGGCGGGCCGATTGGTGAAATTCGCCCGCCGTTCTTCAGCTCGGAAGGCGGAAGGTGATCGAGCGTACCTTTTTGCCGCCCTTCACCCACCGCGGCCACGAGACCGCCCAGTCGTGACCGCCGCCGCCCGGGGTGCTCTCCGCGTTGGCCTTGTGCAGCGCCCCGGTTCGGTCGAGCCACGTCAGGATCGCCGTGAGCTCCCGCTTCTCGAACCACGACGCGAACGAGGTCGCGTGGATCGTGATGTGCTCGCCGGTGCTTCCGGCCCAGCGATAGCCCAGATCCACGCCGGGGCGGACGCCCTCCCGCTCCGGCAAGTCGAGGTCGAGAAGGCGGGCGTGAAGCCGCTCCTTCGCCTTCAGCAGCATCGGATCGCCGAGGCGGGCCGTCCGCTGCGCTTCCCGGAAGCAGCGCGTGATTGCCCGGCGAACGCTAACTGGCCTCCACGGCCGCGGCAGAAGGCCGACGTCCATCGCGATGCGCGCCCCCGCGTAGATCACGCCGAAGCACTTGGCGGCGTGCTCGATCTCGCTCTCGGCATCCTGAAGGTCCAGAGCGTGTACGAACGCATCGGCGTATTGCCGCGCCCGGCTCTCGACCTCGTCGCCCAAGGCGATGAGTTCCTTGAGATAGGCGTCGAATATGAAGCCGTGGTTGGCCTGGCAGCCGTTGCGCATCTTGACCATCTGTCCGAGCGCCCAGCGATGGAACTCCCCCTCGCCGACATCGTCGGGACGGCCATCGAACACCGTCCGGCGCCCGCCCTGCAGCGCCGGCACGTCGAGGCACCGCGCCCTCTCTCCACCGGGACGTTCGCGCCCGATTTGGCGGGCCAGCTCGTCGATGGATCGCTCCGAATTGAAGAAGAAGATCGTCGAAAAGTTCGACTGCTCGATGTCGCTGGCGAAGGTCGAGGCCTTGTGGCGGGTGCGGTCCCGACTCTCGCCCAGCGCGTAGATCGCCGGGCCGAGCTGCTCGTAGGCCTTTGGCCCGAGGAGCGCCATTTCGTTGAGCGGGAGGGCGCAGTCGTTGAAGATCCCGGCGAGCTGCAGAAGGCCAGCCGTGGTCGTGTTTAGGTTGGGCAGGGCGGCCTCGTTCGGCAGGCCGATGATCGAGCCCGCCACGGTGGTGATCGTAGACTTGCCGGACTTGTTCGCCCCGAACAGGTTGAAGCCGAACGACGGGAAGCGGAGGATGCGCAGCAGCGGCGCCGCGAAGGTCGCCGCGATCACGAGGATGGCCCGCGAAGAGAAGCGGGCCGGCATCGCGACCTCGTCGATCCAGCCCTGCACCGTCCCGGCCTTGCGGAAGGTGATCAGGACGGGCTCACCGTCCTTCGGCCGGGGCGGCTGTATGCAGCGCAATCCGCCGACGCGGCCGACGACGCCGGTCTGGCGGACGAAGGCCTGCCGCTGCGGCCCGTACCAGCCGTTGCGGGCGGCGTGGCGAATGTGATGTTCGGGCGGGGAGGCGATGGCTTCCTCGATCTCCGCCAAGTCGGCGGTAGCGAGGGCGGCGCCCTTCTTGCGGCCCTCGGCGAGAACCTGCTTCGCCGACTCGGAGCGTTCGTGGGGCACGTCGAATTCGACGGTCCCGCCCAGCACGGTGGGCGCGCGGAAGCGGTCGTGCGCGTTGCCGGTCGCCTCGTCTTCGACGTGGGCGACCTTGCGCACCGCTGGCGCCGGCTCGGGCTGGGTGCTCCAGTCGATGTCGAGGGGGCGTCGGCGCGGGTCCGACGGCTCGATCTTCATGATGCCGCGTCCTGGCATGGCTCTTCTCCTGGGCGTGCCGTACCGGCCGTGCCGGGCGGCGTCGCGCTGAGCTTACGGGGGGTGGCACGGCCGGCACGGCCGGCACGCTCGGCGAGCGCAATGGGGCCGTGGATTCACGGTGAAACGGACGTGCTGCAGTTCACATCGTTTTCGTGCTGATGCTCCTTCTCGCTGCGGGCGGCACGCTCCTCGAAGAGGTCACCGCCACGGCTCGGGGACGGTTGAGAACCGGCTCGCCAGTGGCCGGCCGATGGTTCCCTTTGATCGGTGTGGCACGGCGCTCGCAGAGCATCGTGCCTGGGCGGTGAGCGATGCGGTCACCGGGTCCGCGTAGGTCCTCCTCGGGGTTAGGGGTGGCGCGCTGCCGTCGAAGTCAGGGTCTAGGATCGGCGGCGGGTGGGGTGTCCCAGGCTGAGTTCTTTCCTCCGGCTGAGTGTCAGCCTCGCAGAGGCGGACCGATGGGGTTGAGTGGTTCGCGGTCTCCGTGACCGCCACGCTTCTCCTTTTCAGGGTGATCGGCACCGAGCCTCGCCGAGATCTCGTGCCGGAGGTTTCAGGCGCTTCCGGATCGGTAATGGGTCTCCTTCATGCAGTGATCAGAACGGAACCCGGGGGTGTCCTCGCCCGGGTTTGCTTGAGTGCCTCCTCTCAGGTTCGCAGGGTTCGCCGAGGCCGCGCGATGGGCACGAGCTCGAAGTGCACGCCGAGCAGCACGATCCGCCCCGTCAGCCCGGCTCGCGCGAGCGCCCGAACAGCCCGGATCTCCTGCTCGACGGTGAGGACGCGATCCCGGGTGGTACGAACCGGGCTCGCTCGCCGAGGATCATCGCGGAGGATCGTCAGGCGCCGGGTGAAGCGGGGCTTGTGGCTATAGGCGAAGGCCGCCGGGTCGCCGTTGAACCGCTTCCGCCGGATCGGACGGCAGACCATGTTGGTCGCGGGCACGAGGCGCCGTAGCTTCGGCAGCGCCGCCTCCACGTGCGCCGCTGGGGCGATGCCGTAGATGTGCACGCACGGGTGGGGGGCGAAGCGATCCGCCTCGGGCAGCGTTCGGCGATCATCCTCGTTGAAGCTCAGGTCGAGCCCGAACGCTCCGAGACGCAGCCCGGCCCGGCGCAGCACGGCGGTGTAGCGCGCCCGCTCGGCCACGAAATCGATTTCCCCTTCCGGATCGAGCGGCGGCAAGATCAGCGACAGCATCACCCAGGGCCCGAGGTGCTCGTGCGCCTCGATGAACCGGTAGAGGGCCCGCACGAACGTGCGCTGCACGGCCCGGCCGCACTGCGGACAAGCCGGATGCAGACAGCGGTGACGGCGGTCACAGCGGCCGAGCGCGTTGGCGATGTCGAGAAGGTGCGGCGAGGCGCTGCCGTGCTTGATCAGGCGCTTCTTCAGCTTACGAGCGGCGGCCTTCACGTCCCGCGGGCGCGCCGCCGGTCGCTGGCGCTTGCCCTCGCGCCAAGTCGGGCCCGCGATGCCGTAGCCGCTGCCCCGGCGCAGCATCTGGCGCAGGAGAAGAGCGGAAGCGTCATGGGACGGCTCGTCAGGGTCGTCGCAGACGAGACCGAGCTGCGACGGCGGGCGAGCAAGAGATGTGTGGCGATAGGAGGATGAGCGCATCACTGGGCAGCCGAAGGAGAAATCGGGTAAGCCCGTGATGCAACGGCTAGGGGTCACGCCAGGGCGTGCACCTGAGGTGTGCCGTTAGCTGCGGCAGAAGCCGTGCTGTCGCACGCCGACCACCATTCACGTATCCAGGCGCCAGCACTAGAGCCGGCGCAAAAGCGGATTGGTGAGAGATATGCCGGCCAAGTCAGGAGAACAAGTGGCCATCGGCATCTGGCCATTGCGCACACCGGGTCGCCTAAAGCCTTCGAGCAACGCGGCAAAAAATCGGCCGCGTGATACCGAGCATGACCTCGGTCGGCCAGAAATCTGCAACTTGATGTTAGTGGTCGAGTTTCCGCCGTCGTCCGGGAGGATGTACGCCCGGTGACGACGCCGGAAACTAAAGCCGGCAGGGGGAGGCCAGGGCTGTCCGACGTCAGCACCTGTGGGACAGATTGAGGGTCTTCACGAACGGAGGATGGCTGGTTCATCGTAGCCCCTGAGGAGCGAAGATGAAGCAGACATCCGGACCGGCCAAGAAGCTGGCAGAAGCGGTGATCAAGGACATCCGTCGGGCCACACGTCGGCAGTTCTCGTCCGAGGAGAAGATTCGCGTGGTGCTGGAAGGCTTGCGTGGCGAGGACAGCCGGCGCGCCTCAGTCATCACCTCCTTGGCCGCGCTGACACGGACGAAGCCAACTTCGGCTTCGAGTTCGGCGCTGGCCGGCCCAACGCCAGCGAGGAGGAAGACAACGGCGACGCGGCATGTGCACGCAGAGCCCAACTGTAGCTTCTTCGCGAAGTCTATCGCGCTAGTGACCAGGCTGCAGCCCGTGACTGGCGCTCGCACCGATATGCGTATCCACCTCAACATCTAGCCTGTCGGTGATCTCGAAAGCAGATCGAAAATCCGTATTGTCAAAGATAAGATCGGAACGGAAATAACGATAGGTGAAGTCCGTATGTGGGCCATGTAATTGCTGGACCAAGTGGTCGAGTCCAGAAATGTTTTTCAAATTTCTTGACGTCGCTTCTTTATACAAATTACCGAGATCGTGCCCATACGGCTTCTTGCGGAGGATATCCTCATGTATGCCCTCCCGGCAGAGCCACGACTTCAGATAGAGCTCGACCGAAAAGCCGAGCAACATGTGAATCGGCAGGTAGGTCATCTCGACCCGACTTTCACGGAGCGGGCTTAGCACGATGATTTTTGCGGCCTCTGCGTAACCCTTGGCCGGGACGTAGAAATCCAACGGCGTTCGGGCCGGCGGTGTTGCTGACGATGACATTGTCTCTCCCGAACACTTGGACGGCCTATCCATTGGTGCTTATTGCTGGCCCGGCCGCGCTCCCTCGAGCCGTTATGAAACGGACCCTTAGATTCCCTCGTAACGCAGACTGGGCTTGTGCGCATCACGGGAGTGATGCACAAAATGAGCAGCGCCGAATTGTAGGGCGACCTAACACATTGTTTTGATTGATATAAAGCTGACGCACGCCCAATCCTTTCCTGGGCACCAATGGATTCTCAGAGTTCTGAAATCCTTGGTTTGACGAGTTTCGATCCCGCACCGGGTGACCGGGGGCGGGATTTTTCTTGTCGGAGCGATCGGCCGTGCGGGGCGACATCCGGAGCCGTTTCGACGGCGGCGCACCGGCTCCTACGATGGGCCGGTGCCTTGCTTTCGGGAGGCCCGGAGCGGGGGATCAGTCGGCCTGTGCGGTCCGCACCGTGTGGCGGCGGGCGGTCCAGCGGCCGGTGCAGAGGCCGCCCGAGACACGCCACGTGCCGGCGCCGCCGCGCACTTGGAGCCGGCCCGAGGCGGTGCCGTTGGCCGCCGCTGTGGCGACGGTGAGGCCGACGCTGCCGTCCGCCCCGACCCGGCCCGAGACCGTGGTGCCGTTCGACGAGGCCGTCGTGATCGGGCGGGCCTGACCGTCCTGAACGCTCAGGGTGTAGCTGTACTGCGCCTCGCACAGCCCGCTCTCGGTCACGAGCTGGACCGACCACGTGCCGTCGAACCCGCCTGCCGAAGAACCACCTGCGACAGCCGGAGAGGCGAGCAGTGCGGCCAGGGCGGTGGTCAGGGCGAGCTTGGACATGCGTGATCCGGTGCAGCGACGAGGGTGAGGTGACCGGATGCGCCGTCGCTCGCACTCCGTACCGTCGATCCGTGAGATGTCCGCACCATACCCGAACAAGAGGCGAGAATATGACGGCAGCCCATGGCAGGGTTGCCGATATAGCGCGACTCGTCGTGGAACTTTTTACGCGCAAGTCGTGCGGAAGTTCCGCGGCGGCGCGCGTGCTGCACGATTTGTGTTGAAGCTCGGGCGTTCTGCGCGAATGCACAGCTGCTTGAACGGCGCGCGGAGGCAGCTCTGGGCCGGGTCCGGGAAGGACAGTTCAGAGGCCGGTGCGGGAGGCCGCGGCGCATCGCGGTTGCTTGCCCCAAGACGAGAGGACGCCGCCGTTAGTCGGCAGCCGGATCAGCTTTGGAGTGAGCAAGAAACGCGCCGGTCGGCCTGCAATGCCGCCGTTGCGATAACCGGGACATTTTGAACTATCGCCGGCTTGGCGTGGAGCAACGGTAGACGCCTGACCTCTTGTTAGGACGCTGCAATTTGAAAAGCGCTGGCGCCCTTTCCATTTGACCCACGCGGCGTCCACCCCGTCATCGCGAGGCGGAACTGACGCGATCCAGGGCGTGCGTTATCCGGATAAGGCAAGACCGCGCCGACAGAAGGGGGGAGGCGTGGACCTCCCCCGGACGTGTCGCGCCCTAGATTGCGTCAGTTTCGCCTCGCAATGACGCACAGCGTCCGAGGCCGCCGAGCGAGAGCCCTGTCAGGCCGAGAGCTCGGCCAGCCGCGCCCTGTGCCGGTCGAGGGCGTCGAGTAGGAGCGGCATGAAGGGCGATGAGGCGTCGAGGTCGGCCACGCCTGCCCCGAGCCGGTCGAGGGCCTGAACCTGCGCGTCGAGGCCGGGGACGGGGGCGAGATAGGCCCAGATCGCCTCGTCCGCCTCGCCGACATTGGCCGGCTGCTCGGAGGCGAGCAGGGCGGAGAAGACGTCGAGGGTGGATTCGAGGCTCGCCACGGTGTGTCGGTCCCCTGATAAGAACGCCCCCGGCCGGAAGCCGAGAGCGGAAAATCACAAAAGATTCAGCGGCGGGTGCCGCCGAGCAGGCTCGCGGCGGCGAAGCCCACGCCGGCCACCACCGCGGCGGTGGTGAGCGGGTGCAGGCTGCCGCGGGTGTAGAGGCTGCGGCGCATGACGTATCCGGGATGCCCGCCCCTCACGTTGCCGCCCTCCCGCGGGGCGTAGAGCGCGCCGTCGCGGTGGGTCGCCGGCTTGTCCTGCAATTGCTGGCCGATCATCGTGCGCCCGACCCGGTCGAACATCCGCGGCGCCATCGCCTGCGCGGCGCTCATGATCCGGCCGGCGCCGCCGACATAGATGTCCCGGCGCGGGTTCTCGGCGGCGTAGAGGATCGCCTCCGCGACCTCTTCCGTTCGGTAGACCGGCGGCGGAAGTTTTGGGGCGCGGTCGGTGTAGTTCTTGGCGTTCTCGGCGAACGGCGTGTCGATGGCCGCGGGCTTGATCAGCGTCACGGCGACCGACGCGCCCTCCTCCTCCAGCTCGATGCGAAGCGCATCGGTGAAGCCTCTGATGGCGTGCTTGCTGGCGCAGTACATCCCCTGGAGCGGGAAGGCGACGTCGGAGGCGACCGAGCCGAGATTGATCAGCGTGCCGCGGCTCGCCTTCAGATGCGGCAGCGCCGCGAGCGAGCCGTGGACGAGGCCCCAAAAGTTGGTCTCGAACAGCCGGCGGTGATCCTCCAGCGACACCTCCTCGATCCGCCCGAAGATCGACAACCCGGCATCGTTCACCCAGGTGTCGATGCGCCCGAACCGGTCGATCGCGGCCCGCGCCAGCGCTTCGACCCCGGCGCGGTCGGTGACGTCGGTCGGCACGGACAGCGCCTCGCCGCCGGAGCCCTCGATCTCCCGGCGGATCTCGGTCAGCGCCCCCTCGTTGCGGGCGGCGAGCACGACCTTCGCGCCGCGCTCGGCGGCCATGCGGGCGCTGGCCAGACCGATGCCGCTCGAAGCGCCGGTGATGACGACGACCTGCCTGTCGAGCGGCTTCTTGTGTTTGCTCGTCATGAGCGGGTTCCTTTCGGGAGGAAATTTCGCCGACACGTCAATGAATGCGTCCGGCCCGATCCCGGTACGGCATCGCGGGCAGAGTGGGACGCGGGGCGGGCTCGACACTTCCTCGACCGCAACCGCAACCAGGGAACCGGGTGGTCCGGTTTCGTCGCGATGGCGCGAGTGCATCGGACATCCGGTGCTCCATCCTCAACGCTTTCATCCGGTGAACCGCGAAGGGGAAGGCCAAGTTTCGGCCGGGTGCTGGCCGTCGAAGGTCCTATCGATCCGGCACATCCCGAGGCGCAACGCGATGGATCGGCAGCGGTGCCTGTGCTTCGTGTCCGTCGCGGCTCTCAGTCGGCCCCTCGGAACGACAGGTCTTCATCAAGCCGGAATGCAAGTCACCAAATTTGCCAGTCATACTATATATTGAATGTCAGACTTGAGTATTTTTGGATTTATTGTATTGATTTTTATAATATAATTAAGCTCTGAATGTTGCAAAATAATCACACAAATCAGATTTGCATGTGCAATTTACGCATCCGACGTCTCGCAAATATTGATAAAATAACGTACCAATCTTCGTTCCGAATGCGGCATGGGCATTGAATTATCAAAATTGATTGTTAAATCTCATTCCTCGTTAGCTGGAGATGATGGGCCTCATGTCGATTTCGTTGCAAGCCGTATGCCAAAAAGCGATGCCGCGCATAGCTCTTGCCGTTGCGCTGGGCACGATGCCGATGGTTCCAGCTCAAGCAGCAAATATCATTGAGAAGGCTATTGCCCAGGCAAATCCCTGTTCTGGAAACTCCGTCAAGGTCTCTGGCGTAACAATCGGAATCGACAGGTTCGATCGCGTTGAAATCAAAGAATTTTCTGTCTCTGGAACAGGAAGTAAGGGGCAGGCTTCCGTAACCGGATTCTTGTCTTGCAAGACGTCCGACGAAGCTCTGTTTCCCGGTGATGCAAATGCAGATTTTACGGTCAAGGCATCGTTTGATCTGAGTACCTGTGCCGTAGATTCCAAGCAGGTCGATATCCCGCGAACCGGAGGGAAGTATGGTCTTGCTGTCAATCTTCTTAAGCCTAAAATCATTCAGGCGATAGAGTCCGCTATCGTCTCTGAGGCTCCTAAGCTCTGCAAATAATCGAAGAGGTAGATTTGTGTCTGACGAGAATAAGGGCTCGAAGGTCGGTCTTGCATTAAGGGGCGAGCCGATATTGTACTTTTCGCTTTTGCTGGCGCTTGGAATGGTGCTTTGCTTCTGGATCGCACGTTCCCCAACAAGTTACACCGGGAAATTGCCGTTCATCGGCGAAAATTTCCCGGTCAAGTTGAATGCCATCTACTTCATCGTTCTCGGACCGCTGGTTGGGATGTTGTCCAGTGCTGCGTTGTGGTTCGAAGCCACACGTGTCGATTTCTCATCGCTGCCCCTGAAGGAGCGTTCTAAGAAGCGTGGATTGTCCGGAGTTTTGGGTTTTCTATTTTTCGTCATATTCGTTTCTTCTTCGCTGCTTTCATTGCAATATTTTGTCATTCTTGCCCCAGCAGATCTTTGTCCGTCTCGGCCTCATTTCGAATTTTTATGGCAAAACTTGAAGGGGCTCGAAAAAATCAACCACTGCATGAGCGGAACCAAGGAAATCAATGCCGAGGCGCCTTACTATCTCGAGCCTCAGGTCATTCAGGCGTGGGGGCATGTTATTGCACCACTGCTGACACTGTTGTTCTTGTCGATGACGTGGAAAACTTTGAGGCGGAAAACCATATAGTGTCGGCCGCCTCCCATCGAGAGGGACGCGCAAAAGCAGACCGTACATCAGTTCGGAGGATAGGTTTGATTTGAGCTTCGGTTGGCAAGCGCACCCTTCGTGGTCGATCGTCTCAGCTACCGTGCTGGCTTCGGCGGCCGCCCGGCCACGCGTCCAAGATTTCGGCGACCGGCGCCGTCTCGATCTGGGTGCCGAAGCGCGAGTGATAGAGGAACATCATCGCGTCGTAGGTCGGGTCGGCCGACGAGCAGACGCCGTCGCAGGCGACGATCACCCGGTAGCCGCGATCGACCGCGCCCATCACGGTGGCGAGCACGCAGACATCGGTCTCGCCGCCGGTGACGATCAGGGTGTCGATGTCGTCCGCCTTGAGGATCGCCTGGAGGTCGGGCTCCATCCAGGGCGAGTAGGCGCGCTTGTCGATCACCCTGGCCGGCGGGGTGAAGCGGGCCAACTCCGGCAAGAGATCGACCATCTCGGGGCCGAGCGCACCCAGCGTCATCCCCTCCCATCGCTCGTAGTAGCGCCGCCACGTGCCCTGCCCCTCCTCGGCGCGGTGGGGCGGAACGAACCGCGTGAACGCGGTGCGTTCGGGATGGGCCGCGCAGAGGCGTTCGAGGTTGGGCAGGATCTTTTCCAGCCAGGGCGTGTGCCAGTCGGTCCCTTCCGAGAACAACCGTTGCGCATCGACGCAGACATGCGCCGCCCGCCCGCCGATCGCGCCGAACTTCAGGCCGTCGTCGCCCGCCATGATCTGCCTCGGTTGCTCGCCGTCTGGGTCTGAATCCGTTCAAGGGGCGCATCCCACCCTCCCCCCTCATCCTGAGGTGGCGGCGCGAAGCGTCGCCCTCGAAGGAGGGCTCCAGGGATCACGCGCTTCGCTGGAGCCCTCCTTCGAGGCTCCGCTTCGCGGAGCACCTCAGGATGAGGGAGAGGATTAGGAAACGAAGTCAGCTCGGGTGGAACACCACCTTCACGCAGCCGTCCTTCTTGTCGCGGAACGTCTTGTAGAGGTCCGGGCCGTCGGCGAGGTCGGTCGAGCGGTGGGTGATCAGGGAGGCGGTGTCGAACTTGCCCTGCTGGATCAGCTTGGTCAGCGGATCGAGGTAGCGCTTCACGTGGGTCTGGCCGCTCTTGAGCGTCAGGCCCTTCTGCACGATCGAGCCCATGTTGACCGGGATCGGCCCGCCATAGACGCCCGGCACCGAGACGATGCCGCAGGGCCGCACCGCCTTGATCGCCTCGGTGAGCGCGTAGGGGCGCTCGGTCGAGGTCAGCTTCTCCTGCAGCGTCGAGATCACGCTGGAGAGGCCGTGGCCGGCGGAGGCCTCCATGCCGACACAGTCGATCACGGCGTCGGCGCCCTCCCCCCGACTGATCTCCTTGATGCGCTCGAACACGTCGTCCTGCGCGTAGTCGATGATGTCGGTCGCGCCGTACTTGCGGGCGAGCGCGAGGCGCTCCGGCACGGTGTCGATGGCGATGATGCGCTCGGCGCCCATGATCTTGGCCGACTGGATCGCGAACAGGCCGACCGGCCCCGCGCCCCACACGGCGATGATCTCGCCGCCCTGGATTTCGCAATGCTCGGCGCCCTGCCAGCCGGTCGGCAGGATGTCGGTGAGGAACAGGACCGACTCGTCGTCCATGCCGTCCGGCACCTTCATCGGCGCCACGTCGGCCATCGGCACGCGGACGTACTCGGCCTGTCCGCCCCAGTAGCCGCCGGTGATGTGCGAGTAGCCGAACAGCCCGGCGGTGGTGAAGCCGAACTGCGCCGCCGCCATCTCGGCGTTGCGGTTCGAGCGCTGGCAGACCGACCAGTTGCCGAGGCGGCACTGGCGGCACTCGCCGCAATTGATGTTGAAGGGCACGACGATGCGATCACCCTTCCTGAATTTCGTGAAGCCCGGCGCGGTCTCGACCACCTCGCCCATGAATTCGTGGCCGAGCACGTCGCCCGACTTCATGGTCGGCATCTGCCCGTCCATCAGATGGAGGTCCGAGCCGCAGATCGCGCAGGAAGTCACCTTGATGATGACGTCGCGCGAATCCTCGATGGTCGGGTCCGGCACCGTGTCGCACCGGATGTCGCCCTTGCCGTGCCAGCACAACGCCTTCATGGACCGTCTCTTCCCGGATCGAGCCGCTGCCTCGCAGGGCAATCGCGGCGGGAACCCGGCGGAGCTACGGCCAAGTTCCTCGACGGACGGTCAGGCCGGCTTTTCGGGCGAGAGGCACCGGTTCACCCGCGTCACGATCCAGACCGTGGTGATCGCCACGCACACGCCCCAGCCGACTTCCACCACCCGCGAGGCGGCCATGCGCTCGACCGGGCCGACATGCGGCACGAGCAGGATGATGGTGGCGGTGATGCCGGCCAGCCGACAGGCGCTCGCGACGTTGACGAGCCAGCAACTGAGCGTGGCGAGCACCACCGCGGCGGCGTAGGCCCAGAGCGAGGGCCCCAGCCCGAGGAAGGCCGAGAGCCCGACGATCCCGCCGATCGCCGCCCCGGTGAACTGGTCGCGCGCCGTCGAGCGGGTCGCGCCGAACTCGGTCTGGGCCACCGCGACCGCGGTGATCGCGGCCCAGAACCCCTCGCGCAGGCCGAACACCTGCGTCGGCACGTAGGCCGCGACCGCGGCGAAGGCCGACATCAGCCCGTGGGCGAGGCCGCGGGAGAGGCGGCGGCGCAAGGGGAGACGCTTGGAGAGCCGCACCACCTGCCCGCGCAGCCAGCCGATGCGGCCGACGTCACTGTCCGCCCGGCGCGTTCGTTCCGCCGCCTGCTCCGCCTCGGCCTCCGCCCTCCCCTCCTTCGCCGCCTGCGCGTCCATCGATCCTCCGCTCGCCCTCGCCAAAACGTCTCACCGAGCCCGAACGCCCCTCGCCCGCCGCGGTTGCGGTGCGAAACCGGGCAGAACTTGGCCGGTCGCGGCGGGGTTGCCCGAGCAAGACCCTGCCCCGAGCCGGAGCCCCGCCCGATGGAATCCTTCCCCAAGCCCCCCTTCCCCGACCAGCCGCAGGCGATGCCCGGCGAGACCCGCGCGATGAACCCGCGGCCGGACCACGGCGAGACGAGCTACAAGGGTTCGGGCCGCCTCGCGGGCAAGAAGGCGATCGTGACCGGGGGCGATTCCGGCATCGGCCGGGCCGTGGCGCTCGCCTTCGCCCGCGAGGGCGCCGACGTGCTGATCTCCTATCTCGACGAGGAGGGGGACGCCGCCGAGACCCGCCGGCTGATCGAGGAGGCCGGGCGCAAGGCGGTGCTGGTGCCGGGCGATATCGGCGAGGCCGCCCATTGCAAACGGATCGTCGAGCGGGCGGTCGAGGCGTTCGGGCGGGTCGATGTCCTCGTCAACAACGCCGCCCATCAGGCGACGTTCTCGGACCCGGAAGAGATCTCGGACGAGGAATGGGAGAAGACGTTCCGGGTGAACATCCACGCGATGTTCTACCTGACGAAGGCCGTGCTGCCGCACATGGGCGAGGGCGCGGCCATCATCAACACCACCTCGGTCAATGCCGACACGCCGAGCCCGCAGTTGCTTGCCTACGCCACCACCAAGGGGGCGATCCAGAACTACACGGGCGGCCTCGCGCAGATGCTCGCCGAGCGCGGCATCCGGGTGAACTGCGTCGCGCCGGGCCCGATCTGGACCCCGCTGATCCCCTCGACCATGCCGGCCGAGAAGGTGACGCAGTTCGGCTCGCAGGTGCCGATGAAGCGCCCCGGCCAGCCGAAGGAGCTGGCGCCGATCTACGTGATGCTGGCCTCCGACGAATCGAGCTACGTCTCGGGCGCCACCGTCGCGGTCACCGGCGGCAAGCCGATCCTGTGACGGAACCGTTCGATCCGGCTCGGAACGGGCCGGATCGACGTGCGGACAATCATCGTGCGGTGTTCTGCGCGCGCGGCGATTCCGGCCTCACGACCTGCACGATGCGGCGATTGCGGAATTCTTCCGATTCCAAATAACTCTTGACGACGTCGGCGAGATCATTGCCGACATGCGCCTTCGTGTGCACCTGAATCTCTTCCAGGGACGGCTCGCGGCCGAGAAGGATTCTGAAGCACGCCGCGATGTCCGATAAGGTCGCCTTCACGTCCGCCCCCTCCGAGCAAGGCGGAATGAGAAAGCAGATTTCGCGCGTCCGGGGAATGACCGGGCGTTCCAAAAACTGCGACGATCGGTATTCGTGCCACGGTATGCTCCGTGCCATGGGCACGCCGGCCAAAGGAAAGCCCCGCGACGGCCGAGCCGTGCGGGGCGCTTCCCGAGATGGTTCGCGGGCTATCCAGTCAGTTGTTGCCGCCGCTGGCACCGCCGCCGCTGCCCTGCGGGACCGAGCGGGCCGGCTGGTTGGCGTTGCCGCCGACGGCCGAGTCGGTCTGGAACGTGTCGGCGCCGGTCGAGCCGAACGGGATCACGAGGTTCGGGTCGCCGCCGGTGTTGTTCTGGCCGCGGGTGATGGTGCCGGTGGTCACCGGCTCGTCGAGGGGCAGCGGGTAGGCCGTCTGCGCCAGGGCGGGCGCGGCGGAGGCGAGCGTTGCCGCGAAGACGCCGGCGAGGGCGAGGTTGAGCTTGGTCATCGTCGATCCTGAGACAGTTCTTGTCCCCATCAACGATGGGCAGCCGGCAAATATCCCCTCCGTAGCGGCACATGATGCCGCAGTGCAGCATGGGGGCGTTCAGCCGAACAGCTGGCGCATCATGCCGTCGTACCACGCGCGGCCTAGCGCCGCCTCCCGCGCCCGCACCTCCGGCGGCGCGTCGTCGGGGCTGAGGCCGTCCGAGCCCGGCACGGTGACGAGCCGATCCCATTCGGCCCCATAGACCCCGGCGATGGAGAAGCCGTAATCCGGCGCGGCGAGGCTGTAGCAGACGTTGATCAGCTTCGGCTCCGGCGGGATGCGCCCGGCGAGCAGGCTCGCGACCGCCCCGGCGCAGACCTGCGCCTGGCTGTAGGCGGCAAAGGCCGATTTTGGCATGGCGCCCGCGATGGCCGCGTCGCCGATGACGTGGATGCCCGGATGCAGGCTTGATTCGAAGCTCACCGGATCGACTGGGCACCAGCGGCTCGCATTCGTCAGCCCGGCGGCGCGGCAGAGCGTCGGCGCGGTCTGCGGCGGGATCACGTTGAGCACCGCCGGGCGGAACAGGCCGGCTCCCGCCCGCACGGTCCGGGCGGCGGCATCGACCGCCTCGACCTGCCCTCCCTGCCCCAGCGGCACCCATTCGAGATGGTCGGGATAGAGCGCCCTCCAGGCGGCCTGGAACAGCGGCTGCTTGGAAAAGCTGTCCTTGGCATCCAGGATGACGACCTTGGAGCGCGGCTTTCGCGTCTTCAGATAGTGCGCGATCAGGCTCGCCCGCTCGTAGGGGCCGGGCGGGCAGCGATAGGGCAGAGCCGGCACCGTGAGGACGACGAGGCCGCCGTTCTCCATGGCCTCGATCTGGCGGGCGAGCAGTGCGGTCTGGGCGCCGGCCTTCCAGGCATGGGGGATCGTGGCGGCCGCCGCCGCGTCGTAGCCGGGGATCGTGTCGAAGCTTAAGCCGATCCCCGCTGCGACCACGAGCCGGTCGTAGGCGAGGCTGTCCCCGCCCGCCAACCTGACCCGGCGCCCCACTGGGTCGATGCCCGCGACGCTGTCGTGGACGAGCGTGACGCCGGCCCGGCGCACGCCGTCGTAGCCGAAGGTGATGGCCGAGAGCGGCATCAGCCCGGCGATCACCGCGTTGCTCGACGGGCAGGTGGCGTATTCGGTTGCGGGCTCGACCAGCGTCA
Source organism: Methylorubrum subtropicum (assembly GCF_038442325.1). Taxonomy (NCBI): domain Bacteria; kingdom Pseudomonadati; phylum Pseudomonadota; class Alphaproteobacteria; order Hyphomicrobiales; family Methylobacteriaceae; genus Methylorubrum; species Methylorubrum subtropicum. Next base: position 76,760 of record NZ_JBBXMW010000001.1, on the reverse strand, counting down.
CGGCGATCCCGTTGCGGACGAGCGCACGGGCCACAGTGACGCCGCCGAAGCCGCCGCCGACCACGACCACGCGCGGGGCGGCGCGCGCCATAGCAGGAGCGGCGAGGCTCGCGGCGGTGAGGCCCGTCAGCAGCCCGCGGCGGGTGGGGCCGGCGCTCACCGGGCCGCCCCGGTCCGGCCGAGGGATTCGGCGATGGCGCGGGATTCCTCCGCCGAAAACCCTTTGGCGAGGCGCGGCATCACCGTGCCGGCGCGGGTGCCGTCGCGGTAGCCCGCAAGCGCCGCCTCGATCTCGTCCGGCGACAGGGTGGCGAGATCGGGCAGGCCGCCGCCCTCCCCGTGGCAGGCGAGGCAGGAGGCGGCGCCGGGGGCGAGCGGATCGGCCCCGGCCGCGGGGACGAGCGGGACGGCGATGGCTGCCATCGCCGACGCGGCGCGGATCACGCTTCTCAACCGGGCCCCCCTCACCTCCTCGGGCGATACGAGTTTGCTCGCCCGTGCCGCGGCGGGACGCAAGGGGCGGTTCGCCGCGTCGGGGTCGGTCGTGCCGACAAAAAAGCCCCGCCGTCCCGTGACGCACACGGATCGGCGAGGCTGCTCATTGTTTATTAACCGTATCGCCCCCATCTTCGGAGCATGCCGATCGCGACCCAAATCGCCTGATCGGACACGGCCACGATGCCGGGATTTTGGGTGACGCCGGATGTACGCGCACCTCGGGTCCCGGTGTCCGTGGCCGTTCCCTTTTTCAGCTCCTTAGAACGCCGCGGCCTGCTTGACGCGCTCGTCGAGGGCCGGGACCTTCCACTGGACGGCGCCGGGCAGGGCGTAGCCGCCCTGGCGGTGCACCGAGCCGGTATCGGTGGCGAGCCCCTGCGTCTCCAGGGCGAGCGCGCCGACGGTCTTGGTGTTGTGGATCGTCGCCGTCTCCCCCGCGAAGGCGGTGCCGGTCAGAAGGGTGAGCGCGAGGCCGGTGACGGTGCGCGCGATGAACTGCTTGGACATCTTTTCGATCTCTTTCGGGTTTTCGCGGCGGGCCCCCCGTCGCTTCGTGAGACCGAATGTGCTGATGTCGGGTCCATGAATCAAATGGGCTGATTTCATAATGCGCATCGATCACGTGCATCTTGCCCGGCTCGACCTCAACCTGCTCGTCGCCCTCGACGCGCTGCTGACCGAGCGGAGCGTGACGCGGGCGGCGGTCCGCATCGGCCTCAGCCAGTCGGCGATGAGCCACGCCCTGGCACGCCTGCGCACCACCTTCGCGGACGAGCTGCTGACGCGGGGCCCCGACGGCATGCGCCCGACGCCGCGGGCGCTCGCCCTGATCGAGCCGATGCGGGCGGCGCTGGCGCAAATCCAACAGATCACCGCGGCGCCGGCCGCCTTCGATCCGGCCACCGCGGACATCACCTTCACCCTCGGCATCCCGGATTCGACCGAGGTGCTGCTGATGCCGAGCCTCATCGCCCATCTCCAGGCGCAGGCGCCGGGGGTGAAGCTCCTGCTGCACACGGTCGATCGCCACCGCATCCTCGACGACCTCGACAGCGGTCGCGTCGATGTCGGCATCGGCGTGTTCGAGCAGGGGCAGACGCACCACAAGCGGCGCATCCTCAACAAGGAGAGCTATCTCTGCCTGTTCAACGCCGACCTCGTCGGGCTCGAACCGCCGATCTCGCTGGACGATTACCTGCGCTTCCCCCACCTGCTCACCAGCCTCGTGGAGAGCGCCCACGGCGTCGTCGACGACGCGCTCGCCCGGATCGGCCGCAGCCGGGTCATCGCGCTGACCTCGCCGCGCTTCGCGGTGATGCCGTTCGTGGTGCGCCAAGCCCCGGTCATCGCCACGATGCATTCGCGGCTGGCCCGCTTCTTCGCCGACAGCATGGGCCTGACCGTGAGCCCGGCCCCGGTCGATCTGCCGGACGTGTCGATCTCGATGATCTGGCACGCCTCCAACGACGACGTGCCGAGCCAGCGCTGGCTGCGCGAGACCATCGTGGCGCTGCGCCGCGCCGAGCGCCGCCCGCAGGGCTGAGCCCGCCTCGCTCCTCATGGCCGGCCGACCGGTCCTGCCCGGGATCGTCGCTGGCCCTGCCGCAGCCTCGATAGGCCTATCGGGATCGTCCCTTAAACGCGTGCTTTATGGCATTCGTGCATGGGTCCGCACCCCTTTGTCTGAGACGGTGTGGACGATGCAACTGAAAGAAGCCGGAGAAGCCTTCCTTCAACATTGCAGATTGGAGCGATATCTCTCATCGAACACGCTCGCCGCCTACCGCCAGGACATCGGTGAGCTGATCGGTTACTTCGGGGCGGTGGGAGCCCCGAGCGTGAGCGGCTCGGCCCTCGTCGCCTACGCGTCGCACCTGTCGGGCGTCCGCAACCTGGCACCCGCCACCGTGAAGCGGCGGCTGGCCTGCGCACGCAGCCTGTTCCGGTGGTTGCTGCGCACCGGAATCGTCCCGTCCGATCCCTTCGCGGGGACGGAGATTCGCGTTCGCGTGCCCGACCGGTTGCCGCGGTGCCTGACCACCACCGAAATGGCGCGGCTTTCGCGGGCCTGCGAGGATGCGACGCCGCTGACGCGTCTGGCGACGCTGCTCCTGTTCGCCACCGGCATGCGCGTCGGCGAACTCGTCTCGGTGCGCCTCGCCGACCTCGATCTCGACCGCGGCGCCATCCGGATCGTCGGCAAGGGGGATCGCCAACGTCAGGTCGTGATCCCGAGCGAGGGCATGACGCGGCTCGTGCGCGGTTACGTCCGCACGCATCACGCTGGCTCGCTGCCGACGGACCGCCTGCTGCAGGACGCCGACGGCCAAGCCCTCACCACGGCCGGAATCCGAGCGCGTCTCAGGCATCTGGCCCGCGCAGCCGGCCTCTCCCGCCGCGTCACTCCGCACATGCTGCGCCACACGGCGGCGACCGAACTGCTCGAAGCCGGGGTCGACATCCGCTTCGTCCAACGCCTGCTCGGCCATCGCAGCATCCTGACGACGCAGATCTACACCCATGTCAGCGACCACGCGCTGATCGCGGCCATTCGCGGTGCCGACCTGTTCGGGCGTTTGGATCGAGTGGGGCGGGGCTGAGGGGATGCCGATAACTAGGAATTATTTGTCTTGAAAGTGCAATTCGAACTTCTGGATTTGGACGGGCCATTGGCAAAAAAAGGAGATTTCGAGAGCGCTTTGGCGTGTTACGTTCGTATGACCGCAGCCTCTGAGCGCACCGATACGAGAGAAATCACGCATTGGCACGAAATACCTATCGAAAGTCGGCAGGGAATAAAATATTTCGCATTAAAAATCAATAAGCGCATCTCCGATACGCCCAATATAGATACGTTTCTAGTGCTCAGGTTGCCATAATAGACTATCTTTGCATCGAATCTCACCAAGAAAGTAATGCGTCTTACTTTTCTTTCATTGAATTGCTTTGCAGTAATATAGAAAAACTGCATCCTGTTTCATACATAGTTACGGAAATAAACTTTAATCTGGACGGCAACACAAAGGATGAAGCAAATAGGTACTGGATTCGAGTTCTGGAACTGGCAGGCTTCAAGATTGCTCAAACCGCGTACACGATTCCATCGTTGATTATCGACACGCTGACCGAAAATAGAGCAGGCGTGCTACTGATTAGATCAAATGAAAAGAGCTCACAAATGTCAAATAAAACATACATAAATTTGGTACAATGTATTTACTTTGATCATTACGTGGCATGGTACAGGCCATTTGAATCTTATACGAACAAATACCACGCACTTCTCAAGGGCGAGCTTGATCGTATATCTGCGTCTCTAAAGAAGGAAAGCTTCGTCAAGCTAAACGGTTCGCTCAAACACGCCGGGCTTGTATCGCCCGAGCAAGCAGAGCCAAACTTTAAAGATAGAACTATTTATCTTCTTCTATCGTTTGGCTTGATTTTTATCTTAATCGTTTCTGCTGCAATATCAATCTTATCCATTTATGCAGGCCTCAGTCCCTATACTGCAATCGCAATATTATTAATTTTGTTGCTAATCTTTTGTGGCCTGATCTCGGTTTTCATGCCGATTCGTCTGGCTATATTAAAAACACTGATCAAGCCCCTTTCGAAGATTTTTTCTGGGCTATAACGAAGACACTTGACGAAAGTCGCCTGAAGAAAGGCAGCGAGCATGACAGAAAATCAACCTTACATGCTGCAGTCGCCATCTTATTATTTCTTGTCAAGCGCCAAACAAGCGACGAAATCGAATGGATATGTTTAATTTTTATTATATTAAATTCGGAATATGTCAATAGGTTTTTGATATATTCCAGTTTAAATACCCAAATCGTTTCATCATATCCATTGAAATCAGTTTGGAATATATGGGCTTTTTTGCCAAAGATATCATTCCCATAATGCTCAAAAGCCTCAGACTGCTCGAAGTCAAACAGGAAATAATCGTCGTTTCGTAATACCCGAGATATTTCTGAAAAAAACTCAGCAGGCGCACAGTAATTTAATACAGAACCGATTGCAATTGCAGAATCAAAGCAATTATTTTTGAGTGGTATATTCTGCACATCGCCGCAGATCGCCAATTCTCCGATAGGAAGCGATTTCTCTGCGACATCCAGATATATCATTGCTGCGCATTGGATTCCGTAATTTTCGCTTGAACTTCCGACATTTAACACTGTGCTACCAGCAAAAATGCTCTTTGTGTATTTTAGAATCCTTCTGTACGACTGATGAAGGTGAAAATGCCAGTAGTCCTCTTTTGTCCACACATCAGGCGTAGCGTTGAATTTTCTTCTTACGTCGCCCAGGGGTATTTTGTCGCCCATAATTCCTAGTTATCCCCTCGAACGAGCAGAGCCCTCGCGTACCGAGTCGCGTACGTTCAACCAATGCCGGATAATCACACGTTTGGGTAGGGCTTCGGATAGGGCTTGGCTGCGCGCAATCTTCTGCGGCCGTTGAATAAAGCGTCACTCTGGCCGGCCCTGTAAACCTGTTCGTCGAGAGAACACGCCTTCCCCGATAACCGGTCGCAACCCAACGCGCCGCGGCGCCCGTTCGTACGCTGCCTACCCGTTGACGGCGAAGCCCGAAACTGCAACCTCGAATTTAACAAGCGCGTCGCAATGCGACTCGGGACGGCCTGTGCCAGGCTCGGATGCGTCTCCCGCCGCCATCGGGCCGGTCGGGGAAGGCGTCGGGCCGGACCGCCGGGGTGGGCCGTGGCGGGCGCCGCGAGCCGGAACGCCGCCGATCCGAAGGCGGACGACAACGGGGGAGGACGATCGTGAGCGAGCCGAAGGAAAGCCCTTATCCGCCGTGCCTGGATTGCGCCGGACAATCGACCGAGCGTCTCATCGAGATGTTCGTCGAGATGGGTCAGGCCAAGCGCATCCGCCTCGGCCAGCGGCCGGCGGAGCGGCCTGTGTTCCGCAAATTGCACGGCGTCGCCCATGCCCGGCTGGAGCCGCGGGCGGACCTCCCCGCGGACCGGCGCGTCGGCTTTCTGGCGCAGGGCCCGCTCGCCGCCTGGATCCGCTTCTCCAGCGACACCGCGCCGACCTCGCCCGATCTCGAATCGACCACGGGCGTCGGCATCAAGCTGTTCGGCGTGCCCGGCCCCAACGCGCTGGGCGAGGACGGCGCCACCGCCGACCTCATCATGCAGAACTACCCCGTCTTCTTCGTCGACGACGCGAAGGCGATGTGCGAGTTCACCTATGCCGGCACGGTGCTCGGCGACTATCCGGGCTACCTCGCCCAGCATCACCGGACCCGCGACATCCTCGACCGGATGCAGAAGGTCGAGGGCAGCGTCCTCACGGCGACCTACTGGGGCATCCTGCCGTTCCGGCTCGGCGACGAGATCGTCAAGTACCGGCTCGACCCCATGACCAAGGCGCAGAACGTCCCGAACGAGGCGCCCGACTATCTGGCGACCGACCTCGCCAACCGGCTGGCCGCGGGCGAGTACCGCTTCCGGCTGATGATCCAGCGGCGCACGGATCCGGCGACCATGCCGCTCGATCAGGCCACGGTCGAATGGCCCCACGAGAAGGACTCCTTCGTCGAGGTCGCCACGCTGATCGTGCCGCGCCAGGACGTGAACGCCCGCGGCCAGCCCGAATACGGCCAGAGCCTCGCCTTCAACATCTGGCGCGTGCCCGAGGCCAACGCGCCGGTGCCGGAATCCTCGATCGCCACCGTGCGCAAGGCGGTCTACGCGGCGAGCGCCGATCTGCGCCACAGCGCCAACGGCCAGTCGCTGTCCGACCCGTCGCAGCCCCGCCCCGCCGTGCCCCCTCCGGTCGATTCGGACGATTGCATCGTGCGCGCGGTGATCCATCCGGCCATCGGCGTCGCCCGCGTCGGCAACAGCCCGGACGGCTGGTTCGTCGGCCCCGAGGTGCCCGATCCCGAGCCCCTGCCGCCGGGCGCCTATCGCGACGCGAACCACGCCCTGAAGCGGCAGGCGGCGCGCTTTCGCATCTACGGCGTCAACATGAAGGGCCGGGTCATCCGCGAACTCACCGGCGCGCAGGCCGGCGCCGAGATCGAGTGGACGGTGCGGCTCGCCAACACCAAGGCGGCTTGGTACGGCTTCCAGCTCGCCCTCGACATCCCCGAGGCGGCGGCCGCCCCGCCGACGACCCTGCGCAATCCCGGCATCGCCCGGCGAAAGAACCTCGCGATCACGCCGAAGCCGCGCTCGATCTCGGGGCGGGATCAGGGACCGCACGCCTTCGACGACGGCGTCTTCATGGACCGGCAGGTCTATCTCGGCGAGATCCGCACCGACGCGGCCGGCCGCCTGATCGTGCTCGGCGGCCACGGCAAGTCCGCCTCCTACGACAAGAGCTGGGCCGTCACCTTCGCCAACAACGACGGCTGGCACGACGACGTCTCCGACGGGCCGGTGACCGCCACGGTGAAGATCGATGGACGCCCGCTCCCGGTCACCCCGGCCTGGATCGTCGTGGCGCCGCCCAATTACGGCCCGCAGCGCAAATCGGTGCGCACGATGTGGGACCTGATGCGGGACGTGGCGATCACGGCCGGCACGCTGGCGCGCCCGGCGCGGCCCTCCTTCACCCGCGACATCCTGCCGATCTTCCGGCGGTTGAGCGGGCTGCAATGGGTCAATGCCGGCTTCGCGGCGGGCTTCGGCTGGAACGGCATCTACGATTTCGACAGCCGGAAGGGCATCGAACGGCTCGCCGACAACGGGCCGGCGGGGAACGAGTATCGCCGGGTGCTGGCCAACCAGTTCCGCCGCTTCGAGGTGGATTCGTGGTCGCCGGTGCCCTGGCCCTGGGTCTACGGCGACGCCATGAACGTCCCGCCCGCCAAGACGCCGCGCCAGCACGCCGTGCTGAGCGACACGCAGCTCTGGTGCCTCGACGAGTGGGCGGCGGGCCGCTTCGAGGCCGACTACGATCCCGCGTACCGGCCGCCGACATCGATCGACGAGGTGCCGCTCGCCGAGCAGGGCGACGTGCTGACCCGCGCGGCGCTCGAATTCTGCCTCGCCGACGCCTTCCATCCGGGCTGCGAGATGACGTGGCCGGTGCGGGCGGCGAGCCTCTACATGGAGCCGTTCCGCATCGCCCACGCGCATGACGGCTGGGTGCCGCCTTCGTCCGGCGAGGTGCTCACCGCCGATGCGATCTCGATCCCGGACGGACCGCTGGCCGGCCAGTATCCCGGCGGGCTGACGCAGTGGATGGCGGTGCCGTGGCAGACCGACACGGCGAGCTGCCGTTCGGGCTACACCAAGACCTACGATCCCTACGTGCCGACCTTCTGGCCCGCGCGGGTGCCGAACCAAGTGCTGTCGAAGGAGAACTACGACATCGTCGTGGACGAGAAGCAACCGATGAGCGAGCGGCTGGCGGCGTTCGCCAACCGCGCGGCCTGGATCGCGCCGCTGGGCACCACGAGCTACACCGACCAGATCAACAACATGATCGCGCATTTCGACCATCTCGGCGTGGTCGAGGTGCGCGACGGGCCCAACGACGGCGCCTTCCCGGACAAGATCGAGGTCGAGGACCGGCACGCGGCGATCCAAGACGTCATCCCGGAACCGCATCCGGCCGAAGCGCATGCGAGTGGGCAGCGTCTCGCCACCGTCGTCAACGGGGCGCCGTTGCACGCGGCGCGGACGGTCGATCTCTCGACCATCGAGAAGGTGCGCCGCTTCCCCGCCGGCCTCGGCCCCATCAAGGCGTGAGCGGCGGCGCCCCGGGCGCGATCGAGGCCGACGTCGTGGTGCTGGGGGCGGGGCCGGCCGGGTCGGTCGCCGCCCTCAACCTCGCGCCGTTCCGGCGCGTGCTCGTGATCGAGCGCCGGGGTCTGCCCCCGGCGCGCACCGGCGAGAGCCTGCCCGGCGCCGCCCGCCGGCTCTTGGCCGACATGGGCCTGTGGGAGGGCTTCCTCGCCGACGAACCGCTCCCCTGCGGGCTCCGCCGCAGCCGGTGGGGCGGGGCGCAAGCCGTGGAGGCCGACGCGCTGAGCGATCCCGACGGGCCGGGCTGGCATCTCGACCGTGCCCGCTTCGACGCGCGGCTGCGGGCGACCGCGGTCGCGCGGGGTGCCGCGCTGCTCTGCCCGGCCGAGCCGCGGACGATCGCGCGACGCGACGCGCTCTGGTGTCTCGACGTGGCGCATGCCGGCCGGCGCCTGCCGATCCGGGCCGCGTTCCTGATCGACGCCCGCGGGCGCGCGGCCCGGCCGCATCCTGCCCTCGCCGCGCGTCGCCCCGTGGACGACCGGCTGGTCTGCGGCTGGATCGAGGCGCCTGCCGCGGCCGCCGGGGGCGGGTCCGCACCGTCGCTGATCGAAGCCGAGGCGGAGGGCTGGTGGTACGGCGCGCATCTTCCGGGGGGGCGCCGTCTCCTCGCCTTCTACACCGATGCGGACCTGCCGGCCGCCGTCAGCCTCCGATCCGCCGACGCGCTCCTGGAGCGGGCCCGAAGCCGGCCGGCGCTGGCGCCGCTCGCGGCGGAGATGGTCGTCGGCGCGGCCACCGGCATCTGCGCCGCCCACACCGCGCGGTCCGAGCGCTCTTCCGGGCCGGGCTGGATTGCCGCCGGGGATGCCGCCTTCGCCATGGACCCGCTCTCGTCGCAGGGGCTGTTCAACGCCCTGTATTCGGGCCTCGCCGCCGCGGAGGCCGCCGAGCGGACGTTTCAAGGCGACGCTTCCGCCCACGCGACCTACGCGCGGGCGCTGCACGACGTCTGGCAGGCTTACCGCGCGAACCGCTCGGCCTGGTACGGCCTGGAGCGCCGCTGGGCGCAGGCGCCGTTCTGGCAGCGCCGTCATGGATCGGAGAATGCGTGAGGCGGCAATCGGATCGGGATGGATAACGATTCCGGAGGGAGACGATTCCCGCCTTGGCTGGATCGAAGCTCAGGCGACGGCCACGGCGGCGGGCGACCACCACAGGTCGTCGATCGGTTTCGGGAGCGTGACCTGGATGATCGGCGGAACCCACTTCCGGCCGATATACATCTGGCAGTACAGGTTGTTGTACGTCCCCTGCGTGAGAAGATAGATTTTGTCGCCGTATACGCACGCCCCAGGGCCGTTATAGATGATGTAGTTGTCGAGCTGCTGCTCGGTCCAAGTCAAATTTTGGTCGTTGATCGCGCAAAACAGATCGTTTCCGCCGTTGGAGCGGTGGAAAACAAAGATGTCGTTTCCCAACAGGCAGGCCGCCGGCGTGCTGTGAAGGCCGATGGTCTTGCCGTTCGGGAGCGGCACCGGCGGCGAGAGATCGTTGACCGCGTCCGACCCGTCGAGCCAGACGCATTTGAGCCGGTTCGAGCCGCTCTCACAATAGACGACGTTGATTCCGGTGCCGCGCAAGACGGCGGCCGGACCGTAACTGATGCCGGGCGATCCGGACTTGACGTCGCGATGCGTGTTCCAGATGCCGCCGGGGGCTTGACTGACATGCTTCAGCGACCCGTCGCTCCGCTGGCGATAGAAGTAGTGGATGCTGCCGTCCCGGACCACCGTCGCGCACTCGTCCTGCGTGTCGACCCCGGCCAGCCGGCCCATGTATCGGAACGATGCCGAATTCGAGTTCTCGTCCCACGTCATCATGACTTGGTGAATGCCGTTGTCCACGCATGTGCAGTAGATCCACACATGGTTTTCCCACACGACCGCGGATGCGCCGCGATCGAGGTCCGGCAGACCATCCGGGTGGGCCGGCTGGGTCATCGAGAAGCTTCGGCCGTTGCTGTAGAGCCACTGGAGCTTGCGGCTGCTGTTGCCGTAAAACACGTGTATACCTGAGAGCAAAGACATATTTCTCTCTTTGTTCGGATTGATTGGTCGTCTTTGGACTGAGGTGCTTCGGGTGGGTGCGAAAGTCTTGAACGCGTTCAACGCAAGAATGAAGCTTGCACGCAGCCACGCGTTCGTCAATCATCAGTTGTGAGTCGAACCCGGGAGCGTCGTTCGTGGCCCCAGACAGCAAGCCCCTCTTCGCCGACCAGCCGTTGGCGATCAGCGTCTCGCCGCAATTGATCCACGACCACCTCTACACGAAGGAACCGCCGCGACCCGCGCTCGGCGGGGCGGGAACCTTCGTCGCCACCGAGCACGGCGTGATCGCCGTCGATGGCGAGCGGATCGTCTGCTTCGAGCCGGACCCGGCCTCCCAATCGGGCTGGAACGTCTCGACCCACCGGCCGCGCAAGCCGTCGGCGGCCGCGAGCGACGCCTACGCCATCGTCGAGATCCGGGCCTTCACCGTTCACGGCGGAAAGGACGGGGGATCGGCGGGCGCCACCGTCCTCAACGTGCTGTGCCTGTACCGTGCGCGGGGCTGGACCGAGGCCGATGGCGGCGGCTTCGCCGTGGCCTGGATCGCACGCCAGGAGGGCGGCGACTGGTACGACGTCTCGCTGACCGCGGCGGCGGCGAGCCTCACGTCTCAGGTCGGGCAGATCGAGGTGGTCGATGCGGGGGCCGGCAACGGCGTGTTCGTCTACGGGACGACCCCGAACCTGCTCGGGGCCGACAACGCGCAGTTCTTCCTGATCAATCTGGTCGATTGGGAGAACGTGCCGACCAGTGCCTGGGACCAGCTGGTGCAGACCGATGCCGCCACCCTCGGCGTGCCCGCGGGGCAGGTCGCGAACTACGCCTTCATGACGATCGGCAGCCGCAACGCGCCGCGGCGGATGGCCCTGTCGTGGTGGACCGCGGAGGCCGCCGCGATCAGGCTCGCGGCCGACCTCGACACCGCCTCCCTCGACCGGACGGCGGCGAGCATCGCGGGATTGACCGCATCAGACTTCGCCGTGATCGGTTTCCCGGCGGGCATCGATACGGTGACGCCGATCCAGGGCGACCCCATCCGCTTCCACGCCCTCCTCGGCGACATGGCGGGCGGCCTGTGGCGCTTCGGCCTGGAGCCGAACGGCGGGGGCATGATGCTCTACCAGCTCAACGTCGTCCCCGCCGCCTCGAGCGCGGCGGCGGTCGCGTCGGGCGGCGTTCCGGCCTCCGTCTCCGACGTCAGCGTGACGCGCGCGAACGGCCGGACCGCGCTGTTCGCCCGGAGCGGGGAGACGCTGTGGCTGCTGCGGGATATCGACGCCACGGTGTCCGAGCCGTTCGTGCCCTGGCGCAGCCTCGGCAACCGGATCGTGGCCGCGGCGGCGCCGGCCCGGGAGACGCAGACGCTCGAAGTCTTCTACGCCGACGCCAATGCGAGCCTGAAGAATCAGGTCTTCCACCTATCGCGCGACGGCGCCAACTCAGCGTGGAGCACGAAGCGGCTCGCCACGATCAAGCCCTACGACCCCGCGACCGAGACGCACGACCCGCCGCCCGAGGTCTCCTGCATCGCGATCGACGTGTCGGTGACGCACGCGAACCGCGCGGTCGCGGCGGGGTCGATCCTGACGGTCGAGTCCGACCAATGGGTCGCGCTGATCATCGGCGGCCTCAGCTACTGGGTCGGGCCCGGCCGTCCCTCCGCGCCGATTCCGACGGACGAGGGCGGCAGGGCCTGTATCCGTCACGAGGCGACCAGCCTGCAGTTTCCGCGCCTGACGATCACGGCCGTCAAGGACGGGCACGCCCCGGTCCGGTGCGTCTGCCAGGGCGACGTCACCGATACCGGAGACCAGAGCGCGTCCTCCGTCGCCAACCGCCTGTCGGGCAGCGATCCGAAGCACCCGACCGACGCCCACGCCCTCCGGACGGGGGGCGCCAACAAATCGAAGGCGCTCGTTCCCGACGACGCCTCCGGGGGCGAGCACGTCGCGCACATGCTCAACCACACCGGCGCGTGGCTGCGGAAGCATCCGCCGGGCGCGACGCTGGGGGCCACGCCTCTGCCGACGCGCTGCTGGCACATCCGTGTCGAGCCCGACCGGCCGGTCGCGTGCCGGGAGATCGATCCGGCCGAGGCCGATACGACCGGACTCGGATCGGTCCTCGGCGATCTCGGCGACGCGCTGCAATGGGCCAAGCACGCCGCTCTGGAGGTCAAGGACTGGACGGTGACGGTGACGGACGACGTCATCCACGTCGTGCTCAACGACATCCGCTACGTCGCCAGGACGATCCGCGAGGCCGGCGACATCGTCGATACCATCCTGTGCTCGATCCAGAAGGCGGTCGCCGACGTCGAGGCCTTCATCAAGGAGGTCGTCGCCTTCCTCAGGATGCTGTTCGGGTGGGAAGACATCGTCAAGACGCACAAGGCGCTCAAGCATATGTTCCGCTGGGGGATGCAATATCCGCTCGCGCGAATCGACGAGATCAAGGATTTTTCCAGAAACGAGCTCGGCAAACTAGGAAAAGAGGTGGCCGGGCACATCGAGAAGGCGAAATCGCATTTCGGACAGGAGCAGCACCGATCGACGACGCCCAACGGCCACGTCAACGCCCTGGCGTCGAAATCGAAGGTTCCGTTCAAGGGGCAGTACCTCGCCGGGACGGACTATCACCGGCACCTGCAACACCACCGTGCCCGCTGCACCTACACGCGTCACCTGACGAACGGGCATATGGGGCAGACCGGCCTGATGGGCACGGCGGGCTTGGGCCGGATCGATCCGTCGAACCTCGAAAGCGCGGTGCGGACGCATTGGGCGGGCGCCCGCGGGCGGCATCCCTCCTCGACGGAGACCGGCACGTCCGTGCCGCCCCATGTCGAGGCCCTGAAGAAGAGTTTCGAAGAGATCGGCATCGACAACATCTTCGATACGGCGATCGTCAAGCTTCTGGACATCGTCGAAGCGCTGATCGTCGATTCGTTCAAGGGCGCGGTCCATGTCGCCGATGCCCTCCTCGATCTGATCTCCGATGCCATCGAAAGCGTGATGAAGCTGATCGATCCTGGCCCCGGCCAGTTCAATCCGATCCACATTCCCGTCATTTCCTATGTATACAAGAAGTATACCGGCGATGACATGACGATACTCGATGTTCTCTGCCTGATTCTGGCGGTTCCGGTCACGATCCTGTACAAGATCGTGCGCGAGATCAAGGTCGTCGCCGCTGCGCCCGAGGGCGTGGAGAGGCCACAGAATATGACGGAGGTTTGGGATTTATTCCTGAGGATGTTCGCCTTGTTGATGAAGGACGGCATTCCGACCCCGGAGCTGGACTTCGCCGCCTGGAACAAGGAGGAGGCCGCCTTCTTCCTCAACGAGGGCATGCCGATGATCGCCGGCGTTCTCGGTCTGATCGGCGGTGTGATCGGCATCGAGGCCGATACGGGGGCGATCGTCACCAACTTCCTGGCGGCCTATAAGATTCCGACGGTGCAGAGCGCCATGACCGGCTGGCTGACGTGGCTCTTCTCGGGGCTTTCCGGCCTTTATACGATGCCGCTCTCGACCTGGATGGATTTCGACCGGAAGGGAGCCGGCGACATCACGCAGACGATCTACTGGTGCGTCCAGTTCCTGCCGCTCATGAGTGATTTCATTGCCATGTTGCCGGTCGAATGCAAGCTGATGCGGGAGGCTTATTTATGGGGACCGGTTCTCGAGGGGGGCTTTGGTGAGATCATCCTCGGGGCCGCCATCGCTTACGTCGTCACCAATTGCCTGGACGACGAGACCGGCTCGACCGCGTGGGACTACGTCAACGCCATCCTCTCCAGCGTCCCGCGTCCCTTCCGCAGCATGATGCTTCTGGTCCAGAACGGTGATGTGATCGCGCTGGCCGCCGTCACGCCGATCATCCTCGGCGGAGACGCGCTCGCGCTCCTCGGCGGTACGGCGACGCAGATCGGCTCGGCCATCGAGGGGTAGGCCGCGCCGCCTCATCGGTCCCGGACCCGGCCGCACGGCCGGGTCGGGTGCCTCACGCGGCGCGCACGCTCGCGAGGAAGCGGGCCACCTCGCCGGTGAGGTGCTCGGACTGGCGCGACAGTTCGGAAGCCGAGGCCAGCACCTGGGCCGAGGCCGCGCCGGTCTCTTCGGCGGCGCCCGCCACGCCGGTGATGTTGGACGTCACCTCCTCGGTGCCGGCCGCCGCCTGGGCGACGTTGCGCACGATCTCCTGGGTCGCCGCCCCCTGCTCCTCGACCGCCGCGGCGATGGATGCGGCCACATCCGAGATCTCGCGGATGCGCGCGCCGATGCCGTCGATCGCCGCCACCGCCTCGGCCGTCGAGCCCTGGATCTGGCCGATCTGGCGACCGATCTCGTCGGTGGCCCGCGCGGTCTGGTTGGCGAGTTCCTTCACTTCCGCCGCCACGACCGCGAAGCCGCGGCCCGCTTCGCCCGCGCGCGCCGCCTCGATGGTGGCGTTCAGCGCCAGCAGGTTGGTCTGGCCGGCGATCTGCGAGATCAGGGCCACCACGTCGCCGATGCGACTCGCGGCCTGCGCCAGCTCCTGAACCAGCCCGGCCGTCCCCTTCGCCTCGGCGACCGCGGCCTGCGCCAGGGCGGCCGAGCCCGAGACCTGCCGGCCGATCTCATCGACGGAGGAACCGAGTTCCTCGGCCGCGGCAGCGACGGTGGTGACGTTGCTCGCCGCCTCCTCGGCTGCGGCCGCGACGCTGACGGAACGCACGGCGGTCTGGCCGGCGGTGGCGCTCATGCTTTGGGCGGTGGCCTGCAACTCGCTCGCCGCGGACGAGACCATGCCGACGATGCCGCCGACGGCGTGCTCGAAGCCGTCGGCCATCTGCCGCATCCCGGCCTTGCGCTGCGCCTCGGCCGAGGCGCGGGCGAGCGCCGTCTCGGCTTCGAGCTGGCGCGTGCGGATCAGGTTGTCGCGAAACACCTGCACGGTGGCGGACATGGCGCCGACCTCGTCCCGGCGTCCGCCGCCCGGAATCTCGATCCCGGCATCGCCGTCGGCCAGACGTCGCATGGCGCCGGTCATGCGCTCGATCGGGCGGGCGATGCCGAGGAAGCCGAAGGCCATCGCGCCCACCGCGATCAGGGCGGAGATGCACAGCATGACGAGCGTCGCGCGAAGGGCGGAGGTCTGCTCGTCGCGGATCAGGCTGCCGGCCGCCTTGCTCGCCGCAACGTTGAGTTCGACCAGCGCCCGGGTCGCGGCGGAGGCCGCGAGGTAGCTCGCGTTCATCGGCCCGCGGAAGAAGGCCATGGCCTCGTCGTGACGCTCGGCGGGGAAGCCCCGCAGCCGGTCCCATTCGGGGTTCAGCCGCTCCAGCTTGGCCCGGAGGTCGTCGTAGACCCGCTGCTCCTCGGGCGAGGCGACGAGCGCGCGATACGCCTGAAGCTTGGCGTCCCGGTCGCGGCTGAACTCCACCACCTTGGCCGCGCTCTCGGCCTTCGCGGCCTCGCTCTGGTCCGTCATGTAGCGGAACTGCCAGAGCCGGGTGCGGATGACGAGGGTGTTGATGACGTTCGCCTCGTTCATCGAGGGGATGGCGTTGTCGAGCAGGTCGGTCGTCCGCTGTCCCGTGCTGTCGAGCTTCACCAGCGTCAGCGCGCCCTGGCCGAGGCACAGCAGCAGCATGAGCGAGAACAGGCCCGTCAGGATTCGCTTGATCGTCATCCGGCAGTTCTCAGGCTCGCACCGCGCACGACATCGTGTATTTGGGTATGGGATCGGATGCATAACAAACGATTAAGTTTGTCTCCCCATCGCCCTCTCCGGCACCGTGGAAAGATGCTGCCGCAGCGCTGCGGACATCCCGTCCCCACCGCGATATGTCGGCCCGGCACAACTGATCTACTCCCGAATTATGGAAAGATCGCCTCACATCGGTCCAGGAGAACGACGATGAAGATCCTGATGGTGCTCACCTCCCACGACCAGCTCGGCGACACCGGCCGCAAGACCGGCTTCTGGCTGGAGGAACTCGCCGCGCCCTACTACGCGTTCAAGGATGCCGGCGCCGAACTGGTCCTGGCCTCGCCGAAAGGCGGGCAGCCGCCGCTCGATCCGAAGAGCAACGAGCCGGACTTCCAGACCGACCTGACCCGCCGCTTCGAGGCGGATGCCGAGGCCAAGGCGGTCCTGGCGGACACGGTCCGGCTCGACGGCGTGAGCCATGACGGCTTCGACGCGGTGTTCTACCCCGGCGGCCACGGCCCGCTCTGGGATCTCGCCGAGGACCCCGCCTCGATCACGCTCATCGAGACGACGCTGCAGGCCGGCAAGCCCGTCGCCCTCGTCTGCCACGCCCCCGGCGTGCTGCGCCACGCCAAGACGCCCGACGGCAAGCCGCTGGTCGAGGGCAAGGACGTCACCGGCTTCACCAACACCGAGGAGGAGGCGGTGGGCCTGACCGAGGTGGTGCCGTTCCTCGTCGAGGACGAGCTGAAGCGCAACGGCGGCCGGTTCTCCAAGGCGGGCGATTGGGAGCCCTACGTGCTGGCCGACGGCCTGCTGATCACCGGCCAGAACCCGGCCTCGTCCGGACCGACGGCCGAGCGCCTCCTGGCGCATCTCCGCCAGGGCTGACCGCCCGGAGCACGAAACGACCCGAGGCGCGTTCGGCCCACCCGAGGCCGGGCGCGCCTTCCCGTTTCACGCCGGCAGCAGCCCCGAGGTCGTGACGGGGCTGCCGGGGCTGTCGATGCGGTTCGGGACGAGCCGCGAGGGCCTGCCGATCAACGTGCAGTTGGTGGGAAGCTGGCAGGCGGAGACGACCCTCCTGCACGCCGCCGCGGTGCTGGAGGGCATGAGCCCGGTCCGCGGGCTGCACCCGAGCCTGTGACGGGAACCGGCCGGGGACGCGGGCCCCGGCGCGCCGCGCCGAGGGAAGCCGACCACCGCCTGCCGCGCGAGCGCTACGGGTTCCCGGTCACGGCATGCGTCCAGGCGCCCTCGGGCTTGCGGGTGATGACGGGTTGATCGGTTCCGCCCGCGAGCAGGATGGCGACCGTGCGCTCGTAATCGGCCGGGGCGAGCTTGCCCCCCGACCGGTCGAGCAGCTTGGCGATCTCGGTCATCATGCGCTTCTGATGCTTTTCGGTCTGGGCGCCGCTGGCATCGTTCTCCAAGACGATCCCGGCGGCCTCGTCCGGGTGCTCGGCGGCGTAGGCCCAGCCCTTCTCTGAGGCCGCCACGAACTTGGCGAGCCGGGCCACGAACGCCTTGTCCTTGAGCTTCGATTCCAGCGCGTAGAGGCCGTCCTCCAGGGTGGCGACGCCCTGGTCCTCGTAGCGGAACACCACCAGCTGCTCCGGCTTGAAGCCGGCGTCGATCACCTGCCAGTACTCGTTGTAGCTCATGGTCGAGACGCAGTCGGCCTGACGCTGGATCAGCGGATCGACGTTGAAGCCCTGCTTGAGCACGGTGACGCCGCCGGGCGAGCCGTCGGTCTTGAGCCCGAGCTTGGCCATCCAGGCCAGGAAGGGATACTCGTTGCCCGAGTACCAGACGCCCAGCGTCCGGCCCTTCAGGTCGGCCGGCACCTTGATGCCGGTCTCGGCCCGGCAGGTCAGCATCAGGCCCGACTTCTTGAACGGCTGGGCGATGTTGACGAGCGGCACGCCCTTCTCGCGCGAGGCCAGCGCCGAGGGCATCCAATCGACGACGACATCGGCGCCCCCGCCCGCGATGACCTGCGGCGGGGCGACGTCCGGCCCGCCCGGCTTGATCGTCACGTCGAGGCCGGCTTGCTTGTAGAAGCCCTTGGCCTGCGCGACGTAGTAGCCCGCGAACTGCGCCTGCGGCACCCATTTGAGCTGGAGCGTCACCTTTTCCGCCGCACGCGCGCCCCCCGCGGCCAAGCCCAGCAGCGTCGCCCCCGCGCAGACCAGCGCCCGGATCCGCCCGTCGATTCCCGCCATCCCCGTCTCCTCTCGTGTGCCTTTGGTCTCGGCTCAGCGCCCCCGCATCGCCGGATGCCAGCCGGTCGCGGCGCGCTCGATCAGCGCGACGAGCCCGTAGAAGGCCGAGCCCGCCAGCGCGGCGAGCGCGATCTCGGCCCAGACCATGTCGAGCGAGAGCCGGGCCGCCTCGATCGAGATGCGGAAGCCCATGCCGACGATCGGCGTACCGAAGAACTCGGCGACGATCGCCCCGATCAGCGCGAGCGTCGCGTTGATCTTGAGGGCGGTGAAGAGGAAGGGCAGCGCGGTGGGCAGGCGCAGCGCCAGCAGCGTGCGCCCGTAGCCCGCCGCGTAGGTGCGCATCAGGTCGCGCTCGATCCGGCCCGTGGCGGCCAGCCCCGCGCCCGCCTGCACCAGCATCGGGAAGAAGGTCATCACGGCGACCACCGCGGCCTTCGACGGCCAGTCGAAGCCGAACCACATCACCATGATCGGCGCGATGCCGACGATGGGGAGCGCCGAGGCGACGTCGGCCACCGGCAGGAGGCCGCGCCGCAGGAACGCCACCCGGTCGGCGAGGATCGCGACAGTAAGGCCCGCCACGTTGCCGATGACGTAGCCCGGTAGGGCCGATTTCAGGCAGGTCTGGACGAAGTCGGCGGCCAGCGTCGGGCCGGCGGCGGCAAAGCGCATCGCGACGGCGGAGGGCGGCGGCATCAGCACGGCCGGCACGCCGGCGCCCACGACGACCGTCTCCCACGTCACGAGGACGAGGAGGCCGAACAGCAGCGGCAGGGCGAGGCCGACGGCCCGGCGGGCCGCGCGGTCGCGCGGCGTCAGCGCGGCGAGATCGCGCGCGGCGAAGGTGGCGGCGAGCCAGACGAGGGCCAAGCCGAGCCAGATGCCGGCCCCCGCCTGCCCGGCGAGGTCGGGGCCATGGACGCCGAGCGCCAGGGCGAGCCCGCCGACGAGCGCCGCGGGGCCGAGCAGGGCGAGGCGGGCGGCGCGGTGCGTCATCGGCGGCCCCCCGTGGCAAGCGGGCCCCCGCTTGCCCGCAGGGTCGCGGTCTCGGCGAGGCCGACCGCGCGAACGAGCAGCGCCGAGAGCACGGCCGCCGCGACCAGCGCGGCCCAGATCTGGATCGTCTGCCCGTAATAGGAGCCGGCCAGGAGCCGCGCCCCGAGCCCGGCCTGCGCGCCCGTCGGCAGTTCGGCCACGATGGTGCCGACGAGGTTCGCCGCCACGGCGATCTTCAAGCTGGCGAACAGGTAGGGCAGCGACGCGGGCCAGCGCAGGCGGGCGAGGATCTGCGGCTTCGAGGCCGAGTAGGTCCGCATCAGGTCGCGATGGATCGCGTCGGGCGCGCTCAAGCCCTTCACCATGCCGACCGTGACCGGGAAGAAGCAGAGATAGGCGGCGATCACCGCCTTCGGCAGCAGCCCGGTGAAGCCCGCCGCCCCCAAGGCCACGATGACGATCGGGGCGACGGCCAGGATCGGGACCGTCTGCGAGGCGACGATCCAGGGCATCAGGCTCGCCTCGACGCTGCGCAGGTGGACGATCGCGACCGCGAGCGCGATCCCGAGCACGGAGCCGATGGCGAAGCCGAGCATCGTCGCCGAGAGCGTGACCCAGGCGTGGTAGACGAGGCTGCGCTTCGAGGTGATGGGGAAGCCGAACACGCCGCGCCATACTTCCGCGATCACTTGATGCGGGGCCGGGACGACGGGCCGCTCCAGCGCCATCGTCGCCGCGGCGATCCGGCCCGCCTCCGGCGCCTCGCCGGCCCGGACCAGCGCGTCGGCGGCGCCGGACCAGTTCGCGAGGAGCGCGGCCAGCGTCCACGCGACGAGGATCGCCAGCACGACGCTCGCCACCGGCAGCAGCCAGCCGGGCTCCGCGGGCCGCCGCCTCGGCACCGACGGCAGGGGCGCCGCCTCAGGCGTCATAGGCGTGACCGGCGCGCAGACCCTCGCGCACCCGCTGGCACAGGCGCAGGAACTCGGGCGATTCGCGGATCTCCAGCGGGCGCTCCGGCCCGAGGCCGGCGCAATCGACGATGTCCACGATCCGGCCGGGGCGCGGCGACATCACGACGACGCGGGTCGAGAGGTAGACCGCCTCGGGAATCGAGTGGGTGACGAACAGGACCGTCTTGGCGGTCGCGCGCCACAGGGCGAGCAGCTGCGCGTTGAGATGGTCGCGCACGATCTCGTCCAGCGCCCCGAAGGGCTCGTCCATGAGCAGGAGCTTCGGGTCGAAGCAGAGTGCGCGGGCGATGGAGGCGCGGCTCTGCATGCCCCCGGAGAGCTGCCAGGGAAACTTTTTCGCGAAGCCCGAGAGCTGGACCAGATCGAGGTAGCGGGCGACCCGCTCGCGGCGCTCGGCGCGCGGGACGCCGAAGATTTCCAGCGGCAGCGCCACGTTCCGCTCGATCGTCCGCCACGGATAGAGTGCGGGCGCCTGGAACACGAAGCCGTAGTCGCGCCGCAGCCGCGCCGCCTCGGCGCTCACCCCGTTGACGGTCAGTTGCCCGCCGGTCGGCCGTTCGAGGTCGGCGACGCAGCGCAGCAGGGTGGTCTTGCCGCAGCCGGACGGCCCGATGAACGAGACGAACTCCCCCGGCGCCACGGCGAGATCGACGTCGGCGAGCGCGTGGACCGGCGCGTCGGCGGCCTCGTAGGTCAGGCACAGGCCGCGCGCGGAGACGACCGGCCGGGGCGCCACGGCGGGCAGCGCCGGCCGATCCGGTTCGGGCGGCGGCTTCAGGGCGAGGGCGGCGGCACGCGACATGGCAGGTTGGTCGTTTCCCAAGAGGTCGCGGGGTGTGCCGATGCGGCGGCGAGCGAGCATTTTCCGTGCCGCCGGTCGCGGTTCAGGCGCGCGCGAAGGCCGGGGCCTCGGCGGGGCGCGGGATGCGGGCCAGCCTGCGGTAGCGCCGCTCGCCGTAGAGGAGCGCGTCGGCCTCCCCGGCCGTGGCGACGGCCTCGACCGCGCAGTACAGCACGTCGTGCGTGCCGACCGCGTGGCGCGCGACGATGCGGCCGTCGAAGGCGACGAGCGCGTCGGCGAGCGCGGGCGCGCCGGTGCGCAGGGTCCGCCACGTGCCGGCGGCGAACCGCTCGGCCATGTCGGTGCGCCCGCCGAACAGCGTCGCCAGCCCCTCGTGGTCCGCGCCGAGCGTGCTGACGCAGAGGCTGTCGTTGCGGCTGAAGGCGCCGTGCGCCGACGATCCGCGGTTGATGCAGACGAGCAGCGTCGGCGGCGCGTCGCTGACGCTGCACACGGCCGAGGCGGTGAAGCCGGCCCGGCCGCCGGGCCCGTCGGTGGTGATCAGGTGGACCGCTCCGGCGAGCCGGGACATCGCCTCGCGATAGGCGGGGCCGGCAAGCGGCGCGGCGTCACGGGAACGCTCGGCAACGGTCATGGCGGCGACCTTCTCATGCGGGGCGTCCTCAGGGGCGCCCGAGGAAGTCGAGGAGCGCGGCGTTGAACGCCTCGGCGCGGGTGACGCTGTGGGCGTGGCCGCCGTCCTCGGCGAGGACGAGCCGGGCGTTCGGCAGCCCGTCCGCCAGCGCCTGCGAAGCGGTGAAGGGCACGAGCACGTCGTCGCGCGCGGCCATCAGCAGGGTCTCGTGCGGGATGCGGGCCAGCGCCTCGGTCGCGTCGAACGCTTCCAGCGCGGCGATGCGGGTCAGCACCGTCGCCGTGTCGGGGAAATGGGCCAGCGCGTGCGCCTCGTCGGCGGCGACGCGCTCGGCGTTCTGCGAGAGCCACGGAGCCGGGTAGAGGAAGATGCCTTGCGCCCGGACATAGGCCTCCGGGCCGGCCCGCGTCAGCAGCGCCTTGCGCGCGGCAAAGCAGCGGCGCGTCGCCGAATCCATCGCGGCCCAGCCGTTGACGACGACGAGGCGCCCGACCCGCTCCGGATGCGTCAGGGCGAGTTGCAGGCCGATCAGCCCGCCGAGCGCGTGGCCGACGATGTCGACTTGCGCGATGTCGAGACCGTCGATGAGATCGAGCGCATCGCGGGCCATCGCCGCGATGTCGTGGTCCGGCGCGACGGGACCGCCCGAGCGCCCGGTGCCGCGATGATCGTAGGTGACGACGCGCATACGCTCGGCCAGCGCCGGAACCTGGGGCGCGAAATACGCGGCCGAACCGCCGAGTCCGGGTGAGAGCAGCACGGTGCGCCCCCCGGCCCGGCCGTGCACCGTATTATGGACGCGAGCGCCCATGGCTCAGGCGGGCCGGCCGAGATGGGCGATCGAGGCGATCTCGACCAGCGCGTCGGGCTTCACGAGGCCGCACTGGATGCAGTAGCGCGCCGGCTTCTCGCCGGGGAAGTACTCGGCGTAGACGCCGTTGATCGCGCCGTAATCGGCCCAGTCCTTGAGGAAGACGTGATTGAAGACGACATCGTCCATGGTGCCGCCCGCGGCCTCGACCACGCCCTTGATCGTCTCCAGCACGTGGCGGGTTTGGGCCGCGGCGTCGCCCACATGGACGACGTTGTTGTCCCGGTCGAACGCGAGCGTGCCCGAGACGTAGAGCACCCCGTCGGCGAGCGTGCCGGGCACGTAGGGGGCGAGCGGCTTGCCCGTGCCGGGCGGGATCACGACGGATTTGGGCATGTCTTTCCGACTCCGGGCGGCGGTTCGGGTGAGGGCGGGCGTCCTACTCGGCCGCTGTGCGGGCCGCAGGCGCTTGGCGGGCGGCCGGCGCCGCGAGCGCCGCCTCGAAGCTCGCCACGTCCGAGACCCAGCCGAAGAAGGTCTCGATGTTGAGAAGGGCGCCCGCCTGAAGGCTCGGCGGGCCGGCCTGATGGGTCGCGTCGGCGAGCACGATCCCGAAATATTCGAGGAAGAAGCCGTCGCGCAGGGTCGATTCCACGCAGACGTTCGTGGCGATGCCGGTGAAGACCAGCGTGCGGATGCCGCGCGCCCGCAGCATGCTGTCGAGGGGCGTGTTGAAGAAGCCGCTGTAGCGCGGCTTGCCCAGCACGATCTCGCCGGGCTCCGGCGTCAGCGCGTCGATCAGCGCGTAGTCCCAGGTGCCCTTGGCCAGGAGTTGCCCGTTCATCTCGGGGCGGCGGCGCATGGTCTTCAGGGCGTTGGACTTGTGCCAGTTCGGCGAGCCGGGGCCGCCGGCCTCGACGTAGTTTGGGTCCCAGCCGTTCTGGAACCAGACCACGCGGAGACCCGCCGCGCGGGCCGCCGCGACGGCGCGTGCGATCTGCGCGACGACCGGCCCCGTCTGCGAGACGTCGAAGCCGGCGAGATCGAGATAGCCGCCCTTCGTCGTGTAGGCGTTCTGCATGTCGACGACGATGAGCGCGGTGGCGTCGGCATCGAACGCGATCGGCTCGGGGCGCGCCGGCAGCGTCAGCCCGCCGTGGCGGCCGGACGGGTCGCGGTAGCCCGCGGGCGGCTCCATCACGCGACCTCCGCGAGCGCGGCGGCGCTGCCGGTGACGTGCCGGCGGGTGCGCATCAGGGGTTGGATGCGCGTGCCGAAATCGTCCATCCCCTTGAGGAAGTCGTCGAAGGTCAGCAGCACGCCGCCGGTGCCCGGCACCGTCACGACCTCGTCGAGCAGGCTCGCGACGGTGGCGTAGGAGCCGACCAGCGTGCCCATGTTGATGTTCACCGCCGAGGTCGGGTCGGCCATCTGGCGGATGTTGGTGTCGGCGCCCGACTTGGTGTCGGCGGCCCCCTGCAGGCCGAGCCAGGCGATGGCCTCCTCGTCGGCCCCGGCCTTGTAGTGCTCCCACTTGGCGCGGGCCGCCTCGTCGGTCTCGTCGGCGATGATCATGAACAGGACGTAGGAGGACACGTCCCGGCCGGTCCTGGCGCGGGCCTCCTCCAGCCGCGCCACGGTCGGGGCGAAGGCGGTCGGCGTGTTGATCCCCTTGCCGAAGCAGAAATTGTAGTCGGCGTAGGTCGCCGTGAAGGCCATGCCGGCCGCGCTCTGCCCGGCGCAGATGATCTTCATCTCGGCTTGCGGACGCGGGCTGAGACGGCAATCGTCCATCTGGAAGAACTCGCCCTTGAGGTCGCTGCGGCCCGTCTCCCACAGATCGCGCAGGACTTGCGCGTATTCGGACAGGTACTCGTAGCGCCGACCGAAATATTCGTCGCCGGGCCAAAGGCCCATCTGCGAATATTCCGGCCGCTGCCAGCCCGTCACGAGGTTGATGCCGAAGCGCCCGTTCGAGATCGAATCGATGGTCGAGGCCATGCGGGCGACGATGGCGGGCGGCAGGCACAGGGTCGGCGCCGTGGCGTAGAGCTTGATCCGGCTCGTGACGGCGGCCAATCCCGCCATCAGGGTGAAGGATTCGAGGTTGTGGTCCCAGAACTCGGTCTTGCCGCCGAAGCCGCGCAGCTTGATCATCGACAGCGCGAAGTCGAGCCCGTAATGCTCGGCCTTCAGCGTGACCTCGCGATTGAGTTCGAAGCTCGGCTTGTATTGCGGCGCGTTCTCCGACAGCAGCCAGCCGTTGTTGCCGATCGGAATGAAGACGCCGATATTCATGCGCTCGGTCATGCAAATCTCGCCCGCTGCGTCCGATCGCGACGACGAAACCTTGCGATCGACGGTAACGGTACCGGCTCGGACCGTTTGGTCAAACTAAGAGTCGCGAAATTTGACCGTTTGCACAAACTCTCCGCGGCCTGCCCGCGCCTTGCGCCGTCCCTGCCCAAGCGCCGCGCTGTTTTCCGCCTGCAGGCGGCGAATCACGACAGTCCGAGATGGCCCAGGATCAGGCTCTGGGTGCTCGCCACCGTCTCCTCGAAGAACGCCGCGTCGGTGAGGTCGCGCCCGGTGATCGCGGCGACCTGCACGGCGAAGTCGGCGTAGTGCTGCGTGATCGCCCAGATCGCGAAGACGAGATGGTGCGGGTCGTGCGCGCGGACCCGGCCCTCGGTGATCCAGCCGCGCAGGACCGCGGCCTTGGCCTCGACGAGCGCCCGCAACGGGCCTTCGAGTTCGGGGCGCAGGAGATGCGCGCCCTGCACGATCTCCAGGCAGAACAGCCGCGAGGCCTGCGGCGCGTCGCGCGACAGCGCCACCTTCGCGCGGATGTAGCGCTTGAGCGCCTCGGCCGGCTCGCTGCCGGCGTCGAGCGCCTGGAGCGGGTCGAGCCAGACATCGAGCACGCGCCGCAGCACGGCGACGTACAGCTCCTCTTTTGACGGAAAGTAGTAGAGCAGGTTCGTCTTCGAGAGGCCGGCGCGCTCGGCGATCTGGTCGAGGCTCGCGCCGTGCAGGCCGACCGTCGAGAATACCGCGAGCCCCGCGTCGAGCACCGCCGCGCGCCGCAACGCCCCGTCCCGCCGCTGCCGCCGCGCCGGTGCCGTCCCCCCCTTCCCGGTCACGCCGCCCCCTCTCGCTGCTTCGCTGCCGAACTGGCGCAAGCGCCGAATGCATGGGCCGCATCGGCTTTTTCCAAAAGCCGGCCACCACCTTTTGGGCCGATGCTCAAGCAAAAAAATCAAGGCTTGATGCCGTGGGCCTTGATGCGGGAGGCGAGCGTCGTCGGGCGCAGGCCGAGCCGTTCGGCGGCGCCGCCCGGCCCGAACACCTTGCCGCCGCACAGCGCCAGCGCCTCGACGATCTCGGCCCGGTCGCGGGCGCGCCGCTCGGCCTCGGTGCGCGGGCGGTGTGCGGGGGCGGCGCTTGCAGAGATGTCGGCGGCGGTCTCGTTCGGGCCGGCCTCGTCGAGGTCCGGCAGATCGAGGCGCAGGCGCCCGCGCTGGGCCAGGATGACGCCGCGCTCGATCACGTTCTCCAACTCCCGCACGTTGCCCGGCCAGCCGTAGCGGATGAGGCGGCGGACATCGCCCTCGGTCAGGCGCGGCTCGGGCACGCCGAGGCGGAGCGCGGCGCCGCTGAGCATGTGCTGGGCGATGAGGGGGATATCCTCCGGCCGGTCGCGCAGGGGGGTCGCGCCGATAGGGAAGACGTTGAGGCGGAAATAGAGGTCGCCGCGGAAACGGCCGCGGCGCACCTCCTCCTTGAGGTCGCGGTTCGTCGCCGCCACGAGGCGGACATCGACCGCGCGGGTGCGCTCCTCGCCAACGCGCTCGAACGAGCGTTCCTGCAGCACGCGCAGGAGCTTGCCCTGGAGGTCGAGGGGGATTTCGCCGACCTCGTCGAGGAACAGCGTCCCGCCGTCGGCGAGCTCGAAACGCCCGACCCGGTCGCGCAGCGCGCCGGTGAAGGCGCCCCGCGCATGGCCGAAGAACTCGCTCTCGAACAATTCGCGGGGCACGGCGGCGCAGTTCACCCGGATCAGCGGCCGGTCGCGGCGGCGGCTCGCCTCGTGGATCGCGCGGGCGATCAACTCCTTGCCGGTGCCGGACTCGCCCGTGACCAGCACGGTCGCGTCGGTGCCGGCCACGAGATCGATCTGGCGGCGGATCGCCTCGATGGCCGGGCTGCGGCCGATGATGCCCTGATGGTGGCTGCCGGCGCGAATCTCCTCCTTCAGGTAGGCGTTCTCCAGCTCCAAGCGCTCGCGCAGCGAGACGACTTCGGCCAGCGCCTGGCGCAGCCGCTCGTCCGCCTCGCGGCGCTGGCTGATGTCGCGGAACACGATGACGGCGCCGACGAGCGCGCCGCGGTCGCGGATCGGCGTCGAGGTGTACTCGACCGGAAACGACGTGCCGTCGCGGCGCCAGAACACCTCGTCATCGACCTGATGCACCGCCCCGTCGCGGAAGGCCGCGTAGATCGGGCAGTCCCGGTGCGGGTAGTGGCAGCCGTCCGGGTGGGTGTGGTGCACCGAGGCGTGCATGTCGCGGCCGACGAGATCGGCGGCGGACCAGCCCAGCATGCGCTCGGCGGCCGGGTTGACGAAGGTCGTCACCCCCTCCGCGTTGACCCCGTAGATGCCCTCGCCCGCCGCGCGCAGGATCAACTGGTTCTCGCGTTCGATGTCGCGGAAGATCCGCTCCATGCGCTGCCATTCCGAGAGGCCGGCGCGCATGTGGCGGTCGGCCTCGCGATCCACTTGGCGCTGGCGGCGCTCGTCGAGATCGAACAGGGTGAGGAGGACGAGCCCATCGGGCAGCAGCGTGCCCACCGTCTCGACGCTCAGCGCACGACCGGCCCCGTGCCGCGGCGTGAGCGTGTGGGTCCACCAGCGCCCCTTGGCTTGCACCGCTTGCGTGAACACGATCAGCGCCGGGACCTGCCCCGGATGCAGGGCGCTCGCCGCCATGTCCCGCAATGCGGCGCGCTCGTAACCGAGCAGGCGCGCGGCGGCGTCGTTAGCATCGACGATCCGGTCCCGGGCCGGATCGAGCACCAGCATGGCCTCGGCGCCCGCCTCGAAGACGGGCCCGAAACCGGCCCCTGCTCCCGTGTCGCGCGCCGCCTCCAGCATTACGAAATCTCGTCGTTGGGCTACGAAATCTCATGTTACACGAGATTTCGTAGTTTCGCGCGATCATGACAAACTATTGATGTAAAACGGTTTCCGCGAATTTCCGCGCTTGGCACACCCCTTGCCAATTGTCCGGCGTCCCGCACCGACCGAGGCGCCCATGGCTCTGTTCGACAACCCCTTCGACGCCAAACGCCGCCTCGCCCGCGGCGGCTGCTCCTGCGGCGCCCATGCGAGCCAAGCCGAGCACGATGCTGCGCCGACCGGCGAGGCCGCGCTGGAGCGGGCGGTCGAGGGTGCGGTGATGCGCGCCCTGTTCCCGCAAGACGCCGAGCGCCGCGCCTTCCTGCGCAGCGTCGGCGCCGCCACCGCGCTCGCGGCGGTGAGCCAGTTCTTCCCCACCAAGTTCGCGGCGGAAGCCTTCGCGCAAGCCGGCAAGCCCGAGAAGAGCGACCTGAAGGTCGGCTTCATCCCGATCACCTGCGCCACGCCGATCATCATGGCCAAGCCCATGGGCTTCTACGAGAAGCAGGGCCTGAACGTGGAGGTGGTGAAGACCGCGGGCTGGGCGGTGATCCGCGACAAGACCCTGAACAAGGAATACGACGCCGCCCACATGCTGGCGCCGATGCCGATCGCGATCTCGCTCGGCCTCGGCTCGAACCCGCAAGCCTACACGATGCCGGCGGTGGAGAACGTCAACGGCCAGGCCATCACCCTGGCGATGAAGCACAAGGAGCGGCGCGACCCGAAGGACTGGAAGGGCTTCAAGCTCGCGGTGCCGTTCGACTACTCGATGCACAACTACCTGCTGCGCTACTACCTCGCGGAAGCCGGCATCGATCCCGACACCGACGTGCAGATCCGCGCGGTGCCGCCGCCCGAGATGGTCGCGAACCTGCGCGCCGACAACATCGACGGCTTCCTCGCCCCCGATCCGGTGAATCAGCGCGCGGTCTACGACGGCGTCGGCTTCATCCACATCCTGTCGAAGGAGATCTGGGACCGGCATCCGTGCTGCGCCTTCGCGGCCTCGGAAACCTTCATCAAGGAGACGCCGAACACCTACGCGGCGCTGCTGCGCTCGATCATCCAGGCCACGGCCTACGCCTCGAAGGCGGAGAACCGCAAGGAGATCGCCGCCGCCATCGCGCCCGCGAACTACCTCAACCAGCCGCTCACCGTGGTCGAGCAGGTGCTCACCGGCACCTTCGCGGACGGCTTGGGCCAAGTGCGCAAGGTGCCCGACCGCGTCGATTTCGACGCCTTCCCCTGGCAGTCCTTCGCGGTCTGGATCCTGACCCAGATGAAGCGCTGGGGCCAGCTCAAGGGCGAGGTCGACTACGCCGCGGTCGCCCGACAGGTCTATCTCGCGACGGACGCCGCCAAGCTGATGAAGCAGGACGGCTTCACGCCGCCGGATGCCACCAGCAAGACTTTTGCCGTGATGGGCAAGACCTTCGATCCGGCCAAGCCGAAGGAATACCTCGAGTCCTTCAAGATCAAGCGGGCGGGCTGAGCCATGACCCGCTCGATCAACCTCCGCGCCGGCGTGCTGTCGCTGGCGCTGCTCGCCGCAATCCTGCTGATCTGGCAGGTCGCGGTGAGCGGCACCGGCAAGACCGAGGCGATGGACCCGGAATACGCCGCCCTGATGGGGCAGACCGCCACCACCGGCAAATCGGCGATGCCGGGGCCGCTCGATGTTGCCGAGACAATGTGGAAGCATCTCAAGGACCCGTTCTACGACCGGGGCCCCAACGACAAGGGCATCGGCATCCAGCTCGCATACTCGGTCGGCCGCGTCGCGCTCGGCTACGGCCTCGCGGTGATCGTGGCGATCCCGGTCGGCTTCCTCATCGGCATGTCGCCGTTGATGAGCCGCGCGCTCGACCCGTACATCCAGATCCTGAAACCGGTCTCGCCGCTCGCCTGGATGCCGCTCGCGCTCTACACGATCAAGGATTCGAGCCTGTCGGCGATCTTCGTGATCTTCATCTGCTCGGTCTGGCCGATGCTGATCAACACCGTGTTCGGCGTCGCCTCGACCCGCAAGGAATGGCTCAACGTCGCCCGCACGCTGGAGGTCGGGCCGATCCGGCGCGCCTTCACGGTGATCCTGCCGGCGGCCGCCCCCACCATCCTCACCGGCATGCGCATCTCGATCGGCATCGCGTGGCTCGTCATCGTGGCGGCCGAGATGCTCGTGGGCGGTACCGGCATCGGCTACTTCGTCTGGAACGAGTGGAACAACCTCTCGATCACCAACGTGATCACCTCGATCCTCGTGATCGGTCTCGTCGGCATGGTCCTCGACCAGTTGCTCGCCCGCGCCCAGCGCCTCGTCACCTTCCCCGAGTGAGGCGCTGAGATGAGCACGCTCCTCCCCTTCGTGCGGCGCGCCCAGGCCGCCCCCGACCCAGCCGCCGGGACCCACCGCATGTCGAATTCGGAAAAATTCATCTCGATCGAGGGCATCGCCCGGCGCTATCCGGCGCCCGGGGCTAAGACCACCACGATCTTCGAGAACCTGTGGCTGCCGATGCGGCGCGGCGAGTTCGTCTGCATGATCGGCCATTCGGGCTGCGGCAAGACCACGGTCCTCAACATCCTGGCCGGGCTGGAGGCGCCCTCCGAGGGCGCGGTGATCGTCGACGGGCAGGCCATCGCCGGCACCAGCCTCGACCGGGCGGTGATCTTCCAGGGCCACGCCCTGCTGCCGTGGCGCACCGTGCTCGGCAACGTCGCCTACGCGGTCTCGTCGCGCTGGCGCAAGGCGCCGAAGGCCGAGATCGAGGCACGCGCCAAGAAGGCCATCGCCACGGTCGGGCTCGCCGGCTCCGAGCACAAGCGGCCGTCCGAATTGTCGGGCGGCATGAAGCAGCGCGTCGGCATCGCCCGCGCGCTCTCGATCGATCCCAAGATTCTGCTCATGGACGAGCCGTTCTCGGCGCTCGACGCGCTGACCCGCGGGACGCTGCAGGACGAGGTGCGCCGGATCTGCGTCGAGACCGGGCAGACCGTGTTCATGATCACCCACGATGTCGACGAGGCGATCTACCTCGCCGACCGGATCGTGCTGATGACCAACGGACCGGAGGCGAAGGTCGCCGAGATCGTCGAGAACCCGCTGCCGAAGGACCGCGACCGCACGCAGCTCCACCACGCGCCGGGCTACTACGCGTTGCGCAACCACCTGATCGACTTCCTCGTGTCGCGCTCCCGCACGATGCGGGACGCGATGCCGGCCGATTACGACCCGCGCCATCCGCCGGTGGTCCGCCCCTCGCTCAGCGAGGCCGACGCCGAGGCGATCGCGGCCACCACCGAGCCGGCCCCGCGCCGCGCCTGACGGCCGCCCTCCCCCACCCCCTCAACCCACAGGAGCCAAGCATGAAGCGCGAAGACCTCACCGAGAAGCTGCTCGACATCAAGCGCGAGAAGGGCTGGACCTGGAAGTACATCCAGGACGAGATCGGCGGCATCTCGCCGATCCTGATCACCGCCGCCTGCATGGGCCAGATGAAGCTCCCAAAGGCCCAGGCCGCCAAGGCCGCCGAGCTGTTCGGCCTGTCGAAGGCCGAGGAGCGGATGCTCAACGAGGCCCCCTACCGCGGCTCGATCCCGCAGATGCCGCCGACCGACCCGCTGATCTACCGCTTCTACGAGCTGGTGATGGTCTACGGCACGACGTGGAAGGAGTTGATTCAGGAGGAGTTCGGCGACGGCATCATGTCGGCGATCGACTTCAACATGACCATGGAGCGCGAGCCCAACAACAAGGGCGACCGGGTGAAGATGAACCTTTCCGGAAAATTCCTGCCGTACAAGTACTACGGCAACGACGAGGGCGTGCCGGAATACGGCTTCAAGGAAGGCTGAGCGCACCGGCCTGAGCGGCGGGAGCCGGCTTTCGAGAAAGCCGGTGCGCAACAGGAGAAGGCTTCGCACCGGCCGGTGGATCGCAACCGGCCGGTGCCACTCGAGGCTCGGGCAACCGCACCGCCGGCCAAAGCCGTTGCCGTATGCGTTCCGTTACGGAGCATGCCCACGGCCGGCCGATCCTCGGCGCGGACCGAGTCATTGCCGTGGCTCGTTTCTTTCCGCGCATCAGTCTGCCGGGAAACAGGCGGCGGCAGACGGCGTTCCGGTGGGGCGAAACGTCGGAGGCCCACCATGATCGATCTGAACACCGCGACGGCCGAGGAACTGGACGGTGTGCCGGCCCTCGAAGGCCACGGTCACGAGATCGTCCGTTACCGGGAGGAGCGGGGCCGCTTCACCAGCCTGCGGCAGTTGGACGAGGTCCCCGGCCTCAGCGGCAAGACCGACGGAGTCGGCGACCACGTCGAGGTCGCGGCCCCCTGAGCTGGCCGGCCGAGGCGCGGACGCTCGGCCGCCGACCTGAGCCGTGAAGTTCCCGCAATTTTGCAGTTTATCCCGGATTAATTTTCGGACCCCGTTGCCCGACGCTCGGTTTCTTCGCTGCAGGCTGCCGGCGAGATCATCCCTGTAGCCTCACCCGTTCAACAAGCAAGAGATCGATCGCGATGGCTGCCAAGCAGAAGACCTTGCATGACGCCTTCTATGAGACGTTGAAGGATGTCTATTACGCTGAGCGGCAATCGGTCAAAGCTCTGAAGAAGTCCGCCAAATCGGCCGAGAACGAGGAGCTGCGCCAAGCGTTCGAGACCCACGCCGAGGAAAGCGCCGAGCAGGTGGAGCGCCTGCAGCAGGTGTTCGAGATCATCGGCAAGCCGGCCCGCGGCAAGACCTGCGAGGCCATGCAGGGCCTGACCTCCGAGATGGAGGAGGATTTGGAGGATTTCGAGGACAGCCCGGCCGCCGACGCCGTGCTGGCGGCCTGCGCCCAGGCGATCGAGCATTACGAGATCGCCCGCTACGGCACCCTCAAGACCTGGGCGACCCAGCTCGGCTACGCGGACGCCGCCAAGCTCCTCGACGCGACGCTGCAGGAGGAAAAGAAGACCGATCAGCTCCTCACCGAGATCGCCGACCGCATCAACGCGGAGGGCACGGATACGGATACGGACGAAGGGGCCGCCCCGAAGAAGGGCAGCAAGGCCAAGGCCGGTTGAGGGGCATGTCCATGATCGATGCAGGTCTCATCCAGGAGCACATGCCGGTCGTCGGCTCCGACGGCCACCGGGTCGGCACGGTCGATCATCTCGACGGGCAGCGCATCAAGCTGACCAGGACGGACCCGGCGGCACACGGCGTCCACCACTTCATCCATGTCGATTCGATCGACGCCGTCGAGAACGGCGAGGTCCGCCTGAACCGCACGGCGGCCCAAGCTCAGGACGAGTGGGGCACCGCGGAATAGGATTTTCGATTTTCAGAACACCGAGCGAGGGGCTGCCGGAAGGCAGCCCTTCCGCATATCGTCAGTTCGCGCGGGGTCGAACCGCGGCGCGCAGCGTGATGCGCGTCAGCTCGGAGGGCGGGCCGAGCCGCAGGGCGAAGCCCGGCCACAGGGCGGTGCCGTTGTTGACGTAGAGCGTCATGCCCCCGACCGCGTAGGCGCCCGAGACGAAGCCGGCATTCGCCCGCGCGACCAGCCGGTCGAGACCGGCGACCATCCCGCCATGGGTGTGACCGGAGAGTTGCAGGGCCACGCCCTTCGCCGCCGCCCGGGCCGCCGCCCGCGGCTGATGGTCGAGCAGGATGACCGGGGCACCGGCCGGGGCGCCGGCCAAGGCGGCATCGAGGTCGTGGGCCGGCTGGCCCGCATGCGCGGCCGAGAGGTCGTTCACGCCGGCCAGCACCAGGGCGTCGTCGCCGCGCTTCAGAACGGTGTGGCGGTTGGCGAGCACGTTCAGGCCGAGATCGGCATAGTGATCCATCCATGCCGTATATTCGAAGAAGTATTCGTGGTTGCCGGGGATCAGCCAGACCCCGTCGGGGGCGCGCAGATCGCGCAGGGGCTCGACGTCGGCGCGGCGGGCGGCGAGCGACCCGTCGATCAGGTCGCCGGTGATCACGACGAGATCGACGCCGAGGGCGTTGGAGCGGGCCACGACCTCGCGCGCCCAGGGCGCCGGGAACAGCCGGCTGAGATGCAGGTCGCTGAGTTGGAGGAGCCTGTAGCCGTCGAAGGCAGGCGGAAGGTTCGCGATCTCGACCGTGACGTCCTTGAGCGGCGGCACGCGCAGGGCCTGCTGCACGCCGAACGCCGACAGGAGCATGGCGAGGGCGGCGGCAGCGTAGCGCCAGCCCGCGGGGACGATCCAACCGCCTCCGGGCACGAGCCGGCCGGCCAGCGCCACGAGGTCGAGCGCGATCACCATCGTGGCCAGCAGGACGAGGGTGCCGAAGGCCCAGTTGAACAGGACGACCAGCGCGCGCGGAAACTCCGGCGCGAACACCGAGCCGGACGAGAGGCGGCTCCACAGGTGGTACTGGGAGGCGACCAGCACGAGCACCGCGAGACCGGCCTTCACGGCGAACGGCCAGGGCAGCGGCCACACCACCCGGGCGACGACGTAGAGGCCGGGCAGTCCGAAGATCATGTGGAACATGGCAGGTGGAACTTGGACCGTCCGAGCGGGGCGGGGGATGGGGCGACCGCGACGCGCGGGGACGATCTCGCCGACGACGGCCCCTTCGTGGGCCTCGGCGACAGCGAGCCCGTTCGCGGCTACGGCATCGGCAGTCCTACCCGCGGTGACGCCGCGCACATGACGTCGGGCTTGCACTGCGGCGGTCCCGATCCGGGTCGCCCGCGCCGAACGGGGTCATCCGAGGAAGTGCAGCAACGCCGCGGCGACCTCGTCCGGGCGCTCTTCCTGAAGCGTGTGGCCGCATTCCAGCGCATGGCCGCGCACGTCCCGCGCCTTCTCCCGCCACGTCGCCAGCACGTCGTAGGTCCGCCCGACCGTCCCCTTCGCGCCCCAGAGCGCCAGCACCGGAACCTCGATGCGCCGGTCGGCGTCGGCGGCGTCGTGCTCCAGATCGATCGTCGCCGCCGCCCGGTAGTCCTCGCAGATCGCGTGGCGCGTGGCCGGATCGCGGTAGACGCGCAGATACTCCGCCAACAGCTCCGGGCTCGGCGAGCCGGGCGTCTTCGATTGCCCCTCGACATGGGTGCGCAGGAAGAAGTCCGGGTCGGCGCCGATCAGCCGCTCCGGCAGCGGCGCGGGCTGGATCAGGAAGAACCACCAGAAGTACCGGGTGGCGAAATCCTTGTCGGTGCGGGCGTACATCGTCGCGGTCGGGGCGATGTCGAACAGCGCGAGCCGCGTCACGGCGTCCGGATGATCGAGGGCGAGGCGGTGGCCGACCCGTCCGCCGCGGTCGTGGCCGACCACGGCGAAGCGCGCGTGGCCGAGCCGGGCCATCACCGCGACGGCGTCAGCGGCCATGCTGCGCTTGGCGTAGGCGACGTGGCGCGCGCCGCCCTCCGGCTTGTCGGAATCGCCGTAGCCGCGCAGGTCCATCGCCACGACGGTGAAGCGCTCGGCCAGACGCGGCGCGACCTGCCCCCAGGTGGCGTGGGTCTGGGGATGGCCATGCATCAGCAGGACGGGCGGCCCCGACCCGCCGACCGAGGCCCGGATCCGCACGGGGCCGGCCTCGATGTCGTGCAGGGCGAAGCCGGGGAGGAAGGGGTCGGGGCCGAGCATGGCGTCACACTCTCAGAAGGCGGGCATCCGTTACGGCGTGCGCGGCCGGGCCGCCTCGATCATGCGGTCGCCGTCCTCGCGCAGGAGCAACCGGTCGGCGACGAGCGCATCGACCGACTTCGTGACGGCGGCGACGTAGTCCTCCGCATCCGGGTAACGCTCCTCGATCGAGGGCCGGGGATCGCCCTTGGCGATCCGCTCTGCTCGCGTCGGCGCGAAGGGGAGCTGGCTGCCCTCCCGGTCGCACAGGGCGCCGGCTGGGAACGGATCGGCGTAGAGGTTCCAGCCGGTATAGGTCGCGCGTGGCGCGGCCACGGCCGGCAGGCGGATGCCCGCCACGTCGTTGCCGTCGGCATCGACCCGCGGCACCAGCGGGCGGTACTGCGGCCCGGCCTCGGGGCGGGGATCGACGTAGCTGCCGAACCGGGCGATGGCGTTCGGTGCCGTGGGGACGGGCACGCCGACCATGAACGGGAAGCCGATCTCGGCCGCCTCGACCAGGGTCCCGTCCGCGAGGCGCGGCACCCGGCTCTCCGGCGGCGCCTTGCCGTCCCTCACCCACTCTTCGAGCGCGACGAGCAGCGCCCGGATCGCGGGCGCGGGGTTCAGCGTGCTGCGCTCGTTCGCGCAGGGGCCCCTGGTCGATGTCATGCCGGCGCGCCCGTAATGGAAGCCGCTCGACACGAGGTAGGCGCGGGCGGTGTCCGGCAGCACCACGTCGCGGCGGCCGAGCGGATCGGTCGTCAGGAGCGAGGCGCCCTTCTGCCAGTACTCGGTGGCGGTGTTCATCTCGATCAGCAACGGATCGAAGCCGTCGCCGCGCAGGATCGTGCCCGTCCGCCCCGTGACCGGATCGTGCTGCGAAGCGGCCGAGAACGGAAACGCGTTCTCCGGGTAGAGATGGTCCTCGTGCTGCGTGTTCGTCCGTGAGGGCTGGCCGAACCGGGCGTTGAGGAACACCCCGCCCACCCCGGCGATGTGCGACAGGACGCCATCGAACACGCGCCGCCCGGCCTCGTCGCGATTGAAGCCCTGCTGGATGAAGTCGCGCAGGTAGCGCCCGCTCTGCGAGATGCCGAGCGCGAGGGTTTGCCTGATGCCGCTGGCGGCCGGATTGGAGGCCTCGCTTCGCAGATGCGCCACCACGTCCCGCGTGGCCGCGAAACCGATGCCGAGCACCTTCGGCTCGGTGGCCCGATAGGTGAACTCGTAGAGCGAACCGGGGAGCGGCTTGGTCCCCTTGGGCAGAAGCTCGATCTGGCGCGGCGTGGCGTAGTGCCAGGCTTGCGCCGGCACCGGGCGCGGCGGGTCGGATTCCCGGCGTCGCACGGTGAGATGGGCTTGCTCCCTGTCCGGGCTCGCTACCTTGAAGGTGAGGAAGAACGGCGCCTCGGGCGGGCCGCGCGTGGCGCTGACGAGTTGGTCGCGCACGGTCTCGACGATCGGTTGGCCGTAGCGGGTCGCCACCGGCACGTCGATCGCCATGCCGCCCTGCTGGCGCAGCGCGTCCGCCTCCCAGCCCGACCAGACCAACGTGTAGCCGCGGCGCAGGACGAGGCCGGTCCCGGCGTCGGCCGCGGATTTCGGATCGTTGACGGCCTGGACCGCCTGGGCGGGGGCGTCGAGCACCCAGTTGAACAGGAACTTGCGGCCCCGGTTCAGCACCTCGAACAGCAGCGTGCCGTTCCCGCGCGCGGCATCCTTCGGGCGCAGGATGAACAGGTCCGTCCGGTACTCGACCATGCCGCGGGCGTTGCGGGGCGCCAGCGCGATGTCGACGATGCCGGCATTCGCGGGGTCGGCCGGATCGAGTTCGCCGCGGGCCGTGCCGATCACCCGCTCGTAGGCGCCGGCGGCGCCGAACTCGGCACCGTCCGCGAACGGCTCGACCGAGGTGATGTCGATGCCGGTGATGCGCGCCTGGGCCGGCGTGACGCACAGCGCGCAGCCGAGCACGCCGGCAAGGGCCATATGGGTCCGCATTGTATTCCTCCCTTCGTTTGGTTTTTCTCGGTTTTTGCTTGTTTTTGGTCCTCGCCGGAGCGCGAATGCTCACGATCCGGCAGAGCTTCAAGTCGAACGCCGCTCGGATGGATGGCGTCCATCACGGCGGCGCCACGACGCTCAAATCATCCGCAGTCGCCGCGGTGGTCGGGCAGCGTCAGGCCGAAATGCGCCACGAGGTCGGCGACCTGGGCCGGCGAGAGCGCGCGGGGATTGAGGTTGCGCAGGAGCAGGTAGAGCCGGGCCGTCTCCTCCAACTCCTCGGTGGCGAACACCGCGCCTTCCAGGCTCTCGCCCGCCACCACCGGTCCGTGATTGGCCAGCAGCACCGCGCTGTAGCGCCCGGCGAGCCCCCGGATCGCGTCCGCGACGGCCGGGTCGCCCGGCCGGAAATACGGGACCAGGGCGGTGCCGCCGGTCCGCATCAGGTAGTAGGGCGTCAGCGGCGGCAGCACCGCCCGCGGATCGATCTCCGGCAGCATCGACACCGCCACCGCGTGGGTCGAGTGCAGGTGCACGATCGCGCGTGCCTCGCTCCGGCTCTCGTAGAGGGCGGTGTGGAGGGGAATCTCCTTCGTCGGCCTGTCGCCGGACACGAGGCGGCCCGCCGCGTCGAGCCGGGCGATCCGGGCCGGATCGAGGAAGCCGAGCGAGGCGTTCGTCGGCGTGACCAGCCAGCCCCCGTCGTCGAGGCGGACCGAGATGTTGCCCGACGAGCCCGGCGTCAGGCCCCGCTCGAACAGCGAGCGGCCGTAGCGGCAGATCTCCTCGCGCAGCTTGCTGTCCGAATGGCTCACGCGGTCGCCCCCTGGCAGAGTTCGAAGCCGAGATCGATCGTCCCCGCGGGTGCGCCGTCGGTGAGGCTCCGGGCCGCCGCCCGGCCGATCTCCAGGCGCGGCGTGCGCATCGTGGAGAGGGGCTGGGGCATCGCCGCGGTGATGTCGAGGGCGTGGCAGCCGAACAGGGCGACGCGCCCGGGCACGGCCCAGCCGCGGCCGAGGCAGCCGAAATAGCCGCCGAGCGCCATGTCGTCGTTCGAGAAGTAGACCGCGTCCGTGTCGGGCGCCCGCGCCATCAGGGCTTCGAGGCCGGCGCGGCCCGCGGCGGCCGAGGAGCGGTCGGCGACGAGTTCCCGGTCGTGCAGGCCGAGGCCCGCCTCGGACAGCGCGGCCTCGAAGCCGGCGAACCGCTTGGCGGCCCGCAGATCGCGACTCAGGTCGTGCCCGACATAGCCGATGCGCCGGTAGCCGCGCTCGATCAGGTGGCGGGCGCTGGCATGCCCCACGGCGCGGTTCGAGAAGCCGACGACGATGTCGAGGCCCGGCCCGTCGGTGTCGATCATCTCGACGATCCGGATGCCCGCGGCCCGCAGGCGCGTCACCGTCAGGTCCGTGTGCTCCAGCCCGGTCAGCACGAGGGCGGCCGGACGCCAGGACAGCAGGCCCGCCACCAGCGTCTCCTCGCGGGCGGGATCGTAGTCGCTCACCCCGATGACGCTCTGGAAGCCGGTGGCGTCCAGCTCGCCGGTGAGCCCGCGCAGCAGATCGGGGAAGACGATGTTGGCGAGCGACGGGATCACGACCCCGACGAGTTGCGCGCCGGCCGAGTCGGCGTTGCCCGCCAGCGCGCCGGCCAGCCGGTTCGGCACGTAGCCGAGCCGGGCGGCTGCCTCCAGCACGCGCTCGCCCGCCCGCTTCGAGTAGGAACCCCGGCCGCGCAGGACGCGCGAGACCGTGCTCTCGCCGACCTTCGCCTCGCGGGCGACGTCGGCGATCGTCACGAGACGACCCGGCATCTGGTGAAGGGTCATGCCTGCTCCCCCGGCTCGAGCCTTCCATAGCAACCGGGCGGAACCGTCTCAACCAAATTTGGCAGCGCTGCCAAAAATGGATTGGCAGCGCTGCCAAAACCGCATATCGTTCGATTCGAGCATCGCCGCCACGAGCGGTGCCGACAGGCCGCCCGCAACGACGGGCCGCCGGGAGAACGCCCATGACCACGCACGCCGCCGCGGTATCGGGGGTCTCCGCGCCGCCGGACGCCTTCGTCGAGCAGACCTACACGAAGGTGTTCTGGCGCCTCGTGCCGTTCCTGATGCTCTGCTACGTGATCGCCTATCTGGACCGGGTGAACGTCGGCTTCGCCAAGCTTCAGATGTCGCAGGAGCTGCAGTTCAGCGACACGGTGTACGGCCTCGGCGCGGGCCTGTTCTTCATCGGCTACTTCCTGTTCGAGGTGCCCTCGAACGTGATCCTCGACCGGGTCGGCGCCCGGGTCTGGATCGCCCGGATCATGATCACCTGGGGGCTCATCTCCGGGGCGTTCATGTTCGTGAACTCGGCGACCTCGTTCTACGTCATGCGCTTCCTGCTGGGGCTGGCCGAGGCGGGCTTCTATCCGGGCGTGATCCTCTACGTGACGGCGTGGTTCCCCTCGCATCGCCGCGCGCGGGTGATCGCGGTGTTCATGTCGGCGATTCCGGTCTCCGGCATCTTCGGCAACCCGCTCTCGGGCTGGATCATGGACGCCTTCCACGGCGCCTACGGCCTGTCGGGCTGGCAGTGGATGTTCCTGATCGAGGCGATTCCCGCCGTCCTCGTCGGCGCGGCGGTGTTCCTCTACCTCGACAACCGCCCGGCCGACGCGGCGTGGCTCTCGGCGCCCGAGAAGGCGGTGATCGAGCGCGACATCGCGGCCGAGCGCGCGGGCAAGGTCGAGAGCCCGCACTCGATCGCGAGCGTGTTCCGCAACGGCCGGATCTGGTTCATGAGCCTGATCTACTTCGCCTTCGTCACCGGGCAGTACGGCCTGACCTTCTGGATGCCGACCATCGTCAAGGCGTCCGGGATCCAGGGCAACCTCAACATCGGCCTCGTCAGCGCGATCCCGTTCCTGTTCGCGGTCCTCGTGATGATCCTGCTCGGCCGCAGCGCCGATCGGATGCGCGAGCGCCGCTGGCACCTGATCGTGCCGGCGCTCCTCGGCGCGGTCGGCTTCGTCGTCGCGGCGAGCAGCGGCAGCACCGTCGTCGCGGTCGCGGCGCTCTCGGTCGCGGCGGGCGGCGTGCTGACCTGCGCGCCGCTGTTCTGGTCGCTCCCGACCGCGTTCCTGACCGGCACCGGCGCGGCGGCCGGCATCGCGCTGATCAACTCGGTCGGCAACCTCGCGGGCTTCGCCAGCCCCTACGTGATCGGGACGCTGCGGGACTCCACCGGCAGCACGGCGGCCGGCATGTACGCGCTCGCCGGGATGCTGGTGGTCGGCGCGGTCTGCGTGTTCCTGACCCCCAAGCGGCTCGTGAACCGCTAGAGCATCGGCCCGAAAGGTGGGTACCGGCTTTCGGAAAAAAGCCGATGCGGCACAGCAACCTAATGCAGCAGCCCGCCGTCCCCTCCCCTTTCGATCTCACGGAATGGAGCCCACACGATGAGTCTCACCCCCCAGGCAGGCCGGGCCGCCGTGATCGGCCTCGGGTCGATGGGCGCCGGCATGGCGGGCTCGCTCCTGCGGGCGGGCTTCCCGGTCGCCGCCTGCGACGTGAACCCGGAGGCGGTGGCCCGCTTCGCGGCGGCGGGCGGGCGCGGCGTCGCGACCCCGGCCGAGGCTGCGCGGGACGCCGACGTGGTGGTCTGCGTCGTGGTGAATGCGGCGCAGACCGAGGCCGTCCTGTTCGGCCCCGCGGGGGCCGCCGAGACGATGGCGCCGGGCGCCGTGTTCGTCTCCTCGGCGACCATGGACCCGGCCATCGCCCGTCGCCTCGCGTCGCGCCTTGAGGCGACGGGGCGCCACTACCTCGACGCGCCGATGAGCGGCGGGGCCGCCAAGGCGGCGGCGGGCGAACTCACCTTCCTGGCCTCGGGCACCGGGGCCGCCTTTGCCGCGGCCCGGCCGGCGCTCCAGGCCATGGCGGGCAAGCTCTACGAACTCGGCGACGCCGCCGGACAGGGTGCCGCCTTCAAGATGATCAACCAGCTGCTCGCCGGCGTGCACATCGCCGCCGCCAGCGAGGCGATGAGCTTTGCCGCCAAGCAGGGCCTCGACCTCTCCAAGGTCTACGAGGTGATCACGGCCTCGGCCGGCAATTCGTGGATGTTCGAGAACCGGATGCCGCACGTACTGGCGGGCGATTACAGCCCCAAGAGCGCCGTCGACATCTTCGTCAAGGATCTCGGCATCGTGCAGGACATGGCGCGGGCCGAGAGATACCCCGTGCCGGTGGCCGCCGCCGCTTTGCAGATGTTCCTGATGGCCTCGGGCTCCGGCATGGGCCGGGACGACGACGCCTCGGTGGCCCGCCTCTACGCGCAGGTGGCCGGCGTCACCCTGCCCGCGTCCAAGCTGCCCGCGTCCAAGGCCTGAAGGGAGACCGCGCCATGCCGCGCTTTGCCGCCAACCTCACGCTGATGTTCACCGAGCGGCCGTTCCTCGACCGCTTCGCCGCCGCCGCCGAGGCGGGCTTCACCGCCGTCGAGTTCCTGTTCCCCTACGACCATCCGCCCGAGGCGATCGCCGAGCGCTTGGCCCGGTTCGGGCTGACCCAGGCCCTGTTCAACCTGCCGCCGGGCGACTGGGCGGCGGGCGAGCGCGGCCTCGCCGCCCTGCCGGACCGCTTCGCCGAGTTGCAGGCGGGCGTCGAGACCGGGCTGACCTACGCGCGGGCCACCGGCGTCGCCCGGCTCCACCTCATGGCCGGCATGGCCGACGCCGCCGATCCCGCGGCGCGGGACGCCTATCGCCGGGCCGTGGCCTGGACGGCCGAGCGCGTCGGGCGCGAAGGCCTCGATCTGGTCTTGGAGCCGATCAACGCCCGCAACATGCCGGGCTATTTCCTCAATGATTTCGGGACTGCGGCCCGCCTCATCACGGAGCTTGCGCTACCGAACCTGAAGCTCCAGTTCGATCTCTACCACTGCCAGATCCTGCACGGCGACGTGACCACCCGCCTGCGCGCGCTGATGCCGATCGTCGGCCACGTGCAGACCGCGAGCGTGCCGGCCCGCAACGAGCCCGGCACCGGCGAGATGAACGACGCCTTCCTGTTCGCCGAACTCGACCGCCTCGGCTACACGGGCTTCGTCGGCTGCGAGTACAACCCGGCCGCCGGCACGGAGGCGGGCCTCGCTTGGTTCGCACCCTACCGCGCCGCGCAAGGCGGGGAGGCCGGCCGATGAGCCTCGTCCTCGGATCGGTGGCCGACGACTATACCGGCGCCTCGGACCTCGCCAATACGCTGACCAAGGGCGGCCTGCGCACGGTGCAGACCATCGGCATCCCCGCCGACGACGTCGATCTGGCCGGCGTCGATGCCGTGGTGGTGGCCCTCAAGACCCGCTCCATCCCGGCGGCGGAGGCCGTGTTGCGCTCCCGCGCGGCGGAGGCGTGGCTGCGCGGATGCGGCGCCGCCCACGTCCTGTTCAAGATCTGCTCGACCTTCGACTCCACCGACGCGGGCAATATCGGCCCCGTCACGGACGCCCTGCGAGCTGAGGCCGGCGCGCCCATCGCCCTCGTCACCCCCGCCTTCCCCGAGACGGGGCGCACCGTATACCAGGGCCACCTCTTCGTCGGCGCGGTGCCGCTGAACGAGAGCCCGCTCAAGGACCATCCCCTCAACCCGATGCGCGACGCCAACCTCGTGCGGGTGCTGGCCCGCCAGAGCGCCTCGCCCGTGGGGCTCG
The DNA here is from genome assembly GCF_038442325.1 of Methylorubrum subtropicum. NCBI lineage: Bacteria > Pseudomonadati > Pseudomonadota > Alphaproteobacteria > Hyphomicrobiales > Methylobacteriaceae > Methylorubrum > Methylorubrum subtropicum. The sequence continues at coordinate 33,788 of NZ_JBBXMW010000001.1, read as the reverse complement.
TTGATTTCGCCACCGTGGCCCGGGGCCCCGAGGCGGTGGCCGCGCGCCTCGACGCGCTCGCCGCCGACGGCGTGGGCGCGGCCATCGCCGATGCCGTGGTGGACGCCGACCTCGAAACCCTGGGGACCGCGGCCCTCGCCCACCGGGTGTCGGTCGGTGCCTCGGGCCTCGGCCTCGGCCTCGCCCGCGCCCTGGTCGCGGCCGGGCGCGCCTCTGCACCGGACGACGCCGCCGATGTCGGCGCCCCGGTGGGCGGGCTCGCCGCGTGTCTGGCCGGCAGCTGCTCGCAGGCGACGCTGGGCCAGATCGCGGCGGCCGAGGCCGTGATGCCGGTGCGCCGCCTCGACCCCGAGCGGGTGCTCGCGGGGGACGCCGAGATCGAGGCCACCCTGGCCTGGGCCGGCGAGCACGTGGGGCGCGGCCCCGTCCTCATCGCGAGCAGCGCCGAGCCCGAGACCGTGCGGGCGCTCCAGGCCCGCCACGGCGGCGACCGGGTCGGCCATGCCCTGGAGGACGCGCTGGCCCGCATCGCCGAAGGCCTCGCGGCGCGCGGCGTGCGCCGCCTCGTGGTGGCGGGCGGCGAGACCTCGGGGGCCGTCGTCGACCGGCTCGGGCTGCGGGCTTTCCGGCTCGGACCCGAGATCGCCGCAGGCGTGCCGGTGCTGCGGAGCCTGGGGCAAGGGTCGGCCGGCCTTGGCGATCCCATGCTGCTCGCCCTCAAGTCGGGCAATTTCGGCGGTCGCGACTTCTTCGCCCGCGCTCTCGACCTGATGCACTAGCTTGTTGTGCCGCATCGTCTTTTTCCGAAAGCCGGAAACCACCTTTCGGGACGATGCTCTAAAATCCCCTTCCCGGAGGCCGACGACCCATGCATGCACTGATCCTCGGCGCCGCCGGCATGATCGGCCGGCGCCTCGCCGATGCCCTCGCGGCGCAGGGCGAGGCCCGCGCCCTCACCCTCGTCGACGTGGTGGAGCCGACGGCGCCCGCGGGATTCACCGGCCCCGTCGTCACCGCCGCCGCCGACCTGTCGAGCCCGGGGGCGGCGGAGGCCGCGCTGAGCGGCCGGCCGGACGTGATCTTCCACCTCGCCGCGATCGTCTCGGGCGAGGCCGAGGCCGACCTGGAGAAGGGCTACCGGGTCAACCTCGACGCGACCCGCCTCCTCCTCGACGCGATCCGCCGCGCCCACGCCGCCGAGGGCTATCGCCCGCGGGTGGTGTTCACCTCGTCGCTGGCGGTGTTCGGGCCGCCGCTGCCGGGCGTCATTCCCGACGACATGATCCTGACGCCGGCGACCTCCTACGGCACCCAGAAGGCCATGGGCGAACTGCTGCTCGCCGACTACACGCGGCGCGGCTTCCTCGACGGCATCGCCCTGCGCCTGCCCACAATCTGCGTCAGGCCGGGCAAGCCGAACAAGGCGGCCTCCGGGTTCTTCTCAGGCATCATCCGCGAGCCGCTGGCCGGCCAGGAGGCCGTCCTTCCGGTCCCCGACACCGTGCGCCACTGGTTCGCCAGCCCGCGCTCGGCCACTGAATACCTGCTGCACGCCGCCCGCATCGATCTGAGCGCCCTGGGCCTGCGCCGCAGCCTGACCATGCCGGGCCTCTCGGCCACCGTGGCCGACGAGATCGAGGCCCTGCGCCGGGTGGGCGGCGACGCGGCGGTGGCGCTGATCCGGCGCGAGCCGGACCCGGCGATCCAGGCGATCGTCGAGACGTGGCCGGAGGCCTTCGACACGCGCCGCGCGCTCGATCTGGGCTTCAAGGGCGATGCGAGCTTCGATGCCTTGATCGAACTGCATCTCGCCGAGACGCGGTAGACCCTCCGACTCCGTGTCGGGGCCGGCGACCGCCGCCGGCCCCGCCGTGCCCTCGCCTGTTGTCCGCTTCCTTCCCGGTTCGTCACCGAATTCTTCGCGTCGAAATCCCGAACGACAGGCTACGCCGCGAGCGTCGGACGCCGACGACCCCCGGCGGTCGCTCCACCGCCGGGGTGAACCGTGCGCTTCGTTCAGTTCGGAATCAGCGCCCGGGCGGGCCCGCCCGTCTCCTGTCCCCGGCCGCGGGCGTAGGGCGGCAGGGCCGGGTTGTCGGCGTTGGCGGAGTCCGTGTCGGTCTCGAAGTCGTCGCGGCGCGGCGCCGTGCCGGCCGTCCAGGCGGAGGCGAGCGCGGATGGGCAGAGGCCCGGACAGGCCCGCTCCGGCGCGACGGCTTTTGCATTAGCGGCGCTGGTCGCGGCGATGGCACCGAATACGGCGAACAGGACGAGAGCTTTGTGCTTGATGCCGTGCATGTCCAGGCTCCTCGATCGATCTGCCGAACACTTCGCTCGGTTCGGCGATGACCTGACAGACGCCGCTTTCTGCGGGTTATTCCAGACGCATTTCGAAAAATCGCGGCCTCGCTGTTCAGCGCCGGGCATGCGGTGCGACGAGGAAAAAATCGTGAGGGGTTCGGAATAAACGTCGCGAAACGGCGTCTCTGCTCCCATGCCGTCGCCGGGCGCTCCTGCCGCGGGCGGCTCGGCATCGGAAAACTCCGCGCATGTCGGGAGACTGGCCGTGAGCGATATGGTCCGCCTCATCGAGCCGCTCATCCCGGCGCTACGCCGCTATGCCCGCGCGCTCCTGCGCAACCCGACCGATGCCGACGACCTCGTGCAGGACTGCTTGGAGCGCGCGATCGGCCGCTGGCATCAGCGCCGGGCGGACGGCGACGTGCGCACGTGGCTCTACGCCATCCTCCACAATCTCGCCGTGAGCCAGATGCGCCAGCGCGCCCGCCGCGGCACGTCGATGCCCGTCGAGGATGCGCCGGAGGCGGTCCTCGCGGTGGCCCCGAACCAGCACGAGGGCCTGCTCCAGCGCGACCTGACCGCGGCGCTCGATGCGCTGCCGGACGAACAGCGCGGCGTGCTGCTGCTCGTGAGCGTCGAGGGGCTGTCCTACGCCGAGGCGGCGCAGGTGCTCGCGATCCCGATCGGGACGGTGATGTCGCGTCTGGCCCGCGCCCGCGACCGCATGATTCAGCTCATGGACGGGGAGCGCGCCGCCGCCCCCGCCGGGCGTCCGCTGCTCAGGAGGGTGAAGTGACCGTGCGCCCGATCACCGAGGACGACATCCAGGCCCTCATCGACGACCGCCTGGAGGCGGCGCGCCGGGCCGAGGTCGAGGCCTATCTCGCCCGCCATCCCGATCTGAGCCAACGTGTGGAGCGCATGCGCGGGCTCGGCGACGCCTTGCGCGACGCCTTCGCGCCGGTGGCCGCCGAGCCGGTCCCGGCCCGGCTCACCCTCGCCCACCTCGTCGAGGCGCGACGGCGCCCGCGTCTGCCGGCCTGGCAGGCGGCGGCCGCGGCCGTGCTGCTGGCGCTCGGCGGGATCGGTGGCTGGGGCCTTCGCGGCACGCTGTCGGCGCCGATGACCGGCGTCGATGCCCTGGCCCAGGAGGCGAGCGCGAACTACGCCGTCTATGCCCCCGACCGCCTGCGCCCGGTCGAACTCGCGGCGAGCAGCAGTGACGAACTCGCCCGCTGGTTCTCCGCCCGGCTCGACCGCCGCGTCGGCGTGCCGGATCTGAGCGGCTCCGGCTACCGGCTGATGGGCGGGCGCCTCGTCGCCACGCCGCACGGCCCGGCGGGCCTGCTGATGTACGACGACGCGCGCGGCACGCGGCTCGTCATGCTGATGCGGCCCATGGCCCAGCCGGGCGACGCGCCGATGCGCGAGCACCGGACGGGATCGGCCACCGGCTACGCCTGGGCCCAGGACGGGCTCGGCTACGGCCTCGTCGGCGCGAGCGATCCCGCCGTCCTGCACCCCCTCGCCAACGAAATCCGCCGCACGACCGCGACGAACACCTGAGGCTTCCATGACCCTGCTGCATCGCCTGACCGGGGCTCCGCCCGGTATGACCCCGCGCGCCCTGATACTGCGCGTCTGCGCCATCGGGGCGCTGCTCGCCGGCACGGCCGGCGCCTTCGCCGCTGCCGGCGGCTGGCTGTCGCCGACGGCGCTGACCCCGGCCCGCGTCGTCGATCGCTTCGAGCAGGTGAACGGCCCGCATCCGGGCTTCCGGCGCAACCACGCCAAGGGGCTGTGCGTCGCGGGTGAGTTCGCCGGCAACGGGGCGGGCGCCGCCCTCTCGAAGGCGGGCGTGTTCGCGGCAGGCCGTGTGACGCCGGTCGAGGGGCGGTTCGCGCTCGCGGGCGGGCAGCCCTACGCGGCCGATGCCGCGGCGACCGTGCGCAGCCTCGCCCTGCGGTTCCGGCTGCCGGACCGGGAGGAATGGCGCACGGGCATGAATGCCCTCCCGGTCTTTCCCGTGCGCACGCCCGAGGCGTTCTACGAGCAATTGCTTGCGGGCAAGCTCGACCCGGCCACCGGCAAGCCCGACCCGGAGCGCATGAAGGCGTTCTTCGCCGTCCATCCGGAGAGCGCGAAGGCCGCCGGCCTGATCAAGGCGCGCCCGATCACCGCGGGATTCGCCGACAGCACCTTCCGCAGCCTGAACGCCTTCCGGTTCGTGGCCGCCGACGGCCGTGCCACGCCGGTGCGCTGGGCCCTCGTGCCCGAGCGGCCGGCGGTGCCGGAGACCGCCGCGCAAACCGCGCGGACGGACAAGAACTACCTGTTCGACGACCTTGCGGCGCAGCTTCGGCAGGCGCCGCTGCGCTGGCGCCTCGTCGTCACGGTCGGTGGGGCGGGCGATGCCACCGCCGACGCGACGCTGCCCTGGCCCGCCGACCGCGAGAGCCTGGACGTGGGCACCCTGACCCTCACCGGGGCGACGCCCGAGGAGGCCGGCAATTGCCGGGACGTCAACTTCGATCCGCTCGTCCTGCCGGACGGCATCGCCCCGTCCGACGATCCGCTGCTGAGCGCCCGCTCGGCCGCCTATGCCCGCTCCTTCACCCGCCGGGCGGGCGAGGCGACGCGCCCCAGCGCCGTGACCGCGACGGCCGGCCAAGGAGACACCCCGTGACGCAATCCACCCGCTTCAACGGGCCGGCCCGCCTGCTGCACTGGAGCATGGCGGCGCTGATCCTGGCCATGCTGTTCATCGGCGTCGCCATGGTGGCCTCGCTCGCCGATTACGGTACGCTGGTCGCGCTGCATCGCCCGCTCGGCCTGCTGATCCTGATCCTGGCGGTCCTGCGGCTCGCCAACCGCTGGCGTCGTCCGCCGCCGCCCCTGCCCGCGGACCTGCCGCCGTGGCAGCGGCGGGCCGCGCACGCCTCGCACATCGCCCTCTACGGGTTGATGCTGGCCATGCCGCTCGTCGGCTGGGCGATGCTGTCGGCCGGCCGCATCCCCGTCGCGGTGGCCGGGCCGCTGGTGCTGCCGCCGATCCTGCCGCAGAGCCCGATGCTCTATGCGTGGCTGCGCGAACTCCACACCGTCCTGGCCTACGGGCTGTTCGGCCTCGTCCTGGCGCATCTCGGGGCGGCCCTGCTGCACGGGCTGATCCGCCGGGACGGCGTGTTCGCCAGCATGGCGCCCTGGCGTGTGCGGCGCCCGGCCGGGAACCTGTAGGGCATCGGCCCGGGGCGGCGTCGCTCCGGCTCGCCTGCAGGGACCGGGAGTGCGACCCGGTCCCCATTCCCGCCCCTATGACGCGCACAAACCTGCAATATGATGCACATATCATATGCAACTGTCGCCAACTGCGATTTTTGCATATGACTTGGCGTCGTCCCGGAGAATTCGAACTTCGGAGCGCCTGGAGCGTATTGCCGCCCTGGCTTCGACGGTTGACGGAAGCAGAGGCTGCGCCGTAAATCGAAGCGGACCTTACAGTATCGCGTGTCACGACCATCGTGCGGCCGGCTGCTCGCGCTCGATCGATTGTGCACCCGCGCGTTCATCCGGCCATTTCAACGTTGTGTGATCCCGTGCCGGAAACAGACGCGACCGATATGTTCTCCGCCGTGCGTATCGTCAGCGCTTCGCTCATCGACGGCGGGCGGACGATGGCTATTCGCATCAAGAAGTCCGATGCGAACGAGGCGTTGATTCTTCTTTCTCCGAAAGATGCCGAAGATTTGCAGCTGCGCATCTCCGAGGCACTCGACGACCCCAATCCGCCGTAACGCGAATTCGGCCGGCCGCGCGATCGGGAAATGTCGCGCGCGAGTCCGTAAAATACGAGACGATCCGCAGGCGATGAGCGCCAATTGTTCGGCGCTGCCGCGAAGCTATGCCGAATATCGCTCTGTCTGTAGCCGACGATACATGCGGTCGGCCGTATAAGCGCGCGCAACGGACAGGCGCGTGGATGCGCGAAACGCTGGCGGGGTATGCCCCGGATGCAGTTTGAAATGATCCCAGTTCGGCATACACATGCATTATATCGCAGAATGGCGTGATGCCGGCATGGACGAGTTCGAGATGCGTCGCTTCCTCCCCCAGGTCTCCCGGTAGGCATGTCCATGGATGCCAGCCGACTGGCGAGCGCGGCCGCGCAAGCTTACGCCGCCGAAACCAAGCCGCCGCTCACGGAGGAATTGGCCGCCCGGGTGCGGGACGCCCTGCAGGCCGCCCTCGAGGAAACGGGCACCGCTGGGGAAGCGGACCGGATCGATCGGCTGAACGCGGCGCTCGACGCGTTCGAGACGGATCTCGACGCGGTGGTCGGGCCGCGGATCGCCTCGCTCGACGCGGCCTCCGCCGCGGTCACGACCCGGCATCGCTCGGAAGCCGGGCAGCCCCTGCGGGCCTTCGGCGGCCAGTAGGCCGCTCGCCGCATCACGCTCCTTCGCCCCATCAGGTTTGAAAACAGGTCGCGCCATGAGTGAGGATACGGGGACTGTCCGGCGCTTCGCGCATCCGGGCCGTGGCCGCAACGTCGCCCGCGGGGTGCCGAAGGGCCGTCAGGTCGATCCGCAGGCCAAGGTCGAGATCGAGGGGCTGCTCGGCACCCGCTCGCGCCAGCGCGACCTGCTGATCGAGCATCTGCATCTGGTGCAGGACACCTACGGCCAGATCAGCGCCGACCATCTCGCCGCGCTCGCCGACGAGATGAGCCTCGCCTTCGCCGAGGTGTTCGAGACCGCGACCTTCTACGCCCATTTCGACGTGGTGAAGGAGGGCGAGGCCGACATCCCGCGCCTGACCGTCCGGGTCTGCGACAGCATCACCTGCGCGATGTTCGGCGCCGATGAGCTGGTCGAGACGCTGCAGCGCGAACTCGCCTCCGACGCGGTGCGCGTGGTGCGCGCCCCCTGCGTCGGCCTGTGCGACCACGCGCCCGCGGTCGAGGTCGGCCACAACTTCCTGCACAAGGCGGACCTCGCCTCCGTCCGCGCGGCGGTCGAGGCCGAGGACACCCACGCCCACATCCCCACTTACGTCGATTACGACGCCTACCGGGCGGGCGGCGGCTACGCGACCCTGGACAAGCTGCGCAGCGGCAATCTCCCGGTCGAGGACGTCCTGAAGGTGCTCGACGACGGCGGCCTGCGGGGCCTCGGCGGCGCCGGCTTCCCCACGGGCCGCAAGTGGCGCTCCGTGCGCGGCGAGCCTGGGCCCCGCCTCATGGCGGTCAACGGCGACGAGGGCGAGCCTGGCACGTTCAAGGACCAGCTCTACCTCAACACCGATCCGCACCGCTTCCTCGAAGGCATGCTGATCGGCGCCCACGTGGTCGAGGCGAGCGACGTCTACATCTACCTGCGCGACGAGTACCCGATCTCCCGCGAGATCCTGACCCGCGAGATCGCCAAGCTGCCCGAGGGCGGCACCCGCATCCACCTGCGCCGGGGCGCGGGCGCCTATATCTGCGGCGAGGAATCCTCGCTGATCGAATCGCTCGAGGGCAAGCGCGGCCTGCCGCGGCACAAGCCGCCCTTCCCGTTCCAGGTCGGCCTGTTCAACCGCCCGACGCTGATCAACAACATCGAGACCCTGTTCTGGGTGCGCGACCTGATCGAGCGCGGCGCGGAGTGGTGGAAGAGCCACGGCCGCAACGGCCGGGTGGGCCTGCGCTCCTACTCGGTCTCGGGCCGGGTCAGGCAACCGGGCGTGAAGCTGGCGCCGGCCGGCCTCACGATCCAGGAGCTGATCGACGAGTATTGCGGCGGCATGTCCGAGGGGCACACCTTCGCGGCCTACCTGCCGGGCGGCGCGTCGGGCGGCATCCTGCCGGCCTCCATGAACGACATCCCGCTCGATTTCGGCACGCTGGAGAAATACGGCTGCTTCATCGGCTCGGCCGCGGTGGTGGTCCTGTCCGACCACGACGACGTGCGCGGCGCCGCGCTGAACCTGATGCGGTTCTTCGAGGACGAGTCGTGCGGCCAGTGCACGCCCTGCCGCTCGGGCACCCAGAAGGCCCGCATGCTGATGGAGAACGGCGTGTGGGACACCGAACTTCTCGGCGACCTCGCGCAGTGCATGCGCGACGCCTCGATCTGCGGTCTCGGACAGGCGGCCTCGAACCCCGTCAGCTCCGTGATCAAGTATTTCCCGGACCTCTTCCCGGCACCGCGGGCCGTGGCGGCCGAGTGACGCCCGACCCGACGCTTCTAATCCCGAAATCGACGCCCCCGACGAAGTCAGAGCCTGGAGCGGACGCATGAGCAACGGCCCCGAAGTGCGCGGCGAAAAGACCGAGCGGCCCGAGATTCGCGCCAACGGACGCCAGGATGCCGGTGGTTCGGCCAACGGTGCGCAGGCGAATGCCGGCGGCGCCTACTCGCAGGGCGCCAAGTCCGGCGGCCAGGCCGCGCCCGAGCCCTCGGGCACCTTCGGCCTCAAGGACGCCCCGGTCGCGCCCGCCACGATCACCTTCGAACTCGACGGTCAGCAGGTCGAAGCGCAGCCCGGCGAGACCATCTGGGCGGTGTCGAAGCGGCTCGGCACGCATATCCCGCATCTCTGCCACAAGCCCGAGCCCGGCTACCGCCCGGACGGCAATTGCCGCGCCTGCATGGTCGAGATCGAGGGCGAGCGCGTGCTCGCCGCCTCGTGCAAGCGCACGCCCGCCATCGGCATGAAGGTGAAGACCGCGACCGAGCGCGCCACCAAGGCCCGCGCCATGGTGCTGGAACTGCTCGTCGCCGACCAGCCCGAGCGCGCGACCTCGCACGACCCGTCGTCCCATTTCTGGGTCCAGGCCGACTATCTCGACGTGTCGGAGAGTCGCTTCCCGGCCGCCGAGCGCTGGGCGAGCGACGTCAGCCACCCGGCCATGAGCGTCAACCTCGACGCCTGCATCCAGTGCAACCTCTGCGTCCGCGCCTGCCGCGAGGTGCAGGTCAACGACGTGATCGGCATGGCCTACCGCTCGGCGGACGCCAAGGTCGTGTTCGACTTCGACGACCCGATGGGCGCCTCGACCTGCGTCGCCTGCGGCGAGTGCGTACAGGCCTGCCCGACCGGCGCGCTGATGCCGTCCGCCTATCTCGACGCCAACCAGACCCGCACGGTCTATCCCGACCGCGAGGTGAAGTCGCTCTGCCCCTATTGCGGCGTCGGCTGCCAGGTCTCCTACAAGGTCAAGGACGAGCGGATCGTCTACGCCGAGGGCGTCAACGGCCCGGCCAACCACAACCGGCTGTGCGTCAAGGGCCGCTTCGGCTTCGACTACGTCCACCACCCCCACCGCCTGACGACGCCGCTGATCCGCCTCGACAACGTGGCCAAGGACGCCAACGATCAGGTCGATCCGGCCAACCCCTGGACGCATTTCCGCGAGGCGACCTGGGAAGAGGCGCTCGACCGCGCCGCGGGCGGCCTGAAAAAGATCCGTGATACCAACGGGCGCAAGGCGCTCGCGGGCTTCGGCTCGGCCAAGGGCTCGAACGAGGAGGCCTACCTCTTCCAGAAGCTCGTGCGCCTGGGCTTCGGCACCAACAACGTCGATCACTGCACCCGGCTGTGCCACGCCTCGTCGGTGGCGGCCCTGATGGAGGGTTTGAACTCCGGTGCCGTGAGCGCCCCCTTCTCGGCCGCGCTCGATGCCGAAGTCATCGTCGTCATCGGCGCCAACCCGACCGTGAACCACCCGGTCGCCGCGACCTTCCTCAAGAACGCGGTCAAGCAGCGCGGCGCCAAGCTGATCATCATGGACCCGCGGCGCCAGACCCTGTCGCGCCACGCCCACAAGCACCTCGCCTTCCGCAACGGCACCGACGTGGCGATGCTGAACGCGATGCTGAACGTCATCGTGGAAGAGAAGCTCTACGACGAGCAGTACATCGCCGGCTACACCGAGAACTTCGAGGCCTTGAGGGAGAAGATCGTCGACTTCACGCCGGAGAAGATGGCGCCGGTCTGCGGCATCGACGCCGAGACCCTGCGCGAGGTGGCCCGCCTCTACGCCCGGGCCAAGTCCTCGATCATCTTCTGGGGCATGGGCGTCAGCCAGCACGTCCACGGCACCGACAACTCGCGCTGCCTGATCGCGCTCGCGCTCATCACCGGCCAGATCGGCCGTCCCGGCACCGGCCTGCACCCGCTGCGCGGCCAGAACAACGTCCAGGGCGCGTCCGACGCCGGCCTGATCCCGATGGTCTATCCGGACTATCAGTCGGTCGAGAAGGCGGCGGTGCGCGAGCTGTTCGAGGAGTTCTGGGGCCAGTCCCTCGATCCGCAGCGGGGCCTCACCGTCGTCGAGATCATGCGCGCGATCCACGCGGGCGAGATCAAGGGCATGTTCGTCGAGGGCGAGAACCCGGCGATGTCGGACCCCGACCTCAACCACGCCCGCCACGCGCTGGCGATGCTCGACCATCTCGTGGTGCAGGACCTGTTCCTGACCGAGACCGCCTTCCACGCCGACGTGGTGCTGCCGGCCTCGGCGTTTGCCGAGAAGGCCGGCAGCTTCACCAACACCGACCGGCGCGTGCAGATCGCCCAGCCGGTGGTCGCGCCCCCCGGCGACGCGCGCCAGGATTGGTGGATCATCCAAGAGCTGGCCAAGCGGATGGGCCTCGACTGGAACTATGCCGGCCCGGCCGAGATCTTCGCCGAGATGGCGCAGGTGATGCCGTCCTTGAACAACATCACCTGGGAGCGGCTGGAGCGCGAGGGCGCGGTGACCTATCCGGTCGATGCGCCCGACCAGCCCGGCAACGAGATCATCTTCTACGCCGGCTTCCCCACCGAGAGCGGGCGCGCCAAGATCGTCCCGGCGGCGATCGTGCCGCCGGACGAGGTGCCGGACGCCGAGTTCCCGATGGTGCTCTCCACGGGCCGCGTGCTGGAGCACTGGCACACCGGCTCGATGACCCGGCGCGCGGGCGTGCTCGACGCGCTGGAGCCCGAGGCGGTGGCCTTCATGGCGCCCAAGGAACTCTATCGCCTCGGCCTGCGCCCCGGCGGCGCGATGCGGCTGGAGACGCGCCGCGGCGCCGTCGAACTCAAGGTGCGCTCCGACCGCGACGTGCCGGCCGGCATGATCTTCATGCCGTTCTGCTACGCCGAGGCCGCCGCCAACCTCCTGACCAACCCGGCGCTCGACCCGCTCGGCAAGATCCCCGAGTTCAAGTTCTGCGCCGCCCGCGTCGCCCCCGTGGAGGCCGCGACCATGGCGGCGGAGTGATCGGGCTCTGATACCAACCCTCATCGAGGGCGACTCACGGGGTAGCGTCGGCGGTTGAGGGATGATTCTGTTCTCGGGCTTTGAGCCTGAGGAGGATGGGATGGCTGCTCCGGCGCCGCTGCGGCCGGACTTCAACGCCGAGAGCCTGCGCGCCTTGGCCAAGAGTTCGCGCGATCCCGCCCAGACACGGCGCCTGCTGGCGCTGTCGGCGATCTACGCGGGCGGCTCGCGCTCGGCCGCTGCCGCGCTCGGCGGGGTCGGGCTCCAGACGGTGCGGGACTGGGTGGTGGCGTTCAACCCGCACGGTCCCGAGGGGCTGATCGACGGCAAGGCCCCCGGCGCCCGCCCGCGCCTGGACGCCGAGCGGCGGAGGCGCTGCGGGTCCTGGTCGAGCAGGGCCCGATGCCGGCCGCGCACGGGGTGGTCCGCTGGCGGCTGGTCGATCTGGCCCAGATCCTGTTCGAAGACCACGGCGTGTCGGTGTCCGAGCAGACCTTGAACCGGGTTCTGCGGGGCATGGGCTATCGCAAGCTCTCCGCCCGCCCGCGCCACCATGCCCAGGATCCGGACGCAATCCCCGCTTTCAAAAAGCCTTCCCCGCCCGCTTGGCGGAGATCGCGCAGGGTGTCGGCGGCAAGCCGATAGAGGTCTGGTTCGCCGACGAGGCCCGCGTCGGACAGAAGAACACGATCTCCCGTCGTTGGGCCCGCCGCGGCACGCGCCCCTCGGCGCCGAAAGACCAGCGCACCGCCTCCGCCGACATCTTCGGCGCGATCTGCCCAGCACGGGGAACGGGCGCGGGCCTCGTCATGCCCCGCTGCACCACCCAGGTGATGAGCCTGCACCTGGCCGAGATCGCGCAAGCCGTCGCGCCCGGCGCGCACGCCGTGCTGCTCCTCGATCAGGCCGGCTGGCACACGACCCGGAAGCTCGCCGTGCCCTCCAACATCACGCTGCTGCCGCTGCCGGCCCGCTCCCCCGAACTCAACCCGGTCGAGAACCTGGGGCAGTTCCTGCGCGACAACTGGCTCGGCAACCGCATCTTTCGATCCTACGACGATGTCCTCGACCACTGCTGCGCCGCTTGGCGCCGCCTCATCGATCAGCCCTGGCGCATCATGTCCATCGGGCTGCGCCAATGGGCCCATAGATGCCGTTCAATGAGGATTGGTATCACCGGTATGTTTGTGGCGCTGGCGGCCAGCTTCGCCACCATGGGCCTCATCGACAGCTTCGCCTTCATCACCGGACGGATGTTCCTGACAAAACTCACGGTGTGCGTGGCACCCGCGCCGGCGGCGTTGGCATCGTGATTCACGAACGGACGCAGGCCTCGAGCTCTTCCCGCAGATACGGTGCCGTGCGGCTCGCCCGCGCCTGCGCCACGGTCTCGGGACGGCCGGCGGCGACGATCGTGCCGCCGAGGTTTCCCGCGCCCGGTCCCACGTCGATGACGTGATCGGCGCCGGCGACGACGCGCATGTCGTGCTCCACCATGACGACCGTGTTGCCGGCCTCGACGAGGCCGTCGAGCTGGAGCATCAGGCGGTCCACGTCGGTCGGGTGCAACCCCGTCGTCGGCTCGTCGAGGACGTAGAGCGTGCCGCCGCGCTGGCCCCGCTGCAACTCGGTCGCGAGCTTGATGCGCTGGGCCTCGCCGCCGGAGAGTTCGGTCGCGGGCTGGCCCAGGCGCAGGTAGCCGAGACCGAGATCGCGCAGCACGGCGAGCGGGCGCAGCACGGAGGGCTCGTTCGCGAAGGCCGCGCAGGCGCGCTCGACGGTGAGCCCGAGCACGTCGGCGATGGAGAGCCCGTTCCACGTGACTTCCAGCGTCTGCGGCGCGTAGCGGCTCCCGTGGCAGGTCAGACAGGGAGCGTAGACGCTCGGCATGAACAGGAGTTCGACGCTGACGAACCCCTCGCCCTCGCAGGCCGGGCAGCGGCCCTTGGCGACGTTGAACGAGAAGCGCCCCGCATCGTAGCGGCGCCGCCGCGCCTCGGGCGTGCCGGCGAACAGCTTGCGGACGGCGTCGAACAGGCCGGTATAGGTCGCGAGGTTCGAGCGCGGCGTGCGCCCGATCGGTTTCTGATCGACCTGCACGAGGCGCCGGACGCCCTCCATGCCGTCGACGATGCGCCCTTCCGTCGGGCCCGGCGCCGCGTCGAGCGGATCGTCCGGCTCGTCGTCGGTCTCGACCGGCCGCCCGAGGCGGTCGCCGACGAGTTCGAGCAGGGCCTGGGAGACGAGGCTCGACTTGCCCGAGCCCGAGATGCCGGTCACGGCGGTGAGGCAGCCGAGCGGGAACGCGGCCGAAACCCCGTTCAGGTTGTTACGCACGATCCCCTCCAGGCGCAGCCAACCCGTCGGCGCGCGCCGCGCCCGCCGGGGCGGGGCGGCGAGCCCGAACAGGTGCAGCCGCGTGCGCGACGCCTCGATCTCGCGCAGCCCCTCCGGCGGGCCGCTGTAGAGCACGGTGCCGCCGTGCTCGCCCGCGTCCGGGCCGACATCGACGAGCCAGTCGGCCCGGCGCATCGTGCCGATGTCGTGCTCGACGACGAACAGAGAATTGCCCGCGGCCAGCAGCCCGGCCAGCGCCTCGTGCATCGCGTCGCCGTCGGCGGGATGCAGCCCGGCGGTCGGCTCGTCGAGCACGTAGGCCACGCCGAAGAGCTGCGAACGCAACTGGGTGGCCAGCCGCAGGCGCTGCAGTTCGCCCGAGGACAGGGTCGTGGTGACCCGGTCGAGCGAGAGGTAGCCGAGGCCGAGCTCGGTCAGCGTCCCGATCCGCTCGATCAGGTCGGCGGCGAGCCGCTGGGCGGCCAGCCGCTTCTCGATGGAGAGGTTCGGGGTCGCGCGCACGTCGGGCGCGCTCGGGTGGGCCGATCCTCCGGCGGCGGCGCGCCGGGCGCGATCCTGCCGGCCCGCCTCGCGGTCGAGCGTTTCCGGGGTGGCGTCCTCGTCGGGCAGCCGGTCCTCGGCCGCGGGCCGCATCGCCTCCGCCAGGTCGGACAGCGTCATGCGCGCGAGTTCGCCGATGTCGTACCCGGCGAAGGTGACCGAGAGCGCTTCGGGCTTCAGCCGCTTGCCGTGGCAGGCCGGGCAATCCTCGCTCACGAGGTAGCGCGCGGCGCGGCGGCGCATGAGCGCGCTCTGCGAGTTGGTGAAGGTGCCGAGCACGTGGCGGCGGGCGCTCGTGAAGGTGCCCATGTAGCTCGGCTCCAGCCGGCGCCGACGCGCGGCCTGCGTCTGCGCCGGGGTGAGCCCGGCATAGACCGGCTCCTGCGGCTGCTCGTCGGTGAACAGGATCCAGTCCCGCAGCGCCCGCGGCAGGTCCTTCCAGGGCGTGTCGACATCGACGCCGCGGCTGACCAGGATGTCGCGCAGGTTCTGCCCGCCCCAGGCCTGCGGCCAAGCCGCGACCGCCCGCTCGCGGATCGTCAGCGAGGGGTCGGGCACCATCGAGGCTTCGGTCGCCCGGTAGATCCGCCCGAGCCCGCCGCAGGACGGGCAGGCGCCCTGCGGCGTGTTGGGCGAGAAATCCTCCGCGTAGAGCATCGGCTGGCCCGGCGGATAGGTGCCGGCGCGCGAGTACATCATCCGCACGAGGCTCGACAGGGTGGTGACGCTGCCCACCGAGGAGCGGGCGCTTGGCGTGCCGCGCTGCTGCTGCAGGGCGACCGCCGGGGGCAGCCCCTCGATGGCATCGACATCGGGCACGCCGACCTGATCGATCATCCGCCGCGCGTAGGGCGCGACCGATTCGAAGTAGCGGCGCTGGGCCTCCGCGTAGAGCGTGCCGAAGGCCAGCGACGACTTGCCGGAGCCGGACACGCCGGTGAACACCACGAGGGCGTCGCGCGGCAGTTCCACGTCGACATCGCGCAGATTGTGCTCCCGGGCACCCTTCACCGTGACGTAGCCCGGCCGTCCCGCGCCGGCCCGAGCCATCCCGACCCGTTCCCTGTCTCTCGGCTGATCCATGGGCCTTCCTCTCGACGCGTCATGTCTCGCGGGACACCGAACGTTCCCGCGGCGACGCGAGCGTCGGGCGTGCGGGAGCGACCCCGTGCGGGAAACCCGTCGTCCGTCCGTCGGCGCAGGCTGGTCGCAGGGGCGAACGCCGGCCTCGTCTCGGGTGCCGACCCGGTCGGGGGCATGACGCTCCACGTCGATAACGGCAAGGCCGTATGGCCGGGCTTCGCCTGCCATCCGAGCTGACGCGCATCGCGCTTCGCCCCGCGGTTCGGCCCCGCGCGACCGACGAAAGATCGGGGCGGGCCCGACCGGCGGGCCGTGGATCGCCCCGACAGGCCGGAAAAGGGGCCTCGAAGCCGCCTTTTCGGCGGTCGCCATCGAGTAGGATCGGGCAGCGTTGGTGAGTAGCCCCGAACGGGACGCGGCCATTCCCGATCCATATGGGAACTTAGTTTTCCTCCAAAGAAAAAATCGGCCCGATCATCGACGCCGTGCGGGGCCTTCGCGCGAGGGATTTGTGGGGATTGTGGCATAAGCTTTGCTGGGTCGAGGGGGCATGGACGCGACCGGCCGTGCCCCCTCGACACGCGAGACCCCGATGCTTCAGACCGCGCGACAGGCGACCCTCGATCCGACCGAAACCGGTGCGGCGGAGGATCTCGCGGCCCGCCTCGTCGAGATGACGGTGGCCGATGTCCGGCAGGCGCTCGACGGCGGCACGGTGACGGCGGAGGCGCTGACCCGCGCCTTCCTGGCGCGGATCGGCCGCTACAACCCGCGCTACAATGCGCTGATCGTGATGAACCCCCGCGCCGTCGAGGACGCCCGCGCCATCGACGCCCGGCGCGCGGCCGGCGAGGCGCTGGGGCCGCTCGCGGGCGTGCCCGTGGTCATCAAGGACACGATGGACATGGCCGGCCTGCCGAGCACCGGCGGCTGGCACTTCCTCTCGTCGGCCGCGGGCGGCGTCGATCTGATTCCGGCGACCGACGCCCCGGTGACGGCGCGGATGCGCGCGGCCGGCTGCGTCATCCTCGGCAAGACCAACGTGCCGGTGCTGAGCCATACCGGCAGCCACGCCAACGACAGCTGGGCCGGGCCGACCCTCAACCCCGCCGCCCCCGACCGCATCCCCGGCGGGTCCAGCGCCGGCACCGCCACGGCGGTGGCCGCGAGCCTCGCGGTGCTCGGCCTCGCCGAGGAGACCGGCGGCTCGATCCAGAACCCAGCCTCCGCCCAAGGGCTGGTCGGCATCAAGCCGAGCTTCGGCCTCGTGCCGAATGCCGGGGTGATGCCGCTCGCGGGCTCGACCCGCGACGTGGTCGGCCCGATCACCCGCTGCGTGCGCGACGCCGCCCTCACCCTCGACGCGCTCGCGGGCTACAGCGCCGCCGACCCCAAGACCGTCGCGGGCATCGGCCGACGCCCGGCGGGCGGCTACGCCGCCGGGCTCGCGCCCGACGCGCTCGCGGGCAAGCGCCTCGGCCTGTTCGGCCCGGGCTGGCGCGACCTGCCGCTCTCGCCCGAGGCCGCCGCCCTCTACGAGCGGGCGCAAGGTGAGCTGACGGCCGCCGGCGCGACCCTGGTCGCCGATCCCTTCGCCGGAACGGGCTTTTCGGCGCTCGCCGAGCCGACGCCGGGGCTGGTCTATTTCGACGCCCGCGGCTTCGAATCCGCCCCGTTCGACCTCCAGCTCTATCTGGAGCGGATGGGCTCGGACGTGGCCCTGAGGAGCTTCACCGCCTTCGCCGAGGCGACCCGGGCCGAGGACGCCTTCGCGCCGGGCGGCGTGCTGCATCCGATCAACAACCTGCGCCAGCTCGCCCCCTGCCTTGCCGACCCGGCCAGCCCGCCGGACCTCTCCGACTTCCTCGCCGCCCGCGAAGCCTATCTCGCGCTGTTCGATCGGGTGATGGCAGCGCACGGCCTCGACGCCCTGGTCTTCCCGCAGATGCGGGCCGAGCTGCCGCCGCTGCACGGGCCGGGCACGCTGTTGGAGACCACGGTCTGCGAGATCAACATCGCCGGGCTTCCCGGCGTGACGCTGCCCGCGGGCGCCTACGCCTCGGGCGCACCGTTCAACCTGATCTTCGTCGGGCGGATGTGGAGCGAGGGCGACCTCCTGGCCTTCGCCTACGCCTACGAGCAGGCGACGGGCCACCGCCGCGCCCCCGCCCTCGATGCCTGAGCCGATGCGCGCGCCCCGCCGGGTTCCGTCGCCGCTCCGCTTAGAGCGCTTTCCGACGAAGTGGACACCGGTTCGTCGAAAGAAAGCGCGGCACAACAAAAGCTCAGAGATGCATCCCGACCCAACGTGGTCGGGCGCAGCTCTAGCGGCATCCTGCCTTGTGAATGCGCGAAGATCGCCCGCGACCGGACGGCGACCGCGCCGCTATCCTGCCCCCGAACGCGCAAGGGGCCGGGATGCTGACCGATCATCGCCACGAGGAGATCCTCTCGCAACTCGCTCAGACCGGGCGGGTCGGGGTGACCAGCATCGCGGCGGCGCTCGCGGTGTCCGACGAGACGATCCGGCGCGACCTCAAATTGCTGGAGGAGCGCGGCCTGCTGCGGCGCATCCACGGCGGCGCCGTGCTGCCGCGGCTCGATCAGGAGCGCCCGCTGGTGGAGCGCAGCCAGCTCAACAGCCGCGAGAAGGGGCGCGTCGCGGCCCTCGCCGAGGGGCTGGTGGAGGACGGCATGTCGATCTTCATCGACACCGGCACCACGACGCTCGCCTTCGCCCGGCGCCTGACCACCCGCAAGCTCACGGTGACGACGAACTCCATCGACATCGCCCTGCTGCTCGCCGACAGCCCGGCGCGGATCAACCTGACGCCCGGCACCCTGCGGCCGAAGGACAACGCGCTCGTCGGCTACGACACGCTCGATTACGCCCGGCGCCACTTCTTCGATCTCGCCGTGATGGGCATCGCCGCCTGCGACCTTGCGCAGGGGTGGATGGACTACGAGGAGCACGAATCCGTCCTGCGCCGGGCCCTGCGCGGCCAGAGCCGGCGCCCCGTGCTGCTGGCCGATTCCCGCAAGTTCGGGCGCCAGGCCAACCTTCAGACCTTCGAACTCGCCACGCCGCTCACCGTCGTGACCGACCGGCCGCCGCCCGAGCCCTTCGCGGATCGGTTCGCGCGCCATGACATCGACGTCATCGCGACCTGACGCGGACATCCACGCGCTTCTGTCCGCCTTCTCGGCCTGCGGCGCGACCGCGGGCGGCGGCATCACCCGGCTCGCCGCGAGCCCCGAGGACGGGCAGGCCCGCGACCTGATGCGGGACTGCCTGGAGCGGCTCGGTGCCGAGATCCGGATCGACCGCGTCGGCAACCTGTTCGGGCTCGTGCCGCTGGCGCGGAATCCGCATGCGCCGCTGGTGATGCTGGGCTCCCATCTCGACAGCCAGACCCGCGCCGGCCGCCTCGACGGCACCTACGGCGTCGCCGCCGCGATCCTCGCCGCCGCGGCGCTGGTGCGGGAAGCCGGCGCCGGACGCCCGTTCTCGGCCAACCTCTGCGTCGTGAACTGGACCGGCGAGGAGGGCGCGCGCTTCCGCCCGAGCCTGCTCGGGAGCGGCGTCTATGCCGGGCGCAGCAGCGCGGACGCCGCCCTGGCCCTGCGCGACGAGGCCGGCATCTCCCTCGGCGAGGCGCTCGCCGCCATCGGCTATGCCGGCACCGACGCCCCGCCGCCGATGCCCGCCTGCTACCTCGAACTCCATGTCGAGCAGGGCACCGTGCTGGAAGCCTCCGGCGCGGTGATCGGCGCGGTCACCCGCAACTGGGGCGCGGCCAAGCTCGACGCGGTGTTTTCCGGCGCGCAGGCCCATACCGGCCCGACCCCGATGGAGCGCCGCCGCGACGCCCTGCTCGGGGCGGCCTACGCCATCGCTGAGCTACGCGCGCTCGCCGACCGGTTTCCGGGGCGGCTGCACACCTCGGTCGGGCGCATACGGGTCGCGCCGAACTCCGCCAACGTCGTGCCCGAGCGGGTCGAGATCGCCGCCGAACTGCGCTCGGCCGACGACGCGCTGCTGGCCGAGGCGACGGCGCTTGCCGAAGCCGCGTTTGAGGCCGCCGCCGCGCGGGCCGGCGTGACGGTGTCGGTCCCGACCCGCGCATTGCGCGGCATCCGCGCGTTGCCCGCCACTGTCAGCGACCTCGTCGCGGCCTGCGCCGAGGCGGAAGGGCTGGCCTGCCGCAGGCTCGATACGGTCGCGGGCCACGACGCCCTGAGCCTGCTCGATCGCTGCCCGACCGGGCTGATCTTCGTGCCGAGCCTCGGCGGCATCGCCCACAACGAGGCCGAGGCGACGGCGCCGCGCGATCTCGAAGCCGGGCTCGCGGTGCTGACCCGCGCCGCCCGCCGCCTGTGCCGCGCTGCCGGCGCGCCGGAGATCGCGCTGCGGGGGGAGAGCGCATGATCGCCCTCGGCTCCGCCTCGGACCCGTTCGAGCGCCGCGTCGAGGCGGCGCTCGAACGCATCAGTTGGGGCGGGCGCCCCGGCCGCTTCGCGCTGGCCGCCGCGCCGGTCGCCTCGCCGACCCACCGCGCCGTCGCCTCCGACTGCGTGCGGGTCGAGATCGAGGGGCAGGCCCCGGTCTTCCTGAAGATCCGCCACGACGACATGGCCGGCGACGTGCTGCCCTGGGCCGACGCCGCCGCGGAACGCGCCGCCGCTTGCGGGGTCGGCCCCGCGGTGATCGCCGTGGGCGCGGGCGTGCTGGCGCTCGAATGGCTGCCCGCCCCTTGGGCCTACGCCCGCCTCGGCGATCTCCAGTCGCCGACGCTCGCCGCCGCCGTGCTCGACGCCAAGGCGCGGCTGCACGCCTCGGGGCCGCTCGGCCACGCCTTCTCGCCGTTCGAGCGGGTGACGGCGCTGGCCCGCGAGGCGCGGGCCGCGGGCGCGCCGCTGCCGCCCGACCTCGACCGGCTGCTCGCCGCCGCCGAGCTGGCCCGCGCGGCGATCGCGGCGGCGGGGATCGACGCCACCTTCTGCCACAACGACGGCATCGCCTCGAACGTGATGCTCGACCGTGCCGGCGGCGTCCGTCTCGTCGATTTCGACCTCGCCGGCGATACCGACCCGTGGTTCGACGTCGGCGCCTTCCTCAACGAGGCCTGCGCATTCGACGCCGATCGCCGCGCCCTCATCGAGCACCACGCCGGCACCTGCCGCGAGCCCCTGTTCGCCCGCGCCCGGCTCTACGGTTTCCTCGACGACCTGATGTGGGGTTTGTGGGGAATCACCCGTGCGGTCACATCGCCCCGCCCCACCATCGAATTCTTAAAATACGCCCAATGGCGCCACCTCCGCGCCCGCACCACCCTCGCACAGCGGGATTTCGAGACATGGCTGCGAATCCTGTGATTTTGCAATGAGTTGGATCGAGCTGGGCGCGGGCTGCAGCCCGTCGGAACGCGCCGTCGAAGCGGTGCTCGCGCGCTTTCGCGAGTGGCGGGAACTGCCATTGCGCTACCGCCCAGTGACCGGGGGCATCAGCAACACCAACTGGCGCGTCTCGACCGGTGAAGCACAGGACTTCTTCGTCAAGGTGCCGGGCCGCGGCACCGAGATGTTCATCTGTCGCGACCACGCCAACGAGGCCAGTCGCCGGGCGCAAGCCTGCGGCTTCGGCCCGGCCGTGCACGGATACCTGGCGGAGGAGGGCGTCGAGATCTTCGCCTTCGTCGAGGGATACCGCGCCTCGACCAATCTCGATTTCCTCGATCCCGCGATCCGCTGCAACGCGGTGACGGCCTTGCGCGCCTTCAACGACGCCGCGCCCTTAAGCCTGACCAAGACCGTGTTCGACATGATCGAGGAACACGTCGCGCAGGTGACGCAAGTCGGCGGGCGGGTGCCGCCGGACTTCGCCTTCCTGATGCGGGGCTTCGCAGAGGCCAAGGCGGCGCTGACGGCCTCGGGCCTCGACCTCGTGCCCTGCATGAACGACACGCTGGCCGGCAACTTCATGATCGGGCCGGACCATCGCATCATGCTGGTCGATTTCGAGTACGCCTCGAACAACGAGCGCGCCTACGAGATCGCCCTGTGGTTCACCGAGATGGCGTTCCCCGAGGCGGTCGAGCGCGAGATGATCGAAGCCTATTTCGGCCGGCTCGACCCGGCGATGGAGGCGCGCATCAACGTGCTGAAGGCGCTCGCCGACCTGAAATGGGCCACCTGGGCGATGATCCAGGAGGCGGTTTCGACGCTCGATTTCGATTTCTACAAGTACGGCACGTGGAAGCACATGCGCGCCCGCACCCAGTTCCACCACTCGGACTGGGCGCGCTGGCTGCGGCGGCTGTGAGCGCGCGGCCTCCCGCCGATCCAGCCCTCCTCACGACCGGCTCGCGGGCCGAGCCTCACCCGGCCCGCCGAAACAGGAAGACGTGGCGGCCCTCGCCCGGAAGCGCCGCCGCGCCCTGGCGGCCGCAGATCCAGTCGCGCACCATCGCGGCTGCTTGGGCCGAGACCGCGGGCTTCCACAGCCAGATGTCGCGGGTCCGGTCGATGCCGTGCTCGCCGAACAGGGCGGCGGGCGCGTCGTCACAGACGCCGACCGACCAATCCGAAAAATCGGCGCCGAACTCCTTCACGTAGCTGATGAACTCGAACTTGATCTGCTGGACGCTATAGGCGGTCATCGCGAGAGCCCCGCTCAGGCCGGGATCGGCGCGAGGCGGCCGGGCTCGGTGCGCCGGGCCTGTGCGCGGGCGGCGCCCTGGCGCTTCTCGTCCGCCGACATCTCGGCGATGACCGCTTCCAGCGCGGTCAGCGCCGTGCCGACGCCGTGGCCGGCGGCGAGCGAGAGCCACGCGAAGGCCTCGACCCGGTCGCGCGCGACGCCGATGCCGTGGGCGTAGAGATGGCCGAGCCGAGCCTGGGACGGGTAGTGCCCGGCCTCCGCCGCGCTCCGGTAGAGGGCGGCGGCGCGCGCCGGGTCGGCGGGAAGGCCCTCGCCCTTAGCGAGCAGCGTGGCGAGGTTGTAGGCCGCCATGGCGTCGCCGCCCGCCGCCGCGCGCTCCAGCCAGCGCGCGCCCTCGGCCCGGTCCTGCGCCACGCCCTGGCCCATCGCCAGCATGGCGCCGACATTGGTCGCGGCCGGGCCGTGGCCCTGCTCGGCTGCCCGGCGATACCACGCGAAGGCCTGCGGCAGGGAGGCCGGCACGCCGGTCCCGCCCGCATGGAGGGCGCCGAGCCACGCCTGCGCCTCGGGGTCGCCCGCCTCCGCGAGCGGCCGGAACACCGCCAGCGCCCGGTCGTAGGCGCGGGCCTGGAACGCCGCGACGCCCTCCGCGAGGGTGGGTACGGGCGCGATGGTCTGGGCAAGGGGCATGGCAACGCTCATGGGGGTCTCCCGCACAATCAGCAGTCGCGGCCCTGGGCCGTGGCGTAGAGGGGTTGGGTCTGCGTCGGCACCGGGCGCGCGCCGACGCGCTCGGCGATGCGCTGCTGGAGCCAGAGGCCGGCGGCGTCGGCGGCGGGCGGGGAGGCAAGGACGCCGAGCGCGGCCTGCACCGCGACGGCCGGGGCGAGCCGGGCAGCGATCTCGGCCCGCCACGCCGCCCAGGACACTTCGAGGTCGGACGCTTCGAGGTTGGACGTTGCCGCGCCCTCCGGTCCGAGCAGGCCGATGCGCAGCAGCGTCTGCCCGAGGGCGGTCGGCTGGAGCATGATCGCGCAGGTCTCGGAGCCCGACGCGATCAGGACGAGGTTGGGGAAGTGCAGGGTGATGGCCGCAGCCTCGCCCGTGGCGAGCCGCCCGGTCAGGTCCAGGCTGTGCGGGCCCTCCGCGCGGGGCGTGCCCTCGGCCAGGGCCTGGGCGGCGAGCTTCCAGTTCGCGGCGAACTCCGCTCGCCGGGTCTCGTTGGCGAGCGCGGCGAGCCCGCGCGGTGCGGCCTCGGGCGGCTCCGCCTCGGAATCGAGGTTGATCCGGACGAGCGGACCCCAGGCGCGGACCGCCACCGGCAGCAGCCGCTCCGGGCGCAGGCCGAGATACTGGTGCATCGCCGGGCTCAGGCCGTCGCGCCCTGCCGGCAGTACGGTTCCGTCGCGGCTGTAGCCGCAGGCGGTGAAGGAGCAGCGGGTCTTCGTGCCGGTGCGGCATTGCAGTGGCACCGCCCGGCAGCCGCCGTGCTGAGCCTTGTTGAAGCGCCCGATGAGCCCCCCCGCCTCGTCCCGCTGGACATGCAGGCCGTGATGGCCGGCGGTGAAGGGCAGGAGGTCGCCGGGCGACGGAATCTCGGCGGCGAGCCCGATCGCGAGCCACGCGCGGGTCCAGACCGCGTCGTCCTCGAGTTCGGCAAACGCCAGCGCGCGATAGGCGGCGGGCGGCAGCAGGCGCGGGGCCGTCGGGTCGAGGCTGCTTTCGAAGAAAGCCGGATCGGCGAGGTCCCGTCCCTCGGCGCGGTGGCCGAGATCGGGGCGGTCCGGCACGAAGCCGGAAGAAGCGGCAAGGGGGGCTGCAAGCGCCATCGGCTCATCCTGGCGAGCGAGGGGACGGTGGCAGCGCCTCGGGGGGCGTCGGCACTGCCACCGCGGCTCCGCCCGAGGAACGAGAGGGCGAAGCGTCCGGGCGGCCCCCGCCGGAGCGGGGGCGAGCGGTCAGGCGGGCAGCGGCTCGTCGCGCTCCCGGCGGCTGCGGTGCTCCATCGGGCTCGGATCGTAATCGGCCCGGCCGCGATGCTTGATTGCGCTCTGGGGAGCCGCCGGCAGTGGGCCGTCCATGGCGAAGCGGTCGAGCACGTTCTTGGTCAGCCGCGAGATGTTGTTGTCGCCGTTGTTCCAGGGGAGCGAGCCGCAATAGGCGATCGACGAGAAGGCGAAGCAGGCGCCGCCGTTCGGCGTCTCGTGATAGGCGATGTCGCCGCGCACCCGCGGATGGGTGGTGCCGTCGAGCCCCTGCTGGTTGAAGCCGAAATCCTCCATGACGAGGAGATAGGCCTCCGTGTGCCGCCCGGCCGAGGTCGCCACCGTCAGGGTGTGCGGGGGCGAGCCCAGCATGGTGTCGACGATGTCGAGTTCGAGCCCCGCCGCGCCGCCGCCGACGAGGCCGAAATTGCCGAGCTTCTCGTCGTAGGTGATGCCCTCGAACGCCCACGAGACGCGGGTGTCGAGACTGTCCGGCGTACGGGAGAAGTAGCTCGATACGTCGAAGCCTTCCGACGACATGCCGACGCCGGCCACCGAATGCAGGTAGCGCCCGCGGAAGCGCCACATGCCGCCGAGTTCGCCCGTGCCCTGATGGTAGTACTCGCCCGGATCGGCCCGCCACGTGCGGATGCCGGATTCGCAGCGGCGCATCTCGGTGACGACGCCGCGCCCCTTGTCCTCGTAGCCCGGATGGTACGAGTGGACCCAGTACCACGCGTCGGCGCCCATATACATCAGCCGGCCGCCGCGCTGGGTGTAGTTGTGGAGCGCGTCGAGCTGGGTGCCGGAATTGTGCTCCGGGTGCGAGCCGGTGATGACGACGTTGTAATTCTCGATGCGCGCGAGCCCGTCGTAGGTGATGTCCTCGTCGGTGAAGACGTCGTACTCGTAGCCCATCGTCTCCAGCCAGTAGATCAGGTGCAGGTCGGCCGGGTATTGCCACGGCGCCTGGGCGAGGAAGTGGTCGTATTTCGGCCGGATCGACAGGATCGGCCGCAGGCGCGACGAGATCGAGATGCCGGTACCGTCGGTGTGGGTGTCGTAGATCGAGCCGCCGTATTCGCGATGCTCGGACAGGAACATGTTCTGCTGCTGCATGATCGGCACGCGGTAGATGAACAGTTCCGCCCCGCCCGCGTTGCAGGCCACGTGCTCGTTGGCGTAGGCCATGTAACTGATCGTCGGCACCATCACGGCGATCTTGGCGGTCTCCTGGCCGATGCGCGGCACCACCCAGAACGGGATGAACTCCTCGTCGCCGTCCGCCGTCGTCAGCTTGGCGGCGTAGAAGCGGCTCTTCACGCCGGTCTCCGGCACGCTCCACGCGAAATCGGAGACCCAGCGGGCATCGTCCACGTCGTCGTCGTGGAAGCTGATGGCGCCGTATTCCCCCGGCGCGTGCTTCCAGTCGAAGTTCTGGCCCGACCAGTTATGGCCGGTCATGCCGCGGTTGGGGCAGTTCACCAGCGTGGCGTCGAAGCGGTACGGGCCCTCGTCCTTACAAGTCAGCGTGTCGATGCCGACGGAGAAATTCCAGGCGGCGACGATGCACTCGGAGAGCTTGCCGGTCGGGCCGGCATTGCGCCGCTCGGTCAGGCCGGGCTGGGCGCCGGCCTTCATCGTTTCGATCTCGGCGCGCGAGAGCGCCCGGTTACAGATGCGCGGGCTGTCGATCTTGCCATTATACTTGCCGGCAAAGACCATTCCGGCCGGCTTCGAGGAGGCGGCCAGCGGATCGTCGGGGGCCACCCGCTCGACATAGGCACCGAGCGCCACGGGCACGGGGGCGTGGGCGATGGCGAGGTTCAGCCGCGCCTCGACCGGGGCGATCTCGGGATCGAGGGCGTAGACCACCTGCGGCTCGTGGTAGAGCGTGACGAGGCCGGTCGCCGCGTCGAAGGTCGCGGCGCAGAAATGCCAGGCATGGTCGCGCAGCGGCACGCCAGTGGTGATCCGGTGCTCGTTGATGCGCAGTTCGAGGCAGCCGTCCTCGCCGATGAAGAGGCCGTAGCCGCACTCGTTCGACCATTTGGTCACGAGCCCCTGCGCCCCGTGCTTCCAGTAGCGCGGATGGGTCTTGGGCGCCGTCGGCCAGATCCAGCACTGGAGCGTGAAGCTCTCGACGTGGAAGGGCTTGGCGTCCGGCACGTAGGCGTAGGAGCCGCCGTGGATGATCTGCTTCCGGCCCGTGTAGGTGCCGTTGACCGCGGCCTCGACCGGCTTGTCGATGTAGCCCGGCCCGCGCGGGTTGGTGTCGCCGTTGATCATCTGGACGATCTCGACCTCGTACTCGGCCGGGCCGTCGCAATTGACGTAGAACTGGATCGTATCGCCGGGATGCACGCCGAACTTGTCGGCGTAGCCGGTCAGCCTCATGGTGGTCATCGGGTCAATCCTTCGGGGAACGTCTCTGGTCCGCGCCCGCTCTCGCGCGTCGTTGCGCGGGGGCGCCGGGCGGCCTGATGAGCCGCCCGCTGATCGACTTCAGCCTGGCCGCCTCAGGTGATCGGCCAGTTGTCGTCCTTGCGCTTCCAGCCCTCGTGGTAGTCTTCCGGGAAGCCGTAATTCTCGGAGAGTTCGTCGAGGCGCATGAGGAAGATCGCGTGCTGGATCTCCTGCTCGTCGGTGTAGACCGTGTCGTCGACGAAGACCGGCGGCACGCCGCGGATGCCGGACAGCCGGGCGATCCGCCACTCGGCGTCGACCCGCGTGCAGATCACGATCAGCTTGCCCTTCGGGCTCTCGCCGCGCATGCGCAGCAGCACCCGCTTGAGCACCGGGTCGGCATGGACGCCGCCGGTCACCACCGTGGTGTCGCCCGGCGTCTCGCACAGCAGCACCGAGTTGCCGGCGACCCCCTTCATCGAATCCATGCAGGCCTTGTGCGCCGCGATCAGGCGCTCGCGCTCGGGCGTGCCCTTCCTCGGGATCGGTTCCATCGTCGTCGCTCCTCGTGATCGCGGGCCGCCTCATTGCGGCCGGGCAGGGTTGCGGGCGCGCGCAGACCGCCGGGATTTTCTCGGCGGGCGACCCGTTCCGGCGGAGCAACGCCGCTCCGCTGAGAAGTTTAGGAAAGTCTCTTAAGGTCCGTTCCATTCGAAATAGTCGGCCATAATTCGGATCTCTCGCTCAATGATTGACTTTATGTCCGATCCGGATCGCCGGTCAAGTCTGTTATTCTTCTCAAGAAACGTTTTTTACGCTGGGGCTGATCGTGCACGGCCCGTTCAGATCGTCATGTGCCGTTCGATCAGCTCGTCGGTCATCTCGCCGATGGGGCCGCGGGCGACGATGCGGCCGTTCTCCATCATCAGGAAGGCGTCGCCGAGCTTGCGGGCGACCTTGATGTGCTGCTCGGTGAGGATCAGCGTGATGCCGAATTCCTTGTTGAGCCGCCCCAGCGTCTGGCCGATCTCGGCGACGATGTTGGGCTGGATGCCCTCGGTCGGCTCGTCGAGGAGCAGGATGCGCGGGTTGGTGGCGAGTGCGCGCGCGATGGCGAGCTGCTGCTGCTGGCCGCCGGACAGCAGCCCGGCCTTCCGGTGGAGGTTCTGCGCGAGGTAGGGGAACAGGGAGAGGCACAGCTCCGGCACGTCCCGGCGCCCGTCGGTGCGGGCGAAGGTGCCGAGCAGGATGTTCTCCTTCACCGTGAAGTGCGGCAGGATCTGGCGCCCCTGCGGGATGTAGCCGAGGCCGTACTTGGCCCGCGCATGGGTCGGCGCCGTCCCGATGGGGTCGCCGCCGATGCGGATCTCGCCGGAGGTGCGGTCGGTCAGGCCCATGATGGTGCGCAAGAGCGTGGTCTTGCCCACGCCGTTGCGCCCGAGCACGCACAGGCACTGCCCCTCGGGCAGGCCGAAGCCGAGATCCTTCAGGATCGGGGTCTTGCCGTAATAGGAGGTCACGCGGTCGAGGGCGAGCAGCATCGTCAGACCTCCGGCTCGCCGAGATAGACCTCGCGCACCCGCGGGTCGGCCTCGATCTCGCTGAGTTTTCCATGCGCCAGGAAGGCGCCCATGTGCATGACGGTGACGACGTCGGCGATCTGCCGGACGAAGCCCATGTCGTGCTCGACCACGATGAGGGTGTTGGTGCGCTTGAGCCGGTTGAGGAAGACGATGGTCTTCTCGATCTCGGCCTCGGTCATGCCGGCCACCGGCTCGTCGAGCAGCAGGATCGCCGGGTTCTGCATCAGCACCATGCCGATTTCGAGCCACTGCGTCTCGCCGTGGGAGAGGAAGCCGGCCTCGACATCGAGGCGGTCCTTGAGGCCGGTCAGGCTCACCACCTCGTCAAGCTTGGCCGAGAAGCCGGGCGGGCGCCGCCGCAGCATGTTGCGGAACGGGTTGACCTCGCGGGAATAGGCCACCTCGAAGTTCTGGCGCACGCTGAGTTCGCGGAACACGGCCGGAACCTGGAACTTCCGGCCGATTCCGCGCTGGGCGATCTCGTGCTCGGAGAGCGCGGTGATGTTGTCGCCGCGCAGCGTGATGGTGCCGGAGGTGGGCTTCTGGCGCCCGGTGATCAGGTCCATCGTCGTGGTCTTGCCGGCGCCGTTGGGGCCGACGAGGCAGCACAGGGTCAGTTCGGTCACCTCCAGGCTGAAGCCGTTGATGACCTTGGTGCCGCCGAAGCTCTTGTGCAGGTCGCGGATTTCGAGAACGCCCATAGGTCCCTCCCTCACTCGCCCGCCGCCGGCAGCCCGGCGGGCTCGGGCCGGGCGTGCTTGGCGGGCTGGCGCGCGATGCTGCCCAGGATCATCTCGAGGAGGCCGGCGAGCCCCTTCGGCAGGAAGCGCACGACGACGATGAAGAAGGCGCCGAGCATGAGCAGCCAGGTCGCCAGGAACTGGTCGCCGAGATAGCTCTGGCCGCCCTGGATCAGGAAGGCGCCGAGGATCGCGCCGAGCAGCGACAGCCGCCCGCCGATCCCGGCCCAGATCACCATGCCGATGCTGAAGGTGGTGTCGAGCTGCGCCGGCGAGACGTACTGGATCAGCATCACCCACAGGCAGCCCGCGAGCGCGGCGATGAAGCCGGAGATCGCGTAGATGCAGGTCTCGTAGAGGGCGACGTTGTAGCCGAGGAAGCGCACCCGCTCGGGGTCGCCGCGCAGCGCCTGCACCACGAGGCCGAACTTGCTCTGCGTCAGGAGCTTCGCCCCGACCGTGACGGCGACGAGCCCGCCGCAGACGATCCAGTAGGCGGTCGTCCCGTAAGGGTCGAGGTCGGTGCCGAACAGGCTCAAGGGCGCGGGCGGCGAGATTCCGTTGGCCCCGTTGGTGTAGGGCTGCATGTCGAGGATCAGCGTGGCGAAGGCCGAGAGCATCGCCAGCGACATGATCGCAAAGAACGGCCCCGAGACCCGGGCGCGGAACATCAGCGTGCCGAACACGACGTAGAACAGCGTCGGCACGACGAGCGCCAGGAGAATGCCGCCGCCCGTGCTCCAGAACGGCTGCCAGAACCAGGGCAGGTGCTCGAGGCTGTTGTTGAGCATGAACGGCGGGATCGGGTTCGAGTCCGGATCCTGCGACTGCATCTGCATGGTCATCGCCATGCCGTAGGCAGCGAGCCCGAAGGCGATGCCCTGGCCGAGATTGAGGATGCCCCCAAAACCCCAGCACAGGCTGATCGAGAGCGCCAGCATGCCGTAGATGCCGTAGACGGCGAACTGGTTGAGCAGGAAGCCGTCGGTGACGAAGACCGGGATCAGGGCGATGGCGGCAAAGAACAGGCCGTAGACCGCCCATTGCGCCGGCTTGCTGTGGTAGAGGTTCTGCTTCGTCGTCATCGGACAAGACACTCTTCGGACGGCGAGGACGGGTGGGAGCCGGGGCGCGGCTCAGCTGGGTGCGATTGCCTCATCGGCGGGCTTTGGCGACCGCGAACAGGCCGCGCGGGCGGAAGCGCAGGAACACGACGATCAGCACGTAGAGGAGGAAGCGGGCGAAGGTGTCGTTGGTCAGGAAGGCGAAGACCGACTGGAGTTCGCCCGTCAGCCCCGCCGCTGCGACGCTGCCGAGCAGCGTACCGCCGCCGACCACCACGACGAGGAAGGCCTGCACCACGTAGGCCGTGCCCATGGTCGGCAGGACGATGGCGAGCACCCCGAACAGGGAGCCGGCGAGCCCCGCGAGCCCGGCGCCGATGGCGAAGGTCGTCATGTAGACCCGGTCGGCGTTGATGCCGAAGGAGGCGGCCATCTCCTTGTTCTGCATGACGGCGCGCACCTGCATGCCGAAGCGGGTGCGGTAGAACAGCCACGCGGTCGCCGCGACGACCAGCGCGGTGACACCGATGACGACGAGGCGGAACACCGACAGGCTGGCGAAGCCCACCTCGACGTTGCTCTGGAAGATTTCCGGCACGGCGATGTATTTCGGGTCCGAGCCGAAGATCAGCCGCACGCCCTGCATCAGCACCAGCGAAACGCCCCAGGTGGCGAGCAAGGTGTCGAGCGGGCGGTTGTAGAGATACCGGATCAGCCCGCGCTCGATGGCGAGCCCCACCAGCGCCACCACCGCGAACGAGGCGGGCAGGCACAGCAGGAACGGCAGGCCGAGGAAGGATTGCAGGGCGTAGGAGGTGTAGGCGCCCAGCATGATGAACTCGCCATGGGCCATGTTGATGACCCCGACGGTGCCGTAGATGATCGTCAGACCGATCGCGGCGATGAGCCAGATGCTGGCGATGCTGGCGCCGAGCACCAGCGCGTTGGCGAATGGGGCGATGTCGAGAGACGTCACGGGGCCTCCGTCGGATGCGGCCCGGTCGCGGATCGCCCGCGGCCGGTTGAGGGCGCGGAAGGGCGTCAGATGACGTTCTTGCGGTTCTTGCCGTCCGGGGCGACGAGGCCGGCGGCGGTGCATTTCCCGGCATTCGGGTAGATCGAGTACGGGTCGGGCGCGACGTGCTCCGCGGCCTGCGAGACGACCTTGAAGCTGCCGTCGGCTTGGCACTGGCCGATCTTGGGCTTCAGCCACGTGTTGAAGTTGTCGCCGTCGATCCAGATCAGGCCCTCGGGCGAGACCGCGTCCTCGACCCGCACGCCGCCGCTGACGTCGCGGATCATGCGCGAGGTGACCTCCTCGACGTTGCCGGTCTTCTTGATCGCGGCTTCGAGCCCGGCCTTGAACACGTAGGCCGAGAGGTAGGTCTCCTCCATGTTGTAATGGGTGGAGCCGTTCTTGCCGTACTTGCTCTTGAGGAAGTTTTCGACGAACTTCTGATTGGTCGGGTTGTCGAGCGTCTGGAAATACGGTGCCGAGAGGAAGTGGCCGGCGCCGAATTCGGGGCCCATCGCCTTGGTCTCGATCTCGCCGGTGGTCAACGATGCGATCGGCATCGAATCGACCTTGAAGCCCTCCTGCTTGAACTGCTTGTGGAACGCGATGTCGGAAGCACCGACCACGGTCGAGAAGATGAAGTTCGGCTTGGCGTCGCGGATCTTGCCGAGCACGGGCCCGAACTCGGAGCTGCCGAGCGGGATGTATTCCTCGCCGAGCAGTTCGCCGCCGGCCTCCTGCAACCAGATCTTGGCGTTCTTGTTCGACTCCTTCGGCCAGACGTAGTTCGAGCCGACGAAGAAGACCTTCTTGCCGAAGTTCTTGACCATGTACGGGATCAGGTCCTTCGAGTGCTGGTTCGCCAGCGGACCGGTGCAGATCGTGTTCTGGGTGCATTCCGCACCCTCGTAGCAGGTCGGATAGTAGAGCAGGCTGTTCTGCGACATCACCACCGGCAGGATCGCCTTGCGGCTCGCCGAGGTGTAGCAGCCGAACAGGGCGATCACCTTCTCGCGGATGATGAGTTCCTTTGCCTTTTCCGAGTAGACGTTGAAGTCGGACTTGGCATCGACGATCACCGGCTGGATCGGATGGCCGGCGATGCCGCCGTTCTTGTTGATCTCGTCGATCGCGTACTGCATCACCAGGGTGGAATCTTCCTCCGGGACCGCGAGCTGGCCCGTGAGCGAGAACAGCAGCCCGACCTTGATCGGCTCACCCTTCTTCAGCGTCGCGCCCCAGGCCTCGCGAGCGGTCGGCAGCCACAAATGCGGCGCGGCGATCGCCGCCGCCGCGAGCGAAGACCGCTTCAAGAGATTGCGACGCGTGAGGTCCATGTCCGTCACCTCGATTTTGGGGCAAATGCCTGGAATTTCATCGCGCTGCCGATGAATGCTGCAAGAGATCGAAACTCATCTTGCCTCCGAACGCTACGTCCTGATTTTGCACTGCGTCAAGAGCAATTTTCTCTAAGGGACAGATTTTTTCTCCAAAGGCAACGAGACGCTCACGGTAGGGCGGCTCGGTAACCCTGTGGCATCGCTGCAAGGAGGATGCCTCAAAAGCCAAAAATCCCAACTACGGTGTTGACCGCATATCCGAATCGATGCCAGCCTAGTAATTACGGAAGCTTTTGGTCAAAAATTACGCAGCAGCGTAGTGTTTCATCAACATGCATCCAAAATGGACTTCGCATCCGGCAAGCCCAGGCTGTGGTGTCCTCAGGCTATAACCAGAAATACAACATCAATCGATATACCGCTCACGGTTGGCCTCGCGCCGAACGGAGGATCGCGGCGAGCCCGGCTTGTGCATCGCACAGGACGGCGTCGCCCAAGATCTTCCAAGTCTTGCGCGAGGCCGGCGCAACAAGGGGACGACGATGCGACGCGACGGGCAGGGGACGGAACGGATGGTTTCGCGATCGGTAAGGAGGGGCGGAGCGACCGGGTTGCTGCTGGCCGCGGGGCTTGCGCTGAGCGGGACGGCGGCGCAGGCGCAGCAGCCCTCGCCGGTCGGCCAGTTCAACGACCAGACCCAGCCGCGCACCGATCCCGCCATCGCCGCCAAGCCCGGCGACCCCGTCCGCGTCGGACCGCTCGCCCCCTGGGCCACCGACATGGCCGCGCGCGGGCTCACCTTCGACATCAACATCTACGACTTCTACCAAGCCAACCCGACCGCGGGCCTGCGCCGCGGCGAGCAGTCGAACTCGGCCTATTTCGTCCTTTCGATGAACGCCGACATGCAGCGGCTCGCCAACATCGCCGGCGGCACGATCAAGTTCACCCAGACCTTCTTCGGGCTGGTGCGCAACACCAACCACGCCGCCGACATCGGTGACACCACGGTCGGCTACCAGCCGCCCTACACGCCCAACAACAACCGCCTGTCGCTGCTCACCTACGAGCAGAAGCTGTTCGACGACCGCCTCGTGGTCGAACTCGGCCGCACCCACCCGGATCGGTATTACGGCCTGCCGCCGTGCAACTCGATCAACTCCTGCTTCCAGGACCTGTTCTACTTCAACGCCGGCTTCACCTCGCCGCTCTTCGCGGTCTGGGGCGCCAACGTCGCCTACCAGCTCTCGCCGACGAGCTACATCCAGGCCGGCGCCTTCACGGTGAACCCCAACACCAACGTGCTGTCCGGCTACGACTGGGGCTACGAGCGCATCTCGGGTGCGCTGGTGATGACCGAGATCGGCACCAAGACCACCTACGCCACCACCGCCTATCCCGGCCGCGTCTCGCTCACCGGCTTCGTCAACACCGCCGACCACGACGACAACTTCAAGACCGTGTT